>NZ_LZLV01000043.1 GCF_001673405.1 Mycobacterium sp. 1245111.1 | reverse complement strand
TCTCGTCACCGAGCCGTTTCCAATAGCAGACGCCGTTGCCGACCGGACCGGCCGATGTGTAGACCCCCGGCACTTGGGCACGCGCCGGCGCCCGCCCCGGCCAAGACCACGATCGACAAAGACGGGGTCTACAACGTGGGCAGCGACATCGTGCCGGGTGTCTACACATCGGCCGGTCCGGTCGGCAACGGCGTCTGCTATTGGAAACGGCTCGGTGACGACGCCAAGCAGCCGCTCGACAACGCGATGAGCAAGAAGCCGCAGATTGTGCGGATCGAGCCGACCGACAAGACGTTCAAGACGGACGGCTGCCAGGCGTGGCAGAAGAACGACGCTGCGGTGCCCGATCCGGGCAAGTCGCCGGAGCAGGCCGGGCTTCCGCTGGGCATCCTCAACTCGCTGATTGGCGGCGGAGGCGCGGCGGCTCCGCCACCAGCACCGGCCCCCGCGCCAGCCCCGGCGCCGCCCAAGTAGGCGCGGGACCAGCCAGCACGCATGCAGACGGTCGAGTACGCCGCCGGTCGGCTGGCGGATGTTTTCGGCGAGCCCTCCCAGCGCACGGTTCTGCTCTGGCACGGCCAGCAGGCCGATGCGCGCTCCTCGGTTCGGTCGCTCGCTGCGTTGATCGCGAGCCACGGTCTGGGTGTCGTCGCCCCGGACTGGAATTCCTCTGCCGCGGACGGCGGCCGAGCCGATCTCCTGACCTCGGTCCAGTTCACCCGTGAGCGGGTCGACGACCCCAACGGTGTGGTGCTCGTCGGCTGGTCCATGGGAGGCCTCGCGGCGGCCGCGCTGACCATTCAGGCGAACCAGCTGGGCATTTCCTTCGCGCACACCGTCTGCCTGGCCGGCGCATTCATGGTCGCCGATCCGATCTTCCACGAGCTGCCCGCCGCTCAGCTTCACGACACCGCGATCGCGACACCGTTCACGTTGCTGCACGGGGTCGCCGACCGCGTCATCCCCGTCTCGGTGGCCAACGACTTCGCCGCGGCACTACGGCAGCACGATTGGCCGGTGCAGGTGGCCGAGTTGCCCGCCGACCACGGGTCGATCGCCGGCGCCGTGTACGACCCGGTCGCGCGCGCCTATCACGCCGCGACCGACGAGCAGTCGCTAGCGGTCGCCGCCGATGTCGCTGCCCTCATCGCCCGCACCGACGGCGCGCGCCGCTGACTGCGACAACCACTCGCGCAGTTTCGCGTAAACCCCCGGGTGGTTTAGCAAGTCGAAGTGATTCAACCCGGTCAGGGTCAGGCCAAGCTCCTCTTGGAACGGGATCCGTCGTGACTTACCAAGGCCCGCAGCACTTTTGGCGCGCACCAGGTGGTCGCCGGCGATCAGCCCGAGTAGCGGTGGCGCCACCGTGGACGACACGAAGTGGTAGGTGGCGTGCGGCAGAAACGGCGCTTCATGGCAGCGGTCGTGCAGAAATTCGTCGGGGTCGACGTCGAGCCAGTCCTCGTCGAGGCAGTTGCCGAAGCGCAGATCCTTCACACCGTCGCTGCGGGCGTTCAAAAACGCTGCAATTGCCCGTGTTTCGGGCAACTTGGCCAGCGCCCATGACGCGATGTTCACGCCCTTCTCCAGATCCGCGCCCAGGTGCGGCGACCCCAGGCATACCACCCTGCTGACGCGATTCGTCCAGGCGTGCTGCTGCTCGGCGCCGTAGTGGCACGCACTGCGCACGACCAGCCCGCCCATCGAATGGCCCACCAACACGAGATCGGTGATGGGGACCGGCCATCGGTCCTGCAGCAGGTCAAGGACGCCGGCCAGGGTCCGGCCGTTGACCGAGATGTGCAGTCCGGTGTTGTAGCGCAACAGAACTGGGCTATAGCCGAGGTCATCGCGCAGCCGTTCGCCGTAGCTGCGGGCGTCACCGGGCTCGCGCGGTGGCCGCGACCACGCCTGCTCGGTCATGCACCAACCGTGCACAAAGACGACGACCCGGCCGGTGGCGGCGGGATACGCCGCGGCCAGCGCGTCGACGGTCAGCGCCACCGTTTCACCGTCGCGTCGGACCACCATCGCGCCCGCCAGTGGGTTGTCGCGATCGGTCAGCTCGTCGCCGTAGATGCCGTTCACCGCTGCGATGGCGGCGCCGACGGAATCGTTACGGGATTCCAGAGCCTCGTCGACCTCGTTACCCCAGATTTCCGCGGCGAGCATGCCCGCGGCACGGGTGGCGCCACGAAGCCCATGGTCGACGCCGCTGTAGACCGCCCGGGTGATCCCGTCGTGGATGGTCCTGGTCGGTGTGGCCGATGGCCCGATCGAGCTGAAGACGCGTTTGGCAATGCCGGCGTGCATATCCCGCACGAGGGTGGTCACCACGGACGTCGCCTCCCCCGCCAGATCGCCGACGGCGCGGATATCGCTGCGTTGCATGTGGCCCCTAACGGGTTGCTGAGCTGCCGGTTTGTCCACTCAGTATACAAGCGTTTACTGTAGGTACCCGATCTCACCGAGCGCGACACCCGATAGGAGCGCAAATGGACGCGACCTTTTCCCTGGACCTGCCCGATGAAGTGGTGCAAGTCCGTGACTGGGTGCACGAGTTCGCCGAGTCGGTGATCCGCCCCGCCGCGGCCGAGTGGGACGAGCGGGAAGAGACGCCCTGGCCGATCATTCAGGAGGCGGCCAAGGTCGGGCTCTACACCCCGGACCTGTTCGCCCAGATGGCCGGCGAATCCAGCGGATTGGGCATGCCCACGGTCTTCGAGGAAATGTTCTGGGGTGACGCCGGAATCGCGTTGTCCATCATGGCCACCGGCCTCGCCGCGGCGGCGCTGGCCGCCAACGGGACTCCGGAACAGATCGGCGAGTGGCTCCCGCAGATGTTCGGTAGCCCCGGTGATCCGCAACTGGCGGCGTTCTGCTCGTCGGAGCCCGGTGCCGGATCGGACGTCGGCGCCGTTCGTACACGGGCGAAGTACGACGAAGCCAGCGACGAGTGGGTGCTCAACGGGACCAAGACCTGGGCCACCAACGGTGGCATCGCCAACGTCCACGTCGTGGTCGCGTCGGTCGAGCCTGAACTCGGCACCCGGGGCCAGGCGACGTTCATCGTGCCGCCAGGCACCAAAGGCCTTTCGCAAGGCCAAAAGTTCAAGAAGCACGGCATCCGGGCGTCGCACACCGCCGAGGTGGTACTGGACGACGTCCGCCTTCCCGGTGAGCTGATCCTGGGCGGCCGCGAGAAATTCGAAGGCCGGATCGCCCGGATCAAGGAAGGGCATCGCACGTCGAGCCAGGCGGCGATGATGACGTTCGAACGCACCCGTCCGACCGTCGGCGCGATGGCACTGGGTATCGCTCGCGCCGCCTACGAGTACGCCCTGGAGTATTCCGGTCAGCGCGAGCAGTTCGGCCGCAAGATCGCCGAATTCCAGGCTGTCGCTTTCAAATTGGCCGACATGAAGAGCCGCATTGACGCGTCCCGGATGCTGGTGTGGCGGGCCAGCTGGATGCAGCGCAACAACAAGCCGTTCACGTCAGCCGAGGGTTCGATGGCGAAGTTGTACGCCAGCGAAACCGCGGTGTACGTCACCGACGAGGCCATCCAGATCCTCGGCGGCAACGGCTACACCCGCGACTACCCGGTCGAGCGGATGCACCGAGATGCCAAGATCTTCACGATCTTTGAGGGCACCAGCGAGATTCAGCGGCTGGTGATCGGCCGGGCGCTGACCGGACTGCCCATTCGCTGAGGCGCTCCTTCAGTTGTGGGCGTGCGCCTCTTCGCCGGCTCCGTTCAGCGCGAGCGCGTCATCCCAGCCGTTGCTTCCGTTGACGTGCTCTTCGACGGCCGGCGCGGGCTCTGGCTCGACGTGGCCCTCGTCTAGACCCGCCACCACCCGGATCGCGGCGATCAACTGCTCGACGAGCGGTGCCTCCTGCGCGGTGGGTGTGCCGCCTTCTTCGAGCTCGTCGGGCAGTTCGCGCCGAAGACCGAAGCCGTTGGCCGCTTCGTGCGCCGACAGCTTGGCGTGAATGCGGGCGTTGTAAAGCTGTTGTCCCAGAGTCGATCCGGGTGCATCGGCGGCGCGCTCCATCAAATCGTCGTAGCGCCGCCGGACGTCGCTGAGCGCCATCATCACCGTGGGAGTGGGCCGGCTGTGGCTCGCGGCCTCGGTCAGCGCGGCGCGGAGCTTCCGCATACCGGTGAGAACAATCTCCGCGCGCTTCTGGAATTTCTTGTCTTCAGGAAAAGGCAGCGAATCAATGGCTGCCCGGTA
This sequence comes from Mycobacterium sp. 1245111.1, assembly GCF_001673405.1. Taxonomy (GTDB): domain Bacteria; phylum Actinomycetota; class Actinomycetes; order Mycobacteriales; family Mycobacteriaceae; genus Mycobacterium. The sequence goes on along the minus strand of NZ_LZLV01000043.1, from coordinate 63,792 downwards.
CATGTGCATCGCCGCTTCGGCGAGATTCACGATGGTTTGCGCTTCACCCTCATGCTTATCGAATTCGCCCATAGCCCCTCAACTCTTTGATGGTGTTCAGCTTTGGTCATGACGGGCTGCCACCAACGCCGTCCTGACAGCTGCAAAGAAGAGGGTATTGGTAACAGTGTCGACACGACAACAGTAGTGGGCGCCCAGTTGGTCGGCAGTCCGACCTCTTGAGTCCGAAAACCTAGTTGAGGCCGTAGAAGTTCTTCGCGTTGAGGCCACCGATTTTCGAGCGCGCACTTTCGCTGATGTCCGGGCGGGTGCGCAGGTGTTTGGTGCTCTCCGGCCACTCACCGTCCCAATGCGGATAGTCGCTGGCGAACATGATGAAGTCATCGCCGAGCACGTCGATGACGCCGGGCAGGATCGGCTCGTCCGGCTCGCACGTGACGAAGATGTTTCCGGCTTCGATGTACTCCCGCGGATCGCGTTGCCAGCCATGGTCGATCCAGTCGCCGCGCTTTTCGAAGTGCTCGTGCAAGCGGTCGATGAAGAACGGCACCCAGCCCACCCCCGCCTCGAGGAAAGCCACCCGCAGACCGGGATGGCGATCGAAGACACCGCCAGACACCATCGCCGTCATCGCCGTCATCTGATCGAACGGAAAGCTGATGCAGTGCACCTGGATGTAGTTGGTGAAGCGGTCGACACCGATCTTCGGTAGGTGGATGCCCGGCGCGCCGTGGATGCCCAGTGGCATGTCGAGCTCGACCGCCGCGGCGTAAAACGGGTCGAGGTCCGGGTGATCGAGATTGCGAGTCTTGAGCGCCGGTGGGACGAGCGCGGCCAACAGCCCGAGTTCTTTGGCTTCGCGCATAACGTCGATCGCCGGCTGTCCGTGTTCGACCGGCGTCACCGCAACGCCGCGCAACCGGCCGTCCCCCGGGGCGCAGAAATCAGCGATCCACTGGTTGTAAAGGCGGGCGAACCCGGCGGCGAATTCCGGGTCCTCGATGCTCGGTGCGCACAGCCCCAAGCTGGGATACAGCACCATGGTGTCGATGTGGTCCCGGTCGGCGTCGCCCAGCACACCCTCGACCGACCGACAGTTGATGTCCGGCGCGTTGCTGATCCCGTGCTCGGGTGGACAGCCGGCACCCGGGCCGGTGTCCTCGGGATAGTTGCGGCCCTCGATCACCAACCGCGCCCTCCCGTCGGTGCTTGCCCTGACGAGCTCGGGCCAGCGCTTCAGGGCCTCGATCGCCAGCGACGGGTTCTCCGCGACGTGTCCGTCGGCATCGATGATCTGCATGACGCGCTCCCGTCGGCCGATGTTGTATGCAGCGTGCACCACAGACGGCGTCGTCGTTCGTGGATTGAGCGCGACGCGTCCGTGTAACACTGCGGTAATGGCGTACTCGATTGATCGCCCCAAACTGGAGGGCAACATCGCGGTCGGCGACGATCGACAGTTGGGGTTTGCCGAATTCGGCGATCCACACGGCCGGCCCATCTTCTGGCTGCACGGCACCCCAGGCGCGCGACGGCAGATCCCCGCCGAGGCCCGGGTCTATGCCGCGGACAACCACATCCGGCTGATCGGCATCGACCGACCCGGCATCGGCTCATCGACTCCCCATCAGTACGAGAACGTCCTCGCGTTCGCCGACGACCTGCGCACCGTCGCCGACACCCTCGGCATCGACAAGATGATCGTGATCGGACTGTCCGGCGGGGGGCCTTACACGCTGGCATGCGCGGCGGCGATGCCCGACCGCGTGATCGCGGTCGGGGTGCTGGGCGGCGTGGCTCCGACCGTCGGCCCCGAGGCGACGAGCGGTGGGCTGATGGCATTCGGCACTTTCGTTGCGCCGCTGCTGAAGGTGGCCGGCCTGCCCATCCGGTTGGCCGCGGCCGGATTCATCCGCCTGCTGAAGCCGGTCGCCGAACCCGCCTTGTACCTGTACGCGGGAGTGTCCCCCGAGGGTGATCGCCGGCTGCTGGTGCGTCCGGAATTCAAGGCGATGTTCCTCGACGACCTGCTCAACGGTTCCCGCAAGCAGTTGGCCGCCCCGTTCGCCGACATCCTTGTGTTCGCCAAGGACTGGGGTTTCCGGCTCGACGAGGTCAAGATCCCCGTCCGCTGGTGGCACGGCGACAAGGACCACATCGTCCCGTTCGCCCACGGGCAACACGTCGTCAGCCGTTTGCCCGACGCGGAGCTCTACATGCTGCCCGGAGAAAGTCATCTCGCCGGACTGGGTTTCGCCGAGGAAATTCTTCGCACCATGATCGAGCTCTGGGACAGCATCGAGAAGGAGTGAATTCTGCACTGTGCGCGCGACACCATCGCACGCAGTGTGATAAACGGAGCGGGTGCCCGCGAACCCGCCGCTGACCAAAGATCAACGCAATTCGTTCGTCGCTGCGATGTTGGGCTGGACGATGGACGCCTTCGACTACTTCCTCGTGGTGCTGGTGTACGCCGACATCGCGAAGACGTTCCACCACACCAAGGCGGAAGTCGCATTCCTGACGACCGCGACCTTGCTGATGCGGCCGGTGGGTGCGCTGCTGTTCGGGCTGTGGGCCGACCGGGTCGGACGCCGGCTGCCGCTGATGGTGGACGTGGTGTTCTATTCGGTGGTCGGATTTTTGTGCGCGTTCGCGCCCAACTTCACCGTTCTTGTCGTCCTGCGACTGCTGTACGGCATTGGCATGGGCGGTGAATGGGGACTCGGTGCCGCGCTGGCGATGGAAAAGGTCCCCGTAGAGCGGCGGGGGTTCTTCTCCGGACTGCTCCAAGAGGGTTACGCGTTCGGCTATCTCCTCGCCACGGTGGCGTCGCTGTTGGTGATCGATCAACTCGGGTTGTCGTGGCGGTGGCTGTTCGGGCTGAGCATCATCCCCGCGCTGATCAGTCTGATCATCCGGTACCGGGTGCAGGAGTCCGAAGTATGGGAAGCCGAGCAAGACCGAATGAAGGTGACGCGCACCAGAATTCGCGACATTCTGCGTGATGCGGCGGTCATCCGCCGGTTCATTTATCTGGTGCTGTTGATGGCGGCTTTCAACTGGATGAGTCACGGCACCCAGGACGTGTACCCGACGTTCCTGTCGGCCACCCACGATGGCGGCGCCGGCCTCTCCCACACGACCGCCAAATGGATCGTGGTGATCTACAACATCGGCGCGATCGCGGGCGGGCTGATCTTCGGTTCGTTGTCACAGCGGTTCGGCCGCCGCTACACCGTGATCTTCTGCGCCGTGCTGGGATTGCCGATCGTGCCGTTGTTCGCCTATTCGCATTCCGCCGCGATGCTGTGCCTTGGCTCGTTTTTGATGCAGTTCGCGGTGCAAGGCGCGTGGGGCGTCATCCCCGCACATCTCACGGAAATGTCGCCCGATGCCATCCGCGGCTTCTACCCGGGTGTCACGTACCAGCTGGGCAATCTCTTGGCGGCGTTCAACTTGCCGATCCAAGAACGGCTGGCCGAGAGCCACGGCTACCCGTTTGCACTGGCCGCGACGATCGGGCCCGTTTTGATAGCCGTCGCGGTACTGACGGCGATTGGCAAGGACGCCACCGGAATCCGCTTCGGTAGTAGCGAAAGTAGTGCGACGACCCCGGCCAGTGGCGGATAGGCTCATCGACATGCTCAGCGGACTCAAGCGGTTCATACGTGGTGAGTTGGCCCAGCTGAAACTTCCGCAGATGTGGCATCTGGTCGCTGGGGCGGTGGTGGCAGTGGCGGCTCTGTTCGGCGGTCTGGACAGTGTCGATGCGAAACCGAAAGTGTTCAACGTCGGACAGCCTTACAGCGATGGCGAATTCACGGTGAACGTCACGAAGGCCGTCGTTCTGGACGATGTTCGCGCGGGCAAGCGGGTGCTCATGCCGGCCACGCCCGATCACATCTACCTGGGCTTGGTCAGCTCGGTCCGCAACGACGGGCCGATCCAGGGTTCCTTGGGCGGGGTCACCGGCAGCGCGGAATTCGATTTGCAGCAACCGCACAAGGAGTTCCTTGGTGCGTTCCGAATCGCCGACTCGTCAATGGTGGTGGCGCTGGGACCCAAACTGTCTGAGAAGGTCGTCTTCCTGTGGAAAGTCCCGCATAGCGAGATTGCCGCCGGTTCCAAAGTGACACTTCGGGTTTGGCAGAAACAACTGCGCGAAATGATGGTCACCTATGGCAAGGACTGGCTCGCCAGTGAGACCGTTTACGCCCAAATTGTGGTGCCGGTGGTGAAACTATGACCGATGTGCGTGCGGCGATCGCCCGCCGGGTGGCGCTACCTCTTACAGCGGTGCTGATCACCGCTGCCGCATTGCTGTGGCACCGCCTGCCCGTTCCGACGCAGATATACACGCCTTTCGACGTCCATGGCAGCCTGGGTAACGCGGTGCGTGGCCGCGCGCTGGACGTCGCCGTCACCAAGGTACGGGTAGCGCCCAAAGCGAAATTCGCACTCGGCCGATACTCGTCGAGCACCGTCTCGGCGATCGGAACCTGGCTCGTCGTCGACGCGACGGTGTCGGCGCTCACGTCGTCGGAGTTGGTCAGCGCCGATCTGGTGTTGGGCGGCAACACCTATCAGCAGGCACTGCGCACCCCGATGCCCGGCTTCGGCGTTCGAGTCGACCCCGGATTGCCGCAACACGGTTATTGGGTTTTCGACGTCGCGCCCGAGTTGATGCAGCCGGCCATCACCGGCCCGCTGCAGGTGCGGGTGTGGGCGGGCGGCGACGAGCGACTCAACGACCGCTTGGTGATCGATCTCGCCAACCGGCCGCAGGACCGCTCCGACATCATTGCGGTCAAACCGTTCGAGATCGGTCCGGCGACATGAACAGGCTGTGGGTGCGAAACCTGATCGGCGTTGCGGCCGCGGCCGCCGCGCTGGCGACGACTTGCGTGGTCAACCTGTATCCGGACTGGGTGGGCTATCGACGGACGGTGGAACCGCAACGTGTCGCCTCGCTTGGCGCGAGCGCGTCGGTGTTCGGGCAAACATGGCGGATTCGATCGGTCCGGCGCGTCGCCAAGCTGCCGGATCGACCCGATGGGCCGTCGATACCGCAGGGCGCCACGCTAGCTGTCGTCATCATCGAGCGGTCGGGTCCCCCGACCACGCAGCCGTGCGACGGGGTCCTCACTGACGGGCGACGGCGGTGGCGAGACCAGTCGAGCTCCGGCGTCGTCTACCCGCTCGACCCCGGCGCCACCGAGTTCTGTAACAGGCCCGGGCCCTTGCAGTTCGATTTCCTGCTGCCCGCCGATGTCAAACCCAACGCGGTCGACGTCATCGATAGCAGCGCCGCCATCGTGCAGCGTCTCCAGTTCTGAGCCTGTCCCCTGCTTGACCGACTCAGCGCGCGTCGCGTGCAGCCAGCAATAGCCGAAAACAGTGGCAATCAACGCGATTCGCAGCGGCACCACGATCAGCTGGGAGACCAGGCCAAGCGTCGGCATGAACGACCTCCAGAAACCCCAGTCATGCGGGCCGATGAGCCAGGCCATGCCGCGGAGCAGGTAGCCATGGTCGTTCGACGGTCCGTAGAAACTGCCGCCGGTGTCCAGCCATGCCAGCGCCAGGTAGGCGAGCACGTAGGCGGCCAGTGCCACCGGGCCGCCGTGCAGGATCAACTTGGCCGAGTCGACGATCGGCTGATAGCGACCGGTCTTCGACTTCGCGTAGTCGGACACCTTGCCCCGGAGCGCCTCCGGCACGACGGTCCACCGGCGCTGAATACGGCCCGCAGGCATCACCTGTTCGATCAACGTCGCGCCGCGCTCACCGATGGTTCGGCGGGCGGCGGCATGCCAGTCCGCCTGCGTCGACACCCCGTAGACGATGCCAATCACCGCCAGCCACATCAGCGGCACCCCCGCACCGCCGAACACGGTCTTCACCGCCCACATTAGGCCCTTCCACCCGATCTCCAGAAATTTGACGTGGGAGAACAGCTCAGCGCGAGTACTGGTGAACCACACCACGATTCGGCGTTTGGCGACCCACCCGGCCGGGTTGACCAGAAACGTGAATCCTGCCGACAACGAATAGCTCAGCACTAAAAATATCCACAGCGAGTCGATGTAGATCCGCACGGCTGTCAGCCACCGTGGCAGCCGGCCCGCGAAGTACCGCAACGGATATCGGATGATCAGCGCGCCAATGATGACGATCCATGTGGTTTTCGGTATCGGAAGGGCATGGGTGTCGATTCCGCTGAACGCTTCGTCGATCTGATAGTCCAGCGCACGCGCCAGGTAGGCCAGCCAATCTTCTTTGAACAGTTGCCAAGCCAGGTAGATCGCGAAGAACGGCGCGACGATCGAGGTGAACAGGTCGACGCCGCGAAGTGAGGGGCGCGGCAGATCCGCGAGAACCGGCACGCCGCGACGGACCACCAGGAACATCGCCACGTACGAACCCAGCGTCGCCAAACCGGCGAACGGCATGATCATCGCTGCCCAAAAAGCGTGGTTGTGCCCGACGTAGGCGGCCCATTCGACGGCGCCACGACGGGCCAGCATGCCAACCAGGTAGCACGCGATTATCTGCGGCCAATACCGCCACGCCAGCACGAACGGCCGAAGCAGGTAGGGCACCCGGTCATGTTAGCGGGGTTGTTGGAGCGTTTGACGCAGCAGATGCATCGCCACCGTCGTCGACCGCTCCCGGATGTCGTTGCGGTTGCCCGGGAGTCGAAGCGTTCGCGTCGACGGTGCGTGGCCGCCCAGGGCGACGGTGAAGCAGACGGTGCCGACCGGTTTGTCGTCGGTTCCCCCGCCGGGGCCGGCGATGCCGGTGATCGCCACCGCGGTATCGGCGCCGAAGCGGCGTAACGCGCCGGCCGCCATCGCCTCGGCCACCGGTTCGGACACCGCGCCATGTGTCTCGATCAATGCGGAATCGACATCGAGCAAGTCGGTTTTCGCGTCGTTGGCGTACGCCACCACCCCACCGGCGAGGTAGGCCGACGACCCGGGCCGTTCGGTGAGCCGGGCCGCCAGCAGTCCCCCGGTGCACGATTCGGCCGTCGCGATTCGACGCCCGGTCAACAGCTGCGCGATCTGGTCGTCCACGGTCGAGCCGTCTTCGGAGAAGATGTGCTGCCCGTGGCGGTTTCGGAGCAGTTCGCTCAGTTGTCGATACGTGGCGGAGGCGTCGGGTTCGTAGCGGGTGACGATCTCGAGCTCCCCGCGCCGCAGACAGGTCGTTATCTCCAACTCGGCAAATGCGGGCACCTGGTGCTCGGCTTCCCGCAGGGTCTCGGCCAAACCGGATTCCGGCAACCCGAACATCCTGATGGTGTCCTGGCGGTAGACGGTCCGGCCGGCGATGGCCTCCTGGACGGCGGGTATCTGCACTGCCGTTTTCCACATCGGCTGCAGTTCGCGCGGCGGGCCCGGCAGCACGACGACGGTCGGTTTGCCCGGAACGACGACACCGGGGGCGGTCCCGACCGGATCCATCACCACCGCGCCGACCGGGACCATGGCCTGCTTGCGGTTGGCGGCGCGCAGCGCCTCGAAATCGCCGGAACCGACGCGCGCCATGAGCTTCTTCAAGATCTCGGCGATCCTGTTCTCCAGCTCGGCGTCGAGTACGAGTTCGCGGCCGCAGAACCGGGCGACGGTGGCCACCGTCATGTCGTCCGCGGTGGGCCCGAGCCCGCCGCTCGTGACGATCAGGTCCACGCCCGCGTCGGCCATGAAGCGCAGCTGCGCTTCGATGTCGGATACCCGGTCGCCGCAGATGGTGATGTGAGCGAGCTCGACGCCCAACTCGAGCAGGCGATCGGCGAGCCAGGGACCGTTACGGTCGGCCACCCGGCCGGTCAAAACCTCGGTTCCGGTAACGACGATGCCCGCGCGTGCGCTCACCGCTATGACATTAGGCGGGTGGTGTCAGATGCCTCTCGACCGAGTCGATCTTGCTGGTCATCGCGTCGGTGACGCCTGATCGCCAGTCCGCCTTGATCACCACGCTGACCCGGGCGGCGCGAGCCGCGACCGCTTCGACCGCGCGCTCGACGACCGCCATCACCTGGCCCCAGCTGTCGCCTTCGATCACCGTGAACATCGAATCGGTCTTGTTCGGCAATCCCGATTGGCGAACCACCCGGACCGCCTCGGCGACGAGTTCGCCGACCCCCTCCCCGACACCGAGCGGCGTAACCGAGAACGCGACGAGTACCGACATGGCCCGAGCGTACGTGGCACCATCTGGCCATGCGGGTACTGGTGCAACGGGTGACGTCGGCAGCGGTGTCGGTGGACGGCCAGGTTGTCGGCTCGATCAGCCCCGTCGGCCAGGGGCTGGTGGCGCTCGTCGGGGTGACCCACGACGATGACGCCGACAAAGCCCGACGGCTAGCCGAAAAGCTCTGGCAATTAAGGATTCTCGACCACGAGCGGTCGGCATCCGACCTCAACGCACCGATCATGGTAGTCAGCCAGTTCACGCTGTACGCCGATACTGCCAAGGGACGGCGACCGTCGTGGAACGCTGCCGCACCCGGGACGGTCGCCGAACCGTTGGTCGACGAATTCGTAGTCGCGCTGCGACGTCTGGGCGCCGACGTGACCACCGGGATCTTCGGCGCCCACATGCAGATCGAACTGGTCAACGACGGACCCGTGACCATATTGCTGGAACTGTGAAGGGAGTTCGATGAGCGACGGGTGGACGCGAGACCCCGCGACAGTGCAACAACCGACGGTTCTACTCGGGAAATGCGTCGGCAGTTGCACTTTCGCGGGTGTCGAGGTGGCGTGATGCAGTTCTGGTCCGGCACACCGTTTATGGACACCAACGACGCGCTCGAGATCGCCCGCATGCTCGACGAATGCGGATACGACGGCGTCATCTGCGCCGATCACCTGATCTATCCGCGCAAGTTGACCTCCCCCTATCCGTCACCCGCCGGGGTGCCACCGTGGCAACCCGAGACCGCTTGGCCGGATTCGTGGATCATGATCGGTGCGATGTCGTCGATCACGCAGCGGTTGCGGTTCTCCAACGCCATCTACGTCGCCCCGTCCCGGCCGCTCGTCGAAGTGGCGAAACAGGTGGCCACCGCAGCGGTGATCTCCGGCGGCCGGGTGTCACTCGCCGTCGGCGCCGGCTGGATGCGCGAGGAATTCGACTTGCTGGGACAAGATTTCAGGACGCGCGGCAAGCGGTTGGACGAAATGATTCCCGCGTTGCGCGCGCTGTGGCAGGGCGGCTGGGTGTCGTGGAGTGGTCGCTTTTACGAGGTGCCGGAGATGATGCTCGAGCCCCATCCGCCGTCGCCGGTGCCGATCTTGTCGGGCGGCGAATCGGAGGTCGCGCTGCGCCGGGCGGCTCGACTCTGCGACGGCTGGGTCGGCACGGCGTATGTCTGGGACGACGCGGCCCGATACGTGCAGAAGCTGATGGAGCTACGGCGCGACTACGGCCGCGACGGTGAGCCTTTCGAGATCATGCTGGCGCTGCTGGAGATGCCGTCGGCCGATCTTTTCCGCCGTGCGGAAGATATCGGCATCACCGCGGTGATGTGCGCGCCCTGGATGGGTGAGGGTGTCGAGCCGAGCAACCGCGACGGCTGTCGCGCCGCGATCGAAAGGTTCGCCGAGACCGTTATTGCACGGTGTCGATAGGGTTTTGGGCCGCTAGCGGTTACATCCGGTGCGGGACGTCGTTCACCAGACCGCCGTCCATGACGAACTCGGCGCCCGTGGCATAGGAGGACTCGTCACTGGCCAGGAACACCACGAACGTGGCGACCTCGTCGGCGACGCCCGGACGACCCAGCGGAACGGTCACCATGTCGTCCGGGAAGTGCTTGGTCATCGGGGTCCGGATGAAACCCGGGTGGATGGAGTTCACCCGGATGTTCTGCGACGCCAACTCCAGCGACGCCGACTTGGTCAACCCGCGCACCGCCCACTTCGAGGCCACGTACGGGTGCACCATGATGGCGCCACGCAGACCTTCGATCGACGAGACATTGATGATCGAGCCGCCGCCGGCCGCCTTCATCGGTTCGACCGCGGCCTGGATGCCGTGGAATGTGCCATTGAGGTTGACGTCGATGACCTTGTTCCACTTGTCCACGTTGAACTGGCCGAGCTGACCCAGCGCCACGATCCCGGCGTTGTTGACCAGCACGTTGAGCTTGCCGAAGTCGTCGACTGCGGTGGACACCGCGGTCTCCCAGTCGGAGGGCTGGGTGACATCGAGGTGGACGTAGCGTGCGGCGTCGCCGAGCTCGTCGGCAAGCTTCTTGCCGTCATCGTCGAGAATGTCGCCGATTACGACCTTGGCGCCCTCGCCGACCAGTGCGCGAGCGTGGGCAGCGCCCATCCCCCGAGCGCCGCCGCTGATCACTGCTACTTTTCCGTCCACGCGTCCCATGCCGCGTCACGCTACAGCAGACGGCCACGAAGTTAGAACTTGTTCCACCGGCATCGCGACCGGAGGTGACAATCAAGCGATGAGCGCGACAACACCCCTATTCACCGCGTGCGGTGGTTTCCTGCTTGCCGTGTTGTGGATGGACCTCATCTTCGACGCACAAACACTCACCGCCAAGGGCTCTGCCCGTGAACTGCCTGATCAGGTGCTGGATTCCATCGCGCGGTACTACCGGCGCGCGGTCACCGAATCGCGACCGATGGGCCACCTCATCGCCGTCGTCATGGCGCTTCTTATCGCCGCGTTGGGATTCAGGATGGTGCGAGGGCATGACCCCGGGTGGCTGATGGCGTTGTCGGCGCTCCTGATTGGCGGTCCGATTTTGCTGGCCGCTACTCACACGGTGCCCAATGCGGCCCGGCTGGGTAGCCGTTCGGGAAGCCCGAGCGCTCAAACCGTGCTGGCGCGGTCGATTTGGCGTGATCACCTTGCCTGCGCGGTCGGTATGTCGACCTTTACATTGCTGTGGCTGGTGCACGACGCCGTGCTCTGACGGTCCGCGCGAGGCGCCAGCGCCGGGGTCGCGCAGCCCGTAAGTGCTCACTTTCACCCGGGTGTCGCAATTGGCTCGATCCGTACTAAACTAGAACACGTTCCAATTCGCCTACACCGCGGTAAGCAACCAAGTAAGGATCTCCCCATGCACACTCCCATCTGCGACGAACTCGGTATCGAGTTTCCGATCTTCGCGTTCACGCATTGCCGCGACGTCGTCGTCGCGGTGAGCAAGGCCGGTGGTTTCGGTGTGCTGGGAGCAGTCGGCTTCACCCCGGAACAGCTCGAGATCGAGCTCAAATGGATCGACGAGAACATCGGCGACCACCCTTATGGCGTCGACATCGTCATCCCGAACAAGTACGAGGGCATGGACTCGCACCTGTCGGCGGAGGAACTGGCCGAGTCGCTGCGCAAAATGGTGCCGCAGGACCACCTGGACTTCGGCAAGAAGATCCTCGCCGACCACGGTGTGCCGATCGAGGACAGCGATGGCGACAGCCTGCAGCTCTTGGGCTGGACCGAGGCCACGGCCACGCCTCAGGTCGAAGTCGCGCTCACCCATCCCAAGGTGAAGATGATCGCGAACGCGCTTGGCACCCCGCCGCCGGACATGATCAAGCACATTCATGACGCCGGGCTCAAGGTCGCCGCGCTGTGCGGCTCTCCTTCGCAGGCCCGCAAGCACGCCGACGCCGGCGTCGACATCATCATCGCCCAGGGCGGCGAGGCCGGCGGCCACTGCGGCGAGGTGGGCTCAATTGTGTTGTGGCCCCAGGTCGTCAAGGAGGTCGCGCCGGTCCCGGTGCTCGGCGCCGGCGGCATCGGCAGCGGTCAGCAGATCGCAGCGGCCTTGGCGCTGGGCTGTCAGGGCGCGTGGACCGGGTCGCAGTGGTTGATGGTCGAGGAGTCCTCGAACACGCCGGTCCAGCAGGCCGCCTACATGAAGGCCGGCAGCCGCGACACCGTGCGAAGCCGTTCGTTCACCGGCAAGCCCGCCCGGATGCTGCGCAACGACTGGACCGATGCCTGGGAGGCGCCGGAAAACCCGAAGCCGCTGGGAATGCCGTTGCAGTACATGGTTTCCGGGATGGCGGTGCGGGCGACCAACCGTTACCCCAACGAATCCGTCGACGTGGCGTTCAACCCGGTCGGTCAGGTTGTCGGACAGCTAACCAAGGTCGAGAAGACGTCGACGGTGATCGAGCGTTGGGTGCAGGAGTACCTGGAAGCGACGAGCAAGCTCGACGAGTTGAACGAAGCTGCGTCCGTCTGATTACTCCTCGTCGGCCGGCGGGCCGGTGAAGACCTCTTTGGTGCGCTCGACCGCGTAGGTCGCGATGTCGATCGAGTTGTGCACGATGTCGCCGGTGCCACCCGCGATATCACCCTTGATGATGTGGCCGGCGTTATCGACGATGTCCGCCGACCGCTCGACGGCATTGCTGACGATGTCGCGGGCGGCGTCGATCGCGTCTTTCGGCGTGAAAGCCATGGCTGTCTCCTGTTCGGGGGTTAGGGGTTCAGTCCGGTGAACGACGGGAAGCCGGGGCCGATGCCGTTCGGGAAACCACCGCCGGTCAATTGGCCGATCTGCCAACCGTGTTCGGTGCACATCATGGGTTGCCCATCGGGCGACTGGGCCGACAATCCGCGCGGGTTGTCACACTTGGCGCCGACTTCCTGCACGCCGCGCAACGGGTAGGTGATCACCCAGTACCCCGATTGTGCGGCGGGGAATTGGTTGGTGATGAAGTGGCACGCCTCGGCCTGACCGCCGGGGCCGCGTCCGAAAATGAACCGGTCGTAGTTGTCACACGGCGCCCCGAGTGACGCGTCGTAATTCATGCCCGGCACGTCGCCGTCGTAATGACCGGGGTCGGCAAGGGCGGCAGGGGCCAGGCCGACAGCGGCTCCGCTGATCGCAGTGGCGACGAACAATTCGCGAATCATGATCCACCTTCGGTAGTGGGTCGCTGGCACATTCCGCCCGTGACCTGGAGGCAAGCATAGTCAGTACCGCCGGTGCCACAAGGCCGTTTCGCTCAGTGGGCTACCGACCGGTAAGTGCAGATCAGGACACCGGTGGCGGCGTCGTCGCCGAAACGAGCTCGAGTGCGCGGGCGATGCCGTCGTCGGGAAACAGTCTCTTGCCCCCGGCGAGCAGGATCGGTTCGACCATCAGCCGGTATTCGTCGACCAGCCCGTGGGCGATCAGCTGCGCGGCCAACGACGCGCTGCCCATCACCTGTAGCGCTTGGCCGTTGCGGGCCCGCAATTCCCGCACGGCGCCCCGGGCGCCTGCACCACACCGTCGAGGCTGCTGAAGTCGCTGACAACGATGCGCATGACTGGTCCCCTCGTGGTTACTTGTGCTGGCACTAGATCCAGACCGCGGACCGCGACGAAACTCATCGAAGCCATCACGAGAACACGTTCCATTCTCGTGCTGGGCAATCCCTTCAGACACGGTCCATCTCGGCTGTCGTGGTGCTTTACTGGGCCAGAACGCGTCATATCCAAGCCGTTTTCATAGGAGTGCCACCGATGCCAACTCCGAATCTTCCTCCGGGATTCGATTTCACCGACCCCGATATCCACGCCGAGCGCCTGCCGGTAGAAGAACTCGCCGAGCTCCGCCGGACCGCGCCGATCTGGTGGAACGAGCAGCCTCTAGGGGCCGGCGGGTTCGACGACGGCGGTTTCTGGGTGGTGTCCAAACACAAGGACGTCAAAGAGATTTCGCTGCGCAGCGACGTCTTTTCCAGTCTGGAGAAGACCGCGCTGCCGCGCTATAAGGATGGCACGGTCGGCGAGCAGGTCGAGCGCGGCAAGTTCGTTTTGCTCAACATGGACGCCCCGCAGCACACCCGGTTGCGCAAGATTATCTCGCGGGCCTTCACCCCTCGCGCGATCGAGCGGTTGCGCGAAGACCTCGCCGAACGCGCGCGGCGCATCGTCGAGACCGCAGCGGCCGAGGGCTCCGGCGACTTCGTCGAACAGATCTCGTGTGAGCTCCCGTTGCAGGCCATCGCCGGGTTGATGGGTGTGCCGCAGGAAGACCGCAAGAAGCTGTTCCACTGGTCCAACGAGATGGTCGGCGACCAGGATCCCGAGTTCGCGAACAACGATGCCATCACCGCGTCGGTCGAGCTGATCACGTACGGCATGCAGATGGCGGCCGACCGGACGCAAAATCCCCGCGACGACCTGGTCACCAAGCTGGTCGAGGCGGACGTCGATGGGCACAAGCTCTCCGACGACGAGTTCGGGTTCTTCGTCATCCTGTTGGCGGTAGCCGGGAACGAGACGACCCGCAGCTCGATCACCCAGGGCATGATGGCGTTCACCGACTTCCCGGACCAGTGGGAGCTCTACAAGAAGGAGCGCCCGGCGACCGCGGCCGACGAAATCGTTCGGTGGGCCACACCGGTCACGTCGTTCCAACGGACCGCGCTCGAGGACTACGAGCTGTCCGGTGTGCAGATCAAGAAGGGTCAGCGCGTCGTAATGGTCTATCGCTCAGCCAATTTCGACGAAGAGGTGTTCGACGATCCGTTCACCTTCAACATCCTGCGAGACCCCAACCCGCACGTCGGCTTCGGCGGAACCGGGGCGCACTATTGCATCGGCGCGAACCTGGCGCGGATGACGATCGATCTGATGTTCAACGCGATCGCCGACGCCATGCCCAACCTGGAGTCGATCGGGACCCCGGAACGGCTGCGCTCGGGCTGGCTGAACGGCATCAAGCACTGGCAGGTCGACTACCACAGCGATGCCTCAGCGAAACACCCTGTCGCGCACTAGGCTACGGCAATGCCGTCACACAAAGCAGTTCACGTCAAATCCGCGGGAGCGCCGCTGGAGCTCGCCGACGTCGAGACACGGTCACCGGAGCGCGGCGAGGTGCGGATCAAGGTCGGAGCCTGCGGCATCTGCGGCACCGACGCCCACTTCGTCGCCGGTAACTTCCCCGGCCTGACCTGGCCGCTCACCCTGGGCCACGAGATCGCCGGCACAATCGCTGAAATCGGTCCTGGTGTTGAGGAATTCGCGGTCGGTGACCGTGTTGCCGTCGGCTGGTTCGGCGGTAATTGCAACCATTGCACACAGTGTCGCAAGGGCCAGTTCATCCACTGCCTGAACGGAAAGGTGCCCAGCTGGCACTACCCCGGCGGCTACGCGGAATCGGCGACGGTACCTGCCACCGCGCTCGCCAGGATCCCCGCGGAGCTTTCCGACGCCGAGGCGGCGCCGATGGGTTGCGCGGGGGTGACCACATATAACGCGTTACGGCACACCAGAGCCCTGCCGGGAGACCGGGTGGCGATTCTCGGTGTCGGCGGGCTCGGTCACCTCGGGATTCAATTCGCTCGGGCAATGGGTTTCGAGACCATCGCGATCAACCGCGGAACCGCCAAGAAAGAGGACGCACTCAAGTTGGGTGCGCACCACTACATCGACGCGACCGACGGTGACGTCGCCGACGCCTTGAATGACCTCGGCGGCGTCGCCGTGGTGCTGGCGACCGCAGGTGCGTCGAAGGCGATGGCCGCGACGGTCGGCGGGCTGCTGCCCCGCGGCGAACTGCTCACCATCGGCGTCACCCCCGAGCCGCTGCCGATCAGCCCGCTGCAGCTGATCACCCCGGGTCTCAGCATCGTCGGCCATCCGTCCGGCACGGCCAGCGAGGTCGAGGACACCATGCAATTCGCGGTGCAGACCGGAGTGCGGGCCTGGATCGAGGAACTGCCGCTGGCACAGGCCGCGGAAGGCTATGCGGCGCTGGAACAAGGCCGAGCTCACTACCGGACTGTCCTGACGATTTGACTGGCAACGACGCCGCCGAATGGAGCCTCGACGGCTCCGATGGTTACTTGCTGATTCACACTGGTGTCGCCGGCCCGGCAGCCGCGATGGGCCACCGGCTGACCCTCGCGATGAGACGTTGGCGGGCGACAACGCGGTGGGACGCCGACGAGCCGGTGGCCGCGGATTTGGCCGTCGAGGTCGGATCCCTGGAAGTCGTGCGCGGTGAGGGCGGCGTCACCCCGCTATCGGCGCCCGAGAAAATCCTGGTGCGCAGCAACGCGTTGCGATCGCTGGACGTCAAGCGCTATCCGCGAATCACATTTGCAGCCAACGATATTGAGAAGATCAATGACGGGTACCGGTTGACCGGGGCATTGACCATTCAGGACACGTCCCGAGCTCAGGTCGTCGATCTGCGCGTCGACGATCAGGGCGACAACTGGTGGCTGTCCAGCGAGACCACGGTCCAGCAAACGGAATTCGGCATCAAGCCCTACTCGCAGCTGCTGGGCTCGCTGAAAGTCGCCGACGACGTGGTAGTGGCATTCAGCGCGAAGCGCGCCAAACATTCCTGAGAAGGAGCCGCGATGCGGATCGGAGTGGTGTTCCCGCAGACCGAGATTGGCGGTGACGCGGGTGCCGTCCGGGCCTATGGCGAGCACGTCGAAGGGCTCGGGTTCGCGCATCTGCTGGCCTACGACCACGTTGTCGGAGCCGACGCAGCCGTTCATGCCGGCTGGAAAGGCCCGTACGACATGCACAACACGTTTCACGAGCCACTGGTGACGTTCCGGCTTCCTCGCCGCCGTCACGACCAGCGTCGAGCTCGTCACGGGTGTGGTGATTCTGCCCCAGCGACAGACTGTTCTGGTCGCCAAACAGGCGGCCGAGGTCGACCTGCTCAGCGGCGGCCGACTGCGCCTCGGGGTTGGTCTCGGCTGGAACGCCGTCGAATATGAGGCTTTGGGAGAAGACTTTTCGACCAGGGGCAGACGCTGCGGCGAGCAGGTGGAGCTGATGCGCAAATTGTGGACCGAGCCGAGCGTCACCTTCATCGGCCGCTATCACACGGTGACGGGGGCGGGGATTGCGCCGCTGCCGATCCAGCGCCCGATCCCGGTGTGGTTCGGGGCGTCCACGTCGCGTGCGTTTCGCCGTGCCGGCCGCCTCGGTGACGGCTGGTTTCCGATGGTCGGGCCGGGACCCAAACTCGCGCAGGCGCGTCGCGAGGTGGAGCAGGCGGCCACCGCGGCCGGTCGGGATCCGGCCAAACTCGGTATGCAGGGCCAGGTTTCCTGGAACGGCAGCGGTGAGGACCTGGCCGACGGTTTCCGGCTCTGGGCGGACGCGGGTGCGACCCACGTCGCCGTCAACACCATGAATGCGGGCCTGACGTCGGTCGACGAACACCTCAGCGTGTTAAGCAACGCCGCTGAAATCGCGTGGGAATTCCGGGATTAACTCGGGCCGGCTAGGGAGTCGGCGCGCCGGGAGGCGGGGGCGGTGGCTGCTGTTGATCCGGATCTTGTCCATGCAGGCGCAGCCAAAGTTTGGTCAGCAGCGGGTGCGGGTTGGGCGGCTGCTCCGGCGGCGGAGGTGCGACCGGGGGTGGCGGCGCGGGCGGTGCGACCGGTGCCACCGCGGGAACCTCGACAGGCGCCTGCGCGACGACATGCTGCTGCTCGACCACCGGCTCTTGCACCGGCGCGGGCTTGGGCGCCGGGCGAGCCGGCGGCTGGACCACCGCTGACGGCGCGGCCTCGGCGATCGGTGTCAGGGCGGCCCGGTGCGCGAATGGCCGGACCGGGTCGGGGGCGTGGTTCGGTACCAGATGCGGTCCCAGGGCGAGCGACAGCGACGCCACAAACGTCGCTGCGCCGGCGGCAAGGATCGTCACCGCGCCCGCATAGGACCGCTGCCGGGCGGCGACCGGGTCTTGCCGCCAGCTGTTCACGGTCTCGAGCATCTCGGCGTCGGTGAATTCGGTGCTCTGCGCGGCCACGAGCGCGGCGCCCCGCGCCAAGGCCAACTCCGCGCCGGCTTGCGTGATGACCGGTACCGGCAGTGTCGTGAGCCGCGCCGACATCGCGTCCACGTCGTCTTGGGCGCCGACGATCACGACTCCACCCGGTTGCCAGGTGCTGCGCTCGAAGAGAGCGTTCAGCCAGTGGACCAAATGCCCAGGGCCGCCGGACAATTGCTTGATGGCGGTCTGCGGTTCGCCGTCCTCGGCGTCGACCATCACGACGATCGTGGAGTCACCGTCGAGCACGCACACCGCGGCCAGGTCGTAGCCGACGACCGGCGCAATGGCGCGGGCCAGCATGTCGCAGGCGTCGTGAAGTCGGACGGGCACGACGTTGTTGAATCCGGCGTCGGTGAGCGATTCGACAAGCAGGGCCGCTTCGGCGGCCGACGCGTCGCTCCACGTGACGCCGACGACGTGGAGTCGTTGATCGAAACCGGCCGCGGCGGCTTGGGCGTCCAGCACGGCCGCGGTTGCCTGTTCTGATGTGTGAACTGCCTGCACGCCAGCGGTGGGGTGTACGTCGAAATCGTCGTGGTCGAGGATGGCGCCGTCGGCGTCGCGGCCTTCCGCGAGGACCCAGCCGACCGCCGTCGACGTGAGCGACAGCCCAAGTACCGTGTCCAAATCTGCACCTCAATCGCGGCCCGATGCCCGTGCGCCGCACCCTGCGAACATGCCGATTGACGCACTGGTTCGTGGGCGGCGGAAGGACCGGGACAGCGTGGTCTCGTCGGTCTTACCCCGCGTCACCCTACGCGTTCACCGCGACGAAGTGCGACCCGGGGATAGACAGCTGTGCAATTGCGGGTGGGCGCAAAACGTTGCCACGAACCGTCATTTAGCGCCCCTGGCACAGGCTCCGCGCAGGTGGCGCTGGTTGCTGTCAAATCGCGACACCTTTGCGTCTTCATCGACATATGGACAACTCCACGGTAAGTTTTGCTCTTAGTGCGTGACGCCGTCGACAAGGGGCCTGATATGGCATATGTAAGCGACAAGATGCGAGGGTGGGCGCGGCGACTGACGGTCGCCGCTATTTCTGCCGCCGCTCTACCGGGTCTGGTCGGCCTCGTCGGCGGTTCGCCGGCGGCCAACGCCTTCTCCCGACCCGGGCTTCCTGTCGAATACCTTCAGGTGCCATCGGCGTCGATGGGCCGCAGCATCAAAGTCCAGTTCCAGAGCGGCGGGAACAACTCGCCGGCGGTCTATCTGCTAGATGGTCTGCGAGCCCAGGACGACTACAACGGCTGGGACATCAACACCCCCGCCTTCGAGTGGTACTACCAGTCCGGGCTGTCGGTCATCATGCCGGTCGGTGGTCAGTCCAGCTTCTACACCGACTGGTACCACCCGGCGTGCGGCAAGGCCGGCTGCTCGACCTATAAGTGGGAAACGTTCCTGACCAGCGAGCTGCCCGGATATCTGTCATCGCAGAAGAGCGTCAAGCCCACCGGCAGCGCGGCGATCGGCATCTCGATGGCCGGTTCGTCCGCCATGAACCTGGCGATCTACCACCCCGGTCAGTTCATCTACGCCGGTTCGCTGTCCGGCTATCTCAGCCCGTCCACCGGACAGAGCTGGATCGGCCTGGCGATGGGCGACGCCGGCGGCTATAAGAAGGAAGACATGTGGGGACCCGACAGCGACCCCGCCTGGGTGCGCAACGACCCCACGATCAATGTCGCCCAGCTCGTCGCCAACAACACCCGCCTCTGGGTGTACTGCGGCAACGGCACTCCCAACGAACTGGGCGGCGCCAACCTGCCTGCCACGTTCCTGGAGAGCAACTTCATGATCGGCGGCAACAAGAAATTCCAGGACGCCTACAACGCCGCGGGTGGCCACAACGCCGTGTTCAACTTCCCGCCCTATGGAACCCACAGCTGGGAGTACTGGGGTGCGCAGCTGAACGCGATGAAGCCCGACCTTCAGGGCGCGCTGGGCGCTCACGCCGGCGGTTAGTCCTCTCGCACAAAACTGCGCTTGACGGTGATCCGTCAAGCGCAGTTTTTGTCGCCGATTCGATCAACGCAGGCGGTCGGTGATATCGATCCAATCCCCCTTCGCACCACGATGATCGGTCATGTCGCGGCAGTGGCCGTAGATCCGTGCGACGCCGTGGGTCGAGGTGCCGGAGTCGGGATACAGATTGGCGTTGACGCCGTCCTTCGACAGGTTTCGGCCGAACAGGTGCTGGTTGGGCGGCGGACCCTCGCGCCAACCGCGGGCCACCATCGCGTCGGCGGCCGTGTGGAAGTACTGCTCCGGGTTCACGTCCGTCGGCAGTTGGAAGTCCAGATAGACCGCGCCCTGGTAGGGCGGATCGTCGCGGTTTTTGCACGACATCAACAGATAGGCGCCGGTGGGTTGACGGAGCCCCGCGATCGCCACGATGTCTCAGGCGTGCTCGACCATCTCGGTTTGTGTCTGGGCGTCGGTGGCCGCGGGTCCCGGGTGTTCGACCGCATTAGACGCCTTGGCATGCAGCCGATCGACGGCTAGGTAGGCACCCCCGACGATCAAGGCCGTCGACAAAATCACGAGCGTCAACGCCCGCGCTGCGGGTGAGCGCAGACTGGACGCGTTGTCGTCGTTCACAGCCGACCACGTACTGAGCTAGCCGCCGTGGTGGTCGTCAGCCCCCTAGAGCCGCGAGCAGCTCCTTGATCCGGGCCGCTTCGTCGTCGGTCGGGACTTCCTCGGCCTCGATGGCGTCGAGGAGTTCGGCGGTGAGGCCGACTCCGTTCGCGGTTTCCTGCGCCGACAGTTTCGCGCGCCGCCGGACGACGTAGAGCTGCTGACCCAACGTCGCGCCGGGAGCCTCGGCTGCCATCGCCATCAGGTCGTCGTAACGTGTCCGAACTCCGCTGAGCGACACGATGACTGACGGCGTGGCGCGACCGCGACTTGCGGCCTTGGTCAGCGCCGTCTGCAGCTTGCGCAGTCCGGACAGGATGACGTTGGCGCGGCCGGAGAATTCCGGATCGCTGGTGTCGGGCAGGGCGTCGATGGCGGCGGAGAACATTTGCATCGCCGCCTCGACCAAGCTGACGATGACGGGCGCTTCGCCGTCATCGGGTCCGCCGTCGTTCTTGGACCGCTTTGTGCTGTGGTAATCGTCGATGATGATCACTCCGTCTGAACAGTGATTTGAAGACTTCGAAACGCTAGCGCGGATCCATCGTCGAGACAAGGTTTGGGCTGGCAGACGCAATCGGCGGGTTACGCGCGCGCCGTTTCTGGTATTTGCCGCGCTGCCATTCGAGCCGCCATTCCGAATAGTGAACATACGCATTTCCACGCACCGGTCCCCCGCGAGCATGCTTGGATCAGCCCATGCAGGGTTCTGCGACAGTTCATATGGCGGCACCGCCTGACAAGATCTGGGACCTGATCACCGACGTCCACAGCATCGGCAGCTACTCCCCCGAAGTATTCGAAGCCGAATGGCTAGACGGCGCGACCGGGCCCGCGGTGGGTGCTCGATTCCGTGGTCACGTCAAGCGCAACGAGATCGGCCCGGTGTATTGGACCGTCTGCCGCGTCACCGCGTGCGAGCCCCTGCGCGAGTTCGGGTTCGAGGTCCTGGTGGGCGACCGGGCGGTCAACAATTGGCACTACGCCTTGGCGCCGGAAGGTGACGGCACCGATGTCACCGAGTCGTTTCGGATGACGTCCTCGCCGTTCGTCCACGTCTACTACTGGCTGTTCGGCGGATGGCTGCGGCAGCGACGCAACGTCCGCGACATGACCAAGACGTTGAACCGGATCAAGGATGTGGCGGAAGCATGAGCGGACAGTGGTCGCGCGAGGAAATCGATGAGGCTTTCCAACACCACAAGCAGGTCGTCGTCGAGATCGGTTCCAGTTGGGATTGGTCGCGGTTCGCCGACCAGTTCACCGAAGACGCAACGTATGTCGAGCACACCTACGGAACACTGCACGGCCGCGAGCAGATCCGTGACTGGATCGTCTCGACGATGAACGTGTTTCCAGGCAGCGAGATGCCGTTCTATCCGACGTCGTGGCACTCGATCGACGTCGACCGTGGGTGGGTGTTCTGTGAGTTCCTGAACCGGATGCGCGACCCCGGCGACGGCAGCATTCATCAGGCCGCCAACCTGTCGGTGATGAAGTACGCCGGCGACAACTTGTGGAGTTACGAGGAAGACGCCTACAACCCGATGAACTTCCTGCCGATGGTGCGGTCGTACGTGGAGCGGAGTCACGCGATGGGCACCGCCACCGACGACGCGCTGACCTTTGCGCGGAACATGAACTGGGAACTGGGCTGACGGCCGATCTCGAGGTGAGTCCGTAAGCTTTGGGCAGCACTGCGCAACGAAGTGGAGGCTCGAGCTGTGGCTATCGCGATGAAGCAGCGACTGCACTGGCTGGCGCTGCACGGTTTCGTTCGCGGTGGTTCCGCGATCGCCGCGCGTCGCGGCGACCTACAGGCCCGGCTGATCGCCGACCCGAGCGTCAAAGCCAACCCGGTCCCGTTCTACGAGGAAGTACGGGCCCGCGGCCCGCTGGCGCGGTCCAGCGTCGGGTACATCACCGCGGATCACGCGATCGGTCACGAATTGCTGCGGTCCGACGATTTCCGCGTGCTGTCGATCGGGTCGAATCTGCCTGCGCCACTGCGGTGGCTGGAATCGCGCACCCGCGACGATCTGTTGCATCCGCTCCTTCCGCCGTCACTGCTGGCGGTCGAACCGCCGGACCACACCCGCTACCGCAAGACGGTGTCATCGGTGTTCACCCATCGGGCCGTGGGTGCACTGCGGGACGGGGTCGAACAGACCGCGGGGGCGTTGCTCGACGAGTTGTCCCGCGAACCGGGTGTGGTCGACGTCGTCGACCGGTACTGCTCGCAGCTTCCCGTCGCGATTATCAGCGACATCCTGGGGGTGCCCGAAGGCGATCGGCAACGCATCCTCGAGTTCGGCGAACTCGCCGCTCCCAGCCTGGATTTCGGACTTCCCTGGCCGCAATACCGGCGCGTACAGCGCGGACTCGTCGGATTCAACTCGTGGCTGGACGCGCACCTGGACAAGCTGCGTCGCAGTCCCGGCGACGACCTGATGAGCCAGCTGATCCGCAAGGCCGAAAGTGGTTCACCGGAAACGTATCTCGATCGCGACGAGCTCAAGGCAGTCGCCGGTCTGGTGCTGGCTGCCGGATTCGAGACCACCGTGAACCTGCTGGGCAACGGGATTCGGATGTTGCTGGACAAACCTGAGCACCTCCGCGCGCTCAACCAGCGCCCCGAGCTGTGGCCCAATGCTGTGGAGGAAATCCTGCGGCTGGAATCGCCGGTTCAACTCACTGCGCGAGCTGCTTTGGACGACACCGAGATCGGAGGCCGTCGCGTCAATCAGGGCGAGCTGGTGTTGGTCTACGTCGCCGCGGCCAACCGCGACCCGGCCGTGTTCGCAGACCCCAACACCTTCGACATCGAACGCGACAACGCCGGCAGGCATTTGGCCTTCTCCGGTGGCAGGCACTTTTGCCTGGGCGCGGCATTGGCCCGCGCCGAAGGTGAAGTGGGCCTGCGATCGTTTTTCGATCGCTTCCCCGAGGTCCGCTCCGCAGGCCTCGGCAGTCGTCGTGACACCCGGGTTCTGCATGGCTGGTCTACCCTGCCGGTGGCGCTGGGCCCGGCCAGGTCGCTGGCTAACCGCTAGCCGCTCGATTTACCTCCGAAGTAGCACTCCAGCGTCATGGTGCAGACCAGCTCGCCGGTGCGGTTGAACATCGTGCCCTGGGCCAGCCCCCGGCCACCGATGCCGCTGGGTGAATGCTGTTCGTAAAGCACCCAATCCGACAGGTCCGGTGGGTGGTGGAACCACATCGCCAGATCCATCAGCGCCGAGAATCCTGGCCCCAGCGGAGTCGTGCGGCGGGCGATCATTGCCGACTCGAGCAGCGTGCGGCCCGCGACAAACGCGGTCAGGCAGTCGGCAACCACCGGATCGGTCGGGGCAATGCCGTTGGGGCGCCACCACATTCGGATGCCGGCCGGTGGCGGCTCGCTGATGTCGGCCGCGAGCCTGGCCGACGGATCGACGTAGCGGTAGTCGATGGGTTGTTCGCGTACCCACCAGCCATTTCGTTCGTCGGCGTGATCGCTGTGCTGGGCGGCGAACGTCGCAACCGAGTCGGGATCGGGTAGATCCGGTGGAAGTTGCTGGTAGACAGTGCTTTCGACAGTTCTGCTGAACGATGCGACGCCCTCCAGCAGCACCAAGCCGAACTGCCGGGCGGTCACTCGCCGGGCCGAGAACGTGCCACCGTCGTGCAGCGCGGTGACCTCGAAGTCCACCGGTTGCCTGGCGTCGCCCGCGCGTAGAAAGTACATGTGCATGCTGTGCGGTAGGCGGTCGGTGACGGTTCGGCCGGCCGCCATCAATGCCTGCGCGGCGATGTGCCCGCCCGAGATGTGATGCGCGATTTCGTCGATCTGGTTGCCGACGAAGAACTCCGCGTTCACCTGTTCGAGGTCAAGGGTGTCGAGGACGTCGCGAAGCGTGATGACGGGTGGCGGAGAGGTCACGCACGCATCATGCCGCTAAGCCAGGTAGCGGCCAAACCATTCCAGGGTTCGGCGCCAGGCGTCCTCGGCAGCGGCCGCGTTGTAGCGGGGTCCGCCGTCGTTGAAGAAAGCGTGGTCGGCGTCGGGTTCGATCACGATGTCGTGGATCAGTCCGGCGCGCTCGAGGGCGGCCCTGGCGGCCGGCTCCGAATCCGTCACGCGCTTGTCCAGAGCCCCGTAGAAGGCCAGCACCGCGGTGGCCTTGTCGCCGCTGAAGTCCGCGTTGTCGGGAAGCGGGCCGTAGAACGGCACCGCGGCCGACAGCCGCGCGTTGTGCGACGCCAGCAGTTGCCACACCAGGCCACCACCGAAGCAGAAGCCGACGACCGCGATTTTGCCGCCGGGAACACGGTTTTGCAGTTCCTGGATACCGGAGTTCAGGTCCGCGATAAACCGATCCGGGGAAGCGGCGGCGAGCGCGGCGGTGGCCTGGGCCGGGTCGCTGAATTGGCCGGTGCCGCCTTCTTCGGACAGCAGGTCGATCGCCAGCGCCGAGTAGCCCGCCCCGGCGAACCGCTCGGCCACCGAGTGGACCCAATCGGTCAGTCCTTTGTTCTCGTGGATGACCAGCACTCCCCGGCGGGCGTTGTGAGCCTGCGCCCAGGCGCCTTGCAGTTGTCCGCGGGGACCGGCCCAGGTGATCGGCTCGGTAGGCAGCGCCTGCTTGGCGCCCGGCGCTTCCACGCCTTCGGCCGAAGCCGAATGCAGTGGCCGGGCTTCGTGGTTGGTGCACGCCGCGATCAACGCGGCCGCCGCGCCGCTGCCCAACCCCAGCAGCGCCAACCGCCGCATCGCTTCGCGTCTGGTCAGCAATCCGTCGACGTGGTCGGTGGCGATCTCTTCGGCGATGTATTGCTGTAGTGAAGTCATCAGGCCGAGTATGCGCCACAAACGGTGGTTGTGTACGGATGACGCTGCCGCACTGGATCAGTCGACGTTGTCCGGATCGGCTACCGGCAGCAGCAGATGCGACGGTGTCGGCCCACCTTGGTGCAGCCGATAGCTGCCGCCGGCCAGGTTGCGGCGGGCCGGCGCGGTCGGCACCAGATGCGGAAAGTCGAACGTGGTCACCGTCAGACGCAGCCGGTGACCCGGCTCGAGCAGCGCGGCCGTCGGAAAGACCTCGATGTCGTAGCGGGTGAGTTCGCCGGGCACCACTGGTTTGACGGCTGATCGCGTGCTGATGTGATGCGGCTTGAGCACGGTGCGATCCGACAGGTACCAGGTGCGCTCCGGGTCCAGCGCGCGGTGCGAGCCCAGCAGCGCGCCCTGGGTGAGCGGGCGGGATGAGCCGTCGGGTGCGACGTCGTCGATGTGTGCGACGAACAGCGACTCGGTGGTGTCGGCCGTCGCGTTCAGGGTCAGCGTGATCGGCCCGGCGATCAACGTCGGCGATGCGAAGGCGTCGGTGGTGTAGGTGAGCGCGCCGCGTTGCACGCGCCGGTTGTCTTGGTCGTAGCGGGTGCTCCCACCACGCTGCGTGCGGATGAAGCTGGTCATTCCGAGCGTCCACTGCTCGACGCTACGGCCTGCCACCGGTCCGCGACCCACGTATTTGACTGTGGCCGTTGAGGTTTCCGCGGCGCAGTCCGCGGTCAGCCGCCCGCCATCGGAGAGATAGAACTTGGTCGGCGTGGCTGCGGCAAGCGGATACTCGCGGACGTGGAACCACCGCCGGCTACCGATGGCTTGAAAGGTCAGCGGCGCACCCACGATCTCCGCATCGGCGTCGTCGTTCAGCCAGTAGTCGAACCATCGCAGCTGTAGCGCTTGTAGATTGAGCCCGCCGTAGTTGGTGACGTGATACCAGGGGCCCATCATCAACCGCAGCTGCTCGGACACCGGCTGGCCGGGTTGCATCGGCTGCTCGTCGGGGCGCGCGGCGTACGCGTTCTGCAGCGCGGCGTAGTTGAGCGGCGCACCGCGCTGGAAGGCGTCATGCCAGCCGCCGACAAGGAAGACCGCGACGTTGTTCGCGACGATTTGCGGCAGCACCGTTGCGGGGCGCAGATCTTTCCAGAACTCTTCGTCGTATGCCGTCTCGCCGCCGGCCACCGCGTCGGCGATCAATGGCCGGAAATAGCTGCGTTGATCGCGGCCCCGCCTGCGCACACCGGCAACGCCGCCGGCTCGTGGCCGCGGATGCTTGCCGCGATTGATCACCTCGAGCATCGGGTTCACGACATTGAGGAGGTTGTAGACCCCGCCGTAAGCCCGGATCGTGCGCACGTGCGGCGCCCCGCCCATTGCCGCCGCATCGCGATAGAAGTCACGCGCGGCCATCACCGGGAAGATCGCCTTGAGCGGCGAATTCGGCCCCACGGCCGCCGCGGTGAACAGCTGGTTGATCGCCAGGTAGGACACCCCGAACATGCCCACGCGACCGTTGGCGTTGGGGAGCTTGGACACCCAGTCGACCAGCTCGACCCCGTCTTGCGCCTGTCGCTCGCCGAACATCTGGAAAGAGCCGTCGGAGACGCCGCAGCCGCGGACGTCGACCATCACCTCGATGTAGCCCCGCTTGACCAAGAATGGAGTCGGGCCACCGCCGATCTGGGCGGCCGGTGGCGGGGCCTTCTTGCCGTACGGCGTCATCGACATCAAGACGGGGAACGGTCCTGGCGCGGGCTGGCGGGTGTCGGGATCGGTCGGGTAATGAATGTCGACCCGCAACTGGACACCGTCGCTCATCGGCACCGCGACGTTGTGGTGAATGCCCACTCCGTACTGCGCCGCTCGCGGTGTCCAGTCCGGCGAGAAAGGTGATGGACTGGTTTCGCGGGCGCGCCTGCGTCGTGATCGCAGCGTTGACATCCCCACCTCCTCCGAGCGTTGCCTGGGCAGACTGTAAAGACGCGCCGACCCTTGCCCATCATGGGGGTTGCCTGTAAGCCTTAATCCATGTCGGTGGACGAAGCGGTGCTCGGTATGTGGAAAGCCTTATCGGCCCGCGACTGGGAGGGCGTCAAATCGTTTTTGTCCGCCGATTGCATCTACGTCGACATGCCGGTTGGGCCGATCGCGGCCGCCCGAGGCCCCGACGACATCGTCAAGCGCCTCAAGGTTGGCCTCGAGCCGCTCGCCGGCTATGAGAACCACGACGGGGTGCTGGTGTCCAACGGCGCCGACGTCATGTACGAGCACTCCGAGACCTGGAACTGGGCAAGCGGGGAAACCGCTGTGCTGCAATTTGTTTCGGTCCACCGCGTCGACGACGGCAAAGTGACGCTGTGGAAGGACTATTGGGACATGGGCGGGCTGACCAACCATGCCCCGCCGTCGTGGATGGAAGATCTCGCGAAAGCGGACATGAGCTGGATGTTCGATGCGACGGGAATGATCTGAGGCGACGATGTGCAGCTGCGAGAAGAGCGCCGGCCTAAAGAACGTCTCTAGGCTCGGCGCTCGACCCGCCCGGGGTGCGCAGTCTTCAGCACGGAAGCCGTTGCACCCTAATGGTTTAAGTTCCTGACTGGGGCCCCATCATCCCGGGCCCCATTGCTCCGGGCTTCATCTCGCCGGGCTTCATCATCTCGCCAGGCTTCATGTCGGCACAGCAATCCTTTGCGTCTCTTGTCATCGTCGCGTGCCCCATCTGCATGTGTGCGTGCTCGCTCCAATTCAAGAAGTAGCCCGAGAAGAACACCGCGCCGACGACGAAGAGACCGCCAGCCACGATGCCCACCCAGGCGAGCGCCTGGTTCAGACGGCTGGGACGGACCGTGTGGGTGTCGGTTGGATCGTCGGTCGGCTGGGCGACGTCGGTCGCATCTGCCATATGAAAACCTCCTGTGTTGGAATGAGCGACGCCCATGCTACCCCACCCAGGGTGGGGTGGGGTGGGCTAGACTGAGCTGAGAACGTTCCGGTGCGGGGTCTGGCCCGCGCCGCCGGAAGGGGAAGTGATGTCAGAGGAGCTAACCGCGAAGAAGCGCGCCGCGCTGAATCGACTCAAGACAGTGCGAGGCCATCTGGATGGCATCATTCGGATGCTGGAATCTGACGAGTACTGCGTGGATGTAATGAAGCAGATTTCGGCTGTGCAGTCGGCCTTGGAGCGGACAAATCGGGTGATGCTGCACAACCATCTGGAAACGTGCTTTTCCGCTGCGGTCATAGGCGGGCAGGGCGAGCAGGCAATTGCCGAACTTGTCGATGCCCTCAAGTTCAGTCCCGCATTGACCGGCCCCGACGCCTGCTTGAACGGCACCACGGCCGACGACGCCAGCGAAGCCGCGGTCAGCGGCAGCCCGCGCTAAATGCCCCTCTGCACAACGCTTCCGGGGTGAGCGCTTTTCTAGCTGTGTTTCAGAGAAAGCGCCGAGGTGGTTCGGGCGCTTCGACTGGGAGCCGGGGCCGTTTGAAAAAGCAGGTGGCGGTGAAGGGTTTGGCCTGGTCCATCGCGAAGTTGACCATCTCCCATCGTTGTTCCCCCAGCGCATTCGCTTTCCGCATCATGTCGTTCAGGGCATCATCACCCGTCGCAAGGAACCACTTGTACTCCCACTGCGGTCCATCAGCCTCGCCCATCTCGCCACCCTAGAACAGACGCGTGAAAGATCGCTGCCCTTATCAGAACGCCGAGAACAACTCCAGAAATGGCGTTAAGGCCGCGTCGAAACTGGTTCCGAAGGCACTGAAATCGGCCCCGACAGTGCCCAGCGATGCCGCGCTGTCTGCGGCGGCAGTGCCGATGCCGGGGTCGATGCTGGCGAAGTCGATGGTTCCACCATCGGCCATGGTGACAAAGGCGGCATTGAATTCGGCTGGGAGGGCTTGGAAGAGCTCAGCATTGAGGAAGCCGAAGGCCGCTTCGAGCCCGGTTATCTTGTCGGAGAATGTCTCCGTCGCGCTGAGGGGTAAGTCCCCGGCGGTTATGGCGTTCACCAACGTCTGGCTTGCTGCCACCAGGTCGGCCGAGGCGTTCGCAAGCTGCTGGTCGGCGTTGATGAGCTGAGAGCTGCTCTGCAACGCCTCGGAGAACGTGTCCTGCTGCGTCTGGATCTGCGAGATCAGTTCGTCCTGACTCTGGAAGCTCGATACCACTCCCGCGACCGACGGCAGTGACGAGGAATCGAGTCCCGCAAAGAGGGTGGCGGTCTGGGTCATGTCGCCCTCAGCTTGGACCACGAATTCGTCGATGGTGTCGGCGCGGGCGATCGAGGTTCCGATCATCGCGGCCGTCACGGCAGCGCCGCCCGCCAAACCCACACTGGCAATCCAGCGCGAGATACCACCAGTCATCGGGATCCCCCATCAATGTGCTGCACCCGGACATAGCGGGACATACGGCTGCCTGAGATTCGCCAACCATAAATTAGGGCCACACGCCGGCGGTCCGACATCCCGGATGTTCCAGCAAGTTCACAGCGAATGAGCTCCGCCTCCGCGGCGGGTTAGCCGCCGAGTTCGGCAAGAACCTTCAGGCGCTTGAGCGTATCGGCGACGATCCGATTGACCTGGCGGACCGCGACCCGGTCGGCGATGTAGCCCCACAGCCCGCCCGGAGCCTGATACGACAGCCGGAACGTCACCTTCGTCCGCGCATCCTTCGCATCGCGCAACCGAATTCGGCCACGGAGTGTCACCCCGGTGATGCCGACCCAGGCAATGTCGTGCCGGTCGGCGAATTCCACCACTTCGATCAGGCCGCCCACCGGCACGGAGCCGACCTTCCAATGGGCGTAGTACCGGGCACCGATACCCAGTGGTTGATCGTTGGCGCTGTCCCAGCGCTCGAGCCGGGTCATGAACGACGGATACCTGTCGGGATCGCTGACGATCTTCCAGACCACATCTCGGTCGACGTCGATGACGCAACTGCGGTCGACGCGCATCAGCCGATCACCGGGAAACGCCGTCGCGCTGCAAGGCGGTCGACAGCGCCCTGCAGGCTGGCCATCACCTTGTCATGGACGGCCTGGTCGTCGCCGTCGACATCGATCGGATGTTGAACCTCGATCGAGATCTTGGTGGGCAACGGGATGTGCCCGGCCAGGTCGCTGATGTTCAGGCCCCAGGGAAGTGCCAACGAGATCGGAATGCTCTTGAGCCGCAGCAGTTTATCGGCCATCAGCAGCTTGGCCAGCCCCTGCCCGCGGGAGAGGAACAACGCCGCCTCCTGGCCACCGACGCTGGCCACCGGCACGATCGGAACGCCGGCTTCGCGGGCCAGCTTCACATAGCCCATCCGGCCGCCGAAGTCGACTTTGTGCCGCTCCCACGAGGGGCGGAACACCTCGTAGTCCCCGCCTGGGTAGACCAGCAATGCCGCTCCGGATTCCAGGGCCATCCGCGCGTTGTCGGGGTTGGCCGCGACGGTGCCGAATTTACGCAGCCAGCCCAGCGGTGGCGCCGACACCACGAGGTTGTGCGCCAACTGGTAGAACGGCCGCTCGACACCGAAATACGAGCAGAACGCGAGCGTGAAGACGAAGGTGTCCGGCGGGACGTTGCCGCCGCTGTGGTTGCCGACGAGAAGTACCGGCCCCTCGGCCGGAATCCGGTCCAGATGCTGGACGTCGGCGCGGAAATACAGCGATGCCAGCAGCCACGTTCTGGGCAAGCTGTCGCGAATGTAGTCGGGGTCGCGTTGGTCGAGGTCAGCTTTGGGAACCCGCGAGGCGACTTCCTCGCGCACCCAATTCTTGAGATCGGCCAACATCGCCATAGGCGGGTCTGTACCCGCATTTGATCTGTGTCACACCTCGTTCAGCTGGTATATCCGCGCCGAGTTCTCACGGGCGATCAGGTCCACGACCCGTATCGCGTCCGCGAGGCTCCAGTCGCCGTCGTCGACAAAGCGGCTCAGCACCCGATGAATCCCGTTGCGCCACAGCTTGGTACCGAGATAGTGCAGCTCGGCCGGGCCGAAGCCGTCCGAGGAATAGACGATCTTGCGAAACGGGGCCAGCTCCAACAGTCGCGCGATGAACGCCGGTGCTCGTGCACCGAGATGGTTGATGCTCAGCCCGCCGTCGACATAGACGTTGTTGAACGCCTGGGCCAAATAGCCGGCCTCACGTTCGTAGGGATAGCAGTGCAGCAATACGATCGGCGTCTGGCCGGACTGACACAAAAAGTCCTGCAGGTACAGCGG
Organism: Mycobacterium sp. 1245111.1; assembly: GCF_001673405.1. Lineage (GTDB taxonomy): Bacteria > Actinomycetota > Actinomycetes > Mycobacteriales > Mycobacteriaceae > Mycobacterium. The sequence continues at coordinate 32,295 of NZ_LZLV01000043.1, read as the reverse complement.
ATTGGCGTGGTTTAGGTCGCACTCGCGGTCGCCGAAGCCGACATGGAATTGCAGCGGCTTGCCCAGCTCGAGCGCCTGGTGCAACCCGAAGCGCAGTAGCACCCGATCGGTGAGCCGAATGCCGCCGCGGTCGCGCCACCGTGCGGCCGCCGCACTGACTTCGCTGGCCGACGGCTCACTCAGATCGCCCTCGAATCCGCCGCGATACGCCAGGATGGATTTGGTGCCGACGGCGGTCACGGCACGCTCTTGCAGGATTTGTTCGAACGCCCCTGCATAGTCACCCGGGGAAGCTGCGGCCTGCTCGGCCAGCTGTTCGAGTCGAATGACTTCGTGGGCGCGGTGTCCGGACCACTCGGCGATCTGCGCGACGTCGGCGACGCCATCGGCGTAGCCGGTGTCGACCAGCCAGTCGGTGACGCCGGCGGCGGGCAGGAAGATTCGGGCCAACTCCCCTTCCGAGAGCTCATGGCGGTGTCGCCAATAGTCTTGCGGCTCAGCATGCTTGGGCAGACCGAGCAGCGGCGCGCAGTGGGCGCGGATGGCGAAGCCGAGTTGCGTGTCGAACCCGGAGTCAAAGTCGGCAAGCGGGTCGGTGTTGGCCTCGTTGAGGGCGTTCTCGAACCGCCGCCTGTCCCCCGGCGTCAGCCAGCAGCCATGCACGTGCTGGTCGATCAGTTCCACCTCGGCGATGTACTCGTACAGAGCGGTCATAGGCTCCAGGCCATCCGAAATTTGTCGGCCAGTTGCTCGCGATTGAGATGGGCGTAGTGATCGTGCTCGAAACGTCGGACTGCGACCGTGGCATCGACAACAGGATCGCCCAGAATTCCGCGCAGTCGTTGCGACTTGTCCAGTGCGGCAATGCTATGCGCCTGCGACGTGGACAACAGCTCGATCCCAGCCCGACCGCGGTCTGCGGCGCTCAGCGCCGCCGGGTCGACGTTGACCTCCGACGGCAATTGCGCGTTGTCGGCGATGCCGTCCAGCGCCAAGCCCAGAATCGTGGCCGTCGCGAGGTACGGATTCGCCGACGGGTCGACGGCTTTCACCTCGACATTGCCGCCGTACGGGTTGGCGGGGCCGTCGGCGACGAATCGCACCGCCGCTTCGCGGTTCTCGGTGCCCCAGCAGATGTACGTTCCCGCCCAATTGCCGGGATGCAGCCGCAATCCGGACACGATGGAACCGCAGAGCATCCCCTGAGCCTCGGGTAGTCCACGCAGCACCCCCGCGATGGCACGTTCACCGTCGCTCGTCATCCCGTGGGCGCCCGCACCGCCCGCGAAGACCGAACCGGCAGTATTGGTCAGCGAGAAATGTTGGTGGGCACCGCATCCGGCGTCGCCGACGAATGGCGCCGGGGAAAGGCTGACCCGCATACCGTAGCGACGCGCGATCCTGCCGACGATTATTCGCGTCAGCACCATTTGGTCTACCGACGCGACCGGTGACTGCGGAGTGAGAGAAAGCTCGAACTGATTCGTCCCGTATTCGGGATGGAACTGTTCGATCGCGATGCCGGACAACGACGTTGCCGCGATCACCTCACGGACGAAAGCCTCGTGTTCGAGTATGCCGGCCAGTCCGTACTGTGCCCACACCGTCGGCGCGAGTCGATGGCCATCCGGCTGAACGAGCAGGAACTCGATCTCGTGACCGACCAACGCTTCCATCCCGGACTCGGTGAGCGCCGCCTCGATGCGTTGCAATGCCGCGCGGCTGCACTCCGGCACCGGCGTGCCGTCCTGCTCGAAAAACGATCCGGGTGCCCACGCCAGCCCATCGCCGAGAATCCGTAGAGCCGACAAGTCAATTCGGACCCGCTGATCGCCGACAACGCCGACGTGATCGGTGAACGCGATGCCGGCGTGGTCGATCGCGAAGGCGTGCCACACCGGGCTGGCGCCCAGCCCGGGATCGGCGAAGGCGTTGGTCCGCCGTATTGGTACGGTCTTGGCCTGGGTGAGACCGGCCGGGTTGATCACCGTGCCGATGATCGCGTTCACTCCTTCGGCCTCGAGTTTGGCGATGGCCGCGGCGGCGAGCGGGGTGGTCGTCATCTGCCGGGAGACGGAAGTTGGCCCCGGGCTACCGAACTCGCTGCGTCATACCCGGCTGGGCAGGGTCAGCTTGCAGGACTGGGCGATGTCCAGGGTGCGCAGCACGCGTCCCATTCCCACCCACAGCGCGCAGGACAGCGCCAGGTCGGCGAGCAATTCCTCGGAGAAGTGCTGGCTGCAACGGGCCCAGAAATCCTCGTCGTCGCGCAGCACCGTGTGCTCGGTGGCGAAGCGGTAGGCGAACTCGGCGGCGAGGCGCTCCTGGTCGCTGTACCCGGGCCAGGTGCGCCACTGGTCGGCGTGTGCGTACAGGTCCTCGTCGACACCGTTGGCGATCCCGTCGCCGTCGCGGGTGTTGACGCATATTTCGCATTCATTGCTGTGCGCGATGACCATCCGGGCCAGTTCCCGCGTTCGCATCGGCAATCGGCTGCGGTTGTAGACCGCATCGCTGAATGCCCCGATTGCGCCGCCCAGTTCCGGAGACTTCATGATCCAGCCGGCGAGGTCGTCATCAGCGAATGTTCCGATTCGGCTCATGGCGAGATGGTACGCCTTCCGCTCTTGTGTCCCGCAACCCCGAAACCCGTTAAAGCGCGCCGTCGGGCCGTTGCGTAATCGACCATTCTGGTCGCGTCGATAAAAAATGACGGCACCTTTCCGACACCTTAACGTCGGATATACGTCGAACTTCATTTGCTTTCTAGACATGTAGGAAATGGTGGCCCGCACGACTCGGATAAAGCCCTGCACATCGCGGCACTAATGCCCGGCCCCCGGGGAGCGTGTCAGCCGAAATCTATTGCACGGCAATATAATCCGGATGAACTGCGACGACGGCCCGGGCCGGTGTCCCCTCCGCGGCCGACGACCGTTTCGCCCCGGGATTTCCCTGAATGCAACCTAAACGGCGGCTAATAGAAACTCAGGCGCACCCAAAAGTTATATTCTTGCCCACCATCTTCTGAGATAGGGTCGGGCAATCGGCGATCCGTCCGAGACGCCGGACTTGGGCTGCAAACCCAATGCACATCCACCTCGACACATACCCGGATTGGACACTCGCACATGAGTCGCAACGCTCGCCGCATCGCGGTAAGCCTTGGCACCGCCGCCGGTGCCGCCCTTATCGCCGCGTCGTTCAGCATCGGCAACGCGCCCGTGGCCGGCGCCGACGTCCTCGGTGCCGATGCGGTCAGCGACTTGATCGCGGCATCCGCCGCGGAAGCGCTTCCCGCGGCGGGCGTCTCCAACACAATGGCGCTCAGCTACTTGATCGAGGCATTCGACCCGAACTCGTTCACCGCCGCAGGCAACCCCCAGGACTTGCTTGGCCTTGTCGGTTATTACGCCGACACCTACTTCTTGGGGCCCACCGGCCTTGACGCCGAGCTCGCCCCGCTGGTTCAGGAATTGGTGGGGACGGTTTCGTCCGGAACCCCCGGGACGTACACACCGGCGATCAGCGATTTGGTCGCGGCACTCGACCCGCAGGCGTTTACCGGGGGTGTCGCAGGCGTCGCACCGACGGACGAGTTCGGCGAATTGGCGTACCTCACCGACACCTATCTGTTCGGGCCCTTCGGCATTGACAACCTGATCGCTCCATTCGTTCAAGAGATCATCGCTGGGTTGCCATCCGGCGCGGCAAGCGTCGATGTGGCTCCGGTCGCCGACTTGCTCGCGGCCCTGGACCCCGGCGCGTTTGGCGCGGGCACTGCTGACCTGACGGCCCCGGCCATCGACGGCTTGCTGAATTCGGGCCTGTCCCTGTTCTGAGAACGGCGCTGACTATCCGGCCGGCGAGGTCGACAGGTCCGGCCGGCTAAATGGTTGCTCCCCGTCCCAGCCCGCTTGTGCGACGATCCGGTGCGTGATCCGGTTGAGCGCGGCTTCGACTTGCGCCCGGTCGGCTCGGCCCTGGAAATCCGGTGAGCGAGTGAGCTTGTCGACGACCCATCCCTGCAGCAGCGATGAGACGAAGTCGACCTCGCGGGCACCGGCCGGGGTGAGCCAAAACCGGTCGACATCACGTTGCGCGTAACCTCCGCGGACCAGCCGGTCGAAGGTCGGCTCGAGCACCTCGTACGGGATCCCGAACTGGTCACCGATATCGGTGATCCGGGCAATACCCAGGGCCCGCTGATAGCGGTTGATCCGCAGCAACGCCCACAATTCGGCGACGTCGAGGCGGCAGTCCGGCCGCATGGCGATGCTGCGCAACCGCATACCGGGTTCGCCCCGCATGAGACGCCCGATCGCGGTTTCCAACATCTCGTCGGGCGTCTGCGTGGTCGGCATCGCGAACCCGTCGCCGAGATCGGCCGCGTTTTGCCCGATGTCGCGCAGCGGCACCTCGCGCAGGAACAGCGCGAGTATGAACCCGACGAGCGCGACCGGGACCGCCCAGAGGAAGACTTGGGTGAGCGACGCCGCGTAGGCCGCCACGATCGGCGCAGCCTGCGTGTGCGGCAGGCGATGGAGCGCTTCGGGTGAACTCGCCGCCGTCGGCGGGGCGCCGGACGCCGCCAGCGCCGGACCGATCCGGCCGTGCAGGAAGTTGGTGAACAGCGAGCCGAAGATCGCCGCACCGAACGAGCTGCCGATCGTGCGGAAGAACGTCACCCCGGAGGTGGCGACACCGAGGTCTTCGAAACTTGAGGTGTTCTGCACGATAAGCACCAGCACCTGCATGCAGGACCCGATACCGGCGCCGAGGATGAACAGGTAAACCGATTGCAGCAGTGCCGAAGTGGACGGGTCCATCCGTGACATCAGCCCGAAGGCCAGCGCCATCACCGCCGTTCCGGCAACCGGAAATAGCTTGTAGCGACCGGTCCGGCCGACCACCACACCGCTGCCCATCGAGGTGGACAGCATCCCCACAACCATCGGCAGTGTGCGCAACCCCGATGTCGTCGCCGAGACCCCGTCGACGAACTGCATGTACGTGGGCAGGAACGTCAGCGCACCCAACATGGCGAACCCGACCACGAATGACAGCACGCAGCAGACCGTGAACACCGGATTGGCGAACAGCCGGATCGGCAGGATGGGCGCGGATTCCGGCCCAGACGAACGACTTTCGACCCAGACGAAAATGCCCAGCGCCGTCGCGGAGGCGGCGAACAGACCGACGATCGTCGGCGAACTCCATGGATAGGTGGTGCCACCCCAGCTGGTGGCCAGCGTGAGACCGGTCGCTCCGAGCCCGACGAACAGAATGCCGGCGTAATCGACGACCGGTTTCCCACGCGTGGCTAGTGACGGAATCGCGGCGGCGGCAACGAAAAAGACGACGATCGAGATGGGGACATTGATCCAGAACGCCCATCGCCAGGTCAGGTGATCGGTGAAATAGCCACCGAGCAGTGGGCCGACCACCGTGGTCACGCCGAACACCGCGCCCAACGCGCCCTGGTAGCGGCCACGATCCCGCAGCGGAATGACCTCGCCGATCAGCGCGGTGGCGGTGACCGTGATGGCCCCGCCGCCGATGCCCTGCAGCGCCCGGGCGCCCACCAGCATCGCCATGGATTGGGACAGTCCGCACAGCACCGACCCGAGCACGAAGAACGTCACCGCGGCTTGGAAAACCACCTTGCGGCCGACCAGATCACCAAGCCGGCCGACCAGCGCGGTGATGATCGTCGAGGCGAGCAGATAGCTGGTGACGACCCACGATTGATGGCCCGCCCCACCCAGATCCGCGACGATCGTGGGCAGTGCGGTGGCGACGATGGTCTGGTCCAGCGCCGCCATCAGCATGCCCAGCACGATCGCCAGGAAGACGAAATTGCGACGCTGGGGGTTGACCAGTGGGCCGCTGGTATCGGGGTCTGCCGTCGCCTGCGCTCTCGTCATACGCAGCAGCTATACCCGTCAGTCTCCGGCTTGACCCGTCGTCGGCGGACGCGAGACGCACTGAGCCGAATACAGCTCCTCGCCGAGCTTGTCCATCAGCTGCAGCTGGGTCTCCAGGTAATCGACGTGGTTTTCCTCGTCGGCGATGATGCCTTCGAGCAGGAAGGCGCTGGTCGAGTCCTGCTTCTCGCGGCACATGATGACGCCGGGCTTGAGGCGGTTGAGCACCTCGTACTCGATCGCCAGGTCGGCTTCGAACTGTTCGCGCAGGGTCTGGCCGATGCGCAGCGAGAAGAGGCGCTGGTAGTTCGGCAGCCCGTCCAGCAGCAGGATCCGGTCGGTGATCGCCTCGGCGTGGCGCATCTCGTCGAACGATTCGGCGCGGGTGTGGCCGGCCAGCTCGGTGAATCCCCAATTCTCTTGCATTTTAGAGTGCAGAAAATACTGATTGATTGCGGTGAGCTCGCTGGTCAATTGCTCATTGAGTAGACGTAAAACCTCGGGGTCGCCTTGCACCATTACTCCTCGTCTAGATCGCCGCAGCGCATGTCGGAGTCACGCTACCGCAGGTCAAAACCCTTGTCACCGAAGGTAATACTCACTTCGGACAGCATTCCCTAACTAAGCCAAACCATTGCTGACGGCGATTTCGGCCGGTGCCCACAAATCCGCCGGAGCATGCCCGGCACAGATGTCTGCGCCCGATCGAATCGATTTCCCGGGCATCAGACATACGGATTGGCTCGGGCAACCCGGACTCGACGCCCCCACGGCCCGAAGTTAGGTTAGCCTTTACGAACCTAGTTAGGTTAGACTCGGCTAATACGTAGTCCGGTCGGTTGTCGGAGACTCGAAGGCGGGAGGTTCTCGTGTACGTCTGCCTCTGCGAAGGTGTCACCAGCCAGACCGTCTCCGATGCGGTGGCCGACGGCGCGTCAACCTCCAAGGAGGTCGCCGCGAGATGCGGCGCCGGCCTGGACTGCGGCCGTTGCCGGCGCACGGTACGGGCGATCATCGAGGCCGCGGCTCAGCTGCAACCCACCGGGAGCTAGTGGTCAACTCCCCCGCTTGGCGGTGAAATCCGCCAGCGCCGCCGCGTTCGCCTGACCGCCCAAAAGCTCTGCGAAATGCGCATTTTCGCGCTCCGTCGCCGCGGCGATGTGCGGCAGAGTGGGCTCGACCATCGACTGCTTGACAGCGATCAGGCTTGGAATCGACCGCGAGGCCAGGATTTCGGCATGCCCGCGCGCCTCGGCAAGCAACTCGTCGGGTTCGCACACCTTCCAGACCATCCCCATGGTCAGCGCCTGCTGCGCGCTCACCCACTCCGAGGACATCAGCATCCAGGCCGCGTTCTGCCGGCCGATCAACCGCGGCAGCAGATACGACGACGCCGCCTCCGGTGCCACGCCCAGGCTGGTGAACGGACATTTCAGCCGGGCCGTCGACGACATGAATGCCAGGTCCGCGTAACCCAGAATGGTGGTACCGATGCCGACACCGACGCCGTTGACCGCGCAGATCAGTGGCTTGGGAAACCGGGTCAGGGCGTCGATCATCGTGGTGAAATGTGAGCCTTGGTTGGCCATTGCGGGATCGGTGATGCGGGCCTGCATCTCTTTGAGGTCGTTGCCGGCACTGAATGCGCGTCCGGCTCCGGTCAGCAGCACCACGGCGACGTCGGGATCCTCGGCAGCCTGGTGCAACGCCTCGGCGGTCGCTTGGTAGAGCGCCTCGTTGAACGCGTTGAGCGCGTCGGGCCGGTTCAGCGTGAGGGTGCGGACCCGGTTTTCGTCATCGATCTGGAGTATCACCGGGTCTCCTCAACCGTTGAAGGGTGTCTTGAGCACGTAGCGACTGGTCGGCACCGTGTCGATGTTCTCGTTGGCGCCGAAAGCCGAAGTGCTGGCGACCATTCGGGCCAGCCGCTGCTGCAGGTCGGCATCGTCGGCGGCGCCGAAGAACGCCTGCAGGTCGGTGACGGCCTCGATCGGGAACAGTTCCTCGACGATGCCGGCCAGCTGCGGCGCATCCGGCGTCAGCGCGCGCACCACCGGATTCTGCGTGTAGCCGAAGGTGGATTGCGTCTCGATCGCCACCGACGTGTGATCGTGCTGCCAGCGTTGCAGCCAGGTCGCGTGATCCAGCTCGGCCGGCCGACGCAACAAGGCGATGTTAGCCAAACCCGTTGTGCGCTGGCCTAGTTCGAGCGGCGCCAGACGCGGGTTGGATTCGGTGACCAGGTAGGCCGCGAGGTGATCGCACTCCATTTCCAGCAAGCGCAGCGCGGCTGAGATCTGATCGCCGTAGCACTGCTGGGTCCAGATGCTCACCACCGCGGCGACCGGCGGGTCGAGCGTCGTCAGCGTCATCAGTGAATGACGCACTGCGTGGTCTCGGACGTTGACGGTCAGGCCCTGGACCCCGAGCCGAAGAATGGCCTCGGCGACCGGTCCGCGCTGCCGTTGGCACCACTCCTCGTCGCGGTCTGCGGCCCTGAGCAGCGTCACTACCTTTTCCATGGCCGCAACCTATTCCGAGGGTTCCCGCGCCCAGCGCGGCTGGATGAATACGCCTTCGGCCTCGACGGTGACTCCCTCTGCGTCGGCGAGGTGGCCGACGGCGTAGGTCTTCACGCCCTCGGTGCGGCTGATGCGGGCCTCGGCATGCAGGTCCCCGAGCCGGGTCGCCCGCACGTAGCGGAAGTTGATGGTGCCGGTCAGGCGCGGATTGATGCCGTCGCTGGCGGCCTCCCCCAGCAGGTGATCCAGTACCAGCGCGGCCACGCCGCCATGGACGTGACCGGGAGGTCCTTCGTACGCGGCGCCGAGATGGAAGTCGCACACCGATGCACCGGAGTCGTCGCGGTGGATCTGCACCGGCGGCGCGAGCGGATTGCGGATGCCGATGACGGCGTTGCCCCAGGCCATCCGCTCACCCGTGGCCAGATAGCGCACACCGAAGCTTCCCTCGGTCTGCCGGTGGCGCAAACGTGCTGTGGCCGAGTCGATTTCGGCCTTGGCCGCCGCGACGGTATCGGCGTCCACCTCGGTCCTGATCGTCGCGTCGATCAACGCCCGAACCGACTCCGCGAGAGGCTGGTAGACCGCCCGTAGCCGTTCGACGTCCTCGGCGCTGAGGTCTTCGAGGGTGAAGTCCAACATCTAGCGAAACTAGAACACGTTCACTTCGACCGCGATACTGGGGTGGGTCTGGCTACCTGACGGGGCGTACTTGCTGGTCGCCAGCGAGCAGCTCGCCGATCAGACCGGCAAGTTGGCGGTACGGCCCTTCACGTCCACTGGACGAGCGAAACACCAACCCGATCCGCCTGCCGGGCCGCGGCGTGGCGAAGTACGCCAGGTCCAGGCGACTGCGCACGGTCTCCACGGGCACCGCGCTCTGCGGGATCAACGTCACGCCCAGCCCGCCCGCGACGCACTGCACGGCGGTGGCCAGCGACGCGGCCCGGGTGTTCGCCAGTTCGGCGTGCACGCCCGCTTTGCGACAGACATCCAGGGCCTGATCGCGCAGGCAGTGTCCCTCGTCGAGTAGCAGCAACGGTAGCTCGGCCAGCGCGGCGGGCGGCACACGTTTCCGACCCGCCAGCGGATGGCCGGGTGGCAGCGCCAGCACGAAATCTTCGTCGTAGATCGGAATTTCGGCGATGCCGCCGGTTTCGGCGGGCAGAGCGATCAGCGCCGCGTCGACTGAGCCCTCACGCAGCCCGATCAGCAGCCGTTCGGTCTGGTCCTCGATCACCCGCAGCGTCAGTCCGGGCAGTCGATCGTCCAGCCCGGCAAGCAATGTCGGCAATACGTAGGGCGCCACGGTCGGAATCAAGCCGAGCCGGATGGTGCCGTTCAATGGGTCGGCCGATCCCGCGGCGGCCGCGGTAAACGCGGTCGCCGCCTCGATCACCACCTGGGCCTGTGGCAATAGCGCGTGGCCTTCGGCCGTCAGGAAGACGCGACGGGTAGAGCGTTCCACCAACTGCACTCCGAGCCCGGTCTCCAGGGCCGAGAGCGCCTGCGACAAGGTCGATTGGCTGACGCCGAGAGTCGTTGCGGCGCTACCGAAGTGCTGCTTCTCGGCGACGGCGACGAACGCGCGGAGTCCGGCGATCGTCGGCTGATAACTCTTATCGGTCATACCTATCAGTATAGTGGGAAAGATCACCTTTTGTTCAAAGTGTGAATCGGGCATGCTGGAAGAAGCAAAATCTTGACTAAATCCAATTTGAGTGGAGGAGCGACATGGCACTGCTGACTATCGGCGACCAATTCCCGGCCTACGAGCTGACGGCGTTGATCGGGGGCGACCTTTCCAAGATCGACGCGCAACAGCCCGAAGACTACTTCACCACGATCTCCAGCGGCGACTTCGAGGGCAAGTGGCGGGTCGTCTTCTTCTGGCCGAAGGACTTCACCTTCGTGTGCCCCACCGAAATCGCCGCCTTCGGCAAGCTGAACGACGAGTTCATCGACCGCGACACCCAGGTGCTCGGTGTTTCGGTGGACAGCGAATTCGTGCACTTCCAGTGGCGCGCTCAGCATGAAGACCTGAAAAAGCTTCCGTTCCCGATGCTTTCGGACATCAAGAGGGAGCTGGTCGAGGCCACCGGTGCGCTCAACAAGGACGGCGTTGCCGACCGCGTCACGTACATCGTCGACCCGAACAACGAAATCCAGTTCGTCTCGGTGACCGCCGGTTCGGTGGGCCGCAACGTCGACGAGGTGCTGCGTGTGCTCGATGCCCTGCAGTCCGATGAGCTGTGCGCGTGCAACTGGCGCAAGGGTGACCCGACGCTGGACGCGGGTGAATTACTGAAGGCCTCGGCTTAATCGAGTCTGATCGGAGGAAGCGCGCACATGAGTATCGAAAACCTCAAGGAGTCATTGCCCGAGTACGCCAAGGACCTCAAGCTCAACCTCGGCTCGATCAGCCGTAGCACCGTGCTCGACACCGAACAGCTATGGGGCACGTTGCTGGCAAGCGCCGCCGCGACGCGAAACACCCAGGTGCTGGCCGAGATTGGTGCCGAGGCGGCCGACGAGTTGTCGGCCGAGGCCTACCAGGCGGCACTGGGCGCCGCGTCGATCATGGGCATGAACAACGTGTTCTATCGGGGCCGCGGCTTCCTGGACGGCAAATACGACGACCTGCGCCCGGGGTTGCGGATGAACATCATCGGCAACCCAGGCGTGGCCAAGGCGAACTTCGAGTTGTGGTCGTTCGCCGTCTCGTCGATCAACGGCTGTGAACACTGCGTGACCGCGCACGAGCACGCCTTACGTGAGGCGGGCGTCGACCGCGAGGCGATTCTGGAGGCGCTGAAGGCGGCGGCGATCGTCGCCGGCGTCGCCCAGGCGATCACCACCGCGCAAACGCTGGCGACCGCCGGATAGCCCTCGCCCGTAGACTCCGGGCTTGTGGTCGTCACCGACGTCGATCGGCAGCAGCTGCAACGCTGCGTCGAGCTTGCCCGCACCGCACTGGAAGCCGGACACGGTCCCTTCGGTGCGGTGCTGGTGGGCGCCGACGGGCGGGTGTTGTACGAGGACCACAACCGCGTCACCGATCGCGACCAGACGTTGCATGCCGAGCTGGGCGTCATCCGGTGGGCGGTCGCGAACATGGCTCCGGTGCAACGCATTCGCGCCACCTTGTACACGTCGTGCGAGCACTGCCCGATGTGCGCGGCCGCGCATGCCTGGGCGGGTCTGGGGCGCATCGTGTACGCGACGTCGAACGAACAGCTGGCGAAGTTGCTGACCGAATGGCATGCGCCGGCCCTGCCGGTGGCGATGATGCCGATCACCACGGTGGTGCCACGCGCGGTGGTCGATGGCCCGGTACCCGAACTCGACGAGGAGATGAGAGCGCTGTACGAAGCCAGGTACCGGCGATGACCGCGTCCGGCTGGGTCGAGCATGTGATCTGGTGGCACGCGTACCCGCTCGGTTTCGTGGGCGCGTTTCCGGCCGCGGCGCCCCCGGATGCTCACGAGCATCGACTGCGGCGCCTGGTCGACTGGTTCGACCACGCGATCGAGTTGGGCGCTTCCGGAATCGCGCTCGGGCCGATCTTCGCCTCACGCAGCCATGGATACGACACCACCGATCACTACCGCATCGACCCGCGCCTCGGCGACGACGACGACTTCGACCACCTGATCGCCGAGGCCCGCCGGCGCGGGTTACGGGTGCTGCTGGACGGGGTGTTCAACCACGTCGGCACCGAGTTTCCGCGTTACCGCGAGGCGGTCAATGACGACGCGGCCGCGCGCTGGTTTCGCGGGCGAGTGGGCCAATTCCATACCTTCGAGGGCCACGACGGCCTGATCACGCTCAACCACGACAACCCCGAGGTCGTCGACTACACCGCCGACGTGATGGCGCACTGGCTGAATCGGGGGGCTGACGGTTGGCGGCTGGATGCGGCTTACGCTGTGCCGCAGCATTTCTGGAATGCGGTGTTACCGCGGGTCCGTCAGTCGCACCCGGATGCCTGGTTTGTCGGCGAGCTGATTCACGGTGACTACGCCGCAGTGGTGCGTGACACCGGATTCGACTCGGCCACCCAGTACGAGTTGTGGAAAGCGATCTGGAGTGGCCTCAACGACGGCAACTTCTTCGAACTGGATCATGCCCTGCAGCGGCACAGCAAATTCTTGGAAACCTTTGCGCCGCTGACCTTTATCGGCAATCACGACGTCACCCGTATCGCAAGCCAACTCGAGCGTCCCGAGCATCTCGCCCATGCCCTGGTCATTCTGATGACCGTCGGCGGCGTCCCTAGCATCTACGCCGGCGACGAGCTCGGATATCGCGGCGTCAAAGAGGAACGATTCGGCGGCGACGACGCGGTGCGGCCCGAATTCGGCTCTCCCCCTGCCCCACTCGATGAGCGTGGTGTCCAGACGTGGTCGCTGCACCAGTACCTGGTCGGTCTGCGGCGACGGCACCCGTGGCTGCACGGCGCGTCGACATCGGCGCTGAAGCTCGACAATCGGCAATATGTGTACCGGACCAGCCGTGGCGATCAGGCGTTGACCGTTGCGCTCAATATCGACGACAAGCCCATGACCGTGCGGTTGGACTCCGGTGCGGCGGAGGTGATCGCCGGCAGCGGGGCGCCGCCGCAGGAGGTGGTCCATAAGCTGACCGTCGAGCCGGACGGCTGGCGCATTCTGCGACCGGCCTAAACCAGCCGCTGCAAAGTCAGCGGGTCTTCTTCGCCGTCGTAGTAGCGGGCCAGCAACTCGACGAAATCGCTGTTGTCGTCGGTCGCGTGGACGAACAGGGTCATCGACGACCGCACTTTCATGTCGTCAGGCGAGCCGAAGATTTCGCCGATCGATCGGCCTTGCACGGCGTTGACCAGCCGCGTGCACTCATGCAGCCGCGGTCCGAGCAGGTCGTGGCGAAGGTAGGCGCGCGCCTCGTCCAGTGAGGCGATCGCATATCGGGCCGCGGTGGCGCTGCTGCCCAGCCCGGCGATCTGCGGGAACACAAACCAGATCCAGTGGCTGCGCTTATGGCCGGCCCGTAGTTCGTCGAGCACCTGCTCGTAGACCCGGGCCTGCGCAGCGACGAACCGCTGCAGGTCGAAGGGGTCGCTTGCGGATTCCATATCACCTACGGTGGCACAGTGGTCAAACGGCGGATGCCGAGAGCGCGTGATCTCGCGCCGCTGATCCGTTTCCGCACGCCGCGGTTGGACCGCGCGCGGCGCCGCCTCGACGACGCGCTGACCATCGAGGATCTGCGGCGCGAGGCCAGGCGTCGCACCCCCCGGGCGGCGTTCGACTACACCGACGGCGCGGCCGAGGACGAGATCTCGCTGGATCGCGCGCGACAAGCCTTTCGAGACATTGAGTTTCATCCGACGATCCTGCGCGACGTGAGCAATGCCCGCACGGACTGGCAGGTGCTGGGCGGTCCGGTCGCGCTGCCGTTCGCCATTGCCCCGACGGGCTTCACCCGGCTGATGCACACCGAGGGCGAACTCGCGGGCGCCCGTGTCGCCGCCGCGGCCGGCATCCCGTTTTCGCTCTCGACGCTGGGGACCGCTTCGATCGAGGACGTGGCGGCCGCTGCGCCACAGGGCCGCAAGTGGTTTCAGCTTTACATGTGGCGCGACCGAGAGCGCTCGATGGCGTTGGTGAAGCGGGCGGCCGACGCCGGGTTCGACACCCTGCTGGCCACCGTCGACGTCCCGGTCGCCGGCGCCCGCCTGCGCGACGTTCGCAACGGAATGTCGATTCCGCCGGCGTTGACGTTGCGGACCGCACTCGACGCCGCGCGGCGGCCCCACTGGTGGTTCGACCTGCTGACGACTGAGCCGCTTTCGTTCGCATCGCTGGATCGCTGGTCCGGCACCGTGGGTGAATATCTGGATTCGATGTTCGACCCGACCCTGACGTTCGACGACCTGGCCTGGATCAAGGCGCAGTGGCCGGGCAAGCTCGTGGTCAAGGGCATCCAGACGCTCGACGACGCCCGCGCCGCGGTGGATCTCGGTGTGGACGGCATCGTGTTGTCCAATCATGGCGGCCGCCAACTGGATCGGGCCCCGGTGCCGTTTCATCTGCTGCCGACCGTCGCCCGTGAACTCGGCGAACACACCGAAATCCTGGTTGACACCGGTGTGATGTCCGGCGCCGACGTTGTCGCCGCGGTGGCGCTCGGGGCGCGCAGCGTCCTGGTCGGCCGGGCCTACCTGTACGGGCTGATGGCCGGCGGCGAGGCCGGCGTGCAACGGGCCGTCGACATCCTCGCCGCGCAATTGGTCCGCACCATGAAACTGCTGGGCGTCACCTGCCTCGAGGAACTATCCGCCAAGCACGTCACCCAGTTACGCCGACTGGTTCCGGTGGTCAGTGATGGGTCGACATGAACAGGTAGTAGCTGACGTAGGCGACCACGAACAGAGCGACCATCACCACCGACGTGGTTCGCTGGCTGTTCGTTTGCGCTCGATACCTGGGTGCACACGTCGTGACGGGAAAACCGAGCGCGGTCAAGATCTCCGCCGCGGGCCCCTGGCCGCCAGGGTCGATGTTGACCTGGCCACGATGGCGGACTTGGAGCTCGACCGTCAGCGGGTAGGACGGCAGATCCGCGTGGTGGCTGATCGATGCGGCGCCCCCGTGCTGGGCATGGTGGCTGGTCCCGGTGTCAAGCGCCGGCCTGATGTAGGCGTTCTCAATGTCCTCGCGTAACGCGAGCGGTGCGTCGTCGGCGTAGATGCCGTCCTGGTCGACGTATAGATCCACGGGGGCGCGCTGCGGTACCAGTGCGCACGACAGGGCGCGCGGGTAGATCGTGACGAACCCCACCAGGATGGCGGCGGCGGCGAGCAACTTCGTCGCGCCGGGCAGCACCGCGATGGCCGCGACCAGCAGCACCGAAGCAGCCACCGCTCCGCCGAATACCGACTTCACCCGGGGGTTCGTCTGCATCAGCGTCGCGTATCCGCGAAACATGACATGTGAATCTACGCGTCTCATCGACTACTTTTGCCACTTTTGCACGACCGTTCACACGGTTCACCGCGGGGTATGTCGGGGGCGGGGAATGAATTGGACTCAGTCCAGGTTGAGCGCATCAGGCTTAACTTTGGAGGAATAATGGCTGAAGCCAAATCAGTGCCGGTGTTGTTCGTCAGCGACCCGGTGGTGCTGCCCGGAATGGTCGTGCCGATCGCGTTGGACGACGCCGCCCGTGCGGCCGTCGACGCCGCTCGCGCCACCGAGTCGGGAACGCTGCTGATCGCTCCCCGACTCGACGACCGCTACCCGTCCTACGGTGTGCTCGCGACGATCGTCCAGGTTGGCCGAATCCCCGGCGGCGGTACCGCGGCGGTCGTCCGTGGCGAGCGCCGCGCCCACATCGGCGCCGGAGCCAGCGGCCCGGGCGCCGCGTTGTGGGTCGAGGTTACCGAGGTCGCCGATCGCGAACCCACCGACGAAACCCGCACGCTCGCGGTCGAATACAAGAAGCTGCTGCTGGCGATGCTGCAACGTCGTGAGGCGTGGGAACTGGTCGACGTGGTCAACAAGCTGACCGACCCGTCGGCGCTGGCGGATATGGCGGGCTACGCGTCGTATCTGACCGACATCCAGAAGCGCCAGCTGCTGGAGACCGAGGACGTGACCGAGCGGCTGCAGGCCCTGATCGACTGGACCGGCGACCACCTGGCCGAGGTCGAGGTCAACGACAAGATCTCCCAGGACGTCCGCGAGGGCATGGAAAAGCAGCAGAAGGAATTCCTGCTTCGCCAGCAGCTCAACGCGATCCGCAAGGAACTGGGCGAAGGCGAGCCCGAAGGATCCGACGACTATCGGGCCCGCGTGGAAGCGGCCGAGCTGCCGGACAAGGTCCGTGAGGCGGCGCTGCGCGAAGTCGGCAAGCTGGAACGCTCCAGCGACCAGAGCCCCGAAGGCGGCTGGATTCGCACGTGGCTGGACACCGTGCTCGACCTGCCGTGGAACGCCCGCACCGAGGACTCGACCGACCTCTCGGCCGCCCGCGAGATCCTCGACGCCGACCACCACGGCCTTGACGACGTCAAGGACCGCATCGTGGAGTACCTGGCGGTGCGAGCCCGGCGCGCCCAGCGTGGCCTGCAGGTGGTCGGCGGCCGGGGCTCCGGCGCCGTGATGGTGCTGGCCGGCCCGCCCGGTGTCGGTAAGACGTCGCTGGGCGAGAGCGTCGCCCGCGCGCTGGGTCGCAAGTTCGTCCGTGTCGCCCTGGGTGGTGTGCGCGACGAGGCCGAGATCCGCGGTCACCGACGGACCTACGTCGGCGCGTTGCCCGGCCGGATCGTTCGTGCCATCGGTGAAGCCGGGTCGATGAATCCTGTTGTGCTGCTTGACGAAATCGACAAGGTCGGCTCCGACTTCCGGGGCGACCCCAGTGCGGCGCTGCTGGAGGTGCTCGACCCCGCGCAAAACCACACGTTCCGCGACCACTACCTGGACCTGGATCTGGACTTGTCCGACGTGGTGTTCCTGGCCACCGCCAACGTGATCGAGAACATCCCGTCGGCGCTGCTGGACCGGATGGAGCTGGTGCAGATCGACGGCTACACCGAGGACGACAAGGTCGCGATCGCGCGCGACTTCCTGCTGCCCCGCCAGCGTGATCGTGCCGGGTTGACCGACGACGAGGTCAGCGTGACCGAGGATGCGCTGCGCAAGATCGCCGCCGACTACACCCGCGAACCGGGCATGCGTCAGTTCGAACGGCTGCTGGCCAAGGCGCTGCGTAAGGTGACCACGAAGCTGGCCGAGGTCAACGATCCGGTGACGATCGACGAACCGGATCTGGTGGATTACCTTGGCCGGCCGCGCTTTACGCCGGAGTCGGCCGAACGCACGGCGGTGCCGGGTGTCGCTACCGGCCTGGCGGTGACCGGGTTGGGTGGTGACGTGCTCTACATCGAGGCGGGCGCCAACGACGGTGAACCGGGTCTGCAGTTGACCGGTCAGCTGGGCGACGTGATGAAGGAGTCGGCTCAGATCGCGCTGTCTTACGTGCGTTCGCACGCGTCAGAGCTGGGCGTCGACCCCGCGACGCTCAACCGTCGGATCCACGTGCACGTGCCCGCGGGCGCCGTCCCGAAGGATGGCCCGTCGGCCGGTGTCACGATGGTCACCGCGTTGGTGTCGATGGCCACCGGACGGCAGGTCCGCGCCGACGTCGGCATGACCGGCGAGGTGACGCTGAACGGCCGGGTGCTGCCGATCGGCGGCGTCAAGCAGAAGCTGTTGGCCGCCCAGCGGGCCGGGCTCAAGACGGTGTTCATCCCGCAGCGCAACGAGCCCGACCTGGACGATGTGCCCGCGGAGGTGCTCGAGGCGTTGGACGTCAAGCCGATGACCGACGTCGCCGAGATCGTCGCCCAAGCCTTGGAGCCGGCGCCGCAAGCGGTGACCGCCGCCGCCTGACCACGCGCAGACCGCGCCCCGGAGTGACTGCAACGTCACTGCCGACGCCGAGCGTGACTCTAGTTTCACGTTCGGCGTCGGCCCTGTCGGTCCGCGGCGCTAGCGTTGCGCATGGCTTACGACACCCACCTGGCCGACCGCATCCGAGAACTGCTGGGCACTGTCCGCGGCGTCGATGAGAAGGCGATGTTCGGCGGCCTCGCGTTTTTGATCCACGGCAACATGTCCGTGGCCGTCAGCAAGGACGGCGGAATCCTGGTACGGGTACCGCCGGATGAGACCGAAAAGTACTTGGCGCGAGCCCATGTCGAGCCGATGGTAATGGCGGGTCGTGAGGCCCGCGGGTGGATCCGCGTCGACGCTGACGGCATCAAGACCAAACGGCAGCTGGCCGCCTGGGTGACGCGCGGCGTCGAGTTCGCCCAAGTACTGCCACCCAAGTAACGACCACGTTTGCGAACCCCGGGTGCGGGTACGCCGTCAACCATGGACCAGCACAAGCGCGTGGTTCGACGACTTCTGAAAGTCGCCGGGACGACATACGCCGCCGAGGCGGACGTCCGAATCGGCGATAAACCGATGCCGCTCTTTCAACTCCTGGTGCTGTGCATGCTCGCCAGCAAGCCCATCGATGCCGCGATTGCGATGCGGGCCGGGCATGAATTGTTCAGCGCCGGCCTCAAGACACCGAAGGCCGTCCTCGATGCCGAGCGGCAGACCATGATCGCGGCGTTCGGTCGTGCGCACTATGTGCGCTACGACGAGAGCTCGGCGACCCGGCTTACCGAGATGGCCCAGCGCGTCGTCGACGACTACTCCGGTGACTTGCGAGAAATCCCCCGGCGGACATCCAACAACGTGGCGGCCGCCAAGCAAATGTTGAAGCAGTTCAAGGGAATTGGCGACACCGGAGCCGACATATTCCTCCGCGAAGTCCAGGATGTCTGGACATGGGTCCGGCCGCACTTCGACAAGCGTGCCACACGAACCGCCAAGGCTCTTGGCCTGCCGGGCGACCCGGAAAAGCTTGGCGCGCTTGCGCCGAGGGCTAATGCCAGACTGGCCGCGGCGCTGGTACGGGCATCCCTCGATGACGACGTGCGCCGGCAAGTCGCCGGTTGAGTAGTCCGGTGACTGTGCGAATTGGCACGTCGGGTTGGTCCTACGACCACTGGGCCGGAGTGCTGTATCCACCGAAACTGCCGGCCGCGCGACGCCTCCGCCTTTATGTCGAGGAATTCGACACCGTGGAACTCAACGCCAGCTTCTATCGCTGGCCGAAGGATTCGACGTTCCTGAAATGGCGAACCGAACTGCCGGATGGCTTCGCGATGTCGGTCAAGGCGCACCGTGGCCTGAGCCACTACCGCCGGCTGAACGCCCCGGAGCCGTGGATCGAGCGCTTCGAACGCTGCTGGGAGCTGCTCGACGGTCGCCGCGGCGCCGTGCTGGTCCAACTCCACCCCGAGCAGGCCCGCGACGACGAACGCCTCGATGCCTTTCTGGCACGCGTGCCGCAGCATATCCGGATCGCCATGGAGCTACGGCATCCGTCCTGGGACGATCCCGGGGTCTATGCGCTGCTGGAAAAGCACCGCGCAGCCTACGTCGTGACCAGCGGCGCGGGCATGCGGTGCGTTCCCGTGGCGACCTCCGATTTGGTCTACGTCCGCATGCACGGACCCGCCTCAGACGACCTGTACAGCGGGTCCTACTCGCGAGAAGATCTCGAGACATGGGCAGCGCGAATTATCAAGTGGGACAGCGAAGGCCGAGACGTGTTGGTCTACTTCAACAATGACCTAGGCGGCCACGCGGTGCGGAACACACGCGTCCTAGTGGACATGTTGCCCGCACGCGTCACTGGTAGTAGGTAGTCGACAGATAGGAGCGATCGTGGCTGACTCAAAAACATTCGTCATCGTCGGTGGTGGGCTGGGCGGCGCCAAGGCCGCTGAGGCGCTGAGGGACAAAGGCTTCGGCGGAAAAGTCGTGCTGCTCGCCGACGAGGAGTACCTGCCCTACGAGCGACCGCCGCTATCGAAAGAGTTTCTGGCCGGCAAGAAGTCGCTCGGCGATTTCACCGTGCACGACTCAGAGTGGTACCGCACGAACAAGATTGAACTGCGCACCGACACCGCGGCCGTCGCGATCGATCCGGCCGCTCACACCGTCGCGTTGTCCGACGACAGTAGCGTCCACTACGACAAGCTGCTGCTCGCCACCGGATCACGCCCGCGATGGTTGACCATTCCTGGCGCCGATTCCACCGGTGTCCATTACCTGCGCAAGTACGACGACGCGGCCAACCTGGACACCGCCCTCAAAGAGGGGACGTCGTTGGCGATCGTCGGAGCCGGCTGGATCGGGTTGGAGGTCGCGGCGAGCGCGCGTCAACGCGGCGTGGACGTGACTGTCGTTGAGACCGCGAAGGTTCCGCTGAGCGCCGCGGTCGGCCAGGAAGTTGGCAAGGTGTTCGCCCAACTGCATCGCGACCACGGAGTGGACCTGCGCCTGGAGACCGAAGTCAAGGCGATCACCACCGAGGACGGCAAAGCCACCGGCCTGAAACTGGGCGACGGGTCGACCGTCGCCGCCGACCGCGTACTAGTCGCCGTCGGTGCTCAGCCCAATATCGAACTGGCCGAGCGGGCCGGTCTTCCGACGGCAGACGGCGGGGTGCTCGTCGATGCGTCGTTGTGTTCGGGCAACCCCGACATCTACGCGGTCGGCGACATCGCCGCCGCCGAGCATCCACTGTTCGAGGAACGAATACGCACCGAGCACTGGGCCAATGCGCTCAAGCAGCCTGACGTCGCGGTCGCCGGCATGCTCGGCGAGCCCGGTGAATACCAGGAGCTGCCATACTTTTTCACCGACCAGTACGACCTGGGTATGGAATACGCCGGCCACGCCCCGAGCTACCAGCGGGTGGTGTTCCGCGGCGACAAGGCTGCCCGGGAATTCGTCGCGTTGTGGCTGGACACCGAGAATCGGGTGTTGGCCGGCATGCAGGTCAACGTCTGGGACGCTCTCGACGACATCAAGAGCTTGATCCGCAAAAAGGCTCCCGTGGACCCGGACAGCTTGGCCGACCCGCAAGTCCCGCTGAGCGACGCCGTCAGCTGACCGAGATGACGTCGGGCAGGCGCGACCCCTGAAGCCGCTCCCGCTCTGCGCGGCGACGCTTGGCGCGCAGCCGGGCATCGGAAGGCACGGTGACGGCCTCGTCGCAGGTGAGGTAGAAGATTTCGCCCGCGACGTCGATGAATTCGGCGGCAACGAGCCGAGAACCCAACTCGCGCAATGTCATCCGTAGCTCGTGGGTGAACTTGATGGTGGTGTCGTACGCCAGTTCCCGGGAGGCGCGGGCACTGGCGGCCAGCCGTTCGGGCAGCTTCGCGTCGGGTTCGATCGACGGGATCGGCCGCGGAAGCTCGGTGGCGGCGCGCCCGGCCGCGGCGAGCAGGATCGCCGGATCGTCACCGATCATCAGGTTGGCCAATTCGACCTCCCCCGGACCGCGGTGCCCGATCTCGCTGATCGCCGCCGCAAAGGCCGCCCCGATCGTCTGCGACTGCGCGCTGATGCCGTCGAGATCGCCGTCGATCGCCCGCGCGCACAGCTGCAAGTTCTGCCGGATCATCGCGGCCAGCGCGGACGTCTTGGCCGCCACCGCATGGCTTTGCAGCATTTCGCCCAGCCCGGCGACGGCGACGTGGACGCCACGGCGTTCCACGGTCGCCGCGGTCACGCCGCTGTCGATCAGCCACAAACCGGTCAGCGCCCAACCCTGGTGAATCCGGTCGCGGAGCAGCCGGACCCGCGCTTGTAGTTGGGCGTCCGACAGCGAATTCAGTTGCGCCGCAGACAGATGCTCGGCGGTCGCGGCCATGAGATACGCCCGGGTATCTGCCTTCAGATGCCGCAGGATCGTGACGGCACGTTTGACCGCTATGGCTTTTGCGGCGGCAGTGCCGAGCCGACCGCCCTGCGGCGGGCGGCCGGCCGGAAACAGTTCGATCGGTGTGTCGCCCAGCGACTTTCGGATGACTTCGTCAACGTCCCAGCCGGGGAGCCGCTCCGCCGCGATGACGGTCGCCGAAACGCCAACGTAGGGGCGGTGACCGAAGACCGCGATGGACCTGCTTTCCCACTCGGCGGCAACGATTTCGCCACATGCCATCACCGGGCTGATCATCCGTGCGGCCGCGCGTAGGCCACCCAGCTGGACGTCGAGCGTCATCGGGGTCAACGGCCCCGGCAGCGTCTCGGCCAGCGGGGCCGCACCGAACACCGGAAAGCGCGGGTCGACCCGATCGTCGAATTCGCCTTCCTGCTCGTCCGGCGAGGCCGACCGCAGCGGTGTCCCATCCCACGGCTCGATCGGCGGAACGACCTCGACCGGTAATGCGAGATGTCCGGGTACCTCGATAGTGCCGGTGGCGGTCAGCTTGCGGCCGACCAGCCCGCGGGTCGTATCGGCGATGGCATCCGCTGTCGACCAAGCGAATTCGAACCGCCACCCTTCGGGTGTCGCCGCGACATCGAGATCCGGGATCAGCTGCGGCCAGCCCGAAAGGCGGGCGCGCCAGGTCCTGCGGTCTACGGGTCGCAACATGTCTCGTGCCGCCACCGCGTCGACCGGATCCGGGTTCGCCAGGTCAACCACTCCGGTGCGGTTGGTCGCGACAGTGAGCACCAGGAAGCGAAGAAGATCGTCGAAGTGCAACACCCGCAACGACTCCGCCGTCGTCTTGACGTGCAGCAGGCTGCCGATGGTTCGGCAGATCATCCAGTCGAGCTGGCGACCCACCAACGGAGCGATGCGCACCACCAGGCCCGGCGCCCATCCGCTGGCCACCAGGGTCTCGGCCTGCTCGCAGAGAGTCGGTTCACCGGCCGCGGCGGACACGTAGATCAATCGGGCTCCTGCACGCGCCGACGCGTGTGCCACCCGGACGAGGCCGTCGATCCCCGCGCTACCGGGTGCGTCGGGTTCGACCGGAGCGACGTGCAGCACCACATCGGCCGAGTCGGCCAGCTGTTGCAGCACCGAATCCGCGAGTGAGGCCCGCACATAGTCGACGTCGGGATGCAGGTTCGCGTGGGGGTGAGCCGCGATGCCGGCGACCGCATGGCCGGCGGCAACCAATTGCCGGGCCAGGGCGCGCCCTAGCGTGCCGGTGACGCCGGTCAGCAGAATCCGCACGCCCGAGCACCTCCACGGCGTCTAGTTGAATGAAAGACAATAGTCGCGCCGAGCGGTCGCGGGTAGCTTTCAGCTACCCCTGTTAACTCATTGCAATGTGGCGGAACCGTCACCAGCGACCTTGACCTCGGCGCCGCCAATGTCTTCCTGCACGGTCGCAGCCGCCGCGTCGGGGTCGGCGATCAACGCCAGCGTGCGACGCTCGTCGGGGGTGCGAACCGCCAGGAACGCCCTCTCGGGCTGACCCTCCCGATCGAACGGTGTCGTCCAGGCCTCAACCGTGCCCACCCCGTCCCATGTCACCGCGGCGGTGCGGGTCGGCTCGCGGTCAACCGCGGATTGCACATCCTCCCAACGGAATTCGGATTTCGGTGGCTCAGTGCCGTATACCCCAAAGCTGTGCTTTGTCAGGTAGCCGCCGTTGGCCGTGACGAGCCCGTGGCGGCCGGGATGCTCGGTCAGCAGTTGGGCCATCGTCGCGATGGAATGCGTGACGTAGTTGTTCCAGGGACCACCGGCGAACGTCAGTCCGCCCGTCACGGTCAGCGGCCGGGCCGGATCGTCGGGCGGCAGTCCGAGTTCGTGGGCCGCGACCTGGACGGCGGACGGGAAGCAGGAGTACAGGTCGACGTAGTTCATGTCGTCGATGCCGAACCCCGCCAGCTCCAGCGCTCGGGCGCCGCCGATCCGGATGGCCGGCGACCGGTGCAGTTCGGCCCGCTCGCTGATCGAGTACGTGTCATGCGCATCGGTGCCGGCGTACGGGTACACCCACTGCTCGGTCGGGATGCCCAGCCGGGTGGCGGCTTCGACCGACGTCAAGATCAGCGCGGCGCCCTGGTCGACCATGTTGTTGGAGTTCATGAGTTTGGTATAGGGCCAGCTGATCATCCGGTTCGTCAGGCCCGGCTGCGAAATCTCCTCGGCTGTAACGGGTTTGCGGATCCAGGCATGCGGATTCCGCACCGCGACCTCGTTGAATCGTGCCCACAACTCGCTGATGCGTTTGCGGTGGTCGTCGACCGATTCCCCGGTGCTGACGCGCAGCGCCTGCTCGAACATCGGGTAGATGTAGGCCGGGCGGTCCAGCTTGATGCGGATCTCCGAATCCCCGGCCATCGGCACGTTGTCGTTGCTGCCCTCGGGCTGCGGGATCGAGTCGTCCTGCGCGGTGCACGTCAGCCGCTGCCCCGCGGCGCGCAACTGAGTCCGGGTCCGCCACATCTCCGCACCGGCGACCAGCACTACGTCGGCGCTCCCCCGCTGGATGTCCACGCACGCCCGGTTGACCAGCGTCTGAGGGACGTTGCCCCCGATGCCGCTGTAGCGGGTGGTGAAGTCTTCGATGCCGAGGCGTTGGCCGAGCAGCAGTGCGGGGTCGCGGTAGTACACCGACAGCAGGTTGACCACCCGGATCGAGTCGACGGCTTCGAGAACGCGCGCGCGGGCGGCTTCGCGTGCCGCCGCGGCCATCAGGTCGACCGGTTCGAGCGTGTTGTCCTGGGCGGGCTCGCGATGGTTGACCTGGCCGTGGGCGACCAGCACAGGCGTTCTGGGGTGGACGGGCATCAAGCAGGGCCTTCCGCGGTGTCGGTGGATGCGAACAGCACCCCGTCGTTGATCAGGCGCTCGGTTTCCTCGCTGCTCATGCCGAGGACCTTGAGGCAGATTTCACGGGTGTCCTGCCCGGGCAGCGGCGCGGGCCGCTGCGGTGCCGGCGGGATGTGCCGAAACGGGGCCGGGCCGGTCTCGGCCGGCAGGACGTTGTCGAACAGCGGATGAGTCATGTCGCTGAACAACTTTCGCTCGCGCAGTTGCGCGTCTTCCAGTACGTCGGGTGGGCGATTCATCTGCCCGGCGGGCACACCGGCGGCCTGCAGAGCCTCGGCTACCTGCCGCGGGCCGCGCTCACGCGTCCACCCCGACACCAGAGCGACGAGCTCGCCGCGATGTGCCAGCCGTGCCTCGCCGGTCGCGAACCGCGGATCGTCGGCGAACCCGAAAATCGTTCTGGCTGAGAGCCAGTCGTCGTCGGTGCGGATCGAGATCACACACCACTCGTCGTCGCCGGCACACGGGAACACCTCGTGGACGCTGGTGTCGTCGTCCAGTTGGGCGCCGTCGTCGGCGCGCGCGGCATCGGTGACGTAACGCGCGTCGAGCTGATTGACCACCGCCTCCGCTTGCGAGACATGCACGCGCGCGCCGCCGCCGGTCCGGTCGCGGTGGATCAGCGCGGCGAGCGCGCCGATCGCCGTGATCCGGCCGACCACGTGATCGGGGAATACCGTTGTCGCGTCGTAGAAGCGGTGCCGCGACCCGGAGTCGTTGTGCGAATACGGGTCGGTCCACAGCTTGCTGACCCCCGCGGTCGCGCGCACCAGCGGGCCATAGCCCAGCCGGTTGCTCCACGGCCCGCGGTCACCAAACGCGCTGCTTTCGGCCAGCACCACACGCGGATTCAGCGAGTGCAACGTGTCGTACGGAAAGCCCAGCGCGGCAAGCGTTCCCGGCTTGAAGTTGGCGAACACCGCATCCGCATCGGCCACCAGCCCGCTGAACACCTGCCGGCCCGCCTCGCTACGCAGGTCCACGCCGAACGCTAGATTGTTGCGATGTGTCCAGGCGAACGACTCGCTCATCGGGTCGCCGATGCGCGCCTGGCGCAGTCCGTCCGGGTAGGCCGGACTTTCGACCTTGATGACCTCGGCGCCCAGGTCGCCGAAGAGCCGGCTGAGTTCACCGCCGGCGACGATGATGCCGAGGTCGACGATGCGCAGCCCGTCGAACGGACGCGGGCCGGACCTGGCGGGCGCTGCGATCGTCGCCGGGTCCGCGGTCCAACGGGCGTCGTGGTCCCCGGCTGGCGGCGCGGGCACGCGAAACCCGATGTGACGACCGTTGACCGAGTAGTAGCCGGTCGGGATCGTGGTGCGCACGCCCGGCACCAGTTCGGCGTCGGTCACGGCGTCCACCGCCTGGAAGTGCTCGGACGCCAGAATCTGGGCGGGATCCAGCACGGCGGATATCGGGACTCCGTGCGACTGTCCTTCGGCGACAAGCGCTTTCATCGTCTGGTCGGCGAACAGCTGCTGAACCAGCAGGCCGATCTGCGGCCACGCCTTGAATCGCGCGGCGATCACGTCGTACTTGGGGTCCTGGAATTCTTCGGGCTCCCCCAGCCACCGGCGCAGCCCATGCCACTGTCGCGGCGACATCACGCACAACCGAACGTAGCCGTCCTGGCACGCGTAGATCGGATAGGCGTCCTGGTTCTTCGGGCGTCCACGCCACCGGTCCGGATGCCGAATACCCGCGGCGGCCTGCCCGTGCGCCCCGAACGCTGGATCGAGTGCCATCACGACGGACTCGAATCGTGAGAAGTCGATGTAATCGCCTGTGCCACAGCGTAATCTGTTGTAGTACGCGACCAGTGCCGACCATGCGGCCTGGACGGCGGCGGTGGCCGAGGCAATGCCGTTCGGCGGTGAAACCGGCGTGCCGGTGGTGGGGCCGGACCTGGCCAGCGCCCCCGAGAGCGCGTAGAGGACCGGGTCGGTGGCCCGCCACGACGCCAGCGGCCCGGTCCTGCCGAAGTCGGTCACCGACAGCGCAACCAGGTGTGGAAATCGGTCGGCCAACTCTTCGCAGGAGGTCCCGTAGGCCGCGGCCTGGCCGGGGGTCCCGCTGTCGACGACGATGTCGGCGCTGGCGGCCAGCGCGACCAGCCGCTCGCGGTCGTGCGGGTCGGACGGGTCCAGCACGGTGCTGCGCTTGTTCGCGTTGTGCAGCGCGAAGCGGACGCCGGTGCCGCGCAGCGTCGGCCGGCTGGTGCGCGACGGGCTGCCGCCCGGCGGCTCCACCTTCAGCACGTCGGCGCCCAGGTCGGCCAGCAGTCGGGTGACCGCGTCGCCGTCGTCGTCGCAAAGGTCGAGCACCCGCAGCGACGCAAGCAGGTCGTCAGGCATCAGGTCAGCGTAGTTGGCAGGTGTCAAGTTCCCCCACCTGCCTTGGCCTTCTGCGCGATCCACCGAGTGTGCGCACAATTGGATGGATGGGCTTGACGAGGGCGACGCTGTCCAAAGACGAATGCGCCGGCATCCACGCGTACTGGCGGGCCGCGAACTATCTGTCCGTGGGGCAGATTTACCTTCTCGACAACGCGCTGCTGCGCGAGCCACTGAGAACCGAACACGTCAAGCCGCGACTGCTGGGTCACTGGGGCACCACGCCGGGCCTGAACCTGATCTACGCCCACCTGAACCGCGTAATCCGTCACCGCGATGCGAACGTCATCTTCATCACCGGGCCGGGCCATGGCGGTCCGGGGCTGGTGGCCAACGCCTATCTCGAGGGCACCTACAGCGAGGTGTACACCGGCATCGAAGAGGACAGCGACGGGCTACGAAAGTTGTTCCGGCAGTTCTCCTTTCCCGGCGGGATCCCCAGCCACGTCGCAGCACAGACGCCGGGTTCGATCCATGAGGGCGGAGAACTCGGCTATTCGCTGGTGCACGCGTTCGGCGCGGCATTCGACAACCCCGATTTGGTGGTGGCCTGCGTCGTCGGCGACGGCGAAGCCGAGACCGGGCCACTTGCCGCGAGCTGGCACTCCAACAAGTTCCTCGATCCGGTCACCGACGGCGCGGTGTTGCCGATCCTGCATCTCAACGGCTACAAGATCGCGAACCCGACCGTGCTGGCCCGCATCCCGCACACCGAACTCGAGTCAATGCTGCGTGGCTACGGATACCGGCCGATCACGGTCGCCGGAGACGATCCGGCGGGTGTGCACCAACAGCTCGCGGCCGCGCTGGACGACGCCTTCGACGACATTGCGGCCATTCAGCGGCACGCCCGCGGCGGCGCCGGCACCGAACGACCGGTGTGGCCGATGATCGTGCTGCGTACCCCGAAAGGCTGGACCGGGCCCCACGAGGTCGACGGCAAGCAGGTCGAGGGCACCTGGCGGGCCCACCAGGTACCGCTCTCCGAGACACGCGACAACCCCGCTCACCGCACACAGCTCGAAGACTGGCTGCGAAGCTACCGGCCAGAGGAATTGTTCGACGACGACGGGCGACTGCGCGCGGAGCTGCGGGCGCTGGCGCCGACCGGCACGCGGCGGATGAGTGCCAACCCACACGCCAACGGCGGCCTGTTGCTTCATGACTTGGACCTGCCCGATTTCCGCGATTACGCGGTAGCCGTCCCGGAGCCTGGCACCACTACCCACGAGGCGACCCGGGTGCTGGGCACATTCCTGCGCGACGTCATCGCACGCAACCCCGACCGGTTCCGCCTGATGGGTCCCGACGAGACCGCCTCAAACAGACTCGACGCGGTCTACGAGTCGACGGACAAGGTGTGGATGTCGGAGACGCTGCCGGTCGATGAAAACCTCTCGCCCTCGGGCCGAGTGATGGAAGTACTGTCCGAACATCTATGCCAAGGCTGGCTCGAGGGTTACCTGCTGACCGGTCGGCACGGCCTGTTCAACTGCTACGAGGCATTCGTGCACATCGTCGACTCGATGCTCAACCAGCACGCGAAATGGCTGGCCACCAGTCGCGAACTGCCGTGGCGGCAGCCGATCGCATCGCTCAATTACCTGCTGAGCAGCCATGTCTGGCGCCAAGACCACAACGGGGCCACCCACCAGGATCCCGGCTTCATCGATCTCGTCGCCAACAAGCGTGCCGAGATCACCCGTGTGTATCTGCCGCCGGACGGCAACACGCTGCTCTCGGTGGCCGACCACTGCCTCCGCAGTCGCGACTACGTGAACGTCATCGTGGCCGGCAAACAGCCCGCACTGGCCTACCTCGACATGGAATCCGCGGTCGCGCACTGCACCCGCGGGTTGGGCATCTGGCAGTGGGCGAGCACCGCGACCGGCGAGCCCGACGTGGTGCTGGCGTGTGCCGGCGACATCCCGACCCAGGAGACGCTGGCGGCCGCCGACATCCTGCGCCGCGAGCTGCCCGACCTGGCCGTGCGGGTGGTCAACGTCGTCGACCTGATGCGGCTACTTCCTGACACCGAACACCCACATGGCTTGCCGGACAACGAGTTCGACGCACTGTTCGGCGTCGGCATACCGGTGATCTTTGCGTATCACGGATATCCCTGGTTGATTCACCGGTTGACCTACACCCGCGCCAACCACGATCACATCCACGTCCGCGGCTTCAAAGAACGGGGCACCACCACGACACCGTTCGACATGGTCATGCTCAACGATCTGGACCGCTTCCACCTGGTGATGGATGTCGTCGACCGCGTCGACGGCCTGGCGGGGCGGGCCGCGGTGTTCCGTCAGCGGATGGCCGACGCCCGACTCGCCGCGCGCCGGTACACCCGCGAGCACGGCGAGGACGACCCGCACATCTCTGGCTGGGTTTGGGGAAACGACTGACGCGCGCCGGTAGCCTAGTGAGATGTCTGGCTACGAGAGCGCCGCGGCCGAACCGCATCCGCTGCTCGCGCAGCTCTCGGCGCTGCACCACTTCCGCATTCAGGTCGACGTCGCCGTTGTCGTGGTCGTGCTGGCAGTGACCAACCTGATCGCACACTTCACGACGCCGTGGGCGAGCGTCGTGACGGTGCCGCTGGCGGCGATCGGGCTGGTGGCCTGGTTGCGGGTGAATGGCCTCGGTTGGGCCGAACTCGGACTCGGCCGCGAGCACTGGAAATCCGGGGCCGCCTACGCCGTCGGCGCGGTCGCGTTGGTGGTGACGGTGATCGCGGTCGGCGCGCTGCTGCCGCTGACCCGGCCGATGTTCATGAACCACCACTACGCGACGATCTCGGGCGCGCTGCTCGCCTCGATGATCATCATTCCGCTGCAGACTGTCATTCCCGAGGAGCTGGCGTTCCGCGGCGTCCTGCACGGTGCGTTGAATCGTGCCTGGGGTTTTCGCGGGGTCGCGCTGGCCGGGTCGTTGCTGTTCGGGCTCTGGCACGTCGCCACCTCGCTCGGGTTGACAAGCAGCAACGTCGGCTTCACCCGACTGTTCGGCGGCGGCGTTGTGGGCATGCTGGCCGGGGTGGTGATGGCGGTGGTCGCCACGGGCGCCGCCGGTTTTGTGTTCAGCTGGCTGCGACGACGCAGCGGCAGCCTGCTCGCGCCGATCGCGTTGCACTGGTCGCTCAACGGATTGGGAGCGCTGGCGGCAGCGCTGGTCTGGCAGCTGTCCAGCTGACACCTACACGAGCAGCACCGCCGCCCCCGAGATGCGTCCGGCGCTGAGATCCGACAATGCCCGATCCGCTTGGCTCAGTGAATATTCCGGCGTTGTCACCGTGACGTGATGCTCGGCGACGAAGTCGAGGAACGCCCGCGCGTCGGCGCGGGTGTTCGCGGTCACCGAGCGAATCTGGCGCTCCTGGAACAAGTGACGCTGGTAGTTCAGCGCGGGGATGTCGCTGAGATGGATTCCCGCGATCGCCAGCGTGCCGCCCCGGTCCAGCGCCTCCAGCGCCGGCAGCACCAGATCTCCCACCGGCGCGAACAGGATTGCGGCGTCAAGCTTTACCGGTGGCGGGTCGGAGGCCTCCTGCGCCGAGGCCGCGCCCAGATCGAGGGCCAGCTGCTGGGCTGCGACGCCTCGCGTCATCACGTGCACCTCGGCGCCCTGCGCCAAGGCCACCTGCGCGGTGATGTGCGCGCTGCCACCGAACCCGTAGAGCCCCAATCGGCCACCGGGCGGTAGCGCCGCGCGCTGCAACGACCGGTAGCCGATGATGCCGGCACACAGCAGCGGCGCCAGTTCGCTGTCGCTGTAACCGTCCGGCAAGTGGTGAGCGTAAGCCGCGGGGACCGTGGTGAATTCGGCGTATCCGCCGTCGGCGTCCCATCCCGTGTAGCGGGAATTCGGACAGAGGTTTTCGTCACCGCGTCGGCAGTAGGTGCAGGCCCCGCAGGTGTGGCGCAGCCAGGCGATCCCGACTCGGTCTCCGACGCGAAACTGGCCTCCGGCGTCGGTGCCGACGTCGACGACCTCGCCCACCACTTCATGTCCCGGCGTCACCCGCTTCCGATGCACCGGCAGGTCGCCTTCGGTGACATGCAGGTCGGTGCGGCATACCCCGCAGGCGCGCACGGCGACCAACAGCTCGCCCGGGCCGGGTCGCGGAACGTCCGTGCTGACGTACTCGAGAGGCCCGGTGCCGACCGGGCCCGGGCGCGCGACCTGCCACGCGTGCATCGTGGTCGTCAGGTGCGCGACCTGGCTGTCTTGTAGATGAACAACAGCAGCACGGCACCGACCAGCGCACCCAAGAAGGAATGGTTGATCGGCGGGGTGACCGTGAACTTGTGCGGCGGAAAGACGACGCTGCCCAGTGTGCCGCCCACGTAGGCGCCGACGATGCCAAGCAGAGACGTTGCGATCAAGCCCAACGGCTGGCTGCCGGGGACAATCAGTCGTGCGACGAGGCCGACGATCAGGCCGAGGATGAGCATCCAGATGATGTGCAGAATCATGACCGGCTCCTACCCGTATTGATGTGTGGCCAGCCCGCTGCTGGACCCGGACCGCGTATACCCGCGGCAGCGCAATTATTCGCGCGTCCGGCAGGCCGCGGCTAGGTCGAAACGGCGCCGGGTGCCGACGCCGCGCCGTTCCCGCCGGCCGGCTGTCCCGGGGCGGGTGCCGGTGGCGCCGGCGGAGGCGCTGCCGGCGCCGGCGGTGAGGGTGCTGCCGGAGGAGGCGGCGGAGCGGGCGCGCCCGGAGCCGGCGGGGGTGCTGCCGGAGCAGGAGCCGGTGGCGCTGGCGCGCCGGGTACGGGTGCGGGCCCGGGCGCGGCGACCAGCGGACGGACCGACTCGGCCAGCGCCTTCGCGCCCACCTTGTCCACGGGGTTGTTGCCGGTGCCCAGCCACACCACGAACCAGCGCTGGGCCGCCGCACCCGCCGGCTCCGGTGGACTGACCACGCCGGCCCAGATCTGGCCGTTGGGTTTGGTGGTGTCGCTGAACTTCACCTCGTAGTACGACGCTCCCCCTGCCGCGCCGTTGGCGCCCAGCGGAATCGTCTCCTGGTTCAATCGGGTGCCGGGATAGGGCATGAAGAACTCACCCATGTCGGATGCCAGTCGGGCCGCGGCCTTGGCGTCGTCGGCTTCCGCGCTGGCATACAGCTTCTGGTCCAACTTGCCGAGCACCACCCGGGTGTCGTTGGCGACCGGCGGCGGCT
>NZ_LZLV01000042.1 GCF_001673405.1 Mycobacterium sp. 1245111.1 | reverse complement strand
GCGATGTCGAGTACGACGAAGCCGCCGCGCAGGTGTCCGGAACCGTGCCGTTCGTGCTCGGCGGCCTGGCGGGCGGGCTGCTCCTGGTGCCGGCCGGGGACACCTGGCTGCTAGTCGACGGCAGCGCCGACGGCGTTTCCATCGAGGCGCTGCAGGCCACCGACTTCTCCCGCCCGCTGGCGCGAGTGGTGCTCACCTCGGCGCCGGCCAGCGTGATCGACGCCCCCGTCAGCGACCTGACCGCGGCGTTGTTGTCGGCCGAGGCCGCCGGCGTCACCCGATGGGCCCTGGACACCGCCGTCGAATACGCCAAGGTCCGCGAGCAGTTCGGTAAGCCGATCGGCAGCTTCCAGGCGATCAAGCACCTGTGCGCCGAGATGCTGTGCCGCACCGAGCAGGTGGCCGTCGCGGCCGCCGATGCTGCTCGCGCCGCACAGGACGGTGACACAACTCAGCTATCCATTGCCGCCGCCATCGCCGCGGGGGTGGCCATCGACGCCGTCAAGGTCACCGCCAAGGACTGCATTCAGGTGCTCGGCGGCATCGGGATCACCTGGGAGCACGATGCGCACCTGTATCTGCGACGGGCGTACGGGATCGGGCAGTTCCTCGGCGGGGCCGCTCGCTGGCTGCGCAAGACCGTCGAGCTGACGCAGGACGGTGTCCGCCGCGACCTCAGCATCGACCTCAGCGAAGTTGCCGACCTGCGGCCCGAGATCGCCGACGCGGTCGCCGGGGTCGCTGCGCTGCCCGACGACCAGCGGCAGGCGAAGCTCGCCGAAGCGGGACTGCTGGCGCCGCACTGGCCTGCGCCGTACGGTCGCGGCGCCGGGCCGGCCGAGCAGTTGCTGATCGATCAGGAAATGGCCTCGGCCGACGTGACCCGACCAGACCTGGTGATCGGGTGGTGGGCCGCGCCGACCATCCTCGAGCATGGCACACCCGAACAGGTGGAGCGGTTCGTGCCGGGCACACTCAGCGGCGAAATCTTCTGGTGCCAACTGTTTTCCGAGCCCGGAGCCGGGTCGGACCTGGCTTCGCTGCGCACCAAAGCGGTTCGGGCCGACGGCGGCTGGGAGTTGACCGGTCAGAAGGTGTGGACCTCGTCGGCGCACAAGGCGCAATGGGGTGTCTGCCTGGCCCGCACCGACCCCGATGCCCCGAAACACAAAGGGATCACCTATTTCCTGATCGACATGAGCTCGCCGGGCATCCTGATTCGGCCGCTGCGCGAGATCACCGGCGACGCGTTGTTCAACGAGGTCTTCCTCGACAACGTCTTCGTTCCCGACGAGATGGTGGTCGGCACGGTGAACGACGGCTGGCGGCTGGCCCGCACGACGCTGGCCAACGAACGCGTCGCGATGGCCGCAGGCACCGCGCTGGGCAACCCGATGGAACAGCTGCTTGCCGAGGCGGCTAAGGCGAATCTTGATGTCGCGCAACAGGATCAGTTGGCGCATCTGATCGTCACCGCGCAGGTCGGTTCGCTGCTTGATCAGCGCATCGCCCAGCTCGCGGTGGGTGGCCAAGACCCCGGCGCCCAATCCAGTGTCCGCAAACTCATCGGCGTGCGTTACCGGCAGGCATTGGCCGAGTTCCGGATGGATCTGTCCGAGGGATCCGGCATCGTCGCGGACAAGACCGTCAAGGACTTTCTCAACACCCGTTGCCTGACCATCGCCGGTGGCACCGAGCAGATCCTGCTGACGCTGGCCGCGGAACGACTTCTGGGCCTACCGCGCTGACCATGAGGGCCGTCGCGACCGCCGCCTGCGTGGTGGGCGCCCTCGCGGCGCTGTGGTTCGGCTGGCAGGCGTACTGGGACCTGGCCCTGACCGGATTTCCGGACAGTCATTTCACCGACTACGACAAAGCCGTCGAGCTACCGAAGGGGATCCTGCTGTGGATCGAGTTCGGCTTCGTCCCGTTGTTCCTGCTGCTCGGTGTGCCTCGGATCCGCGCCAGGACAGGGGTGGCCGGACCGGTCCTGGCCCTGGCGGCGCTAGGCGCTGTGGTGGTGGTCCAAGTGGTCGGCGTCCCTTGGTATTTCGGGACTCACCTCGGTCTGGATAACGGGATCGGCGGCTAGGGGCTGCTCGGCGGCGGTAAAGGGCCGTAAGCTCAGGCCTTGACCATGGGTACCGTGCTGATCCCGATTCCCGACCGCGACTTCGACCCGACCGAGGTGGCGGTCAGCTGGCAGGTGTTGCGCGCCAACGGTCACCGCGTCGTCTTCGCCACCGAAAGCGGCTCGCCCGGCAGTGCCGACGACATCATGGTCACCGGCCGCGGCCTCGACGTCTGGTCGGGAGTGCCGGTGCTAGGCGCTATCACCGTCTTGGGCCGGGCGCTGCGGGCCAACAAGGACGCCCGCGGCGCGTACCGCGAAATGC
This sequence comes from Mycobacterium sp. 1245111.1, assembly GCF_001673405.1. Taxonomy (GTDB): domain Bacteria; phylum Actinomycetota; class Actinomycetes; order Mycobacteriales; family Mycobacteriaceae; genus Mycobacterium. The sequence continues at coordinate 60,626 of NZ_LZLV01000042.1, read as the reverse complement.
TCAACTCGCCGGAGTTCCAGAACCCGATCAGCTGGGCGACAGCCACGCTCGACGGCATCGATGGCCTGCTGTTGCCCGGCGGCCACCGCGCCAGGGGCATGCGGTCCTACATCGACAGCGAGACCCTGCACCGCCTGGTGATCGACGCGTTCGCCCGCAAACTCAAAGTCGCCGCGATCTGTCACGGTGTACTGCTGGCCGCTCGCAGCATCGATCCCGCGACCGGGCGTTCGGTGCTCTACGGTCGGCGCACGACGGCACTCACCTGGGCGCTGGAGCGCACTGCGTGGAATCTCACGAGGCTGACCAGGTTCTGGGATCGCGACTACTACCGCACCTACCGCGAAGAGCCCGGGCAGCCGTCGGGATACATGTCGGTGCAGTCGGAAGTCACTCGCGCGCTTGAAGATCCGTCAGATTTCCGCGATGTCGAGAAGAGCTCACCGCACTACCGGATGAAAACCTCTGGCATGGCGCGTGATACCGCGACCGATTCGCGGCCCGCGTTCGTCGTCGACGACGGTGACTACGTGTCGGCGCGCTGGCCGGGCGACACCCACACGTTCGCAAAGACGTTGTCGCAGAAGCTTTGATGGCCCGCCGTGAAACAGAAGCCAGGGCTGTGAAATCTCGAAAAGAACAGCCCTGGCTTCTGTTTCGCGACGTTGCGCGAAAGCTCAGGAGAAGGTGGCCTGCGCGCAGGTGCTCGGCGAAGTGATGTTGTTTCCGCCGTAGACCACCTGGACGTGGGTGCACATGATGACCGGCACGTTGGTACGCGCTTGGCCGGTGTGCCAGTCGGTCGCATCGATCCGGCCCGTGGTCTGGTACTTCTCCACCGGTCCCTCGCCCATGTAGATCGTGGTGACGTTGTCGTTCCCGCCTTCTTTGAACACGCGGTCGTATTGGGCGGTGGCGTGGACGTCGAGGTACAGCGTGCGGTCCATCGAGCGGATGTCGGTGCTTTGCCGCGACCACAGGTCATGGGGGAAACCGTCGAGAGCATCGCCGGTCCGGCGGGCGGCAGAGACGGTGAAGTCGCAACTGCCGTTCGCAGCATGGCAGTCGAGTGTGGCGCGGGTTTCCAGCTGGCTGCCGTCGTTGAGGGGGATCAGCGAGGTGGCGGTGTTGACCGCCGCGGGGGCTACCGCGGGCGGTGTCAACGCCAGCATCACGCCGACGCCTGCCAGCGCCGCTACCAGCCGCATCATCCAGCGTCCTCTCGCTAAGCCTGAGCAGAACTTACGCTGCGGCTATTCGTCGTAGGTGACTTCGACCGAATCGGTCTCGGGGTGCGCCTGGCAGGCCAGGATCAGCCCGTCGTCGAGGTCTTGCTGCTCGAGGACGTCGTTGACCTCCATGTTCACCTTGCCCTTGCGCAGGGTGGTGGCGCAGGCGCCGCAATGACCCTCTCGGCAGGAGAACGGCGCGTCGAGGCCGGCGTCCAGTAGCACGTCGAGCAGCTTCGCATTGCGCGGCCACGACACGGTGTGGGTTTCGCCGTCCAATTCGACGACCGCGGTCGCGGGTGGCTCGTCGCCGGCATCCTCGATTTTGACCGCGGCGAACGGGTCGCTGTCCAGCGACTTGAACACTTCGAGATGCACTTGCGCCGCAGGCACTTTCAGGCTTTCCAGCGCCTCACGGGCGGCCGTCATGAACGGCCCGGGTCCGCAGATGAACGCCTGCCGGTCGGTGAACGGCGCGGCCAGCTGCGCCAGCGCGTTGGCCGACGGCAGGCCCTGCAGCGATTCCAGCCAGTGCACCACCGTCAGCCGGTCCGGGTACTTGGCGGCGAGCTCACGCAGCGCGTCGCCGAAGATCACCGACCGCTCGTCGCGGTTGGCATAGATCAGTGATACCTGGCCGCTGCCTTCGGACAGCGCCGATTTACAGATGGACATGATCGGCGTGATCCCACTGCCCGCGCCCAGCAGCACGAAGTTGTCGTCGAGCGTCTTGGGCACGAACGTCCCGGACGGCGCCAGCACGTGAATTCGCATGCCGGAGTGGGCGTGGTCGCAGAGCCAGTTCGACGCGTAACCGTCTTTGTCTCGTTTGACGGTCACGGTCAGCGCCTCGTCGGTGAACGGCGAGCTGCACAGCGAATAGCAGCGAGCCACCGAGCCGGTGCGGTCGCTGGGCACGCGCAGCGTCAGGAACTGTCCGGGGGCGTAACGCAGACGCTCGGCCGGCACGTCCGCATCCTCGGGAACCCTGAACACCAGCGAGCGCGCGTCGTCGGTCTCGGCGACGACGTCGGCAATCTCCAGCTCGAGAACGTGGCTGCCGAGCGGCTCGTCGGGAATTGCTTCCGTCACAACCTCGCCCCTCCCCTTCAGTCATAACTAGAACAGGTTACAGAAAGATGGATCAGTATCGCTACCAGCCGCAGGAACACGCTGCTCGACACAAATCGGAACGTGTTCTAGTCTTTGTCTAAGTAAGCCACCTTTGGAGGAACTTGTGACGTCCATTCAACAACGCGACGCCCAGTCGGTCCTAGACGGCGTCGACGAGCTGCTGCCCAAGCTGCGTCAGCGGGCCCAGGAAACCGAGGACCTGCGCCGCCTGCCGGACGCCACGGTGAGCGAGCTTCAGGAGATCGGCTTCTTCAGGTTGCTGCAGCCCGAGCAGTGGGGCGGCCTGCAGTGCGACCCGGCGCTGTTCTACGAGGCGGTCCGCCGGCTGGCCAGCGCGTGTGGTTCCACCGGCTGGGTGAGCTCGATCATCGGCGTGCACAACTGGCATCTGGCGCTGTTCGACCAGCAGGCTCAGGACGAGGTTTGGGGCGACGACACGAACGTTCGGGTCTCGTCGTCCTACGCCCCGATGGGCGCGGGCACCGTCGTCGACGGCGGCTACCTGGTCAACGGATCGTGGAACTGGTCGTCGGGATGTGATCACGCCACCTGGGCCTTCCTGGGCGGTCCGGTCATCAAGGACGGCCGGCCGGTCGACTTCGGCAGCTTCCTGATTCCGCGCACCGAGTACCGCATCGACGACGTCTGGCATGTGGTGGGCCTCAAGGGAACTGGCAGCAACACGGTCGTTGTCAAGGATGTCTTCGTGCCGCGGCACCGGTTCCTGTCCTACAAGCAGATGAACGACGGCACCGCCGGCGGCTATCAGAACAACACCGCCCCTGTCTACAAGATGCCCTGGGGCACAATGCATCCCACGACCATCTCGGCCCCGATTGTCGGTATGGCCTACGGCGCTTACGACGCGCACGTCGAGCATCAGGGCAAGCGGGTGCGTGCGGCGTTCGCCGGTGAGAAGGCCAAGGACGACCCGTTCGCCAAGGTCCGCATCGCCGAGGCGGCCAGTGATATCGACGCCGCGTGGCGCCAGCTGATCGGCAACGTCGGCGACGAGTACGCGCTGCTGTCGGCGGGCAAGGAGATCCCGTTCGAGCTGCGGGCCCGCGCCCGTCGCGACCAGGTCCGCGCCACCGGGCGATCGATCGCCTCGGTCGACCGGCTGTTCGAGGCGTCCGGTGCCACCGCGCTGGCCAATGATGCTCCGGTGCAACGGTTCTGGCGTGACGCGCATGCCGGCCGGGTGCACGCGGCCAACGACCCCGAGCGGGCATACCAGATCTTCGGTAACCACGAGTTCGGGCTGCCGCCCGGCGACACGATGGTCTGATGACGGCTACCGAGGAACTGACCTTCGAATCGACGTCCCGGTTCGTGGAGGTCGACGTCGACGGACCGCTGAAGCTGCATTACCACGAAGCAGGTGTCGGCCACGAGCAGACGATCGTGCTGCTGCACGGCGGAGGCCCGGGTGCGGCGAGCTGGACGAACTTCGCCCGCAACATCCCGGTGCTGGCCGAACGCTTTCACGTGCTGGCGGTCGACCAGCCCGGCTACGGTCACTCCGACAAGCGCGCCGAGCACGGGCAGTTCAACCACTACGCCGCCAGGGCGCTGAAGGGTCTGTTCGACCACCTCGGCCTGGGACGCGTTCCGCTGGTGGGCAATTCACTCGGCGGCGGTACCGCGGTCCGGTTCGCGTTGGACTACCCGGACAAGGCGGGCAGGCTCGTGCTGATGGGCCCCGGTGGGCTCAGCATCAACCTGTTCGCCCCCGACCCCACCGAGGGCGTCAAGCGACTGGGCAAATTCTCTGTCGAGCCGACTCGCGAGAACCTCGAGGCGTTTCTGCGGGTGATGGTCTACGACCAGAAGCTGATCACCCCGGAACTGATCGACCAGCGGTTCGAGCTTGCCTCGACCCCCGAAGCGCTGACCGCGACCCGCGCCATGGGAATGTCCTTCGCGGGAGCCGACTACGAGCTCGGCATGATGTGGCGCGAGGTGCACAAGCTTCGTCAGCCCGTCCTGCTGATCTGGGGCCGCGAGGACCGGGTCAACCCGCTCGACGGTGCACTGGTGGCCCTGAAGACGATTCCGCGCGCGCAGCTTCACGTCTTCGGCCAGTGCGGACACTGGGCGCAGGTGGAGAAGTTCGACGAATTCAACAAGCTGACTGTCGATTTCCTGGGAGGCGCGTGATGAGTATCCGTTCACTGGGTTACCTGCGCATCGAAGCCACCGACATGCAGGCCTGGCGCGACTACGGGCTCAAGGTCCTCGGCATGGTCGAGGGCAAGGGCACCACCGAGGGCGCCCTGTATCTACGGATGGACGACTTCCCGGCCCGCCTGGTGATCGTGCCCGGCGAGCATGACCGGCTTTTAGAAGCCGGTTGGGAATGCGCGAATGCCGAAGGCCTGCAAGAGATCCGGAACCGACTCGACGTCGAGGGCACACCCTACAAGGAGGCCACCGCCGCCGAACTGGCCGATCGCCGGGTCGACGAGATGATCAAGTTCTCCGATCCCTCCGGCAACGGCCTGGAGGTCTTCCACGGCGCCGCGCTCGAACACCGCCGGGTCGTCAGCCCGTACGGCCACAAGTTCGTCACCGGCGAGCAGGGCCTCGGGCACGTCGTGCTGACCACCCGCGACGACGCGGAGACGCTGCATTTCTACCGTGACGTACTGGATTTCAAGCTGCGTGACTCGATGCGACTGCCGCCGCAGGTGGTGGGACGGCCCGCCGACGGGCCACCGGCCTGGCTGCGGTTCCTGGGCTGTAACCCGCGGCACCACAGCCTGGCCTTCATGCCGGGTCAGACGCCGAGTGGCATCGTGCACCTGATGATCGAGGTCGGCGAAGCCGACGACGTGGGCCTGTGCCTGGACCGGGCGCTGCGACGCAAGGTGCCGATGTCGGCCACGCTCGGCCGTCACGTCAACGACCTGATGCTGTCGTTCTACATGAAGACCCCCGGCGGATTCGACGTCGAATTCGGCTGTGAGGGACGGCAAGTCGAAGACGACGACTGGATTGCCCGGGAGAGCACCGCGATCAGCCTCTGGGGCCACGACTTCAGCGTCGGCTTCAAGTAATGTCCGAGCAGATCGACGCCCGCGCGTTTCGTAGCGTGCTGGGTCAGTTCTGCACCGGGATCACGATCATCACCACCGTCCACGACGACGTGCCGGTGGGCTTCGCGTGTCAGTCGTTCGCGGCGCTGTCGCTGGACCCGCCGCTCGTGCTGTTCTGCCCGACCAAAGTGTCGCGGTCGTGGAAGGTCATCGAGGCCAGCGGGAAATTCTGCGTGAACGTGCTGACCGAGAGCCAGCAGCACGTCTCGGCACGCTTCGGTTCGAAGGAGCCCGACAAGTTCGCTGGAATCGATTGGCAGCCCTCGGAACTCGGCTCACCGATCATCGACGGATCATTGGCCTACATCGACTGCACGGTGGCCTCGGTGCATGACGGCGGCGATCACTTCGTGGTGTTCGGATCGGTACAATCGCTGTCCGAGGTGCCGAAGATCAAGCCGCGGCCGCTGCTGTTCTACCGCGGCGACTACACCGGCATCGAGCCGGACAAGACCACGCCCGCGCAATGGCGTGACGACCTCGAGGCGTTCCTCACCACGACGACTCAGGACACCTGGCTGTAGGGCTCGTCGACGCCCGGCGTCAGTGCCAGCGGGCTTGGTGCTCGGCATGCGTAGCCAAATACGCACCGGGGCCGAACAACTCGTCGTAGAAGTCCGTGTCGAGGTGCTGCGCCTGCAGATACATCAAGACGTGGACCGTGGGCATCGTGCCTGGAATCTTGCCGAACGTGTCGTAGATGTACGACGCCTCGGCGGCCACCATCTCCTGGATGCCGTCCGGCGGTAATGCCGAGCCGCGCACGTTGCCGGTGTCCGACCACGGTCCCGGTGTGTCCGGGTGAAACGGCCCGCCGGGAGCGAACTTTCGCGCAACCAGCTTTTCCACCCCGGCCGCGATCGACGGCACATGCGGTGGGCTGAGCGTCTCGAAGAACCCCGGTAAACCCGTCACGTTGGGGAACGGCCAGCGATCGTCGTGGTCGGCGACGAACCCCAGCCCGGGTGCCCGCGGGTCACCGGTGCCGCCCAGCACCGACAACCTGTCCAGCCCGTCGTAGGTCCAGCCGCCGAGACCCATCGCTTGTAGCGCCAGCACCCCGTTGTTGGTCGCGATTGCGAGTTCCGCGCTGGCCTCGGTGATCGTGTACTGCTCGACGAACGACAACGGCAGCGGGTCGTCGGCGTGTGACAGCGACGAAAACCGTTCCAGGCCCGGAATTTTGCGGCCGTTGATGTCGTCGGTGACCGGATAGCCGTTGGCGGCGAAGAACCACAGGTTCTCCATCAGGTGTTCGGCCAGGTCGGCCGCCGGGAACGCGAGCAGACTGCCCGGGTGATTACCGATCCAGGTGTTGTGACCCTCCATGTACGGCTCTTCGCGAGGCAGTTCGAGTCGGGTATCCGAGATTCGCACGTAGGAGCCCGCGGTATGGCTGATCCACGCTTCAATGCTGTCGAAGTCCCGCGGCTTCTCGTCGCGGCTGGGTAGCAGGTAGGTGCCGGAGTCGTCGGTGAAAAACAACTGGCTGGTGTGAAAGCCCGCTGCCGACGGGAAGGTTCGGCCCGTCGCGCTTCCCGAGTAGTTGGGGAACGCCGGCGCATAGCCGGGATGATGGGTGATTCCGAAGTTCCAGCCTGTCACCCCGCCGGTCACCGAAACGAGCAGTGCCCGTTCGACTTCCGACAACGGCTGGACGGGCCGTCGACTGGTATACGCCAGTGCTCCGTCGGGAATGTGGCCGCCGACCGGGAACCGGCGCGATCTGCGGCCCGTCAGCGCCGCCATCAGCGGGAACTGTGTCAGTTCGGCCAGCGCCGCCCGCTCATGGTCGGAGATCTGTAGGCCCACCCGCCCAGTTTGAACTATTCCCCGATGTATTGCGTGCTAGCAGTAGAGGTTCCTAGAGAGGTATGTGAAATGACTCCGCTGCTGACGGTCTACTTCCTGGCCGGCGCTCCCGTCGTCGGGTTTGGCCTGGTGACGCTGCAGGCGCGGCTGGAGCGGTGGGACTACGAACGGCATGCCGAGGATTAGGCCGGGGCTTCGATTGAAACTACGAGTGCTGGTGGTGGGCGCGGGCGTGAGCGGCATTGCCGCCGCCCGCGGGCTTCTACGCGACGGCCACGACGTCACCGTCTTCGACCAGCGGCCGGACGTCACCGCCGGCGGCGGTGCGGTGACGATCTGGTCCAACGGCGCGACGGTGCTCGATCAGCTCGGTGTCGACATGTCCGGCGCCGGCCAGCCGCTGTCGGCCGTGCGGGCCACGACGTCGTCGGGCCGACCGCTGGCCAGTATCGACCTGGACGGGATGGTGAATCGGTTGGGAGCACCCATCCGGATGGTCCCGCGACGAGTCCTGCTGGAACGGCTGCTCACCGGTTTTCCAATCGACCGCATTCACTGCCGGGCCCGCGTCGTCAACGTGGTCAACTCCGGCGACGGCGTGCATGTCGAGATGCGGGACGGCCGTAGCGTGACCGGAGATGTGTTGATCGGCGCCGACGGCCTGCATTCCGTGGTCCGTGACGTGTTGGGCGCGGCGCCCGCGAGGCCGACCGGCTGGTGCAGCTGGCAGGGGCTGGTCACGCTTCCCCGCATCACCGAGCCGCGGGTGGCGCGGATGATAATCGGCGAGCACGGGAGCATGGGGCTGTGGCCCGCCGGCGGTACCGACATGCAGTGGTGGTTCGACTTACCTTGGGCGCCAGGCTATCTGCGGCCGCAACGGCCGATCGAGGTGATCCGTCAGCATTTCGCGGGATGGTCCGATCTGGCCGACGAAGTGCTCTCCACCTTGACCGACGAAGATCTGGCCGCGTCACCCTTTCCGCATTATCGGCATCCCGTGCCGGACACCGGCACCGGCGCGGTCACGCTGCTCGGGGACGCCGCGCACACCATGCCGCCCACGCTGGCTCAAGGAACCAACCAGGCGCTGCTGGACACCATGGTGTTGCGCACGGCGCTGGCCAATGCCAGTGACGTCTGCGGCGCGTTGCGTCGCTACGAGAAAGCCCGCCGCCGCAGAGTCCGCGCCGTGTCGTGGGTGACCACACAACAGGTGTCCCGCAGCGAAGCCGCGCTGCGTCCCGCGGCGCTCATCCCTGACCGGGTGATGACCTGGGCATTGACCCGTTTCATCGACTGGACGAGCCACCGCGGCATCGCGGCGGCAATCAGCACCACCCCGGCCGAGGCGCGGTGATGGCCAACGTTCCGCCGGTCACCGCGGCCCGATTCGTGGAGCGGATTCGCCACCACCTGTATCGACTCAACCAGCGTCTGTTGCCCGCGCCCGCCGCGATGATGGAGATGATCGTCGCGACCTGGCAGTCGCAGGCAATCACCGCTGCCGCCGACCTCGGCGTCGCGGACGCGCTGGCCGCCCGGCCGCTGACCATCGACGAGTTGGCGAAACGCGTTGGCGCCAACCCGGACGCGCTGGGCCGTCTGCTGCGGGCGTTGATCGGCCGTGGCGTCTTCCGTCGACGCCACGACGGCCGCTACGAGCTGAATTCCCTTGCCCGAACGCTGTGTTCGGATGCCGATGTGTCGATGAAGGCGGCCGCGCAATTCTACGGGTCACGCGAACAGCGTGACCGCTGGACGATGCTGGCCGAGTCGATCCGCACCGGACGATCCGTCGTGCCCGTGCTGCACGGCAAGGAGAGCTTCGACTATTTCGCCGAGGATTCGCTCCACGCGGAACTCTTCAACCAAACCATGTCCAGTATCTCCGCGCTGACCGACGCTACGGTGGTCGCGGCCTACGACTTCAGTCCGTATCCGACGATTGTCGACGTAGGTGGCGGGCACGGCCTCCTGCTGGCAAACATTCTCGCGGCGACATCGGGCGTCCAGGGGGTCCTCTACGACCTGCCGGCCGTCGTGTCGACCGTGTCAAAGATCCTGTGCTACACCAGGATGGCTGATCGCGTCCGGGTCGAGGTGGGGTCGTTCTTCGACGCGGTGCCGCCTGGTGGCGACGTGTACGTGCTGAAGAACATCATTCATGACTGGCCCGACGACAAGGCGGTGCAGATCCTGCGCAATGTGCGCGCCGCCGCGGGCGAGCAGGCCACCGTTCTTCTGGTCGAATTGGTGATCCCCGACCACGACCGCGACTTCGCCGGCAAATGGGCCGACCTGGAGATGCTGCTGAATCTGGGGGCCCGGGAGCGCACTGCCGCCGAATACCGAAACCTGCTCAGGCAGGCTGGTTTTGAGATGACCCGGCTGGTGCCGACCGCATCGCCGTTGAGCCTGGTGGAGGCCCGCGTGGCATGACCCGGCCGTCGTGGGTCCACAATGGCCCACATGACGTTGGATCTACCCGGTTACTTCGAACGGATCGGCTACCGCGGCGAGGCCGAGCCGACTCTCGACGTCCTGCAGGAGCTGATCACCGCACACACCCGCAGCATCGCGTTCGAGAACCTCGATCCGCTGTTGGGTGTGCCGGTGGACGACCTGAGCCCAGAGGCATTGGTCGACAAGCTGGTTCACCGACGCCGCGGTGGCTACTGCTACGAGCACAACGGTCTGATGGGTTACGTCCTCGAGGAGTTGGGCTTCGGCGTGCGACGCTTCGCTGCCAGGGTGGTCTGGATGCACGAGCCTGGCTCGCCGGTGCCGTCGCAGACCCACACGCTGCTCGGGGTGGCGCCGCCCGGTGCGCCGCAGCTGTTCCTGGTCGACGTGGGTTTCGGCGGCCAGACGCCGACGTCGCCCCTGCGATTGGAAACCGGCAGCATCCAGCAGACCACCCACGAGCCATATCGGTTGCAGAGTCGCGGCGACATCCTGGTGTTGCAGGCGGAGATTCGCGGCGGATGGCAATCGCTGTACGAATTCGCCACCAGGACAGCGCCTCCGATCGACCTGTTGGTGGCCAGCTGGTTCGTGTCGACTCATCCCTCGTCGCATTTCGTCACCGACCTGATCGCCTCGATGGTCACCGCTGACGGTCGATGCAACCTGTCGGGTCGCCACCTGGCCATCCATGGCAACGGCGGGACGAACAAGATCGAATTAACCGACGCCGCAGCCGTAGTCGACACGTTGGCCGACCGCTTCGGCATCAACGTGGCAGACGCCGGTGAACGCGCGCGGCTTGAAGCCCGCCTTGCGGAAGTGGCGCCCTAGCGGCCGGGCAGCCAGGAATCGATTCGGCGCAACGCTTCCTCGATGTCACTCGACGGGCCGGCGAAGGAAAGCCGGACGTAGGAGCCGCCACGCTGCGGATCGAAGTCGATGCCGGGTGCTATCGCTACCCCGGTGTCGGCCAACAACTTTGAACAGAACGCAAAAGAGTCGTCGGTGAAGTCGGATACGTCGGCATAGACGTAGAACGCACCGTCGGTCGGGGCTAACCGGTCGATCCCGATGTGCCGAAGACCGTCGAGCAGCGTCGCGCGATTCGCGGCGTAGTGATGCAGGTGTCCTTCGGCTTCCCGAACCGAGTCGGGCGTGAACGCCTCGAGAGCGGCGTACTGCGACAACACGGGTGGGCAGATGGTGAAGTTTCCGGTTAGACGATCCACCGCCCGCCGCAGCTCGGTCGGCACCAGCAGCCAGCCCAGCCGCCACCCCGTCATCGCGAAATACTTGGAAAAGCTGTTGACCACAAATGCATTTCGCGACGTACTCCACGCGCAACTGGTCTGCGGGGCACCCTCGTACACCAGCCCGTGGTATACCTCGTCGCTGATCAGCCGCACGCCCGAAGCGTCGCACCAGGATGCGATCGCCGCGAGCTCCTCGGGCGGGATGACCGTACCGGTCGGGTTGGCCGGGCTGGCCACGACGACACCCTTGACCGGGGGGTCCAGGTCGGCCAGCATTTGCGCGGTCGGCTGGAAGCGGGTCTCGGGACCGCATTCGATCACCACGACCTCGCACCCCAGCGCCGACAGGATGTTGCGATAGCAGGGGTATCCGGGACTGCTGACCGCCACGCGGTCGCCGACGTCGAAGCACGACAGGAATGCCAGCAGAAAGCCGCCGGACGATCCCGTTGTGATCACCACGTCGTCGACGCCGGCCTGCACGCCGTAGCGGTCGAGATACGACGCCGCGATCGCCGACCGCAGTTCCGGAATCCCCAGCGCGACCGTGTAACCGAGCTGATTGCGATTCAGCGCATCGACCGCCGCGGCGCGCACCGGCTCCGGCGCCCCGGCGCTCGGCTGACCCGCCGACAGGTTTACCAGATCGCCGTGGCTGCGCTGACGTTCGGCGGCCGCCAGCCACACGTCCATCACATAGAACGGCGGAATGCCGGCGCGTAGCGCGACGCCATCGGTCATGTGGTCAAGGCTAGAACACTTCGGATTCGAGTCGGCGCAAGTGCTCGCGCGGCGAACCCAGCAGTTGCGAACTGCCGTGTGCGCGTTTGAAGTACAGCTGCATGTCGTGTTCCCACGTGATCGCGATGCCGCCGTGCAACTGGATGCCCTCGGCGGCCACCCTGCTGAACGCCTCGCTGGCCGCCACGCGGGCCAACGCCGCAGCGGTCGGTGACGGGGCGTCGGCGGCATCGTTCACCACGGCGCGGGCCGCCTGCACCGCGACATAAAGGTCGGCCATCCGGTGCTTGAGCGCCTGAAAGCTGCCGATCGCGCGACCGAACTGCTGTCGTTCCTTGGTGTAGTCGACGGTCAACTCCAGGCAGCGGGCGGCCGCACCGACCTGTTCGGCGGCCAACAGTATCGCCGCCGCATCGGCGACACCGGGATCGGCGCCGAGCGGTGTCGTGTTGGCCGGTGTGACGCGGGCCAGCCGCCGGGTCGGATCCATCGGGGTGACGGCCTCGGCGTCGAATTCCGTCCATCGCGCGAGCGTGCCGTCGTGGGCCTCGATCACGACATCGGCCACGTCGCCGTTGACCACGTAGTCGGGGTCGAACACCACCGCGCCGATCGCGGCGCCCTCGGCCAGCGACGCCAGTGTGTCCGCGTCGGGCTGGTCGGCGGCCAGCAGCGCGAGCTCGGCCAGCGTGGTGCCGAGCAGCGGGCTGGGCACCAGGTTCTTGCCCAGTTCCTCGATGACGACAGCCGCGTCGCCGAGAGTGCCTCCGGCGCCGCCGAATTCCTCGGGCACCACTAACGCGGCCGCACCGACCTGTTCGCACAACAGCCGCCACAGCGATTCGTCATAGCCGGGTTCGGATTCCATCGCCTCGCGCACCGCGGCAGGGGACGCATGCTTGGTCACCAGCGCCGCGACGGTCTCGCGCAGCAGCTCCCGTTCGTCACTCGAACTCACAGTGCCTCCAGAACGCGTCGTCGGTGCGCCGCGGGGTCGCCCCAAGCCGGGCGCAGCGCCTGCACCCGCAGCAGCCACAGCGACAGGTCATGCTCGGCGGTGAAGCCGATCGCGCCGTGTGTCTGCAAGGCCGATCGCGCGGCCAGCAAAGCGGCGTCCGACGCGGAAGCCTTGGCGGCGCTCACATCTCGCGCGGTGTCGGGCGACGAGTCGGCCAGCGACAGCGCGGCGCCGTACACCAGCGGGCGCGCCAGCTCGAGCGCGATGTGCACGTCGGCCAGCTTGTGCTTGATCGCCTGATACGAGCCGATGACCCGGCCGAACTGAGTGCGCTGTTTCGCATAGTCGACCGCGGCGTCCAGCAGCGCCTGGCCCGCCCCGATCAGCTGGGCGGCCGTCGCAAGCGCGCCGAACTCGTAGGCGCGGGACACGTCGGCCTGCCACGCTTCGCAGACGGCCTGGGCGTCGAACAGATGGCGGCTGGGGTCGACGGACTCGCGGCGTTCGCCGACGTGCGCTTCGCTCACCCAGCCGTTCTCCTCGGCGGCCAAAACCAGCCCTGCTGCGTCGGCGTCCACCGCCCGCGGCATCTGCGGAGGCAGGGCGACCGTGGCGATGAGTTCACCCGATGAGAGCGCGGCGGACCGCTCGTCGTCGGCCAGCAAAATAGGTGCGACCGCAATGGATTCGACGACCGGACCGGGTACACACCAGCGCCCCAGGCGCTCCATTGCGACCACGAGGTCGACGGGATGCGCGTCGATGCCGTCGAACCGCTCGGGCACCGCCAACGCGGTGACGCCCAGGTCGGCGAGTTGCGCCCAGATCTTGCGACCCGGAGCTGTGTCGCCACCCGCCCAGGCGCGCACAGCGCTCGGCACGTCGGCCGCCGTGAGCGCCGCGTCGATGCTGGCGGCGAAGTCGCGCTGTTGCTCGTCGAGGTCAAATCTCATTTGCTCTTCTCCCGCGGCAGTCCCAGCAGCCGCTCGGCGATGATGTTGCGCTGAATCTCGTTGGTGCCGGCGTAGATCGGACCGCCGAGCGCAAACAGCAGCCCGTCGGTCCAGCCGTCGGCCAATTCGCCGTCGGCGCCGCGGATCTCCAGTGCGGTCTGATGGATCGCCACGTCCAGGTCTGACCAGAACACCTTGGTCACCGACGACTCGGCACCCAGCTCGCCGCCGCCCGTCAGCCGGGTCACGGTGCCGAACGTGTGCAGCCGGTAGGCCTGCGCTTTGATCCAGGCGTCTGCGACCTGGTCTCCGAAGGAACTGTCGCCGTTGGTTTTCCATACCTCGGCCAGGCGCTCCGCGGACGCCAGGAACCGCGCCGGGCTGCGCAGCGACATGCCCCGCTCGTTGCTGGATGTGCTCATCGCGGCCCGCCAACCGTCGTTGACCGCGCCGATCACGTCGGCGTCAGGGACGAACACGTCGTCGAGGAAGATCTCCCCGAACCCAGTGTCGCCGCCGAGTTGAGCGATCGGCCGGACGGTGATCCCGTCCGCGTCGAGGTCGAACATGAAGTACGTCAACCCGCTGTGCCGTTGCGCCTCGGGGTCAGAGCGGAACAGCCCAAAAGCCCTGTCGCCAAACGGTGCTCGCGAGCTCCAGATCTTCTGGCCGTTGAGCAGCCAGCCGCCGTCGGTGCGCGTCGCCGTCGACCGCAACGAGGCGAGGTCGCTGCCGGACTCCGGCTCCGACCAGGCCTGCGCCCAAATCTCCTCGCCGCTGGCCATCTTGGGGAGAATCCGGTCGAGTTGCTCGTCGGTGCCATGCGCGAACAGCGTCGGCGCCAGCATCGACGTGCCGTTGGCGCTGACGCGTCCGGGCGCCCCGGCGCGGAAGTACTCCTCCTCGTAGACCACCCACTGCAGCAGGGTGGCGTCGCGACCGCCGTATTTCTCCGGCCAGGTGATCACCGACAGACCGGCATCGAAAAGCACTTTGTCCCAACGACGGTGCTGCTCGAAACCCTCCGCCGTGTCGTAGGAATGCGTCGGAAACGCATCCCTGTGCGACGAGAGGAATTCGCGCACCTCCCGCTGGAAGGCCAGCGTCTCGTCGTCGAATTGCAGATCCATTTACGCCATCTCCCGCAGTAGCGGTTTGACGACCTTGCCGCCCGCGTTGCGGGGCAGCGCGTCGACAAACCTCACCGAACGTGGGGCCTTGAAGTTCGCCAAATACTCACGCGTGTAGGCGATTACCGATTTCTCGTCGAGCCTGGCATCGGGTCGCGTCACCAGGAACGCCCGGCCGACCTCGCCGAGCCGTTCGTCGGGTACCCCGATCACCGCGCAGTCCAGCACGCCGTCGAGGCGGGCCAGCACCTGTTCGATCTCGGCGGGGTAGACGTTGAAGCCACCGCAGATGTACATGTCTTTGAGCCGGTCGGTGATCTGGAGATTGCCTGCGGCATCCAACTTTCCGACGTCACCGGTGTGCAGCCAGCCGTCGGTGTCGATCGCCGCCGCGGTGGCGTCAGGATCGTCGAGGTAGCCGAGCATCACGTTGGGGCCGCGCAGCAGCACCTCACCTGTTTCGCCGTCATGCACCCCGTTAATGCTCAGCTCGAAATCGGCGATCGGTCGCCCGCAGGTATTCGCGACCGTGACCGCGTCGTCGTCGGCCCGGCACATGGTGCCCATCCCGTTGGACTCGGTGAGCCCGTACGCGGTCAGCACGATGTCGAAGTCGAGTTCGTTCTGCATCCGCTCGATCAACACCACCGGCACGGTCGCCGCGCCGGTGACCGCGAACCGCAACGAACTCAGGTCGTAGCTGCCGCGCGAGGGATGGTCGAGCAGGGTTTGGTAGATGGTCGGCGGTCCGGGCAGCACGGTGATCCGGTGTTCGGCGACCGCGCGCAGCGCCTGCTCGGCGTCGAAGGTGAGCTGAGGGATCAGCGTGGCGCCGGTCTGCAGGCAGGCCAGGATTCCGGCCTTGTAGCCGAAGTTGTGGAAGAACGGGTTGATGCAGAGGTAACGGTCGTCGCTGGTGATCTTCCCGCACGCCGCCCACGACGCCGACCCGGCCAGCGACTGCCGGTGCGCACACAGCACGCCCTTGCTGCGGCCGGTGGTGCCGGAGGTGAACAGGACGTCGGAGACGTCGTCGGGCCGGACCGCCGCCGCGCGCGCGTCGGCCGCCGCGAGGTCGGTGCCGTGCTGCATGAACTCGTCCCACGTCCCGTCGTCCGCCTCGACCGGGATCCGCACGACGTGCCGCAGGTCCGGCAGCGACGAGCGGTCGAGGTCGCCGACCCGGTCCGCTCCGAGGAACGTGCCCATGCCGATCAGCAGTGGAGCGCCGGTGCGGGCCAGGATGTCGGAGGCCTCGGCGGCGGTGTACCGCGTGTTCAGCGGGACGACGGTGGCGCCCGCGTAATGCGTGGCCAGACAGGCGACGACCCACTGCCAGGTGTTCGGTGACCAGATCGCCACCCGGTCGCCCGGGTTCACGCCGAGATCGATCATCGCCGCGGCGGCACCGCGCACCTCGTCCCGCAACTCGTCGAATGTCAGCGTCCGATCCTCGGTGACCAGGGCATCGTGGTCGGGGAGTTCGCCCGCGATGTGGTCCAACGCCGCAGGAATGGTCTGCGGATGGCTCGACATCGAACTCCCTCGGGTGCTGATCGCTATCGCCGCTGGCAGGAGCATTTCGCCGCCGGGCTAACAAAGCAAGTGCTTGGTAGGTTAGCCTACTAGGGTGCAAGGCGTCGAGGAGTTCCGGGCCGAGGTCCGCGACTGGCTGGCCGAGAACCTGGTCGGCGAATTCGCTGCCCTCAAAGGCCTCGGCGGGCCCGGTCGCGAGCACGAGGCGTTCGAAGAGCGGCGCGCCTGGAACCAGCATCTCGCAAAGGCCGGTCTGACCTGCCTGGGCTGGCCGGTCGAGCATGGCGGCCGCGGCTTGTCGGTGGCGCATCGGGTGGCGTTCTACGAGGAATACGCGATCGCCAACGCACCGGCCAAGGTCAACCATTTCGGCGAGGAGCTGCTGGGGCCGACGCTGATTGCGTTCGGTACGCCCGAGCAACAGCAGCGATTCCTGCCGCGGATCCTCGACGTCACCGAACTGTGGTCGCAGGGCTATTCCGAGCCCGGCGCCGGCAGCGACCTGGCCAACGTGTCCACCACCGCGGTGCTGGACGGTGACCAGTGGGTGATCAACGGCCAGAAGGTGTGGACATCGCTGGCGCACTGGGCGCAGTGGTGCTTCGTGGTGGCGCGCACCGAGAAGGGCTCAAAGCGGCATGCCGGGTTGTCGTATCTGCTGGTGCCGCTGGATCAGCCCGGCGTCGACGTGCGCCCGATCGTCCAGCTGACCGGCGACTCGGAATTCAACGAGGTGTTCTTCGACGACGCCCGCACCGAAGCCGAACTTGTCGTGGGCCAGCCCGGAGACGGCTGGCGGGTCGCGATGGGAACACTGACCTTCGAGCGCGGGGTGTCGACGCTCGGTCAGCAGATCGTCTATGCTCGCGAACTCAGCGCGGTGGTTGACCTCGCGAAACAGACTGGCGCGGCCGATGATCCGCTGATCCGGGAACGGCTGACCCGGTCTTGGGCCGGCCTTCGGGCGATGCGCTCCTACGCGCTGGCGACAATGGACGTCGATGGAGGCGGCCGGGCCGCCGGAAAAGATAACGTGTCGAAGTTGTTGTGGGCCAACTGGCACCGCGAACTCGGTGAGATTGCGATGGAGGTACAGGGCAAGGCCGGTCTGGTCCTGCCGGGCGGCGATTTCGACGAGTGGCAGCGGCTCTACCTGTTCACCCGCGCGGACACCATCTACGGCGGATCCAACGAGATTCAGCGCAACATCATCGCCGAGCGCGTGCTCGGCCTACCCAGGGAGGCTCGATGACGTTAGCCGTTGCGCCGAAAGAAGTTGCCGGACACGGACTTCTGAAGGGCAAGGTCGTGGTTGTCACGGCCGCGGCGGGCACCGGCATCGGCTCGGCCACCGCACGGCGGGCCCTGGCCGAAGGTGCCGACGTCGTCGTCTCCGACCACCACGAACGCCGGCTCGGCGAGACCCGCGACGAGCTGACCGCGCTCGGTCTGGGCCGGGTGGAAAGCGTCGTCTGCGACGTCACCTCCACCGCGCAGGTCGACGCGCTGATCGCCTCCACTACCGCACGACTGGGCCGACTCGACGTGCTGGTGAACAACGCGGGCCTTGGCGGGCAGACCCCGGTGGTCGACATCACCGATGAAGAGTGGGACCGCGTTCTCAACGTCACGCTGACGTCGGTAATGCGTACCACCCGCGCGGCATTGCGCTACTTCCGCGACGCGGACCACGGCGGCGTCATCGTCAACAACGCCAGCGTGCTCGGCTGGCGCGCCCAGCACTCGCAGTCGCACTATGCGGCGGCCAAAGCGGGCGTGATGGCGCTGACCCGTTGCAGCGCAATCGAAGCCGTGGAATACGGGGTGCGGATCAACGCGGTGTCGCCGAGCATCGCCCGACACAAGTTCCTCGACAAGACCAGCTCGAGTGAACTGCTCGACCAGTTGTCCGCCGGGGAAGCGTTCGGCCGAGCCGCTGAGCCGTGGGAAGTGGCGGCGACCATCGCGTTTCTGGCCAGCGACTACTCCAGTTACCTGACTGGAGAAGTGATTTCGGTGTCGAGTCAGCACCCATGAGCGGACCTACGAACAGCCGTCGCGACGAGTTACTGGAACTCGCCGCGACGATGTTCGCCGAACGCGGTCTGCGCGCCACCACCGTGCGCGACATCGCAGACAGCGCGGGCATCTTGTCCGGCAGCCTGTATCACCACTTCTCGTCCAAAGAAGAGATGGTCGACGAGGTGCTGCGCAACTTCATGGACTGGCTGTTCGCCCGCTACCAGGAAATCGTTGACACCCAACCGAATCCGTTGGAACGGCTCAAGGGTCTGTTCATGGCCTCATTCGACGCCATCGAGCATCGACACGCCCAGGTCGTCATCTATCAGGACGAGGCCAAACGACTGCTGCCCCAGCCACGGTTCTCCTATCTCGAGGACCTCAACAAGCGGCAGCGCAAGATGTGGGTCGACCTGTTGCACCAGGGCATCGAGGAGGGTTATCTGCGGCCCGATCTCGACGTCGACTTGGTCTACCGATTCATCCGCGACACCACCTGGGTGTCGGTGCGCTGGTATCAGCCCGGCGGACCGCTCACCGCGCAGCAGGTGGGTCAGCAGTATCTCGCTATCGTCCTAGGTGGAATTACCAAAGAAGGAAGTGTTGAGCATGGCCCCAACTAATCAGGCTTATGTCATCGATGCCGTACGTACCGCGGTCGGTAAGCGCAACGGGTCGCTCGCGGGGGTGCATCCCGTCGACTTGGGCGCGCTCGGTTGGCGAGGGCTGCTCGACCGGGTCGACATCGACCCCGCCGCCGTCGATGACGTGATCGCCGGCTGCGTCGACGCGATCGGCGCGCAGGCCGGTAACATCGCCCGGCTCTCCTGGCTGGCCGCCGGCTATCCGGAAGAGGTCCCCGGCGTCACCGTCGATCGGCAGTGTGGATCAAGCCAGCAGGCGATTTCCTTTGGTGCGCAAGCGATCATGGCGGGCACCGCGGACGTGATCGTGGCCGGTGGCGTGCAGAACATGAGCCAGATCCCGATCTCGTCGGCGATGATCGTCGGCGAGCAGTTCGGGTTCACGTCGCCGACCAACGAGTCCAAGCAGTGGCTGCACCGCTACGGCGACCAGGAGATCTCGCAATTCCGCGGCTCGGAGTTGATCGCCGAGAAGTGGAACCTGTCTCGCGAGGAGATGGAGCAATACGCGCTGACGAGCCACGAGCGCGCCTTCGGCGCTATCCGCGGCGGCCACTTCGACAACGAAATCATCACCGTGGAAACCGAACACGGTGCGTTCCGTGTCGACGAGGGTCCGCGCGAATCGTCGCCGGAGAAGCTGGCCAGCCTCAAGCCGCTCGTCGAGGGGGGTCGGTTGACCGCCGCGATGGCCAGCCAGATCTCCGACGGAGCCAGCGCTGTGCTGCTGGCTTCCGAGCAGGCCGTCAAGGACCATAACCTGAAGCCGCGGGCGCGCATCCATCACATCAGCGCGCGCGCCGCCGACCCGGTGTTCATGCTCACCGGCCCGATACCGGCTACCCGCTACGCGCTGGAGAAGACCGGCCTGTCCATCGACGACATCGACACCGTCGAGATCAACGAGGCATTCGCGCCGGTCGTGTTGGCCTGGCTCAAGGAGATCAAGGCCGACCCGGAGAAGGTCAACCCCAACGGCGGTGCCATCGCGCTCGGCCACCCGTTAGGTGCAACGGGGGCAAAGCTTTTCACGACCATGCTCAACGAACTCGAGCGCACCGGCGGTCGCTATGGCCTGCAGACCATGTGCGAGGGCGGTGGCACCGCGAACGTCACGATCATCGAACGGTTGTAATCGCTGCTTGCGGCGAATGTGAATCCCACGTCGCGTTGGCGGCGTGTCGCGTCGTGACGTTCACACTCGCGGCAGTGTCGGTATCCGTTGGCAGCATTCGCGCATGACGGAAATTGAATGGCCATTTCTTGGTCAGGAAGTCTTGGCCGCCAAGGCGCTGCCGGAGCGGGCAATGCGCTCCCTGTACGACCCGATCTATCCGGGCGTCTACGTGCCCAGCGGCATCGTCCTGACGGCGAGTCAGCGTGCGGAGGCGGCGTGGCTCTGTCCCGACGGAGGGGAGTTGCAGCGGGTGTGTCGGCCGCTGCCCTACTGGGCGCTAAGTGGGTGGACGCAACGCTCGACGCAGAGTTGATTTACGACAACCGCCGTCCACCGGCCGGCATCAAAGTACACACCGAAATATTGCTGACTGGGGAGGTATCTGAGGCCGGCGGTATCGCGGTAACATCCGCGGCGCGAACAGCATTCGACATTGGCCGCCGCGCAAACAGTCGACTGGTGACAGTACAGTTGCTCGACGCGCTAGCGAACGCAACGGACGTCAAAGATGTCGACGTCGAGGCGGTGATCGCTCGACATCCCGGCGCGCGTGGCGTCACGCGGCTGCGGCGGATCCTGTCGTTGGTCGACGGCGGCGCCGAGTCACCGCAGGAGACGCGAACGCGCCTCGCACTGATCGGTGCGGGACTCCCAAGCCCGCAGACGCAGATTGTGGTGCGCGATGAATACGGTGAGTTTGTTGCGCGCCTCGACATGGGGGACGAGGACCTACGCGTCGGCATCGAGTACGACGGTCCTCAACACTGGACCAACGCACAACAACGCGACCGCGACATCGACAGGTATAGCGCACTGCTCGACCTGGGCTGGGTGATTGTCCGGGTAAGTAGCGAGTTGCTCAGGTACCGGCAGGGCACGCTAATAGCTCGCGTAGAAGCGGCAATGCGAGCCGCCGGGTGGCAACATGGCGCGCGTATGTGAACTAGACGACGCGTCACCGGCGTGTTGCGTCGTGAGATTCACAGTGGGGCAGGATCAGTCGATGTGGCCCGGTGGATCACCCATACCGGGTCCGATCGTGTCGCAGCTCTTCTCGGGTATCAGGAATGAGCTGGCGCCCTGATAGAACAGATGAGTCGTCATCACACAACGCTGCCAGGTGCCGTCAGGTTGCACGGGCCCGTCGCACTTGTTGATCACGCCGGGGGCAGGTATGCACCCGGCATTGGCCGGTGGCGCTCCGCCGACCAACCCCCCGGCCATTAGCAGGGCGGTCAGGCTTGCGAAGATGCAGCGCTTCATGGTTGCCTCCCGATCCAACCGTGACGCTACCGCTTGGTGACCTGTTCTTGCCGCGTTTCACATTCGGTGAATGACACCGGCGATGATGTCGTCGACCGTGCGATGAGCTAGTGCGTCGAGGTCACGGCGACTGGCGTGACGCAGCGGTCCGCGCAACGCAAGTTCGGCGAATCCGTGGACCGCCGACCAGCAGGGCCATTCGGCCCCGACGCGGCGATCGGGCGACAGTGTTCCAGCGTCCAGCATCGCGTCGAGGGCATCGACCAAGGCCAGATACGGTGGCGCGCTGGCTGTTTCCTCAGTCAGGGCGATGGGATCGGCGCTGAAGAAGGCCACCGTGAACCAGCCCGGTTCGTCGAGTGCGAATTTGATGTAGCCCAGGCCTACCGCGCGCAGACGGTCGGTGGCAGCCGAGTGGTGTTTGCGAGCCATTCGCGCTGCCATCCGGTGCTGAATCGCGATCGCCACCGCGCCGAGCAGTGCCTCGCGGTCGACGAAATGCCGGTACGCGGCGTTCGGCGAAACTCCCACTCGGCGAGTCGCTTCGCGAATCGTCAACGCCTCGGGGCCACCGGTCCGAGTGAGGTGCAGGCCGGCGTCGACCAACGCGGTCCGCAGATCGCCGTGGTGGTAACCGGTCTTCAACGTGGCCAACGCTTGACCCTTCTCGCCGCCAAAGTGTACGGTGTGAACATTATCATGTTGACGCCGTACACATAAGCCGGAGGGTTAGTTGTGAGCACAGCATTGCCGCCCGTCGTCGACCAGCTGACCTGGGAACGGGAGTTGGACGCGCTGCGCGTTCGGGAGAAGGCGGCCACCCGCGAGCTTGACGCGATCGCGGCACAGCGGCGACGGCTGCCGATGGTCGCGATGCCGGACTACACCCTGGAAGGTGAGGACGGGCCGGTGCGCCTGGTCGACATCTTCGACGGCAAGCCGCAGCTGATCGTCTACAACCACATGTGGTTTCCCGGCGAAGAGTGGCAGTGCCCGGGATGCACCGGGTTCACGTCTCAGTTCACCCGACTGGAGTTCCTGGACAACTACGACGCCCGGTTCGTGATCGTGACGCAGGGTCCGATCGAGGAGGCGCTGGCCTACAAGCAGCGGGTCGGTAATCAGATGACCTGGTACTCCACGGCCAACAGCCCCTTCGGAACCGACGTCGGTGCGCCGCCGGGAGGCGGATTCGGCGTCAATGTCTTTCTCCGCGACGGGGATAACGTCTACCGCACCTGGCACACCAACGGCCGTGGCACCGAGCAACTGAGCCACACGTTCCCGTTGATCGATCTGCTTCCGTACGGCCGTCAGGAGGAGTGGCAGGACTCCCCGGAGGGCTGGCCGCAGTCACCGACCTACAGCCGCTGGGGCGGCTCGCAAGAGATCGCAAAAGCCTACGGAAATTCTCAACCACAAGGAGCACGATGACCATCACGACGACGGGCCTGACGACGATGAGCCTGGTGTGTGTGCCGACCCTCGAGCAGGACAAGGCGGTCGAGTTCTACGAATCGCTCGGGTTCGAGAAGCGGACCGACACCCCGTTCCATGGCGGCCACCGCTGGATCGAGGTGTATCCACCCGAGGGCAACACCGGCATCGCGCTGGCGCCACCTCCGCCGGGTAGCGGGCCGATCGAGCCCGCCAACACCGGTATCACGCTGACCACCAACGACATCGACGCCACCCACGCGGCAATGAAGCAGCTCGGCGTCGACGTCGACGCGGACGTCGCGCGAATGGGCGAACCCGTTCCGCCGATGTTCTGGTTCCGCGACCCGACCGGGCACACGCTGTTGGTCGTGGAAGCCTAGCCAAAGCGATCCGCTAGTTACGGTTCGACGAACGCCGTCGCGGCCTGCAGGTGCTTGACGGCATCGGTGACGATCGCGTCGATCAGCTCCGCGCATGACGGCAGGTCTTCGACGATGCCGGCCACCTGGCCGGACGCCAGGACCCCGGCGTCGGTATTGCCTTCGACCAGACCGGCTTTGAGCAACATCGGGGTATTGGCCGCCATCACGACCTGCGACCAGGTCAGGTCTTTGCCGTGCCGCATGGCCAGCCCGTCGCGGATCATCGACGCCCAGGTCATCTGCGACATCTTCTTGAACTTCGCGGCGTTGCCGATCGCGGCAGTGAAACCCCGTGCCCGCGAGCCGCTTTCCAGCTTCTCGACCAGGCCGGTGCGCAGCACGCGGTGCGGCATACCGTCCACCCGCGTGGTGACGACGGTTCCGTCGAGCGCCGACTGCAAGTAGCGCTGCTTGACCGCGTCGGGCACGGTGGAGTCCGAGGTCAGCAGGAAGCGGGTGCCCATGGCCACCCCGGCCGCGCCGTACGACAACGCCGCGGCGAGCCCGCGGCCGTCGAAAAAGCCGCCGGCGGCGATCACCGGAATGCTCACCGCGTCGAGCACCGAGGGCAACAGCAGCGTGGTGGCGATCGGACCGGTGTGTCCGCCTCCCTCACCGCCCTGGACGATCACCGCGTCGGCACCCCAGGAGGCCACCTTGCGGGCGTGCTTGGCCAGGCCGACCGACGGAATCACCACGGAGCCAGCCTCTTTGAGCTTGCTGATCAATTCCGGCTTGGGCGCCAACGCGAACGAGGCGACCTTGACGCCCTCGCGGATCATCAGGTCCACCCGGTCGCCGGCATCGCCGGCGTCGGCGCGGATGTTGACCCCGAACGGCTTGTCCGTGGCGGCCTTGACCTTGCCGATCGCGACCGCCAACTCGTCGAGCGTCATGGTGGCCGAGGCCAGGATGCCCAGCCCGCCCGCGTTGGACGTCGCCGCGACCAGGCGCGCACCGGCCACCCAGCCCATGCCGGTTTGCACCACTGGGTGCTCGATGCCGATCAGCTCGGTCAGCGGAGTCCGCAGCTTCATGACCTGATTTCCCTGTCCCGCAATGCCTTCGGGTCGATGGCCTCGCGGATGAGCCGCAGCTCGTCGTCGGTCGGCAGCCGGGACTCGTCGGCGTCGTCGAGACCGTGGATCTCGAACGACGTATTCTCCCGGACCTCGTCGGCGGTGACGCCGGGGTGCAGCGACAGCGCGCGCATCGTGCGGTCTGGGCCGCCGAAGTCGAACACGCCGAGGTTGGACACCACGCGGTAGGTGTTGGCGAACCGGAATGCCGGGTTGGTGCTGTCGACGTTGTCCCAGCCGATGCCACACACCACGTCGACTGCGTCGCAGAATACTCGCTTGGAGTGGTTCCCCACCCAGTAGCTGGTCGCGTGGTTGATGGCGTTGCCCGGTGCGCCGCGGACGCCGAACATCTGCCTCTTGGGCTGCTGCAACGGCCCGAACGCGGAGATGTTCTGATTGCCGTGGCGGTCAACCTGATTGGCGCCCATCACCACATGCCGCCGACCCCAGGCCAGCGTCTCGAACACGCGGCCGAACGGCATCCAGCCTTCGACCGGGCCGGTCTTGCCCAGCGACGGCGTGTCGGCGAGCAACTGCGCCTCGCCATCGGTCAGCAAAATGTCGGGGGAGAAGGTCAGCCGGGCCAGTCGCGCTCCCACCGACGCCATGTTCGTCATCGGGCTGACCATGATCTCGCCGGCGTCGCGGAACAGGTCGGCACACGCGACCGCGCACACTTCGGCACGAGTGCTCACTGTGACGCCTCCTCAGCGAATTTGCGCACGGCCGCTTGGTATTCGGCCTCACCGCCGGACAGGTAGGTCTGCACGAACGCCTGCCAACCCTCGTCGGTGCTGGCGGCCTCGGCGTAGTGCCGCTGGAACTTCTCGTCGCGGCCGTAGTCCGGTGCCGCAGTGGTGAAGTGAGAGCCGCCGGGTGCCTCGACCACTCCGTCGACCATCATCCGGTTGACCAACAATGCCTGTGGTGGAACGGCTTTGACCAATTCGTCGGTGGACACGATCCGCTCCACCGACAGGTAGCGTCGTTCGGCGGCCATCAGGAACAGATCGTCGAAGTACGGGTCGATGCCGGTGTAGGCGGCATTGCCCCGTTGGTCGCCCAGGTTGAGATGTACGAACGCGGCGTCGAGGTTGAGCGCCGGCATCGCGAGCAGAGTCTCGTGTCCACCGCCGGGTGCCGGGTAGGGGCTGGTGACCGTCTTCAGCTCACCCTCCCAGAAATCCAGCACCGAGCTGCCAAGCCCAGCGCGAATTGGCAAGAACGGCAACCGTTGTGCGGCGGCCTGCAGACCGCACCGCAGCATGCCTTCGTCCATCTCGCGAGCCTCGATCGCGCCGTTGCTGCGGACTTTGGCGAACCAGGGGTCGTAGAACGGCGGCGAGTCCAGCGAGACGAAACCGTAGTAGGCCCGCTTGACCTTGCCCGCCGAGCAGAGCAGCCCGAGGTCCGGTCCGCCGTAGGTCACCACGGTCAGATCCTTGGCGTTCGTGCGCAATAGGGCCCGGATGAACGCCATCGGCTTGCGCCGCGAGCCCCAGCCGCCGATCCCGATGGTCATGCCGCTGCGCACCTGCGCGACGGCGTCGTCCAGAGAAATGACCTTGTTGCTCACTTCTTGCCCTTGTCCGTTCCGGCGAACGCGTCGCGGTGCTCGTCAGCCACCCCAGCGAGGTTGAGTTCGAAGGTAAAGCCTTGCTCCATGCGGTAACTGGAGTTGACCCGCTGTACGTCGATCAGGTTCAGCGCTTCCTTGGCCGCGCGAATCACCCGGGTGTCCTTGGCGGCGATGTCGCGGGCGACCCGCAGCGCGGCCTCGTCAAGCTCGTCGCGGGGCACCACCTCGTGCACCGAGCCGAAGTGGTGCAGGGTAGCGGCGTCGACGGTGGCCGCGGTGAAGAACAGCCGCCGCATCATGTGCTGCGGCACCAGGCGCGAGAGATGGGTCGCCGCGCCCAGCGCGCCGCGCTCGACCTCGGGCAGACCGAACGTCGCGTCGTCGGAAGCCACGATCACGTCGGCGTTGCCGACCAATCCGATGCCGCCTCCGACGCAGAAGCCGTTGACCGCGGCGATCACCGGAACCGCGCACTCGTAGACCGCGCGGAAGGCGGCGAAACAGCCCCGGTTGGCGTCGATCAGCGCGGTGAAGCCCTCGGTGCGCTGCATCTCTTTGATGTCCACTCCGGCGTTGAAGCCGCGGCCCTCGGCGCGCAGGATTACCGCGTGGGTCGTCGGGTCATCGCCGGCGGCGGTCAGAACCTCGCCGAGCTCGAACCACCCGCGTGACGGGATGGCGTTGACGGGAGGGAAGTCCACGGTGACCGCGACTATCCCCGGTTCGACGGTGCGTGACGTGATTGTCATCGAGATCCTCGACCACTTCCTTTGGGGGCGACGGGGGACGATTTACCTAAGCAAGCACTTGCTTGGTACGCTAGCACAGTGACTCACGCCGACGGAGGCCCCGCATTCAGCTTCGGGCTCACCGGCCGGGTCGTGCTGGTGACCGGCGGCGTTCGAGGGGTAGGCGCCGGAATCAGCAGCGTTTTCGCCGAGCAAGGTGCCACCGTCGTCACCTGTGCCCGGCGTGAGGTCGACGGCCTGCCCTACGAATTCCACCCTTGCGACATCCGCGACGACGACGCGGTCAAGGCGATGGTCGACGCCATCGTCGACAAGCACGGCCGCCTCGACTCGGTAGTCAACAACGCCGGCGGTTCGCCGTTCGTCTTGACCGCGGAGTCCAGCGCGAAATTCAACCGCAAGATCATCGAACTCAACCTGCTCGGTGCGCTGTCGGTTTCTCAGCACGCCAACGACGTCATGCAGAACCAGTCGAGCGGCGGGTCGATCGTCAACATCTGCAGCCTCAGCGGCCGACGCCCGTCACCGGGCACCGGCGCCTACGGCGCGGCCAAGGCCGGCCTGGAAAGCCTGACCCAGACACTCGCGGTCGAGTGGGGCCCGAAGGTCCGGGTGAACGCCTGCGTCGTCGGGATGGTCGAGACCGAGCAGTCGGAACTGTTCTACGGCGACGCCGACTCGATCGCCGCGATCTCGAAGAACGTCCCCCTCGGCCGGCTGGCGACGCCCGTCGATGTCGGCTGGGCCGCAGCGTTTCTCACCTCGGACGCGGCGTCGTATATCAGCGGCGCCTCGCTCGAGGTGCACGGCGGCGGCGAGCCGCCGCACTATCTGGCCACTACCAACGCGACCTCGGTCAAGTAAGGAGTCACGAGCATGGGATTAGTCGACGGCCGCGTCGTCATCGTCACCGGAGCGGGGGGCGGCATCGGCCGTGCTCACGCCTTGGCTTTCGCGGCCGAGGGCGCCCGCGTCGTGGTCAACGACATCGGCGTCGGGCTGGACGGCTCGCCGGCCGGCGGCGGCAGCGCTGCGCAGAGCGTCGTCGACGAAATCACCGCTGCCGGAGGCGAAGCCGTCGCCAACGGCTCCAACATCGCCGACTGGAATCAAGCCGCGGCTCTGATCCAGACCGCGGTCGACACCTTCGGTGGTCTCGATGTCCTGGTGAACAACGCCGGCATCGTGCGCGACCGGATGATGGCCAACACCAGCGAGGAAGAGTTCGACGCGGTCATCGCGGTGCACCTGAAGGGTCACTTCGGTGCCATGCGACATGCCGCCTCGTACTGGCGCGGGCTGAGCAAAGAAGGAAAAGCCCCCGAAGAGATTGACGCGCGGATCATTAACACCAGCTCCGGCGCGGGTCTGCAGGGCAGCGTCGGTCAGGGCAACTACAGTGCGGCCAAGGCGGGCATCGCGGCGATGACGCTGGTCGGTGCCGCCGAGATGGGCCGCTACGGCGTCACGGTCAACGCGATCGCGCCATCGGCCCGCACCCGAATGACCGAGACGGTGTTCGCTGACATGATGTCCACCCAGGACGACGACTTCGACGCGATGGCACCGGAGAACATCTCACCGTTGGTGGTGTGGTTGGGCAGCAACGAATCTCGCGACGTCACCGGTCAGGTTTTCGAGGTCGAGGGTGGCAAGATCCGTGTCGCCGAGGGTTGGGCGCACGGGCCGCAGATCGACAAGGGTGCCCGCTGGGATCCCGCGGAGTTGGGACCGGTGGTCGCCGACCTGCTGGCCAAGTCGCGGAAGCCGGTTCCGGTATACGGGGCCTGATCTCGGATCGAATGCACTTCGACTGGGAGTCCTTGACCGACAGCGTGCTTCGCTGCCGTCTGCCGTTCCTCGATGTGACGGTCGGCCTAGTGCAGGGCAGTGCAGGCGCGCTGCTCGTGGACACCGGCACGACGCTCACGGAAGCGAAGGCGCTCCGTGACGATGTGCGCGAGATCGCCGGCCGCGACGTGACCCACGTGATGTTGACTCACAAGCACTTCGACCACGTCCTGGGTTCGGGATTGTTCTCCGATGCCGAAAGATACTGTGCGCCAGAGGTGATGGACTGCCTCACGGCCGACACCGACCAACTTCGGGACGACGCGTTGAGTTATGGGGCCAACGAAGCGGAGGTCTACTGTGCGATCGCCGCGCTGCAGGCGCCTCAGCACGCCGTGGACGACGCGGTGATCGATCTCGGCAACCGCCAGGTGACCATCGCCCGGCCCGGACGGGGTCATACCGACGCCGACCTCATCGTGCTGGTGCCAGGGGTGAAAGGTGAACGGGCCGTCGTCTTTACCGGCGATCTTCTCGAAGAGTCCGGCGACCCGGCGATCGATGCCGACTCCGATGTCGCGGCCTGGCCGCACACCCTCGACATCCTGCTGGCGATCGGCGGGCCAGAAGCCATCTACGTACCCGGGCACGGCAGCGTCGTCAGCGCGGAATTCATCCGCCGACAACAGGATTGGCTTAAAGCGAACCACCCAGCGCCGTGACGATCTGATCGAACACCTCGACCGGGAATTGACTCAGCGCCGTGTCGACTTGGGTGAGGCCGGTCTGAATCGCGCTATCGATTGTCGCGGTGTTGCCGGTGAGCAGCGCCTCGTAGATGTCGTAGCCGGCGAACTGTGGTGCCTCGATCAGGTTGCGGAAGTCGACGAAAAGCTCTGTGCCCAAACCGGGATCGGCCGGCACGGCCACGCCGTCGTAGCTGACCAGCGTCCAGTCTCCGGGTTGGCCTTCGATGACGACCTGGCCGGTGTTGGGCAGAAAGCCGCCGGTCGTTGCGATTTCGTGCAGCAGGACCGAGAAGTCCGGGTTGTTGACGTTCATCATGGTCCAGACGGCGATCGAGCCTGCGCTGGAGAACGCGACGTCCGCCGGCGTACCGCTGGCTACCGTCCCGGTGTTGTCGTAGATCGTCTGCACGGCGTCGCCGAAGGTTTGGTCAAACAACACGCCGTTGAAGCTGGGGTCGCCGAGGTCGGGCATCAAGGGGAACCCCATCACCCAGGAGAGAGGGCCCACTAGGTACAGGAGTCCTTCGAGGCTGTTGGTCGGGCTGCCCTCGAGAGCGCCGGCCGGAATCTCGTTGAGCCCGGGCAGGATATCGATGGCGAGGTGGTCGCCGTGTTGAGCGAGGAGGTCGGCCAATGGCGCCGCGGTCTCTTGGGCCCTGGTCTCCTGAGACGCGGCGAGTTCGGCGATGTTGTTGCCGTACTCGTCGTAGATCGCATTGGCAACGGTATTCGCTTGCTCGATCCCGACCGAATCGAGCGGCGTCCCAGGAGGGTTGGTGTCGATGATGCCCGCGGCGTTGTCGATCGACTCCGCGTGCCGGACGAAGTCGATGATGACCGTCCCGTCGTCGGCCCAGGCCAGGGCAGAGGCCATGGCCATCAGACCGGTCGACAGCAGGCCGACGACGAACACACGCACGAACCGGTTGCTCCCCACGCGGGCAATCTATCCGAACGATCTCGCGATTTAGGCTAAAACACGACTCTGGTTAAGCCGGTTCACAGACCACCAACGGGATCTTTCGGTC
Source organism: Mycobacterium sp. 1245111.1 (assembly GCF_001673405.1). Classification (GTDB taxonomy): domain Bacteria; phylum Actinomycetota; class Actinomycetes; order Mycobacteriales; family Mycobacteriaceae; genus Mycobacterium. The sequence goes on along the minus strand of NZ_LZLV01000042.1, from coordinate 30,367 downwards.
GGTGGCGTCGCGGTATCCGCGATACGGCGGATACATCTCGATCAGCCGCGGCCAGTAGTGCGCGCGCTCCGCGTCGGTGGCGTCGCGGGTCGACATCAGTCGCCGTTCGTCGCGGATCTGTACCTCGATGACGGGGTTGGTTTTGAGGTTCAGGTACCAGGTCGGGTTGTGGGCCCGGCCTCCGAAAGACGCTGGGAGGATCACCCGGTCGCCGTCGCGCAGATACAACGTCGGTGTGGTGCGTGGCTTACCCGATTTCCGTCCGACCGTGGTCAGCAGGGCCGCGGGGAACCACAGCAACCGCGCGCCGAGCCGGCCGTTCGTTCCCCGGTACACCCAAATATGAGCGCGGGCAAAGTATTTCAGTACATGAGCGAGAAAGCGTGAGTTGCGGAATCCCTGCGACACGCTTTCGAGGTTACGGGTCGCAGATCACGATCGGGATGACCCGGTCGGTCCAGGACTGGTAGTCGTCGAACGAGGAGTACATCGCGACGAGTTGCGGCCAGTACTGTGCGCGCTCGGCCTCGGTGGCGTCCCGGGCAGTGAGTTGCAGGACCTCTTTTTTGATCTGCACCGTCACCTTTGGGTTGGCCTTGAGGTTGAGGTACCACATCGGGTTGTTGGCGCGCCCGCCCTGCGAGGCCACCAGCACCACCCGGTCGCCGTCGCGCAGGAACAGCAGCGGGCTGACTCGCGGCTCCCCGCTCTTACGGCCGATCGTGGTCAGCAACGCCACCGGGGCGCCTTGCAGGAACGTTCCGCCCACCCTGCCGCCGGATACCTTGTAGGCCCAGGTATTGATCCGCGACATCCATTTGATGGCGACGCCGGTGCCGGCGGAGTTGAGCGCGCGCGGCGGATTGGCCATCGAGGTGCTCCTTATCGGACGTGCTGAATGAACGGGCGCATCTGCGCGTTGATGTGCCGGATCTTGCCATCCACGATCAGGAACGTCTCGTCGACGTGCGAGCACACTCGCCGTCCGGCGAGTGACGGCTTGGTGATGACGTCGAATTGGGCCCGCACGCGGTCGCCGTCGACCTCGAACTTCGGCGGCGTGCACTCCTTGATGACCCGGAATTGTGGACCGCGATTCAGGCTGCGCCGCAGGTGGCTTCCGGAGAAGCCGGTCTTGAGGCCCATCTCGATCCGGACGCAGTCCGGCGCGAACGGGACGTCGTCGGCGCGGTGGTTGGCCAGTGCGTCGATGTAGGACTGGGCCGCCGCGATGCGCTCCTCGTCAGACACCGCTAGATGCGCTCGATGATGGTGCCGGTCGACAGCGCACCACCGGCGCACATGGTGATCAACGCGGTCGTCTGGTCGGTGCGCTCCAGCTCGTGCAGCGCGGTGGTGATCAGCCGGCTGCCGGTGCTGCCCACTGGGTGACCCAACGCGATCGCGCCGCCGTTGACGTTGACCTTGTCCATGTCGGGGTTGTGCACCCGCGCCCACGACAGCACGACGGACGCGAAGGCCTCGTTGATCTCGGTGATGTCGATGTCGCCCATCTTCATCCCGGCCTTCTCGAGCACCTTCGCCGTCGATTGCACCGGGCCGTCCAGGTGGTAGTAGGGCTCCGCGCCGACCAGCGCCTGGCTGACGATGCGGGCGCGCGGCTTGAGGCCCAACGCCTTGGCCTTGTCTTCATCCATCCACAGCACGGCGGCCGCGCCGTCGGAGATTTGCGACGAGGTGCCCGCGGTGTGGATGCCGCCATCGATGACCGGCTTCAGCGAGGCCAGCCCCTCCAGCGTCGTGTCACGCAGACCCTGGTCCTTGGTGACGATGTGCCGCTCGCTGGTCGGCTGCTTGTTCTCGTCGAGCACCGGCGCCTGGATGCCGCTGATCTCCCGGTCGAAGCGGCCCTCGGCCCACGCCTGCTTGGCTTTGCGCTGCGAGTCGAAGCCGAACTGGTCGATCTCCTCGCGAGTGATGCCACGGCGCTTGGCAATCCGCTCGGCGGCGGTGAACTGGTCGGGCAGGTCGATGTCCCACGACGCGGGCCGCAGGATGCCGCGGTCCGGGCCGGCGTTGGCGCCCAGACCAACGCGGCTCATCGCCTCGATGCCGCACGCGATGCCGACGTCGATGGCGCCCGCCGCGATCAGCCCGGCGATCAGTCCGTTGGCCTGCTGGCCGCTGCCGCACTGGCAGTCGACCGTCATCGCGCCGACGTGCTCGGGCAGACCGGCGACCAGCCAGCTGACACGGGTGATGTTGTTTGACTGCTCGCCGTACTGTGTGACACAGCCGCCGATCACCTGTTCGACGTCGCCCGGGTCGATACCGGCCTTCTCCACGAGCGCCTTCTGCGTGGCGCCCAACAGCTCGGTGGCGTGCAGTCCTGACAACCATCCGGCGCGCTTGCCGATCGGGCTGCGCGTGGCTTCAACAATTACCGGGTTACCCATGAGGTCAGGCTAGAACACGTTTCATTACCCTGACAAGCGACGATGCGTGCGCACCTTTTGGTCTGCGGCGAGAGCATGTTTTACTGGCACTAGAACACGTTGTAGTTCAGGAGAATCTCTTATGGCACCGCTCAACATTCCGGCCGACTTCGACTTCCTCGATCCGGACATCAACCTGGCCGGACTTCCGGTGGACGAACTCGCCGAACTTCGCAAGTCGGAGCCGATCCATTGGGTCGACGTGCCCGAGGGCTGCGGCGGCTTCGAGGACCACGGCTACTGGCTCGTCACCAAGCATGCCGACGTCAAGGAAGTCTCGCGCCGCAGCGACGTCTTCTCCAGCTGGCAGAACGGCGCGATCCCGGTCTGGCCACCGGAGATGAAGCGTGAGCAGGTGGAGTTGCAGCGCAGCGTCATGCTCAACATGGACGCTCCGCATCACACCCGGCTGCGCAAGATCATTTCCCGTGGCTTCACTCCGCGCGCCATCGGCCGACTGGAGGAAGAACTCGCCCAGCGTGCGCAGAACATCGCCAAGTCCGCGGCGGCTGCCGGCGGCGGTGACTTCGTCGAACAGGTGTCATGTGAGCTTCCGCTGCAGGCCATTGCCGGTCTGCTGGGTGTGCCGCAGGACGACCGCGACAAGCTGTTCCGTTGGTCGAACGAGATGACCGGTGGCACCGACCCCGAGTACGCCGACGTCGACCCGGCGCAGTCGTCGATGGAACTGATCATGTACGCGATGACGATGGCCGCCGAGCGTAACGAGAACCCGACCGACGACATCGTCACCACCTTGATCCAGGCCGACATCGACGGCGAGAAGCTCTCCGACGACGAGTTCGGTTTCTTCGTGGTGATGCTCGCGGTAGCCGGCAACGAGACCACCCGTAACTCGATCACCCACGGGATGATCGCGTTCGCGGACAACCCCGACCAGTGGGAGCTGTTCAAGAAGGAGCGCCCGGCGACCGCCGCCGACGAGATCGTCCGGTGGGCCACGCCGGTGTCGGCCTTCCAGCGCACCGCCAACGAAGACCTCGAGTTGGGCGGCGTCTCGATCAAGAAGGGTCAGCGGTTGGTGATGTCCTACCGTTCGGCCAACTTCGACGACGAGGTCTTCGACGACCCGCACACCTTCAACATCCTGCGCGACCCGAACCCGCACGTGGGGTTCGGAGGCACCGGTGCGCACTACTGCATCGGCGCAAACCTGGCCCGGATGACGATCAACCTGATCTTCAACGCGGTCGCCGACCACATGCCAGACCTCAAGCCGATCGGCGAGCCCGAGCGGCTGCGGTCGGGCTGGCTCAACGGCATCAAGCACTGGCAGGTCGACTACTCCGGCAAGAGCGCGGTCGCGAACTGATGGATTTCGCGCCAGATCCCGAGCAGCAAGCGGTCGCCGATGTCGTCACATCGGTGCTCGACCGGGATAACTCGTGGGAGGCGCTGGTCTCGGGCGGCGTGACTGCGTTGGCCGTACCCGAGCGGATTGGCGGTGACGGCGTCGGCCTGCCGGAGGTGACCACGGCACTGACCGAGATCGGTCGACACGGCCTGATTAGTCCCGCGCTGTCCGCGCTCGGTTTAGGCACGATTGCGTTGCTGGACTTGGCTTCTGATGCACAACAAGACCGCTACCTGGCCGGCGTCGCCAAGGGCTCGGTGCTCACCGCAGCGCTCAACGAGCCCGGTACCGCGCTGCCGGACCGGCCGGGGACGGCCTTCGCAAACGGTCGGCTGTCGGGCACCAAAGTCGGTGTCGGGTATGCCGAAGCCGCCGAGTGGATGCTCGTCACCGCCGACAATGCGGTGGTCGTCGTCTCGCCCAAGGCGGACGGGGTGCAGATCTCGAAGACGCCGACGTCCAGCGGGGCCGACGAATACGTGGTCACGTTCTCCGACGTCGTGGTGGCCGATGACGATGTGCTTGCCGGCGCGACGGCGCCGCGCGTGAATCAGCTGGCGCTGGCGGCGATCGGCTCGTACACCTCTGGTCTGGTCGCCGGGGCATTGCGGCTGACCGCCGACTACGTGGCCAACCGGCAACAGTTCGGCAAGCCACTGTCGACCTTCCAGACCGTCGCGGCTCAACTCGCTGAGGTCTACATCGCTTCGCGGACCATCGATTTGGTGTCGACCTCGGTGATCTGGCGTCTGAGCGATGGTCGAGACGCTGACAACGATCTGGATGTGCTCGGCTACTGGATCACCTCGCAGGCGCCGCGGGTGATGCAGATCTGCCACCATCTGCACGGCGGGATGGGCATGGACATCACCTATCCGATGCACCGCTATTACTCGATGATCAAGGACCTGACCCGACTGCTGGGCGGGCCGTCGCATCGTCTCGACCTGGTGGGAGCGCAATGTTCATCGACCTGACACCGGAGCAGCGCCAGCTTCAAGCCGAACTGCGACAGTACTTTTCGAACCTGATCTCGCCCGACGAGATGAAGGCGATGGAAAAGGACCGCCACAACGAGGCTTACCGTGCGGTGATCCGGCGGATGGGCCAGGACGGCAAGCTTGGCGTCGGATGGCCAAAAGAGTTCGGTGGCTTGGGTTTCGGACCGGTCGAGCAGTCGATTTTCGTCAACGAGGCGCACCGCGCCGACGTGCCGCTGCCAGCGGTGACGCTGCAGACGGTCGGTCCGGTGTTGCAGCAGTTCGGCACCGATGCGCAGAAGAAGAAGTTCCTCCCGGCGATCCTGGCCGGCGAGGTGCACTTCGCGATCGGCTACACCGAGCCAGAGGCCGGCACCGATCTCGCGTCGCTGCGCACCACTGCGGTCCGGCACGGCGACGAGTACATCGTCAACGGCCAGAAGATCTTCACCACCGGTGCTCACGACGCCGACTACATCTGGCTGGCCTGCCGCACCGACCCGGAAGCGGTGAAGCACAAGGGCATTTCGATCCTGATCGTCGACACCAAGGATCCCGGTTACTCGTGGACGCCGATCATCTTGTCCGACGGCGCGCACCACACCAACGCCACCTACTACAACGACGTCCGGGTTCCCGCCGACATGCTGGTCGGTGAGGAGAACGGCGGTTGGCGGCTGATCACCACCCAGCTCAACAACGAGCGGGTGATGCTCGGGCCGGCCGGCCGCACCGCGAGCATCTACGACCGGCTGCACGACTGGGCATCCAAGCCGGGCGGCGACGGGGTCACCCCCATCGACCACCACGACGTCAAGCGCGCGCTCGGCGAGATCTACTCGATGTGGCGAGTCAACGAACTGCTCAACTGGCAGGTGGCCGCCGCCGGTGAAGACATCAACGTGGCCGACGCGGCGTCGACGAAAGTCTTTGGTACCGAAAGCATTCAGTACATCGGTCGGCTTGCCGAGGAGATCGTCGGCAAATACGGCAACCCCGCTGAGTCGGCGACGGCCGAGCTGTTGGACTGGCTCGACTCGCAGACCAAACGCAACCTGGTGATCACCTTCGGTGGAGGCGTGAACGAAGTGATGCGAGAGATGATCGCGGCGTCCGGCCTCAAAGTGCCGAGGGTGCCCAGATGACGGACATTCACGAGGCGCTCGAGAAGATCAAGGCGGCCGGCGGCCCGAAGCCGCGTAAGGGTCGCGACCCGGTGAACCAGCCGATGGTCAACAGCTGGGTCGAAGCGATCGGCGACACCAACCCGATCTACCGGGACGAGGCCGCGGCCCGCGCCAACGGTCACTCTGGAATTGTCGCGCCCCCGGCCATGATTCAGGTGTGGACCATGTTCGGCCTAGGCGGCGAACGCCCGAGCGACGACCCCATGGGCCCGATCATGAAGCTGTTCGACACAGAAGGCTACATCGGTGTGGTCGCGACCAACTGCGAGCAGACCTACCACCGGTACCTGCACCCCGGTGAGGAAGTCACGATTCACTCGGAGATGGGCGACGTCGTGGGGCCCAAGCAGACCGGGCTCGGTGAGGGCTGGTTTATCAACCAGCACATCATCTGGAAGGTCGGTGACGAGAACATCGCCGAAATGAACTGGCGGATACTGAAATTCAAGCCTGCCGCTGGGGCGTCGACGTCGTCGGTGCCCGAGGATCTCGACGCCGATTCGATGATGCGCCCGTCGGAGTCCAAGGACACCAAGTTCTTCTGGGACGGCGTCAAGGCTCACGAGCTGCGGATCCAGACGCGTCCCGACGGCAGTCTGCAACACCCGCCGGTGCCGGCCATCTGGCTGGACAAAGACAAGCCGACCGATTACGTGGTGGCCAGCGGCAAGGGCACGGTGTTCAGCTTCGTCGTGCACCATGCGCCGAAGGTGCCCGGCCGCACCCTTCCGTTCGTCATCGCGCTCGTGGAACTGCAGGAGGGTGTTCGGATGCTGGGCGAGCTGCGCAACGTCGACCCCGGCGCTGTGGAGGTTGGAATGCCGGTTCAGGCAACGTATATCGACTTCCCGGCCAATGACGTCGGGCCGGCGTGGACGCTGTACGCCTGGGAGCCCAGCGCATGAGCGCCCCGACGGTTGAGGTCGGCACGAAACTGCCGGAGCTGGCGCTGTACGGCGACCCCACGTTCATCATCTCGACGGCGATCGCCACCCGCGACTACCAGGACGTGCACCACGACCGGGACAAGGCGCAGGCCAAGGGCTCCAAGGACATCTTCGTCAACATCCTCACCGACACCGGTCTGGTGCAGCGCTACATCACCGACTGGGCGGGCCCGTCGGCGCGCATCAAGTCGATCGGGTTGCGCCTCGGCGTGCCCTGGTACGCCTACGACACGGTGACATTCAAGGGTGAGGTGACCGCAGTCGACGACGGGTTGATCACGTTGAAAATCGTTGGCAGCAACAGCCTTGGCGATCACGTTATCGCCAACGCCACCTTGACCATCGGAGGCGCGTGATGTTGTCCGGTAAGGCCGCGATCGCGGGGATCGGCGCCACCGACTTCTCCAAGAACTCCGGCCGCAGCGAACTTCGGTTGGCCGCCGAGGCGGTCTTGGACGCACTCGACGACGCGGGCCTGACGCCCGGTGATGTCGACGGCATGGTCACGTTCACGATGGACTCCAACACCGAGGTGGCCATCGCACGGGCGACCGGCATCGGGGATCTGACGTTCTTCTCCAAGATTCACCACGGCGGCGGCGCGGCCTGCGCGACTGTCCAGCAGGCGGCGATCGCTGTCGCGACCGGTGTGGCGGATTGCGTTGTGGCATACCGGGCTTTCAACGAGCGCTCGGGCCAGAGGTTCGGTCAGGTGCAGCTTCGACTGGTGGAGAATGCCGACTCGACCGGCGTGGACAACTCCTTCTCCTACCCGCACGGGTTGTCGACGCCCGCGGCTCAGGTCGCGATGATCGCGAAGCGTTACATGCATCTGTCGGGTGCGACAAGCCGCGACTTCGGTGCGATCTCGGTGGCCGACCGCAAGCATGCCGCCAAGAACCCCAAGGCGTACTTCTACGAGAAGCCGATAACCATTGAGGACCACCAGAATTCGCGGTGGATCGCCGAGCCCCTGCGGCTGCTGGACTGCTGCCAGGAGACCGACGGCGCGGTGGCGCTCGTCATCGTCTCAGCAGAACGGGCGAAGGACCTCAAGCACCGGCCGGCCGTTATCGAGGCCGCGGCGCAGGGCGCCAGCCCTAATCAGTACTCGATGGTCAGCTATTACCGGCCGGAGCTCGACGGCCTGCCTGAGATGGGGCTCGTCGGTAAGCAGTTGTGGTCGCAGTCGGGTCTCAAGCCGACCGACATCCAGACCGCGATCCTTTACGACCACTTCACGCCGTTCACCCTGATTCAGTTGGAAGAGTTGGGATTCTGCGGTTGGGGCGAGGCCAAGGACTTCATCGCCGACGGCGCGATTGAAATCGGTGGCCGGCTGCCGATCAACACCCATGGCGGCCAGCTCGGTGAGGCCTACATTCACGGCATGAACGGCATCGCCGAGGGCGTTCGCCAGCTGCGGGGTACGTCGGTGAACCCGGTGCCCGACGTCGAGCACGTGCTGGTGACCGCCGGCACCGGTGTGCCGACCTCCGGCCTGATCCTCGGCTAGCTGTCTCTCGCGTCGCCGAGCGTGTGTGCGGCTAGCCGCACACACGGCGTCGGCTGTGCGCCTGGCCGCACACAAGACGACTTGTGCACTTATGAAGTGACGATGACGGCACTGACTGCGAAGCTGCCGCAATGGCGGAACCGTTCATCGGAAGCGAGGTCGTTGCAGCAGGGGGTCTGACCAAGACGCAACTGGCAACGCGACACCATCGATTGTTCCCAGACGTATACGTCCCACGTGAAGTCGAGGTCGATGCGGAACTCCGTGCGAAAGCGGCCTGGCTATGGTCCGGACGTCGGGGCGTTGTCGGAGGATTCGCCGCGGCTGCACTCCACGGAAGCAGATGGGCAGATGGCGCGCACGTCGTCGAGCTGATTCACGGCAATCGACGGACTCCTGCCGGAATCCAAACGCATCAAGTCCGAATCGATCCGGACGAGATCGAGGTGGTAGCGGGCGTGCGCGTGACCTCCGCGGCGCGAACCGTGTTGGACTTCGGATGCTGGTACCCCACGATGACGGCGGTGGCGGGAATTGACGCGATGGCGGCGGCGGTCGATGTCAAGGCAGTAGACGTCGAAGTCCTGTTACACAGGTACGCACGGCGCAAAGGGATCATGCGAGCGCGTCTGGCATTAGACCTCTTCGACCCGGGCGCGCAGTCACCGAAAGAGTCGTGGCTGCGAGTCGTGTTGATGCAAGCCGGTTTACCTCGCCCGAAGACCCAGATTCCTGTGCGTGACGAGTTCGGCAATCCATTCGCCTACCTGGACATGGGGTGGGTGGACGCGAAGGTTGGCGTCGAGTATGACGGTGAGCAACATCGCACCGATCGGCGGCAATACACATGGGACATCCGCAGATTGGAGATGCTCGAGAGCCTCGGGTGGATCGTCGTGAGAGTCATCGCAGGAGACAGGCCTGCAGAAATCGTGAGGCGCGTTCGTGCGGCCCTGGCCCGACGTCTGTGCGTCTAGTCGCACACGAAAGCTCATACGTGCGTCTCGACGCACGCAACCTAGGCCGGGATCAGCTCCACGCCGGACAGTACGACGGTGTCTTCGCGGGCCGGTGCGGTGACGGTGGCCAGCAGTCGTCCGTCGTCCTTCCAGACGGCGGCCTTCAGCGTCTCACCGGGGAACGCCACCCCGGCGAACCGCGCCCCGTAGGAGCCGACCGCCGCGGCGTCCGCGTCGAAGAAGGCGTCGACCAACGCCTTGCAGGTCATCCCGTAGGTGCACAGGCCGTGCAGGATCGGCCGCGGAAACCCTGCAGCAGAGGCGAATTCGGGATCCGAGTGCAATGGATTGCGATCGCCGCAGAGGCGGTAGAGCAGCGCCTGCTGGGGCAGAATCGGGATGTCGAGCGAGAGGTCGGGTGACCGTTCGGGCGCCGCCGCCGAAGTCGACGGCCCGCGGTCACCCCCGAAGCCACCCTCGCCGCGGGCGAAGATCGAACGGCGCTGGGTCCACAGCAGCGTCCCGTCCGGAGCGGTCACCTCGGTTTCGGACCAGATCACCGCGGCCTTGCCCTTGTCCCAGATGTCGGTGAACCGGGTGACCGCCTTCCCCGAACCGGACGGCGGCAGCGGCCCCGGCGCGGTCACCTGTTCGCTGGCGTGCAGGACCCTGCTCAACTCTATGTCGATGCCGGGGAACTGAACAGTCGGCGGCTTGGTCATGTGAAAACTGGCCGCCACGTTGCCGAATGTTGGCAACACCTGCGGGTTGTCGTCGATCAGGTAGCGCAGCTCACGGGCATCCATCGGGTCGGCGCCGGCACCGAGGCCCAGGTGGTAGAGCTGGATATCGCTACTGCTCCAAGAGAATTCGATGGGGTCAAGCGTGGCGTTCAGTGCGACGTCAGGATCGATCGGCATGATCTAGGCCCCTCCGGCTGCGGAATCAGAAATGTGCAGTGCGGCCAGGTAACCGAACGTCATCGCGGGGCCGATCGTACCGCCCGGTCCGGGGTAGGTGTGACCCATCACCGGAGCGCTGACATTGCCGGCCGCATAAAGGCCTTCGATGATGCTGCCGTCGTCGCGCAGGGCGCGGCCGTGCACGTCGGTGCGGATGCCGCCCTTGGTGCCCAGGTCGCCCGGCATCATCTTGGCCGCGTAGTACGGCGGATGGCTGATCTCGCCGAGGTTGGGATTCGGCTTGTTGGTCGGGTCGCCGTAGTAGCGGTCGTAGGCGCTCTCGCCGCGGTGGTAGTCGGCGTCGACGCCGGAGCGGGCGAAGCCGTTGAATCGCTCGACGGTCGCGGCGAACGCGTCGGCGGGCAGGCCGGCCTTGGCGGCCAACTCCTCCAGGGTGTCCGCCTGGATGATCACGCCCGACTCCATCCACTTGCGCGGAATACGTTGGCCCGGCTGCAATCCGGCGAAGATGTAGCGGTCGCGATACTGCTGGTCGAACACCAGCCACGCCGGAATGTTTTCTCCTGGGCCGGGGCCTTGGCCGTACTCGCCGCCGTACATGTGGTGGCACGCCTCGACGTAGGGCATGGATTCGTTCATGAATCGTTGGCCGGACATGTTGACGATAATGGAGCCAGGGGAGTTGCGCTCCGACAAGGCGAACCACGGCGCGCCGACCAGCGGGACGGTCGGGCCCCACCAGGCGTCTTCCATGATATCCAGTGCCGCACCGAGCTTTTCGGCGGCGAGGATACCGTCACCGGTGTTGGCCTTCGCGCCGACGGTCCATTCGGTGGTGATCGGCGCGCGCTGGTACTTCACCCGCATCTGCTCGTTGTGCTCGAAGCCGCCGCTGCCGAGAATGACGGCCTTGCGGGCCCTGATCAGTTGAGGCTCAGTTGCTTCCGATTGACCGGTCTCACGCACGTAGATGCCACGGACCACGCCGTCCTCGACGTAGAGGTCGGTCAGCGCGGTGTTGAGCCGCACGGGGACGCCGGCCTTCTGCAGCCCGATGCGCAGCGGCGCGATCAGCGCGCGTCCCATGCCGACGAGGTGTTTCCCTGTCGCCTTGGCCCACATCGTGCGGGCTCCGACCTTGAGGCTGCGCAGTACGCCGCGCGGGTGTCGCTTCAGCTGGTTCAGTCGCACGTAGTCCTGTTGCATCACAACGACATTGAGCGGGACCTTGCCGTAAGGGGGTTCGAGGCCGGCGAGATCTGGGCCCAGCTTCTTGGCGTTGAACGGCTTCGGCTCGATCGACCGACCGCCGGCCCGTCCGCCCGGAGCCTCCGGGTAGTAGTCGGAGTAGTTCGGCACCCAGCACATCTTCAACGGCGAGTTCTTGAGCACGAACGACAGCATCTCGGGACCGCGCTCGAGGTAGGTGTCGATGCGCTGTGCCTCGACCACATCGCCGACGATCCCGTGCAGGTAGGCGCGCGCCGCTTCGGCGGTATCCTTGACGCCGTCGCGCTGAAGGACCTCGTTGTTGGGAATCCACACACCGCCACCGGAGCGGGCGGTGGAGCCGCCGTAGTGCGGGGCTTTCTCTACGATTATAGTGCTAAGACCCCGGTGGGCGGCCGCAAGAGCAGCAACCATGCCGGCGCCGCCGCTTCCCACCACGACGACGTCGAACTCCTGAGTTGTCATGTAGAACACGTTATAGAATTGCCACGGCCGGGCGCTACCGCCCCGGTCAATCGAGTGAGGGGACTTCGGCTAAATGATCCCGGCTGCCACCCGTGTCGCGCTGGCCGCCGATCTCGCACAGGCCGAACGGAGCCGTCAGCCGATCACTCCGCTGACCGCCGGGCATCCCGAGATCGACGTCGTCGACGCGTACGAAATTCAGCTGATCAACATCCGGCAGCGGGTCGCAGAGGGCGCCCGGGTGGTCGGCCACAAAGTCGGGCTGTCGTCGCTGGCGATGCAGCAGATGATGGGAGTCGACGAACCAGACTATGGACACCTGCTCGACGAGATGCAGGTGTTCGAGGATGTCCCCGTGAAGTCCAACCGCTTTCTCTACCCGCGGGTCGAAGTCGAGGTCGGCTTCATCCTGTCCCACGACCTGCCGGGCGCGAACTGCACCGAAGAGGACGTCCTTAATGCAACCGAGGCGTTCGTGCCGTCCATCGAGCTGATCGACACCCGGATCACCGACTGGAAGATCGCGCTCTGCGACACCATTGCCGACAACGCGTCGTCGGCGGGTTTCGTGCTGGGTGAAGCCCGGGTCGCACCGTCCGACATCGACATCAAGTCGATCGATGCCGTGCTGACCAACAACGGCGAGGTGGTGGCCGAGGGCCGCAGCGACGCGGTGCTCGGTAATCCGGCCACCGCGGTGGCGTGGTTGTCCCGCAAGGTGGAAAGCTTCGGAGTACGACTGCGAAAAGGTGACATCGTCTTGCCCGGTTCGTGCACACGAGCGATCGACGCACCTGCCGGCAGCAACTTCGTCGCCGATTTCGCGGGCCTCGGGTCCGTCCGATTGTCTTTCGAGTAAAGGAGCGTCCATGGGGTCCCAGGCCCGAACGGGAAAACTCAGTGTGGCCATCGTCGGGTCGGGCAACATCAGCACCGATCTGCTCTACAAACTGCTCCGTTCGGAGTGGCTGGAACCGCGTTGGATGGTCGGCATCGACCCGGAGAGCGAAGGCCTGGCCCGGGCCCGCAAGCTCGGGCTCGAGACCACCCACGAGGGCGTGGACTGGCTGCTTGCGCAGTCCGAGAAGCCCGACATGGTCTTCGAGGCAACCAGCGCCTACGTGCACCGCGACGCCGCGCCGAAATACGAGGCCGCCGGAATTCGGGCGATCGACCTGACGCCGGCCGCGGTCGGGCCGGCCGTGATCCCGCCGGCCAACCTGCGCGAACACCTCGACGCACCGAACGTCAACATGATCACCTGCGGTGGGCAGGCGACCATCCCGATCGTGTACGCCGTCAGCCGCGTCGTCGAGGTGCCCTACGCCGAGATCGTCGCGTCGGTGTCGTCGGTGTCGGCGGGGCCCGGAACCCGCGCCAACATCGACGAGTTCACGAAAACGACCAGCAAAGGCGTCGAGACCATCGGCGGCGCCAAGCGCGGCAAGGCGATCATCATCTTGAACCCCGCCGATCCGCCAATGATCATGCGCGACACCATCTTCTGCGCCATCCCCGAAGATGCCGACCGCGACGCGATCGCCAAGTCGATCCACGACGTCGTCGCCGAAGTGCAGACCTACGTGCCTGGCTACCGGATGCTCAACGAGCCGCAATTCGACGAGCCGTCAGTGCACTCGGGCGGCCAAGCGCTGGTCACCACCTTCGTCGAAGTCGAAGGCGCCGGCGATTACCTGCCGCCGTACGCGGGCAACCTGGACATCATGACCGCCGCGGCCACCAAGGTCGGCGAGGAAATCGCGAAGGAAACCCTCGCGGTCACAGGAGCACAAGCATGAGTACAGACATCTTCTTCAACCCGATCTGGGACGTCCGGATGACGGACACGTCCTTGCGCGACGGTTCGCACCACAAGCGTCATCAGTTCACCAAGGACGAGGTCGGCGCGATCGTGGCCGCCCTCGACAATGCCGGCGTGCCGGTCATCGAGGTGACCCACGGCGACGGGCTCGGCGGATCGAGCTTCAACTACGGGTTCTCCAAGACACCCGAGCAGGAGCTGATCAAGCTCGCCGCCGACACCGCCAAAGAAGCCAAGATCGCGTTCCTGATGCTGCCCGGGGTCGGCACCAAGGAAGACATCAAAGAGGCGCAGAACAACGGCGGATCGATCTGCCGGATCGCCACCCATTGCACCGAGGCCGACGTCTCGATCCAGCACTTCGGGCTCGCCCGCGAGCTGGGCCTGGAAACGGTCGGGTTCCTGATGATGAGCCACACGATCCCCCCGGAGAAGCTGGCCGCCCAAGCCCGCATCATGGCCGACGCCGGCTGCCAATGCGTCTACGTCGTCGACTCCGCGGGCGCGCTGGTGCTCGAGGGCGTGCGCGACCGGGTGGCCGCGCTGGTCGACGAAATAGGATCGGTTGCTCAAGTTGGCTTTCATGGCCACGAGAACCTCGGACTCGGCGTGGCCAACTCCGTGGAGGCCGTGCGGGCCGGCGCCAAGCAGATAGACGGCTCCTGCCGCCGCTTCGGCGCGGGCGCGGGCAACGCGCCCGTCGAAGCGCTGATCGGGGTGTTCGACAAGATCGGCGTCAAGACCGGCATCGACTTCTTCGACATCGCCGATGCCGCCGAGGAAGTCGTCGCGCCGGCCATGCCGGCCGAGTGCCTGCTCGACCGCAACGCGTTGATCATGGGTTACTCGGGGGTCTATTCCAGCTTCCTCAAGCACGCCGTTCGCCAGTCCGAGCGCTACGGCGTCCCGGCCCACCAGTTGCTGCACCGGGCCGGTCAGCGCAAGCTGATCGGCGGCCAGGAAGACCAGCTCATCGACATCGCGCTGGAGATCAAGCGCGAGCAGGAAAGCGCCTCGAAATAGTCTGAGCCAACGCACAGGCTGCCCATAGCTGTCGCGAGTAGCGTCGCGGCCATGAGTACGTCATTCACGTGGGCCGGCCGGCTGGCCGGCGGGCTCGCCGCCGCTGCCGCGGCGACAATGATTGCGTTGCCAGTGGCCGACGCGGCCTGTGATCAGACGGTCGGCAACTCCATCGACTCCTACCTGCAGCGGCATCCCGACCTACACCAGCAGCTGCAGTCCAAATCCAAGGCCGAGGGCGGTAACGGCACCGTCCTCGACTACCTGAATCGGCATCCGGACGTTCGGCAGCACTTGATCGACCTGTCGCAGCAGTGCGCGCCGTAGTGACTCCGCGTCGTCGGTGAACGCAGCCGAGGTTTCGAGCCCAGCTCCTCCTCACGCCGTTCCGGCGCGCATCGTCGCTGCGCGGATGTTCGCTTGTTGACGAAAACTAGAACACGTTCTAGCGTCGATACGTGTCCACCCCCCTCTTTTCTGAGCCGCTTGTCTCTGCCATCGCCGAGTCCGAGAAACTAGTCGCCGCCGCACCGCATATCGAGACCGAAGCCGACCTGCTCGAGGGGCTTCAATATCTGGCCGGTTGCGTGGCCGCGTGCACCCACATGGTCTTCGACTACGACCGCGACCATCCCGTGCTGCTTTCCGGCACCGGGCCCTACACCAAGATGGGTCTGGACAACCCGGACACGCTCTACTTTGGGTGCCGCGTGCAGCCGAACCACGACTACACGGTCACCGGCATTCGCGGCACCACCACCGACCTGAGCTTCCAACTGCTCGGCGGTGAGTACACCGACGACAATGTGCCGGCCAGCCAGGCCGCGTTCGACGACCGCGAACTCGACATCGCCGCGGACGGCAGCTTTCAGTGGCAGGTCCGGCCAACCAGCCCAGGTCAATTGGTGATCCGCGAGGTCTACGGCGACTGGGCCGCGCAGCGGGGCACGCTGTCCATCTCGCGGTCGGACACCGTCGGCACCGCGCCGCCCCCGCTGACGCGCGCGACGATCGAAAAGCGTTACAGCGTAGCGGGAAAGCAGTTGGTCAACCGGATCAAGACCTGGCTGCAGTTTCCGCAGTGGTTCTACCTGGATCTGCCGGTCAACACGATGGTCGCGCCGCGCCTGACCCCCGGCGGCTTGGCGACGCAGTACTCGTCGGTCGGTCACTTCGAGCTCAAGCCCGACGAGGCTCTGGTGATCACCGTGCCGGTGAGCGACGCGCCCTACCTCGGCTTCCAGCTGGGCAGCCTGTGGTACATCTCGCTGGACTACATCAACCACCAGACGTCGCTGAACAACACTCAGGCTCAAGCGGATCCGGACGGCAAGGTCCGCATCGTGGTCTCCGATCAGAACCCCGGCGTCACCAACTGGGTCGAAACGGTGGGCCATCGACGTGGCTTCCTGCAGTTCCGCTGGCAGCGGGTGTCGCGTGAACTCACCGAGGCTGACGGCCCCACGGTCGAGCTCGTCAACATCGACAAGCTCCCGGGCGCCTTGCCCCACTACGAGCACAATAAGATCACCGAAGAAGACTGGCGTACACGAATCGCGTTGCGCCAACAGCAAATTGCAGCAAGGATGCTGGGGTAACAATGACGGGACTGCTCGACAAAAAAGTCATCGTGATCAGCGGGGTGGGGCCGGGGCTCGGCACCACGCTGGCGCAGCGATGCGCGAAAGACGGAGCGGAGTTGGTCTTGGCGGCCCGCACGGTCGAGCGATTGGAAGATCTCGCCAAGCAACTCGGCGACGCCGGGCACAAGGCGCTGGCGGTTCGCGCCGACATCACCGAGGACGACGACGTCGCCGCTCTGGTGGAGTCGACGACGTCGAACTTCGGCAAGGTGGACGTGCTGATCAACAACGCGTTTCGGGTGCCCTCCATGAAACCGTTGGCCGGCACCAGTTTCCAGCACATCCGCGATGCGATCGAGCTCAGCGCGCTGGGCGCGCTGCGCCTCATCCAGGCCTTCACCCCGGCACTGGAGGAGGCGAACGGCTCGATTGTCAACGTCAACTCGATGGTGCTGAGGCACTCGCAAGCGAAATACGGCGCCTACAAGATGGCCAAGTCCGCGCTGCTGTCGATGTCGCAGTCGCTGGCCACCGAGCTCGGCGAGAAGGGTATTCGCGTGAACTCCGTTGCACCCGGCTATATCTGGGGTGAAACGCTACAGGCCTACTTCGAGCATCAGGCCGGCAAATACGGCACCACCGCCGACCAGATCTACCAGGCCACCGCGGCCAACTCCGACCTCAAGCGTTTGCCGACCGAGGACGAGGTGGCGTCGGCGATCATGTTCCTGGCCAGTGACTTGTCCAGCGGCATCACCGGACAGACGCTGGACGTCAACTGCGGTGAGTACCACAACTAGCCGCCGCCGACGCGGCAGTGGGGGCACCTCCCGGCCGCGCAGCGGCGAGGGGGACGCAGCGATGAGGAGGAAGCGGCGAATTGACGCCTGAACGCACCGACATTGCCACAGTCGAGGAGTTGCACGCCTCGGCGACCAAGCTGACCGGGCTCGACGACTTCGGCGTCGACGACGACAACTACCGCGAAGCGCTCGGCGTGCTGCTGGACTCCTATCGGCAGGAAGCCGGCCTAACGCCGTTGGGCAGCAAGATGAATCGTTTCTTCTTGCGTGGCGCGCTGGTGGCCAGGCTGTTGTCGGAGTCGGCGTGGAAGCAATATCCGCAGCATGCCGACGTCGAGATCAAGCGGCCCATCTTCGTCACCGGTCTGGTTCGCACTGGGACCACGGCGCTGCACAGGCTGCTCGGCGCCGACCCGGCGCACCAGGGTCTGCACATGTGGCTGGCGGAGTTCCCGCAGCCGCGGCCGCCGCGCGACACCTGGGACTCGCATCCGCTGTATCGCCAACTCGACGACCAGTTCAATCAGCATCACCAGGACAACCCGGGCTACACCGGCTTGCACTTCATGGCCGCCTACGAGCTCGAGGAATGCTGGCAGCTGCTGCGCCAGTCGCTGCACTCGGTGTCCTACGAGACGCTGGCGCACCTGCCCAGCTACTCAAAGTGGTTGTCGCAGCAGGACTGGACGCCGGCGTATCAGCGTCACCGTAAGAACCTTCAGCTGATCGGGCTCAACGACACCGACAAGCGGTGGGTGCTGAAAAACCCGAGTCACCTGTTCGCTCTCGACGCGCTGATGGCGACTTATCCTGACGCGCTGGTGATTCAGACGCACCGGCCGGTCGAGACCATCATGGCGTCGATGTGCTCGCTGGCCCAGCACACGACCGAAGGATGGTCGACGACCTATGTCGGCTCGCAAATCGGGGCTGACTCAATGGAAACCTGGTCACGCGGTCTCGAGCGGTTCAATAGCGCTCGCGCCAAATACAACCCGGGCCAGTTCTATGACGTCGAGTACCGCGAGTTCATCGCCGATCCGATCGGCACGGTGGCCGACATTTACCGCCACTTCGACATTCGGCTGACTGATGAGGCGCAGCAGGCGATGGAAAAGAGCCATGCCGAAAGTCAAAGCGGCGAACGGGCTCCCAAGCATAAGTACTCTCTGGATGACTATGGGCTGACCGCCGACGAAGTCAAGGAGCGCTTCGCCGGGCTGTGATCGCTAGCCGTCGCCAGGCGGAGTAGCGGTCGACGCCGCTTCCAAACAGCCCTCGGCGACCGCGTGTTCGATGCTGTCGGCGAGCTTTGGACAGGCCCGCGTCCGCGCACTGGGTTCGCCGTTGGCGCGTACCTCGGCGAAATAGGCGCAGCGCTGCGATGCGTCGTTATTCCATTGCACCGCAGTGTGTCCGGGGCCTAGGCGCTTGACACTAACGGTGGCATGGCAGAACCGGCAGTCCACCGGCTGCAGGCCCGACGTCAGGTAGCGAGTCTTATCGGCCTGAGTGGCCGCCTGTACCGCGGCAGCTCGATCCGGATCGCTGGCGAAATTCGGTGCCTTCGACCAGGTTCCGCCACCGTTGCCCGTCGGGGCTGGCTCCTCGTGGTCGTGGTGATCACCATGGAGCATCAACATCGACCGAGCTAACCGATCGACATCGGGCGGCTGGTCGGAGTGGCTCATGTCGCGGGTTGCTCGGTCTTTTCTTCTTCGGCCTGCTTCTGCAGGTTCTCGTCGACTTCGACATGCCACTTCTCGTTGGCGATGGTGGTGTCCACCTCGATCTCGAAGCGATCCGTCATGTCCGGCGTGACGTCGGCGACGTCGACGTAAAACTGCTGGTACCAACGACGCATCTGGTACACCGCGCCGTCTTCCTCGACCAGCAACGGGTTGTCGATGCGGGTCTTGTGCTTCCAAATCTCGACGTCCTGCAGGAAGCCCTTGCTGACACCTTCGGTGAAGACGTCGGCGAGCTTGTTGGTCATCTTTTCGTCCAAGCCCTTGGGCTTTTCGACGATGACGCCCCACTGCAGCACAAACGAGTTCTGCGTTACCGGGTAGTGGCAGTTGATCAGGATCGACTCGGCTTTGTAGTCGCCGTACTTGTTGTGCAGCCAGTTGATCATGAACGACGGGCCGAAATAGGACGCCTCCGAATCCAGGTGTGCCTCACCGTATGAGGTGCCCAGGTCGTTGACGTCGGGCCGCCCTACGTTGTGCAGATACTGCGACGCGATGTGGCCCTCGAAGACGTTCTTGAAGTACGTCGGCAGACCGAAGTGGATGTAGAAGAAGTGCGCCATGTCGGTGACGTTGTCGATGATGTCCCGACAGTTGGAGCCCTCGATCAGGATCGAATTCCACCGCCATTCGGTCCACTCGTCGCTGGCTGCCTCGGGGATCTCCGGGATCTGCACCTCGGGCTGCGGTGGGTTGCCCTCGTGGTCGTGCCAGACGAACAACAGACCGCCGCGGACGTCGGTGTGCCAGGACCGGGTCCGGGCCAGCCGAGGGGTGCGCTTGGCGTAGGGAACCAGCTTGCATTTGCCGTCGCCCCCCCAGCGCCAGTCGTGGAACGGGCAGGCGACCTCGTCGCCCTTGATGGTGCCTTGCGCCAGGTTGCCACCCATGTGGCGGCAGTAGCCGTCGAGGACGTGTACGTCGCCGTGTGAATCGGCGAACACGACGAGGTGGGTGCCGAACGCCTCGATCCCGTGCGGTTCGCCGTCCTGGTAGTCCTTGACCGGGCCAAGGCAGTGCCAACCGCGGGCATAGCGGTCGGGCAGGGTGCCGGCGTCGATCTCGCGAACTTCGGCGGTGTCGGTAGCCATCAGGCCTCCACGGTTATCGGGCTTCTAACTAGAACACGTTACAGTTTTGGTCCCGGATCGCGCAACGACGGGGACATTTACGGCTGGTCAATGTGGCATCACTGCCGGTTACCCGGCCTGCGGTATATCTGAACGATGCCGCTGTTTTCCTTTGAAGGCCGATCGCCGCGGGTCGATCCCACCGCCTTCGTTGCTCCTACCGCGACTCTGATCGGCGATGTGACGGTCGAAGCCGGTGCGTCGGTGTGGTTCAACACCGTGCTGCGCGCCGACTACGGGCCGGTGATCGTCCGCGAGGGCGCAAATGTGCAGGACGGTTCGGTGCTGCACTCGCCGCCGGGCATTCCCGTCGACATCGGTCCCGGTGCGACCGTGGCGCACATGTGCATCATCCACGGCGCCCGCATCGGCGCGGAGGCGCTGATCGCCAACCACGCCACCGTGCTCGACGGCGCGGTGATCGGTGCCCGGAGCCTGGTCGCGGCGGGCGCGCTGGTGACCGGCGGCACCAAGATTCCGGCCGAGGTACTGGTGGTCGGGGCGCCGGCCACCGTCAAGGGGCCGATCGCGGGAACCGGTGCGGAGATGTGGGTGAAGGTGAACCCGAAGGCGTACCAGGATCTCGCTCAGCGTTATCTGACTGGGCTAGAGCCGATTTAGCGTTCTGGACGCATACGATTATGCGCCGCAACAGTTTTAGGCCTGTCGCATCCAGTCCGGTGTCACCGGGAGGCCGTTGTGATGACGGTACTCGGCGATAGCCTTGAGGTTTTTCAATTCCAGTAGGTGACCCGGTCCGAACATGTCCCAGAAGTCTCCGACCCACACCGGACGTTCGGGTGGGCTGGCATCCGGGTACGGGTTGCGCTCGTAGAACGGGTGGTGGCAATTCGTCCACAGCACCACCGAACCCGGCTTGTCCAATACGGTTTGCGCATCGACGACCCGCATCAGGTAGATCATCCACAGATGCTTGCCCTGATCCCAGGCGCAGTGATAGTCGACGGTGCGGCCCTGTTCGCTGGCCACTGTGCGGACATAGATTTCAGTCTCCGACCCCAACCGGTCGTAGGCCCGCCAGAGGCCAGGCTCGTCGGTCTCGGTAAACCCGCGCAGGCTGTAGGTCCACTCTTCCAGGCAACGGGTATCGGCCATGTAGGCGAACAGTTCATCGGGCGGGCAGTCGATGTAGTCGTTGACGGTGATGTACTGACCGAATACCTCGTCGTGCGGGTACACCGAGTGCATCATTTCCATGATGATCGGGGTGGCCTTCTCACGCGGACTGGTCTCTATCCGGGTCACCCCGGCGAGCTCGACCCCGCCGGTGCGGGTAACGATATCTTCAAGCGCAGGCAGCGACATCGGATCGATCTCCTTCGTCAGCAAAACGATCAAAAGTCTTGCAAAAGAGCAGAATTCGCTGGTAGTGCCGCAAATTACTATACACGCGTAGCTGATCTGCGCCGACGGGAAAATTAATTTTCGATCTGTTGAACCAATTGGTGTCCGGCCTCGTGGTACATGGCACAAGTGCCGTCGCGTCCGATTCGTCGCGGCCGAGTGAGTGCTGCGTTCTTCCGGAGGGCCATGAACACACGACTCGACACCCGTAGCCCTCTGAGTCGTTGGCTGACGATCGAGCTGCGCGACGTTGTGCGCCAATATCAGGTTGGCGGTCAGGCGGTGCGGGCTCTTGGTGGAGTGAGTCTTCAATTCGAAGGTGGGCAGTTCGTCTCGATCGTCGGACCATCGGGTGCGGGCAAGAGCACGATGCTGCACTTGCTGGGCGCCCTCGATTCGCCCGATTCGGGGTCGATCATGTTCGACGGTGCCGAGATCGGCCACTTGAGCGACGAGCAACGCTCCAGATTCCGTCACCATCGCGTCGGCTTCGTCTTCCAGTTCTTCAACCTGCTGCCAACGCTGTCGGCGTGGGAAAACGTGGCGGTTCCGAAACTGCTCGACGGTGTTCGTCTCGGCAGTGTCAGATCCGACGCGGTTCGCCTGTTGGACCGGGTAGGTCTTGGCGATCGGACGCAGCACCGACCGGCGGAGTTGTCGGGTGGTCAGATGCAACGGGTCGCGGTGGCCCGCGCGCTGATGATGAACCCGTCGTTGATTCTTGCCGACGAGCCAACCGGCAATCTCGACTCCGCCACGGGCACTTCGATTCTGGAGCTCTTGGCCGAAGTAGCGCACGAAGAAGGCGGCCGACGTCTGGTGGTGATGGTGACCCACAATCCAGACGCCGCGGCGACGACGGATCGCGTCATCACCCTGCAAGACGGACGCATCGGTTCCGACGAGCTGTCCCGGGTGCGGAGATGAGCCCAGGCTCGGCGATCGCCGCGTCGGCCAGCCGGCTGCGCGTGTTCAGCCTGCGTGAGCTTGTCGTGCACCGGCGTCGCACCGCCGCTTCGGTTGCCGTGATGGCGGTTTCGGCGATGTACCTGGTGGCGGTCATCGGGATCTTCGGGTCGATCACCGGGTCGGTGAACCGCCTGGCCGAAGGGATCGCAGGGATCGCCGCGCTGGAAGTTTCGGGTATCACCGACGCGGGCTTTCCCGACACCGTCGCGGCCGACGTCGCCGCGGTGCCCGGGGTGGCGACCGCCGCTCCGATGATTCGCACCACGACGTCCACGCCGACGGGCCCTGTTCTGCTGTTCGGCGCGGACGCCAGCAGCGCCGAGTTGGGCGGTGCGTTGAAAGATGCCGTCCGCAAACCGGTGAAGGAGCTGTCGGATAACCCCAATGGTGTTCAGGTTGGGCCCAAGGTCGGCGTTGTCAAGGGGCAGAAATTCCAGTTGGGCTCCGCCTCGGTGACGGTGACGGAGGTGCTTACCGGCAAGCAGCTTGCCGATCTCAACGGCGGCCACTATGTGCTTGCCCCACTTGCTTTGGCGCAGAACATAACCGGGCGAAAGGGGCAACTCGACTCGATCCTGATCACCACCAAGCCGCACGCCAACCTGGCCGCGGTACGCGCCGGGGTCACCGCGGCGGTGAAGGATCGGGCAATCGTCGCGGCGCCCAGTATGCGGGCGGTGCGAGCCGGTGACGGCGTCAAGCTGATGAACTACATGGCGTTGATGGGTGCCGGAGTTGCGCTGGTAGTTGGCGCGTTCCTGGTCTACACCACGATGACGATGGCGATCACCCAGCGACGCCCGGTGATCTCGATGCTGCGCGCGATCGGCGGTCGCCGCACCACCATAGTGCGCGACCTACTTGCCGAGTCTGCGCTTCTCGGTCTACTCGGTGGCGGCATTGGCTGCGCCATTGGAATAGCCATGGGCCGCATCGCGATTGGCCGACTGCCACCGGCGATCACCCAAGGTTTGGAAGCTCGGGTCGAATACTGGCTGCCCGGATACGCGATACCGGTCGCGCTGGCGTCGACGATCGCCACCGCGGTGGCGGCGTCGGCGATGGCCGCCCGGCAGGTATACAAGGTCTCGCCAATCGAAGCCCTTGCGCCGGTGGGCGTTTCGGCGGCCGACTTTGTTCCCCGTTGGCTACGAATGGCCTTTGGTATCGCGGCCGTCGCGATTTTCGCGGTGTCGATTCTCGTCGTCCTCGGCCGACGCGGCCCGTTGGCCTTCGCGGCCGTGTTCGCGCTCTTCACAGCTGAGATCGCCCTGGGTTTCGCGTTGACAGCGGTCATGGTCAAGGCCACCGCCGCGATCGCCCGGCTGTTCGGGTCGGTGGGCCCGCTGGCCGCGGCGACGATCGAGCGGGCACCGCGACGAGTGTGGGCCACCGTGATGACCGTCCTCATTGCGGTCGTCACCACCATCGTCATCACCGGTACCAACGCGGACATGATCCGTTCGGCCCGAGCCATATTCGCCCCGGTCGCGGGGGTCGATGTGTGGGTGAGCGCCGACCCGCCCGACAGCTATCCCGCCGACGCCCTGCCGCAAGACATTGCCGACAAGGTGGCCGCGGTGCCGGGTGTTCGGCGAGTCACCAAGGGCGCAGCCGGATTCGCCGAAGTCGGTGGCACCCGCGTCCTGCTCGACGGGTTCTCCTCCGGTAGTGCCGATCCGCTCTTTGCGGCGCTGACTGAGCAGGTGCGCAAGTCGGTGCTCGAAGGCCGAGGTGTCGTGCTGTCGCAAAACCTCGGCAAGACCCTGCACGTTCGGGTCGGCGACGCCCTCCAGTTGCAGACGCCGCATGGCCCGCAGCGGACGACGGTACTGGCGCTGGTCCCGTATTTCTCGACCGTCATCGGCACCGTCGGATTGGACCTCGACCACATGCGGACATGGTTCGATCGCCCGGCCGCGACGGCGTTACAGGTCACTGCGGCCGACGGTGTGGATCCGAAGCGTCTGCTCGCCGACGTCCGCCGGGTAGTGCCCGCGCCGAATTATGTGTACAGCGGCCGTACCGCGCTGTCGGGTCTCGAGGCACCGCTGCACCAGAGCATGTTCATCGCCAACGCGGTATGGATCATCGTCGTATTCGTCGCGGCGGTAGCGCTTTTCAATACATTGACGCTTTCAGTGCTCGAGCGGCGTCGTGAAATCGGCGTGCTGCGGGCGATGGGCACCAGCCGGCGGTTCACCCTTTGGATGATCCTGGCCGAGGCGGCCGCGATCGGCATCGTCGGCGGCGTCTGCGGGCTGCTGTTCGGCCTGGCCGACCAGTGGCTCTACAGCCTGGTGAGTGCCGACATGATGAACTTCACCGTCGACTTCCGGCCGAGCCGGACGGCTCTGGTGTTCACCGTCGGCGCGCTGGCGGTCAGCTTGCTTGGATCGCTGCCGCCGGCGCGACGAGCGGCGCGGCTCAACATCATCGACGCCGTCAGCGTCGACTAAGACGACGTCAGATCAGCTGTCCGCCTCAGAGGCCGAAGAAGTCGTTTGAAACAAGAATGTCCCATAGCCCGGCGAGTGGATCGGTGAAGGGAATGGTGAACGAGCTGTTCAGCATGGGGTCCATCGAATCCATGAACGTGTTGACTGTCACGCCTTCCATGCCTAGGCCGATGGCGTTGGACACCCCGAACTGCGCCAAGTCATTCGTGCTTTCGGTTCCGGAAGTCAACACATCCGTGATGCCAAGCGACGGAATCTGCAGAATCATCGCCTCGAAATCCTGGTCAGCGTTGAACGCCCCGATGTCCGTGATGCCAAACATCGCGAGCAATGGGTCGGTGGTAAAGGTAAAGCCGTCGCCCAGGACGGTCGCGGCAGGGTCCGCCGCCGCGGGGAGGAACGCAGCGGGGTCGGCCGCAAGGGACGCAGATAGAAGGTCGGCCCCGTCGTCGGCGTTGGCAACGGGGGGCGTCGCCATTGAGGTGAGTCCGGCGGCGAGAAAGGCACCGGCGGTGCCGAGAACGAGTGTCATAGCGCGAGCACTCATCGGAAACTCCAATCGAGAGTGTGATTTATGTCACTTCTGCATGCCCTGAGGAGATGCCCAAAGAAACCTGAGCGCTAAACCCAGGAAGAGTGAGTAGATCCTGTGGGACATATTGGAGACACGGGTGGTGCATGAACTGAAGCTTAACGATACCTGAATAAGAGATGAACAAAAGATAACGGTCGTGCAACGGGGTGAACCCGCCACGTTTCACGCATTCTGGCCGATGACCGTGGCGAATCCTTGTAGGTGAGGGGTGCATGGCGGCGGCACCAGGGTGCGCCGAATCCGGCGCAAACCGGCGGTGTCGAACCCGGCGGCGCTGATGGCGTCGACGGTTCGGCGATTCGGCTCGCACCCAGACGCCAGCCACGACCATGGTCGGGCGATCAGGTCCTGGAACCGGCCCATCAAGCCTTCGCCGCGGACGTGCTCGAGCACGACCAGCCTGCCGCCGGGCGCCAGGACCCGCCGGATTTCGGCGAGGGTGGCGTCGACGTCGTCGACCGAGCACAACACCAAACCGATGTGCACCGAGTCAAAGCTGTTGTCTCCGAACGGGATTGATTCACCGATCCCGTCGACGATGTCGGCCTCGATGCCGTGGCGCCGTGCCAGCGCGGTGGCCATCCGGCGCATTGCCGCTTCGGGTTCCACCGCAGCCACCGAGGTCACCGTCGCGGGGAGAAACAGCAGATCCGTTCCGGGACCAAGGCCCACCATCAGTAGCCGCCCGAACGCGTGGGCCATCGCCTCGCGCCGATAGCGGCGATAGAACAGCCGGTCGAAGAGCGGCATGCCGAGTCGGTAGAGATACGGGAACAGCGGATTACGGCGCGCCATGACCCTTCCCTACATTGCCCAGATCCATCCGGAATGGCGGGTATTCGTCGCGCATCATCGAGACATACACGGCAACCCGATAACGCCACCTGACGATGCCGAGCAGCAGATCGAACATGCCCGTGTTGATCGTGCCTTCGCACACCAGCCACACCGCATTTGCGACGCACAGCAGCTGCAGGAACGGCTCCAGCGACCAGCAGAGGAGTATCTGCGGCAGGCCCAGGAGCCAGCGCGTCAACAGCGCGGTCCGACTCTTCGGGCCGTCGGGGTAGTCCACCTCGAGATCGGCGGGGTAGTCCGGTTGCGACGCCAGGGTGAATGGCGGGTACCTGTCGGTGCTGTTCATCGGGAAGCGATAGTTCATCAGCCGCCACGACCAGCGCAGCACGCCGACGTTGAAGTCGAACAGCGGCCTCGGATAGCGCGCGGTGAACATGATCGCGACACCGGCGGCGATCGTCGCGAGCGGGTACAGCAGGTACAGAACGATCAGGATGGGGTAGTGCGGCACCGCGAGTACACACCACTTGAAAAGACAGCTCCAGCGTGAGGGCGCGTCGAGGTCGCTCCGTACCCGAATAGGCTCGTCCATGCCGCGGCTCCCCGGGGCGATGCGCTATAGGCCCCTTCTGGTAACGAGGCGCAGGGGCGCGCGGTTCAGATCTTGCGGGCGCTCGCGGTGGCTTGGTCGAGTTCCCAGAATGCGCGCAGCGCCAGCATCCTGCCGTCGCCGTCGGCCTTGTACGTGAAGACGCCTTCGGCGGTGACCTGATGCCCGGCCGCGGTAATCAGGATGTGGCCGACGTTGGCTTCCTCGTTGCCGCACTGGTAGGTCTTGTCGAAGACGAACTCGATCTTGTCCGTCGGTGCAATCGCCATGTCCCAGAAGGCCGAGATAGCGTCGCGGCCGCGGTGACCCTTGCCTTCCGGATCGAAATGCGAGGGGCCGATGGGGTCTTCGACGATGGCGTCGTCGGCGAACACGGCCAGCCACGCTTCCTTGTCTCGGGCCGCTACCGCGTCGCGGGAGCGCTTACCGGCCAGGTGCGCGGGGGTGTCCTTCATTTCTGCCATCCCGAATGAATGTAGGTGTCCGCGAAACGCTTCAGCGAGTCCTTCTTCTTCTCGATCGGCGCATCGGTCCCGAGCCCGTCCAGAAGCCACGGGATGGTGATGTAGTCGGTGACCCCGATCTCGGCGAGCTCGCGATGGCCGTTCACGCCGAACTTGTCGACACAGACCGCCTGGATCTCGAAAGGCAAGTCCGCGCGGCCATATTCGGTGCGAAGCTTGTCTAGTTTGCCGATTGTCTCAGCGAGCTCCGCGTGTGTCATCATCGCGCTGGTCCACCCGTCGCCGACGCGTGCCGCTCGGCGCAGCGCCACGTCGGTGTGGCCGCCGACGTAGAACGGCACCGGCTCGGTGGGCGCCGGGCTCATCTGCAGGCGGTCGAAATCGTAGAATTCGCCGTGGAATTCGACCATGCCTCCGGCCAGCACCAGCTTGATGACCTCGATCATCTCGTCGACACGTTTGCCGCGCTTGGCGTAGGGCACCCCACACCACTCGAATTCCTCCGGAGCCCAACCGATCCCGACGCCGAAGCCGAAGCGGTTGTTAGTCAGGTTGGCTACCGAGCCGACCTGGCGGGCCAGCAGCAGCGGGTTGCGCGAACCCAACTTCATCACGTTCGTGTAGAACCGCAGCTTCGAGGTGACCGCGCCCATCGCGCCCGCCAGGATCAGCGGGTCGACCCAGGGCGACTCCTCGTCGAACATCCGCTTGCCGTCGGCGGTGTAGGGGTAGTCGACGGACTGCTTCTCGAAATAGAAGATCGAGTCCGGCAGCGCGATCGAATCGAACCCGACTTCCTCCGCGGTCTTGGCCAGCTCGATCAGTTGGTCGATCTGGCCGAACGCGATGCTGCAGGTGTACTTCACTTCTTGTCCGCTCCCACGACCCACATCGAGTAGTACTGCGAGCCGCCGCCGTAGGCGTGGCCAAGTGCCTTGCGCGCGTTGGGAACCTGGTGATCGCCGCCTTTGCCCATCACCTGGATGGCCGCCTCGGCGAACCGGATCAGGCCGGACGCACCGATCGGGTTCGACGACAGCACGCCGCCGGACGCGTTGAGCGGAATCCGTCCGCCGATCGCGGTTTCACCGGCCTCGGTGAGCTTCCATCCCTCGCCCTCGGGCGCAAATCCCAAGTTCTCCAACCACATCGGCTCGAACCAGGAGAACGGCACGTAGATCTCCGCGGCGTCGATCTCGTCGATCGGGCTGGTGATGCCGGCCGCTTTCCACAACGCCTTGGCGGCATCGCGTCCCGCTTGCGGGTTGACTTGGTCGCGCCCGGAGTAGGCCAGCGGTTCGGTGCGCAACGCGGTGGCATGAATCCAGGCCACCGGATGACCGTCGGCAACTCGTGTGTCGGCGATGTCCTCGTTACCGATCACCACCGCGCAGGCGCCGTCGGATGACGGGCAGGTCTCGTCGAATCGGATCGGGTCCCACAGCATCTGCGACGACATCACCTTGTCCACCGTGATGTCGGGTTGATGCAGGTGCGCCAGCGGATTCTTAGCTCCGTTGAGTCGGTCCTTGACCGCGACCATGGCACCGATGTGCGTCGGCGCGCCCGATCGGCGGATGTAGGAGCGCACGTGCGGTGCGAAGTAGCCGCCGGCACCCGCGCCCACCGGCTTGGTGAACGGCACCGGAATGCTCAACGCCCACATGGCATTCGACTCGGACTGCTTCTCCCACGCCATCGCCAGCACCCGCCGGTACTTGCCCGACTGCACCAGGCTGGCCGCCACCACACCGGTCGACCCGCCGACCGACCCGGCGGTGTGCACCCGGATCAGCGGCTTGTTGGTCGCACCCACGGCGTCGGCCATGAACAGCTCCGGCATCATGACGCCCTCGAAGAAGTCGGGGGCCTTGCCGACCACCACCGCGTCGATGTCGTCCATGGTCGACCCGGAGTCGGCCAGCGCCTTGTCGATGGCCTCGCGAACCAGACCGTTCATCGACACGTCCTGGCGCTTGGCAACGTACTTCGTCTGGCCGGTGCCGAGCACCGCAGCCAACTGGCCCGCCATGGTTATTTCCCTTCCAGCACGGCGACGAGATTCTGTTGCAGGGCCGGGCCGCTGGTCGCGTGAGCGAGCACCCGGTTTGCCGAACCATCGAAAATGTGTTGCGCCGCAAAGCCGATGCGCTCCAGTCCGGCGGAGAACATCGGGTTGGCGGCCAGCGCGCCGCCCGACGGGTTGATCTTCGTCGACGACGGCAGGCCGATCGCCTCGGTCAGGATCAACTGCTGATGGGTAAACGGCGCATAGATCTCGGCGATTTCGATCGAGCCGGCATCCCCGCCGGTCGCGGCCTTGGCCGAGGCCTGCGTCGACGGTGAGGTCGTCAGGTCGCGGGCGCCGAGGACCGGGGTCTCGATGCGGTGCTCGATGCCGGTGATCCACGCCGGGTTCTCGCGCAGCTCGCGGGCCTTGTCGCCGGCGGCCAGCACGATCGCCGAGGCCCCGTCGGTGATCGGCGCAATGTCATGGCGCCGTAGGGGATCCGCGAAGTACGGCCTGGCCAGCAACTCGTCGATACTCTTGGCCGGCTTCTCCGAGTCGGTGCGCTCGGACACGGCGAACGAATCCAGCGCCACCTGCGCCATCTGCTCGGCGGTCCACTTGCCGGAGTCCAGGCCGAACCGGGCCTGCAGCCCCGCCATCGACACCGAATCCGGCCACAGCGGCGCCACGGTGTACGGGTCAGTCTGCAGCGACAGCACCCGGCGCAGCGTGCCGGCCGAGGACTTGCCGAAGCCGTACACCAGCGCGGTGTCGACCTCGCCGGTGAGCAGCTTGATGTAGGCCTCGTACAGCGCCCAGGCGGCGTCCATCTCGACGTGCGACTCGTTGATCGGGGGCACCGCCCCGATCGAGTCGATCGCCGAGATGAACGAGAATGCCCGGCCCGCAAGGTAATCGCATGAGCCCGAGCACCAGAAGCCGATGT
>NZ_LZLV01000041.1 GCF_001673405.1 Mycobacterium sp. 1245111.1 | reverse complement strand
GGCCGGCTACGTCACCCGCAGCGGCGCCACCCCCCGAGGCTCCTGCGCCTGACGCTCCGGCCCCGGAGCAGGCCCCGGCGCCCGTGAAGAAGGCCTACAGCGTCAACTGGGACGCGATCGCCGCGTGCGAGTCCGGCGGCAACTGGGGCATCAGCACCGGCAACGGTTACTCCGGCGGTCTGCAGTTCACCTCGAGCACCTGGCGCGCCAACGGCGGCTCGGGATCGGCGAGCGGCGCGAGCCGTGAGGAACAGATCCGAGTGGCCGAGAATGTGCTGCACTCGCAGGGCATCGGCGCCTGGCCGGTCTGCGGCCGTCGCGGCTGACCAAACGATTCACCACTGACGGCGGTGGCCGGGCTCACGCCCGCCACCGCCGTTGGTGTCCCTGGACGAGCTTCGTAGCCCCGTCCGCTGATTCCGACCCAAACGCCGCCGCGAAATTTATGCTGCCCGCGTGACCGAGTTCCGCGTGTCGTCCCCGCCGGACCTTCCCGGAGTCCCGTCTGCCGAGGGGGCGTTGCCCGGCCCGGATCAACTGCTCGGCCGGCCCCGCGCGTTACCCGTGGACCTGCTGGGCGAATTGCACGGTCCGATCTTCTACGCCGATTTCAACGGCGGGTTCAGAAAGCTCTATGTGTGCTCCCTGGAACTGGTATCGGAACTGTGCGACGAAAGCCGATTCGCGAAGAACCTCACGGCCACCCTTGCTCGAGTACGGCCACTGGCCGGCGACGGCTTGTTCACGTGTTACCACGGCGAAGCGAACTGGCAGCGCGCCCACG
The DNA here is from genome assembly GCF_001673405.1 of Mycobacterium sp. 1245111.1. Lineage (GTDB taxonomy): Bacteria > Actinomycetota > Actinomycetes > Mycobacteriales > Mycobacteriaceae > Mycobacterium. The sequence continues at coordinate 22,937 of NZ_LZLV01000041.1, read as the reverse complement.
ACGTCCTGCTGCCGGGCTTCAGTTACGCGGGCCTTCGCGCGTATCACGCCGCGATGCTGGACATCAACTGCACGCTGATCGAGCGGTGGGATGCCAGCGTCGGAGTCGGACCGGTAGATGTGTCGACCGACTTGCAAAAGCTGGCGATGGACACCGTTGCACTCGCCGGATTCGGCTCGCGCTTCGACTCTTTCGAGTGCCCCGGACTGGCTCCGATCCCGCGGAGCTTCACAACAGCGCTGGGGGAGTTGGGTGCGGGCTCGACGACACCGGTGTTCGAACACGAATTGAACACGTTGCACAGCTTCATCGACGGGCTGATCGCCGAGCACCGCTCGGGTGACCGTGATTTCGAAGATCTGCTGACGCTGATGCTCCAGCAGGAGCCCGACGGCAACCCGGTGCTGGAGACCGCGAACGTACGCAACCAGATCCTGACTTTCCTGATCGCTGGTCAGCTGACCACCTCGGAGCTCATGCCTAACGCGCTCTACAACATCGTCAGCGATCCGGCGGTGCTGCATCGAGTCCAGACCGAAGTCGACACTGTGTTCGGCGCCGACGACGACTACCTGCCCGGCTACGACGACATCGGCAAGCTGACCTATCTGCGGCAGGTGATCGAGGAAACCCTGCGACTGTCTCCGCCGGTGCTGCATTTCGATCGGATGGCCCTGGAAGACACCATCATCGGTGGCACGTACCCGATCAAGCGCGGAGAGGCGGTCACCGTGCTCACCGGCGCGTTGCACCGCCAGCCGGGCTGGGGCGACAACGTCGAATTCTTCGACCCGAGCCGGTTCGCTCCCGAAGTTTCGGCGTCTCGGCCGGCCGCGTTGTTCAAGCCGTTCGGATCCGGTGCGCGGTCATGCATCGGCCGCCAATTCGCGCTGCATGAGGCGGCGATGGCACTGGCCCGGCTGGTCCACCGCTACCGGCTGATCGACGCCTATCACTATGTGCCGCAATGGGAAACCCCGACCAGTCGTCGACCGGTCGGGTTCCGGCTCGAACTGATCCGGCGCACCCCGCAGGATCGCCGTACCGTTGCGCCTTCCCGTGAGACCACCGCCGGGCAGAACGAATCGCAACACCCAACGGCGATCACGCAAGGCACCAGGCTCGCCATCTTCTACGGTTCCAACCTCGGCACGTGCCGTGCATTGGCCCGTCAATTCGCCGACGATGCAACGGCTCTCGGCTGCGTGGCCACGGTCGCACCACTCGACGACGCTGTCGGCGGCTTCCCCGAAGCCGAGGCCGTCGCGATCATCGCGTCCTCGTACAACGGACAGCCGACCGACGATGCGCGTGGCTTCCTGGCCTGGCTCCTTGACGCGAATACCGCCCTGAAGCCGGTGCCCAACGTCGCAGTTCTGGGTGTGGGCGACCATAACTGGGCGGACACCTACCAGGCGATCCCGCGGCGCATCGACGAGCGCCTCGCCGAGCTGAACGCCAACCGGTTGATCCCGCATGCCGAGGCCGACACCTCGGGTGATCTGGTCGGCACGGTCGAGGAGTTCGCCGGCGCATTGTGGGCGTCGCTGGCCCGACAGTTCGGCGACCCCGACGCCGCGCCGCTCACCGATGCCGGCGAACCGCTGTACGAGCTGCGCCGGATCGTCGGCCCGGTGACGGCGGCGATCGACGCGCGGTCCTCGGTAATCCCGATGACCGTCGTCGAGAACACTCAACTGGTCAGCGCCGGCCTGGGTCAAGCGAAAGCCAATGTCCGCGTTGATCTTCCGGACGGTGTCGACTACCAGACCGGTGATCACCTCACGGTGATGGCTGACAACCCACCGGAGCTGGTCGACGCGGTGTTGGCCCAACTCGGCATCGATGCCGAACTGAGGCTGTCGATCAATCCGCGGCGCAGCTCGCGGCGGCTGATCGCGCTGGACCGCGAGGTCAGCGCACGAGAACTGCTCACGCACTTCGTCGAGTTGCGAAAGCCGGTGACCAGCAGCCAATTACGCAGCCTTGCCGCGGCCAACACTAATCCCGAGCAGCGTCGGCGACTCACCGAACTGGCCGAGGCTCCGGACGGCTGCCCGCTCAGCGTCTTGGAGTGCATCGGCGAAAACCCGGAGTGCGTTCTCACCGGTGCCGAACTGCTCCAACTACTCGATCCCATGGTGCCGCGGCACTATTCGATCGCGTCGTCGTCGATGCTGTCGCCCCGCACAGTGGGACTGGTCGTCAGCGTGCTCGATGCGCCGGCCCGGTCCGGTCACGGCGTGTTCAAAGGTGTCGCATCCAATTACCTCGCGACAGTTGAACCCGGGCAAGTGATCCGGGCGCGGGTGGACCCGGCCCGTCAGGCGTTCCGGGCCGGTGCCGATCCGGCCAAGAACGTGATCCTGGTCAGTGCCGGAACGGGTGTCGCGCCGTTCCTCGGTTTCCTCGGTGATCGACTCGCAGCACAACGCGCGGGAGCTGCGGTGCAGCCCGCGCTGTGCTTCTTCGGGGTGCGCGACCCGGACGTCGACTACATCTTCCGAGACCGGTTCGAGCAGGCCGAGGTGCTCGGTATCGTACGGATGCGGCCTGCCTTCTCCCGCGCACCACAGGACGGGGTCCGCTACGTACAGGACCGGATCGCCGCGGATGCCGACGAGGTGTGGAGCCTGCTAGGCGACCCGGCCAGGGATACGCACGTCTACGTGTGCGGCGACGGTGCGCACATGGCACCGGCGGTGCGCAGCTCGTTTATCGACATCTACCGGGCGCGGACGGGCGCTGACGATACGCAGGCCCGCGACTGGCTGAAGGGGCTCGTCGAATCCGACCACTACGTCGAGGATGTGTGGGCCGGCTGAACCCGTGACGCGTTGTGTTACCAACGACTCATGACCTCATCGGCATTCGACAACCTCGACGACTACGTGGCACTGCCCCGCATAACCGGTCTCGCCGTGTCGGTCGACGGCTCCCGGGTGGTGACCACGGTGGCCGAACTCAACGACCAGCGCAACGGTTACGTCAGCGCCGTCTGGGAACTCGACCCCGGCGGGCAGCGCCCCGCCCACCGCCTGACCCGCAGCGCCAACGGGGAGTCGTCGCCCACCTTCACCGCCGACGGCGATCTCCTGTTCCTCTCCTCGCGGCCGAAAGCCGGCACTACCGACGTCAAACCGCCCGCCTCGCTGTGGCGGTTGCCGGCCGGCGGCGGTGAGGCGGTCGAGGAGGTGAGCATGCCGAGCGCGATCAGCGCGGTGCGAACGGCCCGCGCCACCGACGTAACCGTGATCGGCGCGGCGATGCTTCCGGCGGCCCGCGGCGTCGACGACGACCGCCGACTGCGTGATCTGCGCAACGACGGCAAGGTGACCGCGATCCTGCACACGGACTACCCCGTGCGCTTCTGGAACCACGACGTCGGCCCGGATGAACCACATCTGCTCGACGCCGACGGTCCGCGTGACCTGACGCCGCATCCCGGGGCTGCCCTGCTCGCCGCCGGCTTCGGTGACGCCGATTTCGACATCAGCGCCGACGGCAGCTTCCTGGTCACCACCTGGCAGCTCACCGGGCCCGGTCCGACCCAACGGTCGGTGCTGATGCGGATCGACCTGGCCTCCGGGGAGCGCCGCGTCATCGCCGACGACCCCGATGCCAGCCTCGACCACCCGGCGATCTCACCGGACGGCGCGGGCGTCGCGTTTACCCGCGACGCCATCTCCACATCGGAGCGTGCCCCGCGAATGACGTTGCAGCACATGCGGTTCGGTGATCAGCCGCGATCGGTAGCCGAGGGGTGGGATCTTCGGCCGAGCTCGATCACGTGGTCCAGCGACGGTGCGGTGCTGATCGTCACCGCCGACCAGAACGGCCGCGCACCGATCTTCGCGGTCGATGTGGCGACCTCGACGGTCAGCCAGCTCACCGGCGACGACTTCGCCTATACCGATGTCGTCGCCGCGCCCGGCGGCGTGCTCTACGCGTTGCGAAGTTCGTATGCGACACCGCCACACCCCGTCCGCATCGATCCCGACGGCGCGATCACGACGCTGCCGTGCCTCGACTTGCCCACGCTGCCAGGGACATTGACCGAGATCGCCGCGACGGCCACCGACGGCACGACGGTGCGGTCGTGGTTGGTGCTGCCCGACGGTGACTCGCCGGCCCCGCTGCTGCTCTGGGTCCACGGTGGCCCGTTGGGCAGCTGGAACGACTGGGCCTGGCGTTGGAATCCGTGGCTGATGGCCGCGAAAGGTTACGCGGTGCTTCTGCCCGATCCGGCGCTCTCGACGGGCTACGGGCAGGACTTCATCCAGCGCGGCTGGGGCGCCTGGGGCGGACCACCCTTCGACGACCTGATGGCGGCGACCGACGCGGCATGCGCGCATCCGCGTGTGGACGCGACCCGGACGGCCGCGATGGGTGGCTCGTTCGGCGGATACATGGCCAACTGGATTGCGGGCCACACCAACCGTTTTGCCGCGATCGTCACTCATGCCAGCCTGTGGGCGCTCGACCAGTTCGGGCCCACCACCGACACCGCCTACTACTGGCGCCGCGAGATGACGCCAGAGATGACTGCCGCCAACTCGCCGCATCACGTCGTCGGCAACTTCAGTACGCCGATGCTGGTCATCCACGGCGACAAGGATTATCGCGTGCCGATCGGCGAAAGTCTGCGGCTCTGGTACGAGCTGCTGGCCTGCTCGGCGCTGCCGGCCGGCGAAGACGGCAGCAGCCCACATCGATTCCTGTACTTCCCGACCGAGGACCACTGGGTGCTCGCACCGCAACACGCCAAGGTCTGGTACGAGGTGGTGCTCGCCTTCCTGGCCGAGCACGTGCTGGGGGAAGCCGCGGAATGGCCGGAGGTGCTCGGAGTAGCGTCGCGCCCGTGACCGCAACGCGCGAATACGACATCGTCCTGTACGGCGCGACCGGCTTCGTCGGCAAGTTGACAGCCGAATACCTGGCCAAGGCCGCCGGCAAGGCACGCATCGCGCTGGCCGGCCGCTCGACCGACAGGCTGCGGGCGATCCGCGACACACTGGGTGAGTCGGCACAGTCGTGGCAGCTTCTGACCGCTGACGCGTCGCAGCCCAAGACCCTCGACGCCATGGCGGAGCAGACGCAGGTGGTGGTCACCACCGTCGGGCCCTACACCCGCTACGGCCTGCCGTTGGTCGCGGCGTGCGCGGCCGCCGGAACCGACTACGCGGACCTGACCGGCGAGCCGCCGTTCATGCGCGAGAGCATCGACCTCTACCACAAGCAGGCTCAAGACACCGGCGCGCGAATCGTGCACGCCTGCGGATTCGACTCCATCCCTTCGGATCTCACCGTCTATGCGCTCTACCGCCGAGCCCGCGAAGACGGCAGCGGCGAGCTTATCGATACCGACTTCGTGGTTCGCTCGATGTCTGGCGGGATTTCCGGCGGCACGATCGCGTCGGGCGTGGAGGTGCTCGACGCAGTGTCGAGAGATCCCGATCTGCGCCGTCAATTCGCCGACCCGTACACGCTGAGCCCAGACCGGGATGCCGAACCCGAGCTCGGCCCGCAGCCCGACCTGCCGCGTCGGCGTGGCGGTCAGATCGCGCCCGAGCTGACCGGCCTATGGACCGCCGGGTTCATGATGGCGCCATCTAACACGCGAATTGTGCGCCGCAGCAACGCATTACAAGACTATGCCTACGGGCGCCGGTTTCGCTACACCGAGCACATGAACGTCGGCTCCTCAGTGCTGGCTCCGGTCGTCTCAGCGGTCGTCAGCGGGATCGGCAACGCGGTATCGGCACTGGGAAGCCGCTACTTTCGCCTGTTGCCCCGCACACTGGTTGATCGCGCGCTGCCCAAGCCCGGCACCGGACCCAGCGAAGCGGTTCGCGAGCGCGGCTTCTACAAGGTGGAGACGTACACCGCCACAACCTCCGGCGCCCGCTATGTCGCCACCATGGCCCAACGGGGCGATCCCGGCTACAAGGCCACGGCGGTGCTGCTGGGTGAAAGCGGCCTGGCGCTGGCGATGGACCGCGACGCGCTCTCCGATCTGCACGGGGTGCTGACCCCAGCGGCCGCGATGGGAGACGCGCTGATGGCGCGACTCCCGGCCGCGGAGGTCTCACTGGAGACCGCGCGATTGATGCACCGCTGACCTGTCGCTCGCTCCGGAAAGAAGTCCTGTCGGGCAAGATCAGCTGGGGCTAGTGTCGTTTGTGCGAACCAAACCATCCCAGCAACGTTAGGTGGACGGGTCCATGTCAGGCCTTGAAGATCTTCTGTCTCAGATTCCCACGAGTGATATCGCCAGCAAGATCGGCGTCGACGAAGGCGAAGTCAATAAGGCGGTGCAACTGCTGGTTCCGGTGCTCGTCGGTGGTCTGCAAGAGAACGCGCAAGACCCCGAGCACGCCAGCAGCATCGAGTCCGCGGCCGACAATCACGCGGCCAGCGGTCTGCTCGACGGCGGCGTAAGCCTTGACCAGGTCAACGAGGCCGACGGAATGCAGGCCATCGCAAAGATCTTCGGCGGCAACGACGCCGGGCAGGTTGCCAGCGCGCTTGCCGGTGGCGGCGCAGGCAACAGCGACCTGCTCAAGCAGCTGCTGCCGATCCTGGCGCCGATCGTCCTGGCCTATGTCGGCAAGCAGCTCGGCCAAAAGAGCGCACCCGCCAAGGAGGAGGCGTCTTCCGGCGGCGGCCTCAACGACGTGCTCGGCAGCATCCTCGGCGGAATGGCCGGCGGCAACAAATCGCTGGGCACCGTGCTGGGCAATGCGTTGGGCTCCAAGGCGGGCGAGATTCTCGGCGGACTGTTCGGCAAGAAGTAGTTCCACCCGTCGCGCCGCCTGTGATGGGCGGTGTTCGTCGCATGCGTCGGTGCTTTCTAGACTTGACGCGTGACCACAAGCCCAGAACGCGCCGCCGACTCGCGGGCAGAAGACCTGCCCAAGGCGTGGGATCCGGGCGCGGTAGAAAGCGAGATCTATCAGCGCTGGGTGGACGCCGGCTATTTCACCGCCGATCCGACAAGCGGTAAGCCGGCGTATTCCATCGTCCTGCCGCCGCCGAACGTCAACGGCAGCCTGCACATGGGTCACGCGCTCGACCACACCCTGATGGACGCGCTGACCCGGCGTAAGCGCATGCAGGGGTATGAGGTGCTGTGGCAGCCCGGCATGGACCACGCCGGCATCGCCGTGCAAATCGCCGTGGAGAAGCAACTGGCCGTCGACGGCAAAACGAAAGAGGACTTCGGCCGGGAACTGTTCGTCGACAAAGTCTGGGACTGGAAACGCGAGACCGGCGGCAACATCGGCTGGCAGATGCGCGCGCTCGGCGACGGCGTCGACTGGAGCCGCGACCGCTTCACGATGGACGAGGGGCTGTCGCGGGCGGTCCGCACGATCTTCAAGCAGCTCTACGAGGCCGGCCTGATCTATCGGGCCGAGCGACTCGTCAACTGGTCACCGGTGCTCGAGACGGCCATCTCCGACATCGAGGTCAACTACGAAGACGTCGAGGGCGAACTGGTCTCGTTCCGGTACGGCTCGATGAACGACGACGAACCGCACATCGTGGTCGCTACCACCCGGCTCGAGACGATGCTGGGCGACACCGCGATCGCCGTGCATCCCGATGACGACCGGTACAAGCACCTTGTCGGCCAGACATTGCCGCACCCCTTCCTCGACCGCGACATCGTGATCGTCGCCGACGCGCACGTCGACCCCGAATTCGGTACCGGCGCAGTCAAAGTCACGCCGGCGCACGATCCCAACGACTTCGAGATCGGGCTGCGGCACAAGTTGCCGATGCCCACGATGCTCGACACCAAAGGCCGGATCGCCAATACCGGAACACAGTTCGACGGTCAGGACCGCTTCGAGGCGCGGGTGAAAGTACGCGAGGCACTGGCCGCCGAGGGACGCATCGTCGCCGAGAAGCGGCCGTACCTGCACAGCGTCGGGCATTCCGAGCGCAGCGGCGAGCCGATCGAGCCGCGGCTGTCGCTGCAGTGGTGGGTCAAGGTCGAGTCGCTGGCCAAGGCCGCGAGCGACGCGGTTCGCAACGGCGACACGGTGATTCACCCGAAGAGCCTCGAACCGCGGTGGTTCGGCTGGGTCGACAACATGCACGACTGGTGCATCTCGCGCCAGCTGTGGTGGGGCCATCGCATCCCGATCTGGCACGGACCCGACGGCCAGATGGTCTGCGTTGGCCCGGACGAGACCCCGCCCGAGGGCTGGGAGCAGGACCCCGACGTGCTCGACACGTGGTTCTCGTCGGCGCTGTGGCCGTTCTCCACGCTGGGCTGGCCCAACCGCACCCCCGAGATCGAGAAGTTCTATCCGACAACCGTTCTCGTTACCGGCTACGACATCATCTTCTTCTGGGTGGCCCGGATGATGATGTTCGGCACCTTCGTCGGCGGTGACGACGTCATCACCCTCGACGGCGCACGCGGCCCGCAGGTGCCGTTCCAGAACGTGTTCCTGCACGGCCTGATCCGCGACGATTCCGGCCGCAAGATGAGCAAGTCCAAGGGCAACGGCATCGATCCGCTGGACTGGGTCCAGTCGTACGGGGCCGACGCGCTGCGTTTCACGCTGGCTCGCGGCGCGAGCCCCGGCGGCGACCTGTCTATCGGCGAGGACGCGGCTCGAGCGTCGCGCAACTTCGCGACCAAGCTGTTCAACGCCACCCGGTTCGCGCTGATGAACGGCGCCGCGCCGGCCCCGCTCCCGGGCCTCGACGAGCTCACCGACGCCGACCGGTGGATTCTCGGGCGGCTCGAAGAGGTTCGCGACGAAGTGGATTCGGCATTCGAGTCCTATGAGTTCAGCCGGGCCTGCGAGGCGTTGTACCACTTCGCGTGGGACGAGTTTTGCGACTGGTACCTCGAATTGGCCAAGGTGCAGCTGTCCGCCTCCGCCGGTGCTGCGGCCGCGGACACCACCGCGGTGCTCGCGTTTGTGCTCGACGCGTTGCTCAAGCTGCTGCACCCGGTCATTCCGTTCGTCACCGAGACGCTGTGGAAGAACCTGACCGGCGGCGAGTCCATCGTCATCGCCGACTGGCCGCAGTCGTCCGGAATCGCGCTGGATCCTGTTGCCGGGCAACGGATTAGCGATATGCAGAAGCTGGTCACCGAGATTCGCCGGTTCCGCAGCGACCAGGGGCTGGCCGATCGGCAGAAGGTGCCGGCGCGGCTGTCGGGCGTCGACACCGCCGACCTGACCGCCCAGATCGCCGCCGTCTCATCGCTGGCCTGGCTGACCGAGCCCACGGCCGACTTCACGCCGTCGGCATCGCTGGAGGTCGGTCTCAAGGGCGGCATCGTCGTCGTCGAACTGGACACGTCGGGCACCATCGACGTGGCCGCCGAGCGTCGCCGCCTGGAGAAGGGTCTGGCGGCCGCGCAGAAGGAATTGGACTCGACCACAAAGAAATTGGGCAACGCCCAGTTCATGGCCAAGGCCCCGGAAGCCGAAGTCGAGAAGCAGCGCGAGCGGCAGCGGGTGGCCCGTGAGGAAACCGAACGGATCACCGCCAGGTTGGCCGGGCTCACGTGACCTTAGAGCCCGAACCCGACGACGACGACGCTCGACCCGTCGAGACCGTCCCCACCCCCGACGAGATCGCGGCGCTGCTGCAAGTGGAGCACCTGCTGGACCAGCGCTGGCCGGAAACGAAGATCGAGCCGAGCCTTGATCGCATTTCGGCGCTGATGGATCTGCTCGGGTCGCCGCAGCGCAGCTACCCGTCGATCCACATCGCCGGCACCAACGGCAAGACCTCGGTCGCGCGGATGGTCGACGCCCTGCTGACCGCCCTGCAGCGACGCACCGGCCGCACCACCAGCCCGCACCTGCAGTCGGCGGTCGAGCGCATCGCGATCGACGGAAAGCCCATCAGCCCAGCGACATATGTATCGACATACGCCGAGCTCGAGCCGTTCGTGCAGATGATCGACCAGCGGTCGCAAGCGGGTGGCGGCCCCGCGATGAGCAAGTTCGAGGTGCTCACCGCGATGGCGTTCGCGGCCTTCGCCGATGCCCCGATCGAGGTGGCGGTCATCGAAGTGGGTCTGGGCGGGCGCTGGGACGCCACCAACGTGGTCGACGCGCCGGTCGCGGTGATCACCCCGATCAGCGTCGACCACGTGGAGTATCTCGGCGACGACATCGCCGGCATCGCCGGTGAAAAGGCCGGCATCATCCACCGGGCCGAAGACGGTGCGCCGGACACCGTCGCGGTGATCGGCCGTCAGGTGCCCGAGGCCATGGAGGTGGTGCTCGCGCAGACCGTGCGCGCCGACGCCGCTGTCGCACGCGAGGATTCGGAGTTCGCGGTGTTGAGCCGCCAGGTGGCGGTCGGCGGGCAGCTGCTGGAGTTGCAGGGGCTCGGCGGGGTCTACTCCGAGGTGTTCCTGCCTCTGCACGGCGAACACCAGGCGCACAACGCGGCGATCGCGCTGGCCGCGGTCGAGGCGTTCTTCGGCGCCGGGGCGCAGCGCCAGCTCGACATCGACGCGGTGCGGGCCGGATTCGCCGCAGCGACCAGTCCCGGCCGGCTGGAGCGGATGCGCAGCGCGCCAACGGTATTCGTCGACGCCGCACACAACCCGGCGGGCGCGGCCGCGCTGGCGCAGGCGCTGGCCGAGGAGTTCGACTTCCGGTTCCTGGTCGGGGTGATCAGCGTGTTGGGGGACAAGGACGTCGGCGGCATCCTGGCGGCGCTCGAGCCAGTCTTCGACCGAATCGTGGTCACCCACAACGGTTCTCCGCGCGCCCTCGACGTCGAGACGCTGGCGCTCACCGCGCAGCAGTATTTCGGACCGGACCGGGTGGACACCGCCGAGAACCTGTGTGACGCCATCGACATCGCCACCGCATTGGTCGATGAGGCGGACGCCGAGGACGAGTCGTTCTCCGGAACCGGCATCGTGATCACCGGCTCGGTCGTCACCGCGGGCGCCGCCCGCACGCTCTACGGCCGTGATCCCGCGTGACCGCACAGCAGCCCGAGCAGCCCGAGACGCCGAAACCCGACCCGTGGAAGAGCTTTCGCGGTGTCACCGCCGGCACGCTGATCCTCGAGGCGATCGTGATACTGCTGGCGCTGCCGGTGGTCGGCGCGGTCGGCGGGGGTCTCAATGCCGGCGCCCTGACCTACCTACTGGGTTTGACCGCGGTGCTGATTCTGCTGACCGGGTTGCAAGGCCGGTCATGGGCGATCTGGGCCGACCTCGGCGTGCAGCTGATCCCTATCGCCGGCTTTGCCCTCTACCCGGGCGTGGGCGTCATCGGCCTGATCTTCACCGGGGTGTGGGCGCTGATCGCCTACGTGCGGTGGGAGGTTCTGCGCCGCGAGCGGCTCGGCCTGCTCCCTGGCCAGGACGGACCGCCGGAGTGATCGGCTACGCTGTGCGCCGTGACTGAGCGGACCCTCCTGTTGATCAAGCCCGATGGGGTCGAACGTCGCCTGGTCGGCGAGATCCTGGGCCGTGTCGAGCGCAAGGGCCTGACCATTGCGGCGCTGGAATTGCGGACCGTCAGCGAGCAACTGGCCAAAAGCCACTACGCCGAGCACGAGGGCAAGCCGTTCTTCGGCTCGCTGGTCGAGTTCATCACGTCATCGCCGCTGGTAGCGGCAATTATCGAAGGCCCCCGAGCGATCGCCGCGATCCGGCAGCTCGCGGGCGGGACCGACCCGGTCGACAAGGCCACGCCCGGCACCATCCGTGGCGATTTCGGCCTCGAAACTCAATACAACCTGGTGCATGGCTCCGATTCACCGGAGTCCGCAGACCGCGAAATCGCGCTCTGGTTCGGCAAGGCTTGATAACAGCTCAGTGCACTTGGTCTAGCCCGGCACATGGGTATGGGATACTGATAGACGGGTGAACGTCGCCGGACCGGCTTCGGAATGTCGACAGAAGCCCGAATGAAGACTTTGACAAGCGCGACCACCGCGACTCGCGGCGCGGCTGTCCAGCCATCATTCAGACCGGCACCGGGTGTGTTCGACTCGAACTGCTCGGGGCAAGACCATCACAAGCCCGGGAGAAAGTGACCGGGGTACATAGCGAAGCCCTCGCGTGGCCGCGTCGAAAAGACGCGCCCGGGGGCTAGAGGAGAATTCGTGATAGACGGTGGACCATTCTCAGAAGTTCCCGAAGACTCGCCGCAGGGCGAGGAGCTGCCAGAACGGCTGAGGGTTCATTCCCTGGCCCGGGCGCTGGGGACGACCAGCCGGCAGGTTCTCGACGCGTTGATCGAGCTCGACGGTCGGGTCCGCAGCGCGCATTCCACGGTGGAACGAGTCGACGCGGTCCGCGTCCGCGACCTGTTGGCCAGCGCGCCGGCGCCGGTGGGCGCATCAGTGGTCGCGGCCGACGCATCCGGTGAGACCGACGAACCCGAGTCGCGGCTGATGCTGGAGACCGCGCCGGTCGAGCGACCGGAGTACATGCCGCTGTTCGTCGCGCCCCAGCCGGTCGAGCGCGTCGAGGTCCCCAAGAAAGCCGACGAGTCTTCCGACTCCGACGACGACGATGACGACGACTTCGACGGCGACGGGGACGGCGAGGACGACCAGGCGGATCGGCCGGCCAACCGCCGGCGTCGCCGTGGGCGTCGCGGCCGTGGTCGGGGTCGCGGTGAGCAGAACGGCACCGAGAACGGCGTCGGCGACGGCGCCAAACCCGACAAGCCGACCGACTCCGACGACGACTCGGACGATGACACCGACGAGGACGCCGACGACGCCGACACCGGCGACGACGACAACGGCTCCGGTGACGGTGCCAGCAAACGTCGCCGTCGCCGTCGTCGGCGCAAGTCCGGCTCCGGTGACGACTCCGACGACGGCACGTCGCCGGACGACCCGCCGAATACCGTCGTGCACGAACGGGCGCCGCGCGCCAAGAAACAGGCCGACAGCAACGAGATCCAGGGCATCGACGGCTCGACCCGGCTCGAGGCCAAACGGCAGCGCCGCCGCGACGGGCGCGACGCCGGACGCCGGCGCCCGCCGGTCCTGACCGAAGCCGAATTCCTGGCCCGCCGTGAGGCGGTCGAGCGGGTGATGGTGGTCCGCGACAAGGTCCGCACGGAACCGCCGCACCCCGGCAGCCGCTACACCCAGATCGCCGTGCTCGAGGACGGCATCGTCGTCGAACACTTCGTCACCTCGGCGGCCTCCGCCTCCCTGGTCGGCAACATCTACCTGGGCATCGTGCAGAACGTGCTGCCGTCGATGGAGGCGGCGTTCGTCGATATCGGCCGCGGCCGCAACGGCGTGCTTTACGCGGGCGAGGTGAACTGGGAGGCCGCGGGCCTGGGCGGGTCCAACCGCAAGATCGAGCAGGCCCTCAAGCCGGGCGATTACGTGGTGGTGCAGGTCAGCAAGGACCCGGTAGGCCACAAGGGCGCCCGGCTGACCACTCAGGTGTCGCTGGCCGGCCGCTACCTGGTGTACGTGCCCGGCGCGTCGTCGACCGGCATCAGCCGCAAGCTTCCCGACACCGAACGCCAGCGGCTCAAGGAGATCCTGCGCGAGGTCGTGCCGGCGGACGCCGGTGTGATCATCCGGACCGCGTCGGAGGGCGTCAAAGAAGAGGACATCCGCGCCGACGTCAACCGCCTCCAGGAGCGCTGGACGCAGATCGCCGAGCGCGCGCAGGAGACCAAGGAAAAGGCGGCCGGCGCCGCGGTCGCGCTCTACGAAGAGCCCGACGTGTTGGTCAAGGTCATCCGCGACCTGTTCAACGAAGACTTCGGCAAGCTGATCGTGTCCGGCGAGGACGCCTGGAACACGATCAACGAGTATGTGAGTTCGGTTGCGCCGGAACTGGTTTCGAAGCTGAACAAGTACGAGCAGCCCGACGGGGATGGGCCCGACGTGTTCGCGGTGCACCGCATCGACGAGCAGCTGGCCAAGGCGATGGACCGCAAGGTCTGGCTGCCGTCGGGGGGCACGCTGGTGATCGACCGGACCGAGGCGATGACGATCGTCGACGTCAACACCGGCAAGTTCACCGGCTCGGGCGGCAACCTCGAGCAGACCGTCACCAAGAACAACCTCGAGGCGGCCGAGGAGACCGTGCGTCAGCTCCGGCTGCGCGACATCGGCGGCATCGTGGTCATCGATTTCATCGACATGGTCCTCGAATCCAACCGCGACCTGGTGTTGCGGCGGCTGACCGAGGCGCTGGCCCGCGACCGCACCCGGCACCAGGTGTCCGAGGTGACCTCGCTGGGCCTGGTGCAGCTGACCCGCAAGCGGCTGGGGACCGGGCTGATCGAGGCGTTCTCCACGACGTGTCCGCATTGCAGCGGCCGCGGCATCATGCTGCACGCCGATCCCGTCGACTCCGCACCGGCCGCCGGCCGCAAATCGGAGTCCGGTGGTCGGCGCGGCCGGCGCTCCAAAAAGGGCAAGACCGAGGAGCAGGTGGTCTCCACCGTGCCCGCGCACGCGCCCGGCGAGCACCCGATGTTCAAGGCGATGGCCGCGGCCAACGGCGGTAACCACGAGGACGACGAGTCGGCGCCCGCCGAGGACGCCGAGCACATCCCCGGCGCGGACCGGGCCGACTCCGAGGCCGACGAGCAGCGCCAGAAGCAGGCTGCGCGGGAAACCGCCGAGGATGACCTCGACGACGACGACTTCGATGACGACGCCGATGACAGCGATGACGACGACACCGACCAGGTCGACCTCGACGACGACGATGACGACCTCGACGAAGACGACGACCTCGATGACGACGACGACGATGACGACGACGTCGACGAGGATGACGAGTTCGACGACAGCGACGACGATGACGACGACGACTCCGACGACGACGACGACGACCAGGTCGCCGTGGTTGCGGAGCGGCCTCGTCGGCGTCGGGCAGCGGCCCGGCCCGCAGGTCCACCGACACATGAGGACTGATCGGCCGGTTTGACCCTGTAGCCGCTGGTCACGTACCCTGGACCAGTTGTCGTCAGGCCCGCTGATCGGTTTTGGCTGACACCCCCCGACAAGCCGCGCGCGTTCACGCTGCGCGCCCGCACGAACTAGAACAGAGGTAGACGGAACCATGGCGACCTACGCAATCGTCAAGACCGGCGGTAAGCAGTACAAAGTTGCCGTTGGTGACGTCGTCAAGGTCGAGAAGCTCGACTCCGAGCCCGGCGCCAAGGTATCGCTCCCGGTCGCGCTGGTCGTCGACGGCGCCAAGGTGACCTCCGAGGCGTCTGCCCTGTCGAAGGTCGCGGTCACCGGCGAGGTGCTCGAGCACACCAAGGGCCCGAAGATCCGCATCCACAAGTTCAAGAACAAGACCGGCTACCACAAGCGTCAGGGACACCGTCAGCAGCTGACGATCCTGAAGGTCACGGGCATCAAGTAGTAGGAGGCGACAGACATGGCACACAAAAAGGGCGCTTCCAGCTCACGTAACGGCCGCGACTCAGCAGCGCAGCGGCTGGGTGTGAAGCGATTCGGTGGCCAATTGGTCAAGGCCGGCGAGATCCTGGTCCGCCAGCGTGGCACCCACTTCCACCCCGGCGTCAACGTCGGCCGTGGTGGCGACGACACGCTGTTCGCCAAGGCGGCCGGTGCCGTCGAGTTCGGTGTCAAGCGCGGCCGCAAGACGGTCAACATCGTCTCGGCCGCGTCTTCGACCGACTGAGCATCGCGGGCGTGCATGCACGCCCGACGAAATAGAGGAATTTCGATGGCTCCTCGGTTTGTCGACCGCGTCGTCATCCACGCGCGGGCCGGCTCCGGTGGTAACGGGTGCGCCTCGGTTCACCGCGAAAAATTCAAACCGCTCGGCGGACCCGACGGCGGCAATGGCGGACGTGGCGGCAGCATCGTGCTGGTCGTCGACCCGCAGGTGCACACGCTGCTCGACTTTCACTTCCACCCGCACGTCGTCGCCGCGTCCGGCAAGCAGGGGATGGGCGGCAACCGCGCTGGCGCCGCCGCCCCCGATCTCGAGATCAAGGTTCCCGACGGCACGATCGTGCTCGACGAGGACGGCCGGATGCTCGCCGACCTGGTCGGTGCCGGCACTCGTTTCGAGGCCGCCGCCGGTGGTCGCGGCGGGCTGGGCAACGCGGCGCTGGCGTCACGCGCCCGCAAGGCGCCTGGATTTGCGCTGCTGGGCGAGAAGGGCGAAGAGCGCGACTTCACCCTCGAGTTGAAAACCGTCGCCGACGTCGGCCTGGTCGGATTCCCGTCGGCGGGCAAATCCTCACTGGTGTCGACGATCTCGGCGGCCAAGCCGAAGATCGCCGACTATCCGTTCACCACGCTGGCCCCCAACCTCGGCGTGGTCTCGGCGGGGGAGCGGACGTTCACGGTGGCGGACGTGCCTGGGCTGATCCCGGGCGCGTCGCAGGGCCGGGGCCTCGGACTGGACTTCCTGCGCCACATCGAGCGGTGCGCGGTGCTGGTGCACGTGGTGGATTGTGCGACGGCCGAACCCGGCCGCGACCCGATCTCCGACATCGACGCCCTGGAGGCCGAGTTGGCGGCGTATACGCCTACGCTGCAAGGGGATTCGGCGCTCGGCGACCTGATCGAGCGGCCCCGTGCCGTGGTGCTCAACAAGATCGACGTGCCCGAGGCCCGCGAGATGGCCGAGTTCGTCCGCGACGAGATCGCCGAGCGCGGCTGGCCAGTGTTCGCCGTATCGACGGTTGCCCGAGAAGGGCTGCAGCCGTTGATCTTCGGGCTCGCCGAGATGGTTGCCGCTTATCAGGCCGCCCAACCGGTTGTGGTACCGCGACGTCCGGTGCTCCGCCCGGTGCCAGTCGACGAGTCCGGCTTCAGCGTGGAATCCGATGGGCACGGCGGCTTCGTCGTCCGTGGCCGTCGGCCCGAACGTTGGATCTCGCAGACCGCGTTCGACAACGACGAGGCGGTCGGCTATCTCGGCGACCGGCTGGCCCGCCTCGGCGTGGAGGACGAGCTGATGCGGCTCGGCGCGCGCCCCGGCTGCGCGGTCACCATCGGCGACGTCACGTTCGACTGGGAGCCGCAGACACCGTCCGGTATGGACACTGTGATGACCCGACGGGGCACTGACCCCCGCCTGGAGAGCACCGACCGAGTCGGCGCCGACGAGCGTAAGGCGGCCCGCAAGCAACGGCGCGAGCATGGTGAATAGTCTTGCGCGCGAGGCGGTTCGCACCGCGCGCAGCGTTGTCGTCAAGGTCGGCACCACCGCATTGACCACCCCGACCGGCATGTTCGACGCCAGCCGGCTGGCCGGCCTCGTCGACGCCATCGAGGCGCGGATGAAAGCGGGCTCCGACGTCGTCATCGTGTCGTCGGGTGCGATCGCCGCGGGCATCGAGCCGTTGGGGTTGTCCAAGCGGCCCACCGACCTGGCCACCAAGCAGGCCGCTGCCAGCGTCGGGCAGGTGGCCCTGGTCAACGCGTGGAGCGCGGCGTTCGCCCGCTATCAGCGCAGCGTCGGCCAGGTGTTGCTCACCGCGCACGACGTCTCGATGCGGGTGCAGCACAATAACGCTCAGCGCACCCTGGACCGGCTGCGCGCCCTGCACGCGGTGGCGATCGTCAACGAGAACGACACGGTGGCGACCAACGAAATCCGGTTCGGTGACAACGACCGACTCTCGGCGCTGGTGGCGCATCTGGTTGGCGCCGACGCGCTGATCCTGCTCAGCGACATCGACGGGCTGTATAACTCAGATCCACGTAAGTCTGACGAAAGTCATTTCATCCCAGAGGTTTCCGGGCCCGGTGACCTGGACGGGGTGATCGCCGGGCAGGGCAGCCACTTGGGTACCGGCGGCATGGCGTCAAAGCTGTCCTCGGCGATGTTGGCCGCCGACGCCGGCGTGCCGGTGCTGCTGGCTGCCGCGGCCAACGCCGAGGCCGCGTTGGCCGACGCGTCGGTGGGCACGGTGTTTGCCGCACGGCCCAACCGCATGTCGGCGCGCCGTTTCTGGGTGCGCTACGCGGCCGAGTCCGCCGGGGTGCTGACCCTGGATCAGGGTGCGGTGAATGCTGTTCTGGGCCAACGCCGTTCGCTGCTGCCAGCCGGCATCACCGCGCTGGCGGGCCGTTTTCACGGCGGCGACGTCGTCGACCTGAACGGGCCCGACGCGGCGTTGGTGGCGCGCGGGGTCGTCGCCTATGACGCTGCCGAGCTGGCAACCATGATCGGCCGCTCGACCTCGGAGCTGCCCGTCGAGCTGCGCCGGCCCGCGGTGCACGCCGACGACCTGGTCGCGGTCTAGTCCTTCGGGATCGGAGCGAGATACAGAGAACCCCAAGCGATTTCGGTCAGTGCGGTCGCGAGCTCGGGGTCGTATTCGGGCGGTCTACCGGGGAGGTTCTGCTGACAGGCCCGCTCGACCATCCAGCTGAGTGCGCTGGCGGTGGTGGCCGCGGGTAGTTCGCGGCGGATCGAGCCGTCGGCCTGCCCGTCCTCGATCACCTGCGTCAGCCGACCGGAGATCCCGGTGAGCAGCTCGCGGTAGGTCGCCGCGACCTGTGGGTCGTAGCCGGCCATTTCGTTGAGTGCCACCAGCACGGGCTGATGCCGCCGGTAAGTGGCGATGATGCCGGCCATCGCGGCGCGGACGTCGGCGGGGTCGTGGCGCCACGCCACGCCCCACCAGAGTTCGGCGCTGTCGGCCAGTTCACCGAACACCTGGCGGGCCAGCCGTCGCAGCAGGTCGCCCTTGTCCTCGAAGTAGATGTAGAAGTTGGCCCGCGACATCCCGGCCTCGGTCGACAATCGGTCGACGCTGAGTTCGGTGAAGCTCGCGCCGTCGCGCATCAGCCGTTCGGTGGCGTCGAGTAGCCGGCGCTCGATCTGCTCACGTCGCTCCTGCCGCTTGGCCTGCGGCTTACGGGTGACTGACGGCATGCCAGCCAGTATGACACCTTGACTAGACACTATGTCTAGTCTTAGGGTCATCGGTGTTCTGAGTCTGTGACCGGCGTCATATTCGATGGAGGATTCGCCATGACCGCGACGGCTGCCACCCCGCGTGCCTACGACCCCGTCGACCTGTCGTCGCGGGCGTTCTGGTCGACCAGTGCGCAGGAACGTGAGCGGTCGTTCGCGGAGCTGCGGGCCGCTCGTCCGGTGAGTTGGCATCCGCCGGTGGAAGACGCGATGCTGCCGTCTCCCGACGACCCGGGTTATTGGGCGGTCACCCGTCGCGACGACATCGTCGCGGTCAGCCGCGACAACGAGTCGTTCCTGTCGGGCCAGGGCGTCATGTTCGAGAACTTTCCGGTGGAGCTGCTCGAAGCGTCGCAGTCGTTCCTGGCGATGGACCCGCCGCGGCACACCTTCCTGCGCAAACTCGTCAGTGCCGCATTCACCCCGCGGCAGGTCCGCCGCATCGAGGACTCGATCAAGGCGAACGCCAAGACGATCGTGGCTGAACTCAAAGCCGCCGGCAGCGGCGCGGATTTCGTCGACCTCTGCGCCAAGGAGCTGCCCATTCGCACGCTGTCGGACATGGTCGGCATCCCCGAATCGGAGCGGCAGAAGCTCGCCCACGCGGCCGATGCCATGGTGTCGTCGGGCGACCCGGAGTACCTCAACGGTCGCCACCCGATGGAGGTGCTGTTCGAGGCGCAGACCTATGTGCATCAAGTGGCCGGGACGCTGGCCGCCGAACGCCGGGAGCACCCCGGCGAGGATCTGTTGAGCGGGCTGGTCAACGCGGAGGTGGACGGTGACCGGTTGTCCGACGCCGACGTCGCCGCCTTCTTCGTGCTGCTCACCGTGGCCGGCAACGACACCACCCGTCAGACCACCAGCCACGCATTGAGGGCCCTCACCGACTACCCCGACCAGCGAGCCTGGCTGCTCGAGGATTTCGACAACCGCATCGGCGGAGCCGTCGAGGAGTTCGTCCGCTTCGCGACACCGGTGATGACGTTCCGTCGCACGGCCGCCAGGGATGTCGAGCTAGCCGGCCAGCCCATCCGCGCCGGCGAGAAGGTCGTGATGTTCTATTCGTCGGGCAATTTCGACACCGAGGTCTTCGAGCACCCCGAGCGTCTCGACCTGAGCCGCAACCCCAATCCCCACGTCGGCTTCGGCGGCGGCGGCGTCCACTTCTGCCTCGGCGCCAACTTGGCCCGGGCGCAGCTGCGGGCGATCATCGCCGAGCTGCTGCATCAGCTGCCGGATATCCACGCCGGCGAGCCGGTGTATCTGGCCGGCAACTTCATTCACGGCATCCGCGCCATGCCCTGCACGTTCTAGCCGACCGCGGCGGGGGAGAGCTCCTCGGCCAACAGCGTCAGCAGCTCCGAGCAACCGCCGTCGACCTTGACACTGGCGTGCTGGTCGCCGCGGGTCGGTCCGCGATTGATGATCGCGATCGGCATGCCTAAGGCCGCGGCATGCCGTACGAACCGGTAGCCGGAGAACACGGTCAACGACGAACCGGCGATCAATAACGCATCGGCCTGGTCGACGAGCGACAATGCTTGCTGGACAACATCTTTCGCGACACTTTCGCCGAAGTACACGATGTCGGGTTTCAGCATGCCGCCGCACGACGGGCAGTCGAGGTAGCGGAATGACGCCGTCTCGGTCACGACGGCGTCGGCGTCCGGCGCCACCGCCAGCCCCCCGACCGCCTCGACCCGCTCGGTGAACCCGGGGTTCAGCGCCTCGAGTTCGTCGGCCAGGGCCGCGCGCGTCATGGCATGGCCGCAGCCCAGGCAGACCACCTGCGCGTAGGTGCCGTGCAGGTTGATGACGTTCTGGCTGCCGGCCTTGGTGTGCAACAAATCGACGTTCTGGGTGATGACGCCGCTCACGACGCCGTCACGTTCGAGCGCCGCCACGGCGCGATGCCCGGCGTTGGGTTGGGTGTCGTCCATGTGCCGCCAGCCGACGTGATTGCGCGCCCAGTACCGCTGGCGGAAGACCGGGTCGCCGGTGAACTGGCGAATCGTCATCGGATTGCTCGGCGGCGAGTCCGGCCCGCGGTAGTCGGGGATGCCGGAGTCGGTCGACATCCCCGCTCCGGTCAGCACCGCAACGTGTCGCCCGGACAGCGCGGCGACCAGCTCCGGAGCCTCTGCACCCACTGCCGTCACCCCGTCAAGGGTACGGATCTAGCCGAGGCAGTCCGCCGCCGTCGTCAACTCGGCATCCATGTTCCGCTGCATCATGGTCAGCGCCGCATCGCTCAGCTCGGGGTCGATGCCGGCGACCGCATCGGTCGGTACGACCAACGGTATGTGGCGCACGTAGGCATCCAGCGCGGTGTAGAGGATGCACTGCTCAGTGACCTGCCCGGTCAGGACCAACCGTTCGGTGCCCAGGCGATCGAGCAGGTACGCCAGCGGCGTCGAGAAGAACGCGCTGTGCCGCACCTTGGTCAGCGTCCGGCAGTGCTGGGTCGGCACGATCGGATCCACGAGATCGGGACGGTCGCCGTGGCAGGCCGAGCGAACGATGTCGGAGAAGTCGGCGGTGAAATCACCGTAGTTGTCATTGACGTAGACGAGGTCGACGTCTTCGGCGTCACGACAGCGTTTGATCAGGTCAGCCAGGGGACTGACGATTTTCTCGACGTTCGGGATCAGATGCTCCGCGTCGGGATGCTGGTAGCTGTTCATCATGTCGATGACGAGGACGGCGGTATCAGTCATCCGCCAGGAGTACCCCGTGGCGCCGCAAACGTGACCGTGGTCGGGGGCCCTTTTTGCGATCACGTCGATTGCGGGCATTTACATGAATCGCCTATGTCGCTCCCTGGGTGGCCACCTCGCCGACTACTGTGGAAAACGTGGCGTTTGCCACGCGTTCATGTCGCTACAGACCCTCGGCGACGCCGGCCGTCGGGCTTTGTTCACGCTCGGGCCGCAGTGCCCACGTTCGGCGCGTGCCGGTGATAAGCGATTACGGCTTCGCTTAATCGACTGATTAATGACGATCCGCGCAGGTGTAGCCACAGGAAAGGAGTAATGCTGGTGCTCGATTTCGGTGCACTGCCGCCCGAGATGAACTCGGGCCGACTGTATGCGGGTCCGGGATCGGGCCCGATCATGGCAGCGGCGTCAGCGTGGCAGGCGATGGCCGGCCAACTGGAGTCGGTCGCCCGCGGGTACGCCGCGGTGATCGCCGGCCTGCAGGGCGAATCGTGGTCGGGAAACGCCTCGTCCGCCATGGCCGACGCGGCTGCACCCTACGTCGACTGGATGGCGACGGCGGCGACGAAGGCCGAGGAAACTGCGGGTCAGGCCCGCGCCGCAGCGGCGGCCTACGAGGCCGCGTTCACGGCGGCCGTGCCGCCGGCCCTGATTACGGCAAACCGCGCCCAGTATGCGGCGCTGGTCATGGCGAACATCTTCGGCCAATACACCGCGCAGATCGCGGCCGCCGAGGCCGCCTACGCCGACATGTGGGCCCAGGACGCGCAAGCGATGTACAGCTACGCATCGGCGTCCTCGACCGCGACCGCGCTGTCGCCGTTCACCGAACCGCCCGAAACCACCACGGCTGCTGGCCAATCCGCTCAGGCCGCCGCGGTGACTCAAGCCGCCGGCAGCTCGGGCTCCAACACTGTCCAGTCGGCGCTGTCTCAGTTCTTGGGATCGGTTCCCAAGCAACTGCAAAGCCTGGCGACCAGCGGGTCGTCGACGGCCGCCACCGACCCGTCGGCGTCGATCTTGACCGCTTTCAGCAACTTCAACACGCTCACGGGTCCGGCGAGCCTCGGTGCCGCTTTCAGTCGCACGGCGACCAGCGGCGGAAGCTTCCTCACCGGGGCGTACCGAGCCGGCATCCAGGCAAAGGACTTACCCAAGATCGCCGAGGAGGGTGCTGAAGGCGCCGGCAAGGCCGCGGGTGGCGCCAACGCCGCCACCCAGGCCTGGATGCCGGAGGGCGCGCAGCGGCCGGTGCTCGCCGGCATCGGCACGGCCGAACCGATCGGCGGGCTGTCGGT
>NZ_LZLV01000040.1 GCF_001673405.1 Mycobacterium sp. 1245111.1 | reverse complement strand
AACGTGCCGAGATCAGGTTGGCGGCCACGACTACCGCTTTGGCCTCGGCCGGGACGGGCACGCCGTGGTCGATGGTGAACGTCATCTTCACCTGCGGTCCTTGTGGTTCTAGAGACGCAATGTTTCCGACTTTGATTCCCGCGACACGCACGTCATCACCGGGGTAGATCGCCGTGGCGGAGACGAAGTACGCACTAACTTTCATCGGGCGCCACAATGTTTCACGCACTATAAAAAACGTTGCGGCGCTGATCATTCCAACCAACGCGATGGCGGTGGCACGTGCGAGCCGGTGGCGGTCGGTCATTGCCCCCACCGTTCGCCGGGCCTGGGAATCCCATTGACCGGGAAAGGCACTTCAGCCCTTGGCCCCGCATTGTCGGGCGGTTGGCCCGCATTGGCGCCCCTGCGAAACCCGAAGTAGTAGTCGAGGAACGGTTGTAGAAGCTCGGGGATCCCCAGGTTGGCGATCATCGCCTGGTAATAGGGGCCACTGGACACCAGCTCCCCCGAAGTCAGTTCGTACTGAGCCAAACCCGGCAGAGACTTGGCTATGTTGTCGCGGTTCTTCTCCAATACCGCGGTCACTGCGTTGAGCTTTTCCAAGGTGGGCGCGAGCTTTGCTTCGTTGTCGTGGATCACGCCGGCCAATTGCTTGGCCAGGGCTGAGGTGTTGCTGAGCAAATCCACGATGGCGTGCCTCTGATCGACCAGGACATCCACCAGATCGTGGGCGTCGAGGATCAACGTGTTCACCTGTGCGCTGCGCGCCGAAAGGATGGTGCTGACGTCGCGTACGTTTTTGAACAGCTCCCCCAGAGTCTGGTTGCGGGCGTTGAGAGCTCGCGACAACCGGGTGACCCCGTCGAATGTCGGACCCAGCTTGGGGGCAATCTCGTCAATGGTGGCCGACAGGGTGTCCAGCGACTGGTTGAGTGTGTCGGTGTCGGTTCCGGCAATGTCGGTCGTCAGATCACCGACCGCGTCGGTGATCGAGTACGGGGAGGATGTCCGTGAGGTCGGGATGGTCACCGAGGGACGTAACCTTGCTCGCCCGGCGGGCTCGAGCGTCAGCACCCGCTGGCCCAGCAGAGAGCCGGTACGAATGTGGGCTGTCGTCGAATCACCCAGCCGCAGAGCGGCTTTGATGGTGAAGCCCACCAACGCTTGACCATCGTCGAGTGCGATGTCCGTCACCGTTCCGACCTTGATTCCGGACACCGTGACGTCGTTACCGGCGACCAGTCCGCCGACCTGAGTGAACAACGCCTGGTATCTCACAGAGGTCGCCAACGACGCTAGCTGCTCGGGCCGTAATCCCACGACAATGCAGAGCACGATCAATGTCAGGCCGATGAAGCCGGATTTGGCGAGTCTGGATCCGCGATATTTCAACATCAGCTGTCCGCGCACCTACCCGTCTGTTGCCTGATCCAGGGGAATACCGCTGTGGCGCCTTGCAAGTCGGTGACGCGAATTTGTACACCGCACAGGTAATAGTTGTAGAAGCTGCCGTAGGCGCCCAGGCGTACCAGTTTGCGAAGGTTGTCCGGTTCCTTCTGGAGGCCAGCGTCGATGTGGTCTTTGTGGAGATCCAGCTGCGGGGCTAATCGGTTGAGCTCGTTGATCGTGCCTGATAGCGGCGCGCGCGCATTGGTGAGGAGGTCTGCCAGCGTGGCGGTGCCGTTGTCAAGGGAATGAATTGCCGCGCCAATCGGATCACGGTCGGCCGCCAGTCCAGACACAAAGCGCTGCAAGCGATCTATGGTGCCGGAGAACTTATCGCCATCGTTAGACAGCGTTGCCGCAACGGTGTTCAGGTTGTCGATCAAATGTTGGACGACGTCGTTGTTGTCGGCCAAGGCAGCGGTGAACGATGAGGTGTTGGCCAGCAGCGACTGCAACGGTTGACCTTCGCCTTGCAACACGTGCAGCAGGGTCTGGGTCAACGCGTTGACGTCGCGGGCGTTCAGGCCATGTGTGACCGGTTTGAGCCCGCCCATCAGCAGGTCGAGGTCCAGCGCCGGCGCGGTATGGTCGCGGCCAATCTGCCCACCAGGAGCCAAGATTCGAGTCGAACCCGGACCGTCGGCGAGCTCGAGATACCGATCACCGACTAGGTTGAGATATCGCACCGCGGCCCTGGTCCCGGTGGTGAGCGGAACGTCGCGGTCGGCGTCGAACGTGACCAGCACCGACAAGTCGTCACGCAGGACGACGCTATTGACCGTCCCCACTCGGATTCCGGCCGCGCGCACCGAGTCGCCGGCTTTGAGTCGTGACGCGTCGCCGAATACCGCTGAATAGGTGTTGGTCGGGCCGCCGCGATACTGGTAGAACACTATGAACATGCCGGCCGTCAGCGCGGTCATCACGAGCACGAACGACCCGAACTTGACCGAGAGGGCCACTTGCTTTCCGCTCATCCGGGATTCCCGAGCTGCGCGCTGTTTCGTGGTGGCCCGTCGAGTGGACCGAACAACCACGTCTTAAGCCGGTTGGAGTTCAACAGAATTCCCTCGTTGCCGTAGCGAGCCGGGTTGTAACCGACATCCGCGACGACGTAGGGCGGTCGGGCTTCATAGGGGATGTTGGGCAATCCCGCAACGCATTGCGGACCTCCGGTCGCTGCCACTTTCGGCAGGTCCTGGGGGTAGCGGAACCGTTCGCGGCCGAGTGTGAAACTCGCGTCGACCATCGCACCGGGCATCACCGGATTGGGCTGGTAGGCCCCCAGTACCAGGCCGCCCAGCAAGCAGAACAGGGCCCTGTTGTACTTGTTCGTCAGATCTGTCGTGGGAACCAGCAGATGGGCGACGTCGGTGAGCGGTTGCCGATTGGTGGCCAACACCTCCTGGCCGATGTCGGCCAGCCCTATCGCGTGGATCAGTAACGCATCCAGGTTGCGCTGTTCGCCGACCACCGTTCCGCTGATCCGGCTGGCGCTCGACGTCGTGGACATGAGGTCCGGGGCGGCGTCGGCGAACGCATCGAGGACCCGGGGCGCCGCCCCGAGATCGTGGCGCAAGCTCGGCAGAGCGGGTTCGAACCTCGACAAGAACGCGTCCAGATCCGAAAGCATCTGGCCGATCTGCTGCCCGCGACCGTTGAACGCGGAAGCGATCGCTCCAAGAGTTTCGTTGAGCTTCGCTGGCTCGACCTTGGCCAGCACCGCCACTAGCTTTTGGAAGATCGTGTTGATTTCCACCGTGACCTGACGTGCGTCGAGCACCTCGCCGGCGTACATGCTCTTGGGCGACGGCCGCTCAGGTGCGATCAGCTGGACGAACTTCGCGCCGAATGCCGTTGTGGAGGCGATGTTCACGAGCACGTTGGCTGGGATGTATTGCAACTGCTCGGGATCAATCGCCAGGTGGAGCAGCGCCCGTCCGTCCGGCAAAGCCTGCAGGGAGACCACCTTGCCGACCTGCACACCATGAAGCTTCACCTTGGCGTCGGGATTCATGACGAGCCCGGCGCGCGGCGACACCACCGTCACCGGCACTGCGGAACTGAAACCCCCGCGAAACTGGACCGCCACCACGACCGCAACCACCGCGAGTCCCGCGACGCTGACCAGAGCCGCTAGCACCCGCCAATCTCTCTGCTTCCAGGGCGTATTGGTCGTCAACGGCCGCTCCCCGCCGCGACACCGGAAGCGCTGCTCGCTACGACGGGCTTGCACGCGCGAACGATTGCGATCGCGGCATCACCAAGCGACGGCGATCGCCGACCACTGGAGATCGGTCGTTGGTGCATGGGCATGTTTGACCTCCCCTCGACGCGGAGCCAAGTCGAGTATTGCAGACATTCTACAAAATGGTGCGAGGTTGACTCTTCTCGCTAGAACGGGCCCTCGGCCGGCCAGACTGGTGTAGAGACGTCAAACCGGGTCGAACGACGAGATCAACCAGACCCCGTCGACCTTCGTCAACCCCACCCGCACGGCGCTGCTGTTCAACGCGGGTTCTGGTCTGTCGTGGCTCATGGTCACCTGATTGATGAAGACCAGCACGACAGCCGAACCGGGTCGAACATCGGAAGCGGCAACGCGCACCACCTGCGCAGTTGTCTTGATGTGGCTTTTTCGCGCGGCGGGGGTCACGACCTGGCCGGTGAATCTGTCGTAGTAAGAGAGGAAATCACCGGTCAGATGCTTGTGGGCCCGGGCAAAGTCCAGTTCGAGACTCTCCGAGGCGTACGAAAGCACGGCGACTGCGCCGTCGGATGCAGCTTGGACCGCCTCATGACGTACCGCATCTCCCGTCTGCCGCTCAGGCCGATACTGGCAGAAGAACACCAACGACGCCGAGACCGCGGCTGCCACGACGATCAGCGCGAGAAGCGTTGAGCGCCAGGTAAGTCGACGGCGCCGAGAGTCAGCGGTGCTGGCGAGATCTCGCGATTCGGTTTCGACTTGTTCTGTGGTCACGGCACAAAGTCGACTTTCGCAATTTTCAGCTGCGTACCGTCTTGTGTGACTGTGACGCTGAGCCGCCATGAGCGCTTCTCGTCCTTGGCGCCAGCGGCGTTGGTGAGGGTGCTGGTCGCAGCAACCAGGACGACCGCCGAGTTGCCGTTCGTCGACTCGACCGCCGTGGAGTTCACGATGGTGTTGCTGACCGCCCTGGCATTCCGTGCGCTAGTGACGAGATCGTCGGCCGTTGCCTGGAAGTCGTTCTTGAATGCGCCGGTGGAGCTGTCGATGATTCGTTGTACGTCGTCTTCGGCTCGGTTGAAATCAAGTGACATCAGGTTCACGACGCCTTGGCGAGCCGCCGCGGCGAATTCGACTTCGCGGTGCCGCTGTTCTGAACTCCGATGGTCTTGCCACACCATGTATCCGGTGGCGGCCAGCAGCGCGGCGGCTGACGCGGCTGCCGTACCGCCGGCCAGCAGTGCCCGCCACGACGGCCGTCTCCACAGTCGACCCCGCCGGATCGTTGCGGGCAGAGGTACGGCCTCGAGGCGGCGTCTTATCGCCTGTGCCCTGGCCATCGCCGCGGCCGCACGAGCCTCGGCCTCCGCGGCCTCAGCCTCGGCCTCTTCGGCGGCAACGATCGCGTCGCCCCGCTGATCGACGTCCACCGGGCCGGTGCGATCTCCCGGCGTCATCGACCCGTCCTGCCTGGTGTCCGGGCACGAAGAGCAGGACGAGCCCCGACACAGTGACCGCAGTCCGACGGCCCTGCACGCCGGCGCAATGCTTCCCTGTTGAACCCATGTAGGATTGCAGACATTCTACAAATACTACCGACCCAGGCTGAAACAAGGTCCCAAACGGCAGCTGCGCGCTGAGGTCAGTTCGGCTCGCGGTCTTGGAACGCCGATACCAGCAGGCGCAGACACTCGGCCTGCATATCGTCGTGGGCGGCGACCGCGCGCTCACCGTCGTGCGCACACACCGCGTCGATCACCGCAACCGCGCCGACGCGGCTGACTTCCGACGTTTCGGGCACGACGTCGAAAATCGTGTCGATCGCCGTCGTGCGGATCCGACGCAGGGTTCGGGCGATCGGCGGGGCATTGGCCGCGTCAAACATCACGTCGAGGTAGGCCTCGGACAATGTCCAGACGGCTGCAGGGTCGCGGGTCTCCTCGAGTCGAGCGGCGATGTCCGCCAGCTGGGCAGCATGGTCTGCCGTGAGCCGGGCCGCGGCGCGCCGCGCCACCAGCCCGAACATCAAATTCCACACCTCGGCGTTATCAGTGATCGACGTCTCGATCGGTAGCACTCGTCCGCCGCGGTGCATCTCCATGCGCACCCAGCCCTCTTGCTCCAGGATCACCAGGGCTTCGCGCACCGGCACCCGACTGACCCCTAATCGCGCACCGATGTCTTCCTGGGTCAGGCGCTCACCTGGCTTGAGTTCGCCGGAGACGATTTGACGCCTCAGATGATCGGCAACGAGCTCGCCGCTGCTGCGCCGTTCCAGGCGCCCCGCTGGCTGGCTCATGGCCGACCTCCTTCACGATGAATCGTCACATGCCAACATCAACGTTTTGCCTAGTATGCGCGCGCATCACGGCACCGGCGCACGCCCGTGTTCGCACAGCCTGTCGCCCTCTCGTCAATGAATCGCCGGTTGGCTGCCCCGCGCCAGGCGGAATGGTGCCAGAGACATATCCAGCAACTCCGGGGTCAACATGCCGCCGGGGTACTCCACCCAGCACCAGCTACGAACGGGCCTCGTGCCAATCGAGCTGTCGGTCTGTGGCCCGAAGAAATGAATCGGGCTGCCGGCTGCCTCGAACATGAACGAGTAGGAATCAGAACCGATGGAGGTCTCCAAAGCGGTCACTTGCCCTGCCTCGTTCAGCGCAGGTTCGGCGACGACGTCCTTGTGCACCGTGGTCACTCCATCTTTGAGTTGATAGCCCGGCCCGAACGTGAGACCGTCCTTGCCTTGCCAGAAGCTGCCGCCACCGAGCGTGCCGTCGCCGTAATCGTCCAGCCACGACACCCACATGCCTTGCAGATGGCGTGCAATCGGCAGCTCGACGTAGGCCTTTCCCGGTGGGCCATAGGCGAAGTCCTGGTGGGCATACCCCGACACCTCGACGCCGTCGACCTTGCCAGTGACATACATCAGCTCGTGACGGTAGTAGACCTCGTCGTCGATGCCGTCTTGGATGGGTACGTGGGTAAAGACGATTTCGCTGACGGTCTTCCCGTGGACCTCCCACCGTCCGCTGGCATCGTGCCAGTGAAAACCGTTGGCATCACGCTCGATACGACCGCTCGGGTAAAGCAATTGCACTTGATCGCCGCTGTCGATGTATTGGACGGGTTCGAACCAGTCGATCGACGCGTACTCGTCGAACAGGTGCCCCGCATCGGCGCTGAGTTGTTCGGGCAGTGACCGGAACCCGCAGATCGGCGACACCACATGGGTCATACCGACAACGAAGTCGTCGAGTCCCCTTAATCCCCAATAGGTTTGACCGGAGGGGTCGCTAACGATCGCGCCCAACCAGATACCAGCCGACCCGACTTCCGGGCTTGGCGTCCATCCTCGACGATAGTGATCGAGCGAGGGCGCCTGCTTGCTCACCTCGAATTCAATCTGGTCCAGCACTCATCTCTCCTTACTGTGGTGGGCGGCCTGCTCATCGTCTGTCGAGCAACCCGACGAGTTCGAGGTCATCGAGGTACTTCTCGATGACGGGCCCGCCGATCTCGGGTATGTCACCGCCGTGGCCGAGGCCGTGCGCCATCACCGCCGCCCTGAACCGCTCTGCGGGAGCGAAGGTTCCGCGGATCGGATGCTGCGGGTGGCGGTAGATCTGCAACAGCGGAAGCAATGACGCCGCGCGTTGTCGTTCGGGAAGGTTGCGCACAGCCGTCTCGAATCGCGCGTACCATTCGTCGTAGTCATCAATACGCTCGACGTGACAACCCGCTTCGATCATCCAGTCGACATACTGGTCGAACCCGATGCCGTCGTCGTGCGGATTCACTACGTGGAACGTCTGGAATCCCTTGTCAGCCATCGCACTGAGCGTCGAGATGGACTCCGCGACGAAATCGACGGGCAGGCCGTCGAAATGCCCCTGAACATGCCCGCCAGCAGAGCTGCGTAGGTAAAACGACGCCGGGGCGAGCCCGGTAGCCGCGATGCTGAGTATCAAACGCGTGATCATGTCGGGGAGATTGAGCTGCCCGGCGTAGCCGGGTGCGGCCATGATCATGTCGCAACGAAACACGGTTACGGGTAACCCGCACAGATCATGGGCTTCACGCAAGAGCACCTCGCCGGCCCATTTGCTGGTGGCATAGCCGCTGGCGTAGGCGTCGTCGACGCTTCGCGTCGGGCTGATCTGACGAACGTCGGCGTCCTCGCTGAACTCCCAAGGAGCCACCGTCGCGCCGACGCCGACTGACGATACGTAGGCGAATGCCTTCTGGCGGGTGGTCAACGCCAAGCGGATGAGCTCAGCGGTTCCGGCCACATTGGGCCCGAAAAGTTGTGGGTAGGGCAACATGTGGTTGACCAGAGCGGCGGGGTCGACGATCGCGTCGACGCCGTCGGCGAGCCGTTGCCAATCGGGGACGTCCAATCCGAGGTCGGGCGCGCTCTTGTCGCCGGCAAGAACATCGAGACAGTCGGCCGCCAGAATCTGATAGCGGTTGAGCAAATCAAGGTCGCCGCTGTCGAATACCGCATCCAAACGCCGACGGGCGGCCGCATCGTCCTTGGCCCGAACCAGGCAAATGACTTTTCCGCCAACCGATTTCATCCGTTGCAACCAGTCCAGCAAAAGGTAGCGGCCCAGATAGCCCGTGGCGCCCGTGAGTAGGACCGTGCGAATGTCGGAACGTGGCCCCGGCAGGGAAGGGGCGTTCTCGAGCGTGGCCGCGTCGATGAATTTGTCCAAGGTCAACTCGTCGGCACGTACCACGGTGGAGTCGGCGCCGTGTACTGCGTCGAATGTCAATCTGACGGTCGCCGAGAATCGTTGCGCCTCAACGTAATCTGCGACAGCTTGTAAGTCGCTTGACGGGCTGATGATCACGCCGACGCCGACCTCGACACCGAAAATGTCTTGGAGTGCGTCGGCGAACGTCAAGGCGGACAGCGAGTCGCCGCCCAGCTCGGTGAAATGCGAGTCGGGCGCCGGTGCATCGGTGACCGAACCCAGCACCGCGCCGGCCGCGGCGCAGACGGTGTCGATTGTGGGTCGGCTCGCCGCACGCTCGCCCAACTCGGCCAGACGGTCGTGTTGGGCGTCGACAAGCTCGGCGTACAACGCCTCCAGCTGCTTCCCATAGCGGCTCTTTAGGCTGGGTCGCAGCGGCTTACCGGTTCCGGCAAGTAGACCGTTGGCGACGCTGAACGGCGAGGTTTCGATGATGATGTCGCGCGGAATTTCGTACGGCTGCAGCTCTGCGGCGCGCGCAGCCTCACGAAGCGATCGCAGAATCAACGGCTTGAGCGCTCCCCCGTCGCGGCCCGCGAGGGCTGCGTCGGTTGGCACCACGACGGCCAGTAGAAAAGAGCGTTCGCTGTTGCCGTACACGTAGATCTGTTGAACCGGGGCGCAATTGACGTAGACGGCCTCCAATTTCGATATGGTGACGAACTCGCCCTGCGAGAGCTTGAGTACGTTGTTGCGGCGGTCGACGAATCGGAACTC
>NZ_LZLV01000039.1 GCF_001673405.1 Mycobacterium sp. 1245111.1 | reverse complement strand
ACGTCGAACTGACCCCCGCGTATCGGCGCAGCGGCGCGAACCCGAGTGGTCCCACGTTGCGCGACGGAGCTGTCATCCCAATCGAACGTACCGCGGTGCCCGTCGAATGGGATGAGGTTAAAGACCAATTAATGCGGCTGGCAACAGAACTGGGACCCAACAGCCAAGTCTCTACGCCGTCGATGGCCCGGTTCATCAATAGCGCCGCCAACGCGATGGGAGGCAATGGCGACAAGTTTCGACAGATGCTGAGCCAGCTGTCCGGTCTGGGAAGAACATTGGCGGA
This sequence comes from Mycobacterium sp. 1245111.1, assembly GCF_001673405.1. Taxonomy (GTDB): domain Bacteria; phylum Actinomycetota; class Actinomycetes; order Mycobacteriales; family Mycobacteriaceae; genus Mycobacterium. The sequence continues at coordinate 502 of NZ_LZLV01000039.1, read as the reverse complement.
CGGTGGGGGCGACATCGCACTCACCATCAAGAACCTGCAAACCTTCGTGTCGACGCTTCGTGACAGCAGCCAACAGATTGTTCAATTCCAGGACCACTTCGCCACCCTTACCAGCCTGGTCGACAACAACAGATCCGACTTGGACGCCGCGCTGACCAACTTGTCCGACGTCGTCGGCGAGGTTCAGCGTTTCGTCGCCGACACGCGCGACAAGACGGCCGAGCAAGTGCAGCGGCTTGCCGATGTGACCAACAACCTTGTCGCTCACCGCAAAGACATCGAGCAACTGCTGCACGTCGCAGGAACGGCGACGGCCAACGGCTACGCCGACTACAACCCCGACACCGGAACCATCCTCGGATCGGTATCGCTGAACAACTTCAGCAATCCGACCCAATTCCTGTGCGCCGCAATCGGTGCAGTCGAAAACACCACGTCAGCCGAGACGGCCAAACTGTGCTCGAGCTACCTCGGTCCGGCGCTGCGTCAACTGAACTTCAAC
>NZ_LZLV01000038.1 GCF_001673405.1 Mycobacterium sp. 1245111.1 | reverse complement strand
CCTGTTGATGATTGCGTTGCCCGCCTTGCTCGTGGGGATCATCGGCACCTTGGTGGTGATGTACACCTCGGGAGTCCGGTCGCTGCAATCCGGTTTCTTCCCGATGATGGGTCTGGCGGGTTTCGGCGCGTTGATGTTCAGCGGGCGATTTGGTCGCGGCCGCCGGATCTCCTGGGGCGAGCAGGAAAAGCAGCGTCGGGTGTATCTGCGACAGCTCGACGAGGATCGCGACGAGGTCCAGCGCGCCGCGCAGGATCAGCGCCGTAGCCAGCTGTTCGTGCACGGCGACCCACAGAAACTGGACACCGTGATCGGCGGACCGCGAATGTGGGAGCGTCGCCCGGGCGACCCCGACTTTCTCGACGTGCGACTCGGTATCGGGGTGCAGCAAGCCAGCGACTCGGCGGTCTCGCTGCAGTGGCCGGACGTGCCGATCGGCGAAGAGCTCGAACCGGTGACCGGTGGCGCGTTGCGCGACTTCATCCTCGAGCAGAGCAAGATTCGCGGGATCGGTAAGGTGCTGAGCCTGCGGTCGAAGCCCGGATTCAGTTTCATTGCAGGCGATCCCGTCGAGCTGCACAATGTGGCCCGCTCGATCCTGTGTTCGCTGGCGGTCTACCACAGCCCGAACGACGTCAAGGTCATGGTGGTCACCCGCCACCCCGAGCTCTGGTCGTGGTTGGTCTGGCTGCCACATAATCAGCACGACGAAATGTTCGACGCCTGTGGCTTGCGGCGGCTGGTATTCATCTCGCCCACTGAATTGGAAGAAGCGCTCGACGCCGAACTGCACCGCAAGGGTCGCGGACCGTGGTCGCCGCCGGTGGGTAGCAGCCCGACCTCCATGCCCTCGGCGATGGAACTACCGGGCCTGACCCTCGGCCCGCACTGGGTGATCGTCGACGACAACGTCGGCACCCCCGAGCAGTGGGAGAGCGTCACGGGGCAGAAGGGCATGGCCGGAATCACCGTGCTGCGCTTGGCAACTCGATCCGGCGTCGGCGTCGGTTTCCAAGACGACGACCAGCGGTTCGAGCTACGGGACGGGCGGCTCTACCACCGCGGCGCTTTCTACGCGGTCGCCGACATGCTCGCCGATTCGACCGCCAGTCGGTACGCGCGCTCCCTGGCCCGCTGGTCCCCGATGAGCGCCGACGACCTGTCCGAGACCGACAGCCAGGGCGCCGAGCTGTTGCGCGCGCTGGGGATCAGCGATCCGCGGCAACTCGACGTCGATCGGCTGTGGGCGGACAGTCGCGGACGTGGCGATGCGAAGTGGGCGATGGTGCCGGTCGGCGTCAAGCCGGGCGGTGAACTGCAATACGTGATCTTCCGCGCAAAAGACTTCGGCGGCTTCGGTTTCCACTCCGTCGTGATCGGGACGTCTGGATCGGGAAAGTCAGAGTTCTTCCTGTCGCTGGCCAACGGGATCGCACTGACGCACTCGCCCGAGACCTTCGCGGTGATCTTCGTCGACATGAAGTTCGAGTCGGCGGCCCAGGACTTGGAGGGCCTGCCGCACGTGGCCGGGTCGCTGTCCAACCTCGGCAAAGACGACCGCCACCTCGCGGAGCGGATGCGCAAAGCCATCAACGGTGAAATCGCCAGGCGTTACCGGCTTTTCAAAGAAGCTGGCGCGCGTGACGCCAACGAATACGAAGAGATGAGGCTTGCCGGACGCGACCTGGAACCGGTACCCATCCTGCTGGTCATCATCGACGAATACCTGGAGCTGTTCCATCACCACCAGGAGTGGATCCAGCTGGTGATTCACATCGGTCAGGAAGGCCGAGGCTGCAACGTCTTCTTCACGCTCGGTGGTCAGCGGCTCGACCTGTCGTCGTTGAGCAAGGCAAAGAGCAACATCGCATTCCGCGTGGCGCTACGCGCGGAAACCGCCGAGGACTCCCGAGACGTGATCGGCAGCGACGCCGCGCTGCATCTGCCGTCGAAGGAAAACGGCTACGCGCTACTCAAAGTCGGTCCACGCGACCTGGAGCCGTTTCGGTGCTTCTACCTGTCGGCACCATTCGTGCTCCCGAAGAAAACCGTCACGGTCAGCAAGACCGTCGACGTCAGTTTCTCCCAACCGCGACCACTCACCTGGGAGTACCAGCCGCTCAGCGACGAGGACAACGCCGCGCTGGCGGTGGCCGAGGCACCCGAGGAACCGGACGAATTCCTCTTCCACTCCGACGGCTTCCGCAAGAAGAAGCTCCTCGACGTCATCCGCGAGTCGCTGATCGCGCACCCCGCCCGGCTTCCGCACCAAATCTGGCTGCCGCCACTGGAAGTCAGCGAGCAAGTCGACTCGCTGGTGGGCTACTGGCGGGACAAGCCGTGGCACGTCGACTACGGGCAGAACCCCGGGTTGGTGTTGCCGTACGCGATCGTGGATATCCCGGAGGATCACGTCCAGCGGGTGCAGGTCCTCGATGCGGAGATGGACAACATCATGGTGGTCGGGACCGCGCAGCGCGGAAAGTCGACCACGTTGATGACGCTGATGACGTCGGCGGCGCTGATGTATCGCCCCGAGCGCGTCACGTTCTTCTGCATCGGCGCTTCGCTGTACCCGGTGGAGGAGTACCCGCATGTGGCCGGCGTGGTCAGCCTCAACGACACCGAGGGGGTGTCCCGAACGATCGCCACGATCGAGGGGCTGATCCGTGCGCGCGAGGCGTCGTTCAAGCAGTACCAGATCGACATCTCCGAGTTTCGCGAGCGGCGCTTCGGCGCGGCCGGTGGCGGGGGAACCGATCCGGAGGACAAGTTCGGCGACGTCTTTCTGGTCATCGACAACTACGGCGACCTCTACGACAAAGACTCGGCGATGGGGGACCGGGCGATTTCCATTGCGCGCCAAGGATTGTCCTACGGTATTCACGTGATGACCAGCGCCACCGCCTGGTTCGTCGGCCAAAAGCAGGGCCTGCTCAACGTCTCCAACGCACGGATCCAACTCCGCCTGAGCAACCCCGACGAGTCGCAGATGGGCACCGGGCTGGAGCAGCGCAGGGCGGCGCGAAACACCTTGGACAGGCCAGGATTTGGTCTCACTCGCGACGGGCACGAGCTGCTGGTCGGTGTGCCCGAGGTGACCGGCACCAAGGGCGAGCGGGTCGGGACGAGGCGCATCGGCTCGCTGATCGCCGAAGTCACCGGCACCGGCAAGGTCGAGACCCTGTCGCGCCTGCCCGAGCGGGTGTCGCTGGCTGAGATCATGGCCAACTTCGCCGGCTCGCCCGCTTCGGACGATCCGCTGAACGTCCCATTCGCGATCGGCGAAAGTGGTCTGCAGCCGGTGGCCTTGCCGGCCCGGGCGCTGCCTAACCTGTTGGTGGTGGGCCGCCAATTATGCGGAAAGACAACAACACTCGCGGCGATTGGCCGGGCCATCACCGAGCGATTCACCCCCGAGCAGGCGCAGATCACCATCATCGACCCGAAGACGACGCTGATCGGTCAGATCCGGGGCCCGCACGTGCGTGCGTACGCATATACGGCGGACGACATCGACAACGTCATCGGCGAGCTGGCGCGGCTGCTGCAGGACCGGCTCCCGCCGTCGGGTCTGACGCAGGAAGAGTTGCTGGATTTGAAGCCGTGGGATGGCCCGCGCCACTTCCTGCTGATCGATGACGAGCACGAACTCCGGCCGCACAACCAGGCCATCCGGCCCGCCGCGACGGCGCCGCTGTGGGGACTGGTCGAGCGCAGTCGTGAGATCGGGCTGCACGTGATCGCCTCGCGCCTGCCCGGTAACTGGGCCGCCCAGGTCGTGATGAACCCGTTCATCCAAAAGCTCACCGGATCTCGGTCGCCGACCTTGTTCATGGACAACGATCCAGCCAGCGTGAAGGTGTTCGCACGGATAAGCGCTCAGCAACTAGCCCCCGGACGCGGGCTGCTGGTGACCACCGAAGGGGACATCGAAGGAGTTCTGGTCGGAAGTCCGGATTAGAAAGTCCTGACTCGACACCGCAGATTGGTCAATTAAACTCAGACACCTGCGTTCGCGAAGATAATTCGCGGACAGACCTGGGAGGCGACATGGCAGGCGGACTAAGCGTAACTCCGGCCACGGTTCATGGGTCGGCGGCTACCGAGACGGGGATCGGCGCCGAAATGGCGGCCACCACGGCGGCCGGGGCGGCGGCGTTGACCGGGGTGACTCCGATGGCGCCGGATGCCGATTCGGCGGCGTTCGCCGCGGCATTGAATGCGACCGGGGTCGCCTACCTGGCAACGATGGCCGATCACGTTCAACAGCGGACCGGTTTTGCGGGCGCCCAGTCGTTGGCGTCAACCACCTACGAAGCCATGGACGCGATCCACGGCACTGCGCTGGGTTAATCGACAAACATGGTCGTCGATCCACGCTGGACCGGGCCACCGGAGACCATCGCGGCGACCTTCGAGGCCGGCTCACCGGTTTCGGTGGTCGCCAACAATACGGTCTGGGCGACCGAGACCGCCCACCACGAGATGGCGGCGGGGCTTTCGACAGCGAACACCGCGGCGACGATGGCGTCGTGGTCAGGTCAAGGCTCGAATGCCTCGGCCGTGGCCGCGACCGGTCTCAACATGGGGTTGCACACCGTTGCGGGATGGACTGCGCACAAAATCGCGATCACCCAGGGCGCTGTCGACGCGTTTATGACCGCGCGGTCGTCAGTGATTCCGTCGGTCGTCAGCCAGTCGAACCGCGCCAGGCGCGACGCCATGGACAAAATCAACTATGCGGTGTTAGGCCATTTCACCCCCGCGATTGCCCAGCACGATCTCGAGTATTACGGGCAGCATTGGCCGCACAACTCGGCCGTCGGAATGGGGTACTCGACGGCGCTCGGCGGATTCACCGCCTCGCTCGGAACGCCGCCACCGCTGGCGCCCGAGGGTGCGTCGCCCGCCGCGCCGGCCGCCGCCGGTGAGGCGTTGAGTCAGGCCGCGAGCAGCACTGGCGCGCAGGACGGAGTGAGCCTGTCGAATCAGGTTGCGCAGGCGGCCGGCCAGGCGCCGGCCTCGGCGACCGGCGGTGGCGCCGAGCAGATCAGCTCGCTGCTGGGGCCGCTGCAGGAGGCCGCGTCGGGTGCGATGCAGCCGGCGTCGCAGCTCTTGCAGGCCCCGACGCAGGGTCTGCAGAGCTTCAGCAGCCTGCCGCAGTCGCTGATGGGCGCGTTCGGCGGGATGTTCAACTCGGCGTCCGGACCGCAGGCGGCCGAATTGGCCTCTCTCGCTGGACCACTCAGCTCCGGGGGCGGTGCGGCCGGAGGTATCGGTGGCGGTGCGGCCAGCGCATTCGGCGGGATGGGAGCCGTCTCCGGCGCGGGGTTGACCAGCTACACGCGACCCACGAGCACGTTCGAGCCGGCCGACGGAGGCCGGCCGATGGGCCTGCGGACAGTGGCCGCGACGTCGGGTCCGACCACTACGGCTGGCGGCATGGGCGGGATGCCGATGGCGCCGATGGCGGCGCGGGGCAACAGCGAGGAATCCAATCAGCAGGCCGCCGTCGCGCACGCCCGGATCGTCGTTGCCGGCGATCACGTCGAGGATGAATAGCGCGGTCCGGGGCGCAAATGCCGTCGAGATTTTCGCGCATATGCGATCGGCCGAGTTCGGTTACGATCGCTTCAGTCGTTTCGAGCCTTCAAGGAGGTAGATCGTGACATTCGCGATGGTTCCAGAGGTGGTGGCGACGGCCGCCGCGGGTCATGGAGCGCTGGCTGCTGAGACGGCTGCGGTCGCTGCGGGCGTGGCGCCGGTGGTGTTGGCCCCGGTGCCGATGGGCATGGACGCTGACTCGGCGAAGTTCGCGGCGATCGCCGCGGCGGCAGGTGCCGCACACGTCGCCACCGCGGAGCAGCACGGGTTGATGCGGGGCTTGTATTCAGGCGCTCAGTCGCTGGCGATGACCACGGCGGTGGCTACCGAGTTGATGCGGGCTGCGGCGTCGGCTATCTAGGTGCTGCAAGCTTTTTCGCTGCTGGTGTGGGGGCTTAGATGGTGATACAGCCTTGGGTGGTCACTCCGCCGGAGGACAACCACATGGTGTTGGCGATGGCTCCCGGTCCGTCGCAGACTCTGGCGGCTGCGGAGGCGCTGGTGGCCCATCACGCGGCGATGACGGCGACGGTGGGAGTGTCGTCCGTGCTCGGTCAGGTGGCGGCCGCGGCGCATATTGGTTTGGGCGGTACGGCGTCGGAGGCGGCGTTGGTGTCCCACGACACCGAGCACATCGCGTTCGCTGAGGAAACTCTTGTCAGGGCGCAGATCATGCACATGGCGGCGGCAGCGCATCCGACCCACGTGGCGCAGATGGTCCCGGCTCCGTTGGCGCATGCGAATCGCGCCGAGGAGCACATCGACAACATCATCAATCCGATCGTGTTGGGCATGCTGACGCCGCGGATCGCAGAGTTGGAAATGGAGTATTTCGGGTTCATGTGGCCCAACAACGCCTCGGCGGGGTTGCGGTACGGGGCGTTGTTGGACGCGCTGGGCACGGCGTTGATGAACCCGTCGATGCCGGCGATCTCGGGCGGGTCGATCGCCGCGGCGGCGGTCGCGGCCGCCACGGTCGCCGAGAGTGCGGCGATGAGCGGTATGCAGGCCGCGGTTGGGATGGTCGGCTCGGGAGCCAGCGCAATCGCCGGCCCCGCAGCCGCGCTGCCCGCCACAGCGATGTCGGCGGTGTCGTCGTCGGGATCCTCGACGGCGTCTCCTCCGGCGAATAGTGTTGCGGCCCAGCCACTGTCGGCGGTGACCCATACCGCGCCGCCGGCCCCGGCGCAGACGTATGCCCCGTCCCAGTCCTCGACGGGGATGTATGCCCCCTCGCCGAACGCGAACCTGATGATCCCACCGTCAGTGCCGCCCACGGCGGCGCAGTCGCCGGTGCAGCCGATGATGCCGCGTCCGCCGGTCACGCCGCCGATGTCCGCCGCGCCCGGGGTCACCACGTTCACCCCGCCGGCGGAGCCGTTTTCCCCGCCGCCTTCACCCTCGGGCGGAAAAGCGGTCGGGCTCAAACCCGGCATGCTCAACGCCGCCGCACTACGCGGACCGGTCGGCACAGCGCAGGCCAGCACCGCCCTAATGACGAAACCACTGACCAGTGCCGCCAGCGTTGCCACGCAGCCGCTCGCGTATGTGGCGCCCCAGCACCCACTGCCTCCGGCCCCGCCAACTCCGCCGCAACCACCGCTGCTCAGCCCCGGTAACACCGCCCAAACCCTGAGCCCGCCGCCACAACCCCAGCAAGCTCCGCAACCGCCTCCGCACACTCCACCGCAGCCAGCGCAACAGCAGCAGCCCCCGGCCCAGCCACAGCAGCAACCGTCTCAGCCCCAGCCACAACCCCAGCCGAATCCGAATGTCGGTGACGCGCCCAATCAAGGCGTGCAGAACCTCTTGGGTGACCTCAAAGACTCTCCCGGCGCGCAAGCGCTGTCAGTGCACAATTCGCAAGACGTCCACGACATCGTCGATCCGTTGCCACCGGGCGAACACCCGAATGTCAAAGTGCTGCCGACGCCCGAGCAAATCCGGGGCCTGTACGACCAGCTAACCCAGAACGCCACCCCGTTACCAACTGGCGGCTACGGCTACGGCCGAGGGGAATGGGCGCAACTTCCCGATGGGACCAAGATCGGCTACCGGCCGGACAGCAAATTCGGTGGCCCAACGGTTGAGATCTGGTATCCGGGCGAACCGAAGGTCGACGTGCATTTGCCCAAGGAAAAGGTGCCCAAGCCCCAACCGGCTCCGCAACCGGCGCCTGAGCCGCATCCCGTCCAGGTGCCAGCAACACAGACGCCCGCGCCCGAGACGCATGAACCGGTGCACGACGACCCCGGCCACCAGATTCATGTCGATCCTCCGCCGCCCGGCTTCTGGGCGACGGTCGGGGGCATTGTGCTTGGCGGCCTCGCGGTTCTGGGCAAGCTCGGCCAGGTACTCGAGTGATGCCTGCCGGGGCGTCTGAGACGCGCCGGTTGGCGAGTGTCTCTTCGATAGCCGGCGTTTTGACGGATTACCTAGACGACATCACTCCGCTCGGCTTCCGGTACAGGCCAGATTGGTTGCGCGAGTTGGGCACTCCCGCCGGTTGGCAGATTGCGCAATTGGCGGACCGAAGCTATGAGCCAGCGCGCATCGCCGTGACCGGCCAACACCCCGATGGGAGTTGGGACGGTTGTGAAACCATCAGCGCCTTTGGATTTACCGGGTTTCCGCCCAAACACGTGGTCCATGAAAACGCCGACCGAACCCTCCGCGACCTTGGTGCCACGGAAATTACGATCCAAAGAGTCGACGAAGAACCGCTGCGCGGGGCGGTGGCGGTACGCAGCAGCGGGTACTTCGCAGCGGCCGGGCTCTGGATGTGGGCGCAATACAGCACCTACGTTTTCGGGTCTAGTGAACCGTCTCAAGGTCGGCTGATCGAGCACACGGTGTTCATAGATTCAGGGCGTCGGGTCCAGTTGACTGGCGACGTCATCCAACTCACGCAGTCTGTCCACCATGCCCTGGTTGCTATCGCCGCAAATAATTGAGCTTGCTCAGCCCTTCTGCTCCGAATTTTGGCTCGCCTCAATCGCTTCCGCGACCTTCAAGCCTTCCTCGGTGGCGTCGAGCCAGCAGTAAAACCACCACGCTGGTTCATCATCAAACTTGCTCGTGTACACCTCGCGAATTCGCTCTATCGACTCATCGAGCGTTGTGTGCCAGGCGCTGAAACGGCCGGTAGAGGACGAGAGATTACCGACTTCGAACAGACCTTCGGACACCAGTGAGCGGATTAGACCAAGGACCTTGTCCTGGATGATCGCTAGTGGCTGGCCCGGATTCTCCTGAGCCACTATCGAGTGGATACGCTCCAGCGCAACCCAATCGATCAGACCGCGAAGCAAAACCTCGTCACGCGCGGACATTACGACCTCTCATTGATGTCGGAACTTATCGGTCAATCGTAGTCAGGGCACATGCGCAAGCTGCAGCCAATCAGCTGGTCCGCACAGGGCATTGGCTTTCGCGAAGAGATTTAGCGAGCTTCTCTCCTTCTTCAGTGGCGTTCAGCCAGCAGAACCACATCCACGTGTTTTCGTCCTCAAAATTCGTCACGTAGACGTCGTGTATTCGTTGCATCGACTCGTCAAGAGAAGTGTTCCAGGCGGTGAAGCCGACCCCGCGCTTTACGTCACCGAGTACGAACATGCCGTTACTCACTAGCGAGCGAATCAGTTCGAGCGTTTTGTTTTGGATAACCGATATGGGCTGCCCGGCGTTTTCCTGGCTGACGCAGAGATGAACGCGATCCAATTCCACCCAGTCATCAAGGCCCCAGTGGAGCACCTCTTCGCGTGCCGACATCACGTCGCCCGCGTCCAAGTCGTCATGGCTGAATGATAGTGCTACCGCGAGGGCCGCGTGCTCACAGTTTGAAGCCGACCGGCCGGGCACACTAGAGCTGGTAGAGGCAGATAACAGCCATAACAACTTCAACCGCTGGTGGGTTCAACTGAGGATTTAAAAGGTGAGGTGCCGTACCTCCGAAGCGTGCTTACACTAGCGGCACGTCCCGCTTTAGGGGGCACTAGCTGAGGGAGAGGTAATGGCACTACTACAGGTAACGCCCGAGATGATGCGGTCGACTGCGCAGAAGATCGAGACGGCACTCGAGCATGCGACGGTCATTGCGAATCAGTACCTGGCCAACCATGAAGCGATGGGCGCTGCGTGGCAGGGCGATGGCTACATGTCTTCAACGAACACCGCCGGAAAAGTGCAGCACGGCTTGGTTCAAGCCACGACGTATGGAAACCACTTGAAGGATGGCCTCATCAAAGCGGCGATGATGATGGAGCAGCACGAGATGGACGCCTCGCACAGCTTCTCAAGCTTCGGCGCCGTCAGCACGTAGTCGTCGGTCGACCAACGCCATTCAATTCTTCGCGAGTTAGGAACTAGCACATGACCATTCAGTACGACCACGGCGCAGTTAACGATCTCGGCTCTGGTGTCGGGCAGCAGGCCGCGATGCTCACGGACCACCACCAGACCATCAAGGCCGCAACCGACCAAATCGGCGGCTTCTTCCAGGGCCAGGCGCACCAGGCGTTCTACGAGGCGCAGACGCAAATGCTTCAAGGCTTCGAAGAGCTCATCGAGACGGTGATGCAGCACGGGCAGACGATCCACTCCGTGAACGCTTCCGCCCACGCGACCGACGCGAGTTCGACGAACTTCTTCGTCTGACCCGAGTCGCAAACCTCATAGCTGGGGCGCACTAAAGGTGTGCGCCCCAGCGGCTTGGATTGACCGGCATGCTGACCACCACGATCGACGGACTGTGGGTACTCCAGATACTCGCCGGCATCGAGGTCGTCGCCCCTGAGTTGGGGCTGCGCCCGATACTGCCGAGCTTCGAGACGGCGCACAAGGCATTGGCACATCCCATCGCCGCCGAGTTGCGAGCCGCAGGCGTCATCGACGAAGCGGGGACCGTCGACTCGGTTGTCGTCGAATGGCTGACGGTGCTCTCGCGCAGGGACGTCGCGCTTCTCATCCACATGCGCGGACCCGACACCGGCGACCAACCGGCGAGGGCCGTGCTGGCGCGCTTCGCTCAATGGTGGGTGGTGATGGAGCGATCGGAAGACCTGGTCCGGATCGGCGGCGCCGGAACCGCGACCGCTGAAGGCGCCGCCAACTCGGTTCTGGTCGCTCAAATAGACAGACTGTGCGGGACGAATACGCCCGCCCCGTTGCGGCCGGTCACCCTCGACGGCGACGCCGTGCTTGCCAATGTGACGAGTCAGGCCTCGCTGAAAAACTTTCTGGCAGCGCAGCAGATGGATGCCGATCAGCAGCGCATCGTGTTGTTGGCCGCGGATCCCACCCGGTCGACTCAGGCCTCGGTTATTGCGCTGCAATCCGGTGTGGAAACAGGCCAGCCCACAAGGACTTTCGTCGAGCAGAGCGCGGTGACGATCATCGACTCGCCCGAAGGCCGTTTGGTCGCCGAACAAGTGCCGTCCGCGGGCAAGAAGTGGATGGTTCTGGCCCCGGGTTCGGCCACCAACATCACTAACGCGATCAACAACATGGTGCGGCGGTTGCCAGCCAATGAAGAATGGTTTTCCTACCGAAAGGTTGTGTAAGTAGAGGCTATGGCGCGCATGTTAGCATCGGCATCGTGACAAATCCGTGGAACACGCCAGCGAATTCGACGGAGCAAGGGACGCCATCGTCGAGACAAAGCGCGGGCTCGCGTCCACAACATCCTGACTCCGTCTCGGGGACATTACGCATCTCCGATATGGTCACCCCGCGGAAAATCCCGCCGGGTTCGGGATGGCGCAAATTCATCTATAACGCATCTTTTCAGACTATTAATCTCGGTGAGTCTCCGGCTGAGCGGCATTACCGCGAATTGCAGGGCCGGATCCGTCGCCACATCCGCAAGCAGTACGTGATCGGCGTGGTGTCGGGTAAAGGCGGCGTCGGTAAGACCACGATGACGGCCTGCATCGGTGCGGTGTTCCGTGAGTGCCGGCCGGAAAACGTCGTCGCAATCGACGCGGCCCCCGGATTCGGCACGCTGGCCGGCCGGATAGACGAGTCGCCGCCAGGGGACTACACCGCCGTGCTGAACGACACCGATGTCCAGGGTTACGCCGACATCCGGGAACACTTGGGGCAGAACAGCTTAGGACTCGACGTGCTGGCCGGAAACCGGGCATCGGATCAGCCGCGACCGCTGGTGCCGTCGATGTTCGCCGGCGTCCTGTCGCGGCTTCGCCGCACCCACAACGTCATCGTGGTGGACACCTCGGACGACCTCGAACATCCGGTGATGAAGGCGGTGTTCGACGCCTGCGACACACTGGTTTTCATTTCCGGTCTCACCGCCGACACATCTTTGCCGGTCACCCGCGCGATCGACTTGTTGCGGTCGATGGGATACCACGAATTGGTGTCGCGAAGCATGGTCATTCTCAACGACAGCCGCAATAAATACGATGCCGATGCGCGTGCCTATCTCACCGAGCGCTTCGGGCAATCGGGGGCGACCGTCGAATTCATGCCATTCGACCCGCATTTGGCCAAAGGCGGGATCATTGATACCCAGCATGAATTGCAAAAGAAAACCCGGCTACGGCTATTCGAGATCACTGCAGCGTTGGCGGACAAATACGTTCCGGACGCTGACAGGCCACGTTAATGCCCAAAGTCGCATTTCCGGCGCGCTGCGCGGTTGCGGTCGTTTGTGGCGAACACCTGGTCTCGCAGGTTTATCCGGCGTCGGTGCCCGTCGAGGTATTCGTCGACAACATCGTCGAGTTGCTCAACGACGAACTCAAGCGTCGCGGCTTGGCGGGGCTCGAGCCCGGCGTCGGTTACGAGTTGCACAAGGCCAACGGCGTGCGACTCGACGTCACGAAGACGCTCGACGAGCTCGGCGTCGAAGATGGCGCCACGCTGGTGCTGGCCCCGGTTGTCGAGGGTGATTCCTTTGAGCCGCAATACGAGTCGTTGTCCACCGGCTTGGCCCGTGTCGGGCAGAAGCTGTTCGAACCGGTCACGGCCGTCACCGCCGCCCACACGTCGCTGGTGATCCTGGCGATGCTCTCGGCCGCGATACTGGGGTTGGCGCTACGCATCCGCGTCGCCGGTGACGCGATCGCGCCGAGCATCGTGACGGGTGTTGCCGGCCTGCTGGCGGCCGGCGGGGCGGGCGCGGTGGCCCGGTGGTATCCGCATCGCGGCGACCTGCTCGACGGGTTCGGCTGGTTGGCGATCCCGCTGCTCGCGGTCGGCCTGGGATCCGCCGCTCCCGGCAATGTCGGTGCGGCACACGTGTTTATCGCCGCTCTGGCGACCGGCGTTCTGACCACCGGCATCGCGGTGATGACGCGGCGCCACATCACCGTCGCCGCAACGGTCGTCACGCTGAGCGCGATCGGGGGACTGGTCGCTGCGGCGCGCATGTGGCGGCCGATCCCGGCGCAGTGGATGGGGATGCTCACGCTCGTGGGCCTGCTGTTCCTGCTGACGCTCGCCCCCACTATCGCGTTGTGGGCGGCGCGAATTCGGCCGCCGTACTTCGGTTCGGTCACCGGGCGCGACCTGTTCCAGCGCAGTGCGGGTCTGCCCGCCGACGCGGTGTCACCTGTCGACGAGGCCGCCGATGAAGAGGTCAGCCCCGACACCACGCCCCGCGGCGCGCAGATCGCCGCCGGCGCCGTGACGGCAAACAGCGTGTTGACCGGGATTTGCGTGGCCGCCGGAGCGACCCTGCCCGCCGCGGTGTGGGCCACGCTGATGCCGGGCCATGCTCGCGCCGACGCTGCGTTGGCGCTGTCCGGCCTGTTCGTTCTGATCTTCATCAGCCGCGGAAGGGCTTTCGCCGACAAGCGTCAAGCGGTGGCGCTGGTGTGCGCGGCCGTGGCCGCGGTCTGCGTCGGCGTCGTCAAGTACGTTCTGCACTCGCCCGCTACCGCGGGCGGCCCGCTGTTGTGGGGTGCACTATTTCTGGGTCTGTTCGGCGCCGCGGGCCTTGTTGCGGCGCTGCTGGTTCCGATCACGCGGTTCACGCCGTTGGTGCGAATGATCGCGGAGTGGCTGGAGATCTTCGCGATCATCGCCGCACTCCCGCTGGCCGCCTGGATCGGTGGGCTCTTCACCTGGGTGCGCATGCGATGACGCTCGTGCTTGCCACACGGCGGATCGCCGCGCTCAGCCTCGTGGGCCTTCTGGTTGGTCTGCCGTCGAGTCTGCCTCTGGCACAGGCGATTCCGCCGCCGAGTGTCGACCCGGCGCGGGTTCCGCCGGACGGCAAACCCGGCCCGGATCAGCCGATGCGGCAGAGCAACATCTGCGCGCGCACGATCACCGTCGCCGAACCGAACGTCACCGTGCCAGCCCCCGGCTACGTGATGCTCAACGTCTCGAAGGCCTGGCAGTACTCGACCGGCAACGGCGTGCCCGTCGCCGTGATCGACACCGGCGTCAATCCCAGCCACCGCTTACCGGTGGTGCCCGGTGGTGACTACATCATGGGCGGCGACGGGCTGATGGATTGCGACTCGCACGGCACCATCGTGGCGTCGGTGATCGGCGCAGCCCCGCAGGGCGCTCCGATGCCGCCGCCGCTGCCGGCGGTTCCGGCCTTCCCCCCGCCAGCGGGCCCACCCGCCGCCGACGCCGGGCCGCCGCCGCCCGGCGGGCCACCGCCACCGATCGCGCCACCGCCGCCTCCGTCGCCGGTGACGATCACCGAGACCAAGCCGGCTCCGCCGCCCCCACCGCCGCCGCCAGGCGATGAGCCGTCGAACGGGCCGGGCGATCCGGTCGCCGGTGCGCCGGACGACCCCGAGGTCCCGCCACCGCCACCGGGCGTACCCGACGGGGTCGGGGGAGTGGCCCCGCACGCGCGGATCATCTCGATCCGCCAGTCGTCGCGGGCGTTCGAACCGGAGAAACCGGGTGGCGGAGACATGGACGCCCGCAAGAAGGCCGGCACCATCGCGACGCTGGCCAGTGCGATCGTCCACGCCGCCAACATGGGCGCCAAGGTGATCAACGTCAGCGTCACCGCATGCCTGTCGGCGGCAGATCCGTTGGACCAGAGCGCTATTGGGGCCGCCGTGTGGTACGCCGCGACCGTCAAGGATGCGGTCGTCGTTGCCGCCGCGGGCAACGAGGGCGAGGACGAATGTGCCCAGAACCCCGCCTTCGACCCGCTGGACGCCGCCGATCCCCGGGATTGGCATCAGGTGAAGACGGTGTCGTCGCCATCGTGGTTCTCCGACTATGTGCTGTCGGTCGGCGCGGTGGACAACACCGGCGCCCCGATCAAGAAGAGCCTCGCGGGCCCGTGGGTCGCGGCTGCCGCTCCCGGCGTCGGGATCATGGGGCTGTCCCCGCAAACCGGCGGGCCGGTGAACGCCTACCCGCCAATACATCCGGGCGAAAAGAACATCCCGTTCTGGGGAACGAGCTTCTCGGCGGCCTATGTCAGCGGCGTCGCCGCGCTGGTGCGGGCGAAGTACCCGGCGCTGACCGCGCACCAGGTCATCAACCGGATCCTGCAGACAGCGCACAATCCGCCACGCGGAGTCGACAACCAGGTGGGCTATGGCGTCGTGGATCCGGTGGCGGCGTTGACATTTGACGTGCCGCCAGGCGACCGGCTGGCGCCCGGCGCCCACAGCCGACTGATCATCCCGGCCGCGCCGCCTCCACCGCCGGACCACCGCGCCCGCAATGTCGCGCTGGGCTTCGCCGGTGTCGTGGTGGTGGCGGTCGTACTCGCGTCGTTGATTGCCCGGGCTCGGCGAGAGCGATGACCGCGACAACCAAACTTCTCGTGATCGTCGGCGTACTGGCCGCCGGCCTGATCGGCTGGATCTTCGGCGGATATCCCGGCGCCGCAGCAGGATCAGCCACGACCACAGCTGATGCCGGCGCCACGGGACCGCGCCGACGAGGATGCCCAGTACCAAA
>NZ_LZLV01000037.1 GCF_001673405.1 Mycobacterium sp. 1245111.1 | reverse complement strand
TTGCGGGTGGTCCAGCCTTGTTCGGTCATGGCGTGGTTGGGGTGACAGGTCAGGGTCATGTGGTTGACGTCGCTGATGGGGTTGGTTCGGTAGGGGTCGTCGTGGTGGACTTCGCACTGATAGCCCGACACATCGCAGCTGGGGAAGGTGCAGCCACGGTCCCTGGCGTGCAACATGATTCGCTGGGCTGGTGAGGCGAGGCGTTTGGTGTGATACAGCGCCAGGGCTTTGCCGTGGTCGAAGATTGCCAGGTAGTGATGGGCGTGCGAGGCGAGTCGGATGACATCGGACATCGGCAGCAGGGTGCCGCCAGCGGTCAGGCCACGCCCAGCGCCCTTCTCCAGCTCCTGCAGCGTGGTGGTGACGATGATCGAGGTGGGCAATCCGTTGTGTTGGCCCAGGTCGCCGGAGGCCAGCAGCGCGCGCCCGGCGGCGAGCAGGGCGTCGTGGGTGCGCTGCGATGCGGTGCGGGTGTCACCCTGGATGGCCGGCTGTGACGGTGTGCCACTGACGCAAGGGGTTTCATCGTCGGGGTTGCACATGCCTGGTGCGGCCAGCTTGGCGAACACGGCGTCGAGGGTGGCGCGAGCTTCGGGGGTCAGCCAGCCATTGATCGGGCTCATCCCGTCGAGGTCTTGGCGGCCAATCGTCAGGCCGCGGCGTTTGGCGCGGTCGACGTCGCTGAAGTCGCCGTCGGGGTTGAGGCAGTCCATCAGCTTGTCGGCTAGCTTGGCCAGCTCGTCGGGGCGGTGCTCGCGACCCAACCGGGCCAGTTGCGCCTCGGCCCGAACGCGGGTCTCGATGTCGACGAAATCCGGTACCCGTTGCCAAAACGAGCGGATCACCGTGACATGCCCGGCGCCCAGCTCGCCGGTGCGCTGCGCGGCCGCGGTGGCCTCCAGCGCTGGCGGCAGAACCTCACCGTTCAACGCGAGCCGCTCACC
Organism: Mycobacterium sp. 1245111.1; assembly: GCF_001673405.1. GTDB lineage: Bacteria > Actinomycetota > Actinomycetes > Mycobacteriales > Mycobacteriaceae > Mycobacterium. Next base: position 12,166 of record NZ_LZLV01000037.1, on the reverse strand, counting down.
CAGATCCGCCGCCTCGTGCACCCGCCGTGACGCCTCGGCGCGGCTGATCCGTAACCGGTTCGCCAACACCGCGGGCAGCTTGCCGCCGAGCACCGCCGGCTCCTCACCGGCCAGCTCGTTGATCAACGCGTGCTCGGCGGCCGGAAGCTGGCGCCGGACAACCTCCAGGCTTTCCAGCACGTTCAGCCGCTCGGGCGTGGTCAGCGCATCGAACGTCAGATCCTGCGTGCGTTTGACGTACGCGCGAAGACCGTCGAGCACCTCGACGATCTCCTCACGACTACTAGAACGCATGTTCGAATGATAACCACGGAGACCGACAAGTTTCGGACCGTGAAACCGAAGTGACACAAGTGGTTTCAGTGACTAACCAGGCCTGTGGTTAAGTGGTGGCCGTGAGGAAATTCGCAGTCGCATTCGCTTCGCTGGCCGGACTCACCGTTACCGCCAACGGCTATCGGCCGTTGAGCAAGCGTGGCTATCTGTCCATGTACGCGTTCAGCTTTGGCGTGTTCGCTACGGAACTGCCACTGCAACTGATCGCCGGGCAGGCGACGTTGCTAGCCGCGATCACCCGCACGCTGTCGCCGAAGATGCGCTGGTTCAGCTGGTTGGTGTCGGGGCTGTCCTGGCTTGGCCTGCTAGGTCTGAACCGGATCGGCCACCAGGCCGACCAACCGCTCAAAGCCGCCCTCGACGCGGCGCTGGGCTCCGACCGTCGCACAGACTCCACAGACCTGTGGAAGCGACCGGCCGGCGCGGGCACCGCGAAATCGCCGGGCGTGGTCAGGATGGCGCGGATCTACGGCGACTACGCGCACGACACCGACATCGCCTACGGCGAGCACGGCACGCGGAATCACCTCGATATCTGGCGGCGACCCGACCTCGACCGCGGCGGCAAGGCACCGGTGCTGCTACAGGTTCCCGGCGGCGCCTGGATGGTGGGAAGCAAACGGCAACAGGCATATCCGTTGATGAGTCACCTGGCCGAATTGGGCTGGGTGTGCGTCGCGATCAACTATCGGCTCAGCCCTCGCTCCACGTGGCCGGACCAGATCGTCGACGTCAAGCGGGCTTTGGCGTGGACCAAGGAACACATCGCCGAGTTCGGCGGGGACCCGGACTGGGTGGCGATCACCGGCGGCTCAGCCGGCGGCCACCTGAGCTCACTGGCCGCGCTCACCGCGAACGACCCGCAATTCCAACCCGGCTTCGAGGACGCCGACACCAGTGTGCGGGCAGCGGTCCCGTTTTACGGTCTCTACGATTTCAACCACCAGGAAGCGGTCCATCCAATGATGGCGCCGATGCTCGGCAAGTATGTGTTCAAGCTGGGACGTCGTGATATAGCGGAGGCGTTCCGGATCGCCTCGCCGATCAGCTACGTATCGCCCGACGCCCCACCGTTTTTCGTGATGCACGGCACCAACGACTCGTTGATACCCGTCGAGCAGGGGCGGGCATTCAGCACGCGACTGCGTGAAGTCAGCCGTGAGCCCGTCGCGTACGCCGAATTACCCTTCGCGCAGCACGCTTTTGACATCTTCGGGTCGGCCCGCGCCGCCAATGCCGCGGTGGCCGTCGAGCAGTTTCTTGCCGAGATCTACGCCAAGAGTCATAGCGGCAGTCCGTCCCTCTCGGCGTCTTCGCGGTAGCGGTCGACCCATTCATCGGACCGCTTGTCCGCTTGACGCTCCAGCACCGGCTCCGGCGCAAGCCGCCGATCGAGCCCCAACGACTCAAGGATGTCGCCGACAACCTGAGTCAGGTTGCGCCACAACACCGGATATGGAATCTCCAGCGGCGAAACCTCTTCTTCGGCGAACCAGTTGCGCCAGCCCTGTTCCTGACTACGCAGCATCGTGATGACGTGGGCGATGGCGCCGGCGTGATACGTGGCGCGCGCATCCCGAACGGGATCGGGGCGGCCGCGCCAGACCCGGGTCTGCACCGCCCGCCAAAACGACACGGCCTGTGACACCACGTCCGGCCGGTAGACGTACACCAGCAACGGGTCCTGGCCGACGACATCGCGGATCGCAGACAGCAACCCCGCACCCGATCGATCGGGTAATCCGGCGGCTCGGTCCAGCAGCAGCGGCGTCTGGTTCCACATCAGCTTGCCGCCCCAAATGCCGTTCGGTGTCCGCCCGACGGTGCGGATGTAGTCACGCCAGATCTCCGGCGGGGCCAGGTCGGGTTTGCCCGCGTCCAGCGGATCGAGCAGGCTCAGAATCGAGTCGTCGTCGACGCCGGCGAACCATTCGCGTGGTTGCGGCGACTGGCTAGTGGTCGGGAGGTACTGGAAAAACTCCTGCGGTTCACCCGCGACGCCCGTCGCACGCAACGACTCGACCAGCAGGGTGCTGCCGCTTCGCTGGGAAGCCAGCACCAGGTATGCCGACGGGTGATCTGTCACCTGCGCAGCTTAGCTGACGGAAAATTGTTGCCACTCTTCCAATTACCGTCACGGTGAACAAAAACGTTGCGCGATTTTCGCGCCCACTCACGAGACCCGCTCGATCACCCGCACCCCCAGCGAAAGCAGCAGGCGGACATCGGGATCGGCCAACGATGTGCCGAGCATCGTCTCTATTCGCCGGATCCGGTAGCGCACGGTGTTGGGGTGCACATGCAACTGTCGCGCCGCGGATGCGACGTCGCCGAATTCATCCAGGTACACCCGCAGCGTCTGAACCAGCGCCGGGTCGCGGGCCTGTAACTCGTGGACCCGCGGGTCCACCAGTCGCTCCTCGGCGCCGACCATCGTGACGATCTCGTCGAGCAGGACGGTGGTCCGGGCGTCGGCCAGCGATGTCACCGCGGCGAACGAATCTGGATGGCGCTCAGCACTATCCAGCACGCGATCGAGTTCCTCCCTTACCGCCGGCAGGCCGGCCAGCCCCGCAATCGGCACGGCGATCACCGCCCGCAGCTGCAGGCCGAGTTCGGTCCGCAGCCCGCCGATCGTGCCGCGAATCCACGACTGCAGCGAGGACCGCTTGCTGGTCTGCGGGAACAACACGTACACCCGTGACCCGCGCCAGCCGATCTGGGCGTCAGCGCGAAAAGCATTGGCGCTCAGTGCCAAAATGTCGGCAAGCCGATCATGTCGGCCTGGATTGTCAAAGGCGACCAACGCGCCCTGTCCGGCGGCCGCGACACCCAGCTCGCGCGCGATCGCGTCCACGTCGACCGGCCCGCTCTCGGTGAGTCCGAGCAATTGCTGCACCCGCAAGACATGTGTCGACGGCTTGGCGCTCAGCCGGGACATGATGCGGGCCGCCAGCACCGCGGCCCCGCGCAGTATCTCCTCCGCGTCGTCGGCCAGTGGCCTAGACCCCTGCTGCACCCAGATGCAACCCGCGAAACCCGGTGCGCGACGGGCATCGAAGCCCGGCTGATGAATGCCGACCGCCAGTCGCGGCCGCAGTCCCAACTCCGGTCGCTCGGCGACGCGGACCACGTCGCCGCCGGCGCGCAGCGCGTCGAAGATGCCCCACTGGCCGATCCACCTGAGATGTTCGGGCGGCCCGGCGCGACCCAGGATCGAGAGCCGCCGCAAATCGTCGGCCTCGTCGTTGGACGCCGAATAAGCCAGCACGTGGGATTGCTCGTCTTCGATGCTGACCATGCCGTGAATTCGGTCGGCCAGTGATTGTGCGAGCCCGAACAAGTCCGTGCCGGAATCGTTCTCGGCGTCGCCGTGGTGCTCCAGGACGTGGTCGACCAGCCGATACAGCCGCTCCCAGCGGGCCCGCGGATCGACCGCCACCACCGCCGTTCCGGCGGCGACCGCGCGCGCGACCAGCTCAGCGGACGGTCCCTTGGCGAAGATCGCCACCGGGGCGGGGCCAGTGTCGATCCACTGTTGTCCCTCCGAGTCGGGCACCCCGAGCAGGAAGAAGATGTCTGCGGAGTCCGCGCCCCGGCCCATTCCGAGCCGTACATCGTCGGCGTCGATCAACGCGACCGAGGCGACCGGGAGGTCGAGACCGCGCGGCGCCTCGATCAGCCTTGCCACGGTCGTGTCCAGGGCTAAGAGCAGTTGTCCGAGTCCCACACCGACGGTCCTCACGTTGTACGATTCTACTAGTCGATTGCTCGAATGCTGTCCGATCGGCCAAGACGACACAGCGGCCACACTGAGATCCTGAGACATGGACGCTGTCACCGATGTTCCGCAGCCAAGCAACGAACCCATCCACGACTACGCGCCGAACTCGCCCGAACGGGCCCGACTGCAGATCGCGCTCGCGCAGATCGCCGATCATCCGATCGACCTGCCGCACGTCATCGGTGGCACGCATCGGATGGGCGACGGCGAAAAGATCGATGTCGCCGCCCCGCACCGATACTCGCTGAAGCTGGGTACGCTCACCAACGCCCAGCACCGCGACGCCGCGGCCGCTGTGCAAGCGGCCTCCCTGGCCCGAACCGACTGGGCCGCAACCCCGTTCGACGAACGCGCGGCGATATTTTTGAGGGCCGCCGATCTACTGGCCGGACCGTGGCGGGAGAAGATCGCCGCGGCGACCATGTTGGGGCAATCCAAAACCGCGTATCAAGCCGAGATCGACGCCTCATGCGAGACGGCGGATTTCTGGCGATTCAACGTCGACTTCGCGCGTCAGATCCTCGCGCAGCAGCCGCTGAGCACCCGCGGTGAATGGAATCGCACCGACTACCGCCCGTTGGATGGATTCGTCTACGCGATAACCCCATTCAACTTCACCTCGATTGCGGCCAATCTTCCTACCGCGCCGGCGTTGATGGGAAACACCGTGGTGTGGAAGCCCTCGGTGACGCAGACGTTGTCCGCGTATCTGACCATGCAACTGCTCGAGGCGGCCGGACTGCCGCCGGGCGTGATCAATCTGGTCACCGGCGACGGCTACGCGGTATCGGAAGTGGCACTGGCGGATCCACGGCTGGCCGGTATCCACTTCACCGGGTCGACGGCGACCTTCCAGCACCTGTGGCAGCAGGTCGGCGCGAACATCGAGCGCTATCACAGCTATCCGCGACTAGTGGGGGAGACTGGCGGCAAAGACTTTGTGCTGGCGCACAGTTCGGCGCGGCCGGACGTGCTGCGCACCGCACTGATTCGTGGCGCATTCGACTACCAGGGCCAAAAGTGCTCGGCGGCATCGCGGGCGTTCGTCGCCCACTCGGTATGGCAGCGAATGGGCGACGATTTTCTAGCTGCCACCGCCGAATTGCCATTCGGCGACATCGCCGACCTGACCAACTTCGGTGGCGCGCTGATCGACCGGCGGGCGTTCGCCAAGAACGTCGCCGCCATCGAGCGCGCGAAAGGCGCGCCCGGGGTCACGATCGCCGTCGGCGGCGAATACGACGACAGCGAAGGCTATTTCGTCCGGCCGACGGTGCTGCTGTCGGACGACCCGACCGACGAGTCCTTCGCCACCGAGTACTTCGGGCCGCTGCTGTCGGTGTATGTCTACCCGGACAACCAATTCGACCGGGTGCTCGACGTCATCGACACCGGATCGCGGTACGCGTTGACCGGCGCCGTGATCGCCGACGACCGCGCCGCGGTACTCACCGCGCAGAACCGGCTTCGGTTCGCGGCGGGCAACTTCTACGTCAACGACAAGCCGACCGGGGCCGTGGTGGGCCGTCAACCGTTCGGCGGTTCCCGCGGCTCGGGCACCAACGACAAGGCCGGCTCGGCGCAGAACCTGTTGCGCTGGACGTCCGCCCGCTCGATCAAGGAAACCTTCGTTCCCCCAACCGATCACGTATATCCCCACATGGCGCCCGCGGCGAAGCCGGGCGCAGCGGGTCGCCCCGATGAGCCCCAGTGATGTCCGGTCTGTTCACCAAGACGCTGCGACCGGCGATTCTGGCCGCCAGCCGGTCGCACGGGTTGCAGCACACCGCCGAACGGCTACCGGTCGCCCGCAGAGTCGTCCATAGGTTCGTACCTGGTGCGACGCTGTCAAGCGTGCTGGACAGCGTTGCAGCCCTGCGTGATTCGGGTCGGCTGGTCAGTGTCGACTACCTCGGCGAGCAGGTCACCGACGTGGGCGGCGCCGACGCCACCGCGACCGCCTATCTGCATCTGCTCGACGCGCTGAGCGCCCGATCTGATGCCACCGGTGACGGCGTACGGCCCCTGGAGGTCTCGCTGAAACTGTCCGCACTCGGGCAGGCGCTGGATTGCGACGGCGAAAAGATCGCGCTCGCGCACGCCCAGCGCATCTGCGAGCGGGCCGACCGGATCGGCGCGTGGGTGACGCTGGACGCCGAAGATCACACCACCACCGATTCCACGCTGTCGATCGCCGCCGAGCTGCGCACCGACTTTCCGTGGCTGGGCGTGGTGCTGCAGGCCTATCTGTGGCGCACGCCGGGTGACTGCGAGCAGTTCGCCGCTTCCGGTGCCAGGGTCCGGCTGTGCAAGGGGGCCTACGACGAGCCGGCATCGGTGGCCCATCGGGATGCCGCCGCGGTGACCGCCGCCTACCTGCGCTGCCTGCGGCTACTGATGTCCGGGCCCGGGTATCCGATGGTGGCGTCGCACGACCCGGCGATCATTGACGCCGTTCCCGCGTTGGCCCGCGAAACGGGCCGTGACGCAGCTGATTTCGAGTACCAGATGCTGTACGGCGTCCGCGATGTCGAACAGCGACGGCTGGCTGATCATGGCGATCGGATTCGGGTCTATGTGCCATTCGGCACCCAGTGGTACGGCTATTTCATGCGGCGACTGGCCGAGCGACCGGCCAACTTGACGTTTTTCATGCGGGCACTCGCCGAGCGGTGACGGTCGACGGTGTTGAGTTCAGCGTGCGACGACCAAGGCGAAATCGCTGTGGCGCAGCGCCGGATCGGCGGCCGGGCTGATCAGCTGCCGCAATTCATGAGCCTGGGTGGCTCCGACGACGACCACCTGCGTCGAATCCGCATGGTCGGTGAGGTAGTTGAGGAACGGACCATACTCGACCACCGTGCGCACGGTTACGCGCGGATAGCGTGGACTCCAGACCGCGGCGTAGCGATCTAGCACCGCGTGCCTGCTGCGCTCCTGCTCGTTGAGTGCGGCGTCGTCTTGGAGGTCATCCAACCCGCACCGCCATGCCATCATCAAGACCAGCGGAGCTGCTCGGCGTTCGGCCTCCTCGAAGCCACGCTCGACGGCGAACTCATCGTCCAGCGCCCCGACGACATATGCCACCACCTCCCGCTCCCGGTGGGATCCGGCGTCGGAAGGGCCACGGATGACGGCGACCGAGCAATGCGCGGATCGGATCAACTCGGTTGCGGTCGAGCCGAATCCGGCGGGCGACGATCGCCCCACTCCGGTGTCGCCGACGCAGATCAACGGGGTCGACTTCGAGGCTTGGATCAGCATCGGCACCGGACGACCCTCGACGATCTCCATCTCGAGCTTCACCGTTTTGCCCATCGCGTTGACGGCGTCGTACGCGGCGTACACCGCTTTCTCGCCGGCATCGAAGGCCGCGCGAATTTCGGCCTGACCGGCGCCCACACTCAAGTCTCTGATGTAGAGCAGTCGCAGCGGGATATCGGTGTCGGCCACTTCGTCGACCGCCCACAACGCGGCCCGGATAGCGGCTTGCGAGCCGTCGATACCGACGACCACTGACTTGGGCGGAAAGGTGTCCAGCATCAGTACTCCCATGTCTCGGTGTCGTGAAAATTCGCTGTCAATAACGCTATTGCGGGCTGGTCCACGGATCAGGAGGAGTTGGTCCTCGCTCGAAGGCCTTTGTTCCCTTTTTCGCCCGGTCCGCCGGGCGCGCTCGCGCGAGTGGCTTCAAGGGCGTGGCACCGAGGACCAAAGCCCCTCCCGCAAGACCGCGTAGGTACGCAGACTGGCGTCATGATGGGTGCGTCGAATCGGATGACCAAGGCCGCTGTGGTGGTAGGGCTGCTTTATGCGGCACGCCGCTATTACCGCAACTGGGGCACTACCAAAGGAGAATGCAAGGCGCGCTTGCCGGGCGACGAGATGCTCGGCGAGCCGGTCATCCAGGTGACAGAAGCGATATGGATCGATTCACCACCGGCGGTCATCTGGCCGTTGCTGCTGCGCATGGGGCAGGGGCGTGGCGGTCGCGACACCCGACGCGCATTGGAGAATGTGGCCGGTCTGCAGGTACAGGAATCCGAAGGGGGCGGTCCGGAATGGAAACCGCTGACCGTGGGAGATACGCCGCGCCTCAAGCCCGATGGGTGGATGGGGTTGCGAGACGGGCTGGCGTTGCGGGTAGAGGCGATCACGTCCGAACGTGACATCGTGCTGAGAGCCATCTCGCCCAACCTGGCGAACGTGGTGTGGTCATTTCAGCTGCAGCCACACTGGGCGACTCACACGCGACTGTTGGCACGGGCACGAGTCGGCTTGCGGCGCCCCGGTGAGGTGGTCGCCGTCGAACTCGCGAGGCCCGCGATCGCTCTGCTGATCCGGAAGGTGTTGCTGCACATCAAAGGCCGTGTGCAGCAACAGAGCAATGATTTCGCGACAGTGGGTTTCACGTACTAACACCGAGACCGCCACGCACCTGACGCCGTTGCCGGTTGGGATATCTCCGTGGGCGGGGCGCGAATTCCAGCGACAGCAGCACCAGCAGTGCGACCGGAATCTGGCCCCAAGCGAGCATGACGTAGCGCCGTTGGTCGAACGCATTGAACTTGCGAAGGTAGCGGTAGAGCGATTCCAGCTTGATAAACGAGTGGCCGAGGTGGATCAATAGGTAGTACACGCCGTCGATGAAGCTGCGGTTCTTGCTGTCGAAGATTTCCGGAAACGCACCGAATGCCAGCGAAAGTCGTTGGCCGCCCAGGGCTTTACAGTGCTCGATCATGTCGACGGTCATTCTTTCGTCGATGCCGTTGGGCGCGCCCGGTCGTCGCCATGGCACGTCAAGGGTCACATCGGTGCCACCGCCGGCGGTCGCGTAGCGCTGAAAGCCTTGCACGCGACCGGAACTGTCGCGAGCGACGATCAGTCGGATACCGGGGTAGCGGCCCTCGAGAGCGCTATCGAGAATCATCGAAAAACCGCGTTGGACACGGGCTCCGCGGTGCGACGCGTACAGCACCTCGGCCAGCTCGTCGGCGAGCGCGTCGTCGAGGTGTTGCTCGTCGACGACTTCGGTGGCGATGCCGGCATTACGAGTGCGTTGCACAGCCTGGCGAAGGTTGCGGTACTTGCGGCCCGCCATCTCGAAGTGGCTCACATCGACGACCACGTCGCGCCCGATCGGTATCGCACGCAACGATTGGCCGGTCACGGCGCGATCCCGCCACAGCGTCACCCATTGCTCACCGCAACCCAACACCACGACACGCCAGCCGTGCCGACGGCACATCGCCGCGAAATCACTGGCAAGCTGCGGGAATTGGCTAGACTGGCCGACGGGATCGCCGCTGACCACCGCGAGACCGAGACGCACGCAATACGCGATGGCCGCGGAGCCGTCGGCGTTGAAGTAATAGCTCTTCATTGCCTGCATCGCGAAAGGGGCGAGCGGATCGCCCTGAGTGGCTTCGATCAGCGTCCACACCCGCGACAACGCGGTGGGATCCCGCCGCGATGACACCGGCCAGGTCAGTACCACCCCCGCGCCGGCGACAAGTCCGTCGCCGAGCAACGGGAACGACAGCACGTGCATGACCAGGCCGGTCGCCACCACCGCCACCGACGCCGTTGCATGGCCGACCGTTATGGACCGGCCCAGCAAGATCCCGCGGGCGGCCAATATCACAGCCACTGACAACGTCAGGGGCCACGCCAGTGCGCTGGCCGTGGTCACACCGGGTGCGTAGTGGTAACGCGTGACGTCCAGAATTATCACCGCTGAGCCGGCGAACAAGGCTGACCGCCCGATTCGACGGGCATAGAGCGAATCGGAATCGAGCACCACCCGATCCCCGACGGCGACCCTGGCCGGGTCGTTCATCGCAGTTTTCACGTGGCCTGCCGCGGGACCGTCGGGTCGGCCAACGGCATCCAGCCGATGTAGCTCAGATACACGCCGAACGCAGCGCAGACGATGCACAGTCCCCGCCACAGATCACCTTGATCGATGACCGAGCGGGCGACGGAGATGAAAGTCGCCGGAAAGGCCAGCAGCAACAGGCCGCGCAACACCACCAGCCAGCCCAGCACGGACACCACGACGGCGGCCAGGCCGCGCCAGTACGGGTGGAGCGCGACAATGACCAGACCGCCCAGCAGCACAAACGGACCGAACACCCACGCCCACATCGAGTTTGCGGCGAGATCCGATGTGAGCGAATACATCTCAGTCGTCCGCGCTGCCGCTGCAGCGCACACGATGACGACTAAGGGGCCAAGCACTCGTGCGAAAGCACGTGTTCTCATCTGCGGCTGGTCAGTGAGGCTCATCGGTTACCTCCAGCGAACTTTCGGGCCATACCGGTATCCGACCATTCTGCGGTGGTGGCCGAAAAGGGCCGGAAGTCCCGGTGCCACGGGGTCGTTCGTCTTCGCGACCTGCGATCAGGCGGCTGACTCGTGCCACAGGTGTGGCGTCGCCCCGCCCGCCGAGGCGCGAATCCACCACAGTGCTTCGACGACGGCGGCACCGAGGGCGCCGATCGCCAGTGCGGCGGCGGTCAGCGCGATGTTCGACGGGTCGAGCATGAAGTTCTTCTGCGCGAAGGGACTGCTCACGATCACCAGATAGGCGCCGCCGGACAGCGCGACCAACGCCATCTTCCACCAGGTATAGGGGCGAGCGACGATCGCCAGCACCCACACCGCGATCACCAGCAGAGTGATCAGCGCCGAGGTCGATGCTTGCTGTTGCTGAGTCGCGGTTGCCGTCTCCCCTCGCGATGCCAGCAGATAGCACGCGAAAGTCGCGACGCCGGCGACCGCGCCGTTCGGCACCGCAGCCGTCACTACCCGGCGAACGAAGCCGGGTTGCGCTTGTTCGGTGTTGGGGGCAAGAGACAGGATGAATGCTGGGATGCCGATAGTGAACCACGCGGCGATAGTGACCTGTATGGGCTCGAACGGGAACATCAGCGACCGGATGCCCAACCATTTCGCGGCGATACCGCAGATCCCGGTAAGCAGAGCCAGTAGCGCGGAGTAGACGGTCTTGGTCAGGAACAGGTTGGCCACCCGCTCGATATTGCCGATCACCCGGCGCCCTTCGCTCACGACGTAAGGTAACGTGGCAAACTTGTTGTCCAGCAACACAATCTGCGCGACACTGCGTGTGGCGGGGCTTCCCGCGCCCATCGCGACTCCGACGTCAGCGTCTTTGAGTGCCAGTACATCGTTCACGCCGTCGCCGGTCATCGCGACTGTGTGGCCGCGATGCTGTAAGGCACGCACCATGGCTCGCTTCTGGTCTGGGCGCACTCTGCCGAAACTGGTGTACTCGTCTACTTTTTCGGCCAGTGCGTCGAGGTCGGCGGGCAACGTTCGTGCGTCACATGACTGCCCGCCGAGGCCGACCAGTGACGCCACCGCGCCCACTGAGGCCGCGTTGTCTCCGGAAATGACCTTCACCGAAACATTCTGATCGGCAAAGTATTTCAATGCCGCACCCGCATCTGGACGAACCTTCTGCTGCAACATGATCAACGCGGCCGGTGTAACGCGGCCGGGCGCCTCGGGGTGGTCGACCGAAAGAGAGCTGGCTCCGACGAGCAACACCCGCAATCCTTGCGAGCCTGCGGCTTCGGCCTGCGCTGCAGCATCAGAGGCGGCATCCTGCAGCACATCCGGGGCGCCGAGAACCCAATTGCCGTGCATGTCAAAGGATATGCCGCTCCATTTGGTCGCTGACTTGAACGGCGCCGTGGCGGTGACGGTCCAATCTGGCGGTTCGTCGTAGGTCTCAGCCAGAGCCTGCATGCTGGCGTTGGGGTGGGCGTCGTGTGCGGCCATCGATGCCAACACGTCGATGATCGTGTCGAGGGCGACGCCCGAGTCAAGTCGACGCAAGCCGGCAACCTGCATGCGGTTCTCTGTCAGTGTGCCGGTCTTGTCGGCACACACGACGTTGACTCGGGCCAGGCCCTCGATGGCCGGAAGCTCCTGGACAAGACATCGACGCCGTCCCAGGCGAACGACACCGACGGCAAAGGCAATCGACGTCATCAGCACCAGGCCCTCGGGCACCATCGG
>NZ_LZLV01000036.1 GCF_001673405.1 Mycobacterium sp. 1245111.1 | reverse complement strand
TTCGTGCACCTGCTGCCCGAAGGGCAGTTGCCGCGCACCGGTTCGGTGGTCGGCAGCAACGCCGCACAGATCGCGATCGCGGTGGACGAGGACGCGTCGACCTTCATCGCGATCGCGGCGATCGACAATCTGGTCAAGGGCACCGCCGGCGCCGCCGTGCAGTCGATGAACCTCGCGCTGGGTTGGCCTGAGGCCGAGGGCCTTTCGGTGGTCGGAGTGGCGCCGTGACGGAGTTGGTCAACGCCGCGCCGTTGGTACGAACCCAGGGCGTGACGGCGCCGGCCGGCTTCCGGGCCACCGGTATTGCGGCGGGCATCAAGGCATCCGGCAACCTCGACCTTGCGTTGGTGTTCAACGAGGGACCGGATCACGCGGCCGCCGGGGTGTTCACCCGCAACAAGGTCCAGGCCGCGCCGGTGTTGTGGACGCGTCAAGTCCTGGCCGACGGTCGGCTGCGGGCCGTCGTGCTGAATTCCGGTGGTGCCAACGCCTGTACGGGGCCCGGCGGTTTCCAGGACGCCCACGCCACCGCTGAAGCTCTGGCCGCGGCGCTGTCCGAGTGGGGCACCGAGACCGGGGCGATCGATGTCGCGGTCTGCTCCACCGGCCTGATTGGCGACCGGCTGCCGATGGACAAGATGCTCGCGGGCGTCGTGAACCTGGTGCACGAGATGGCCGGCGGAATCACCGGCGGCGACGAAGCCGCCCGCGCCATCATGACCACCGATACGGTGCCCAAACAGGTTGCGCTGCACCATCCGGACAACTGGACTGTGGGCGGGATGGCCAAAGGAGCCGGCATGTTGGCGCCGTCGCTGGCCACCATGCTGTGCGTGCTCACCACCGACGCCGCTGTCGACGCTACGGCTCTCGAGCACGCGCTACGCAAAGCCACCGCGGCGACGTTCGATCGCCTCGACATCGACGGAGCCTGCTCGACTAACGACACAGTGCTGCTGCTCGCGTCGGGGGCCAGCGAAATCACGCCCAGCCAAGCCGATCTCGACGATGCGGTGCAGCGGATCTGCGACGACCTGTGCGCGCAGCTGCAAGCCGACGCCGAAGGCGTCACCAAGCGCATCACCATCCGCGTCACCGGTGCGCTGACAGAAGATGATGCCGTCACCGCGGCCCGGGTGATCGCGCGGGACAGCCTGGTGAAGACGGCGTTGTTCGGCTCTGACCCCAACTGGGGCCGCGTTCTGGCCGCCGTCGGCATGGCGCCGGTGGAGCTTAATCCCGATCGAATCACCGTGTCGTTCAACGGTTCCGCGGTCTGCATCGACGGCGTGGGCACACCAGGTGCACGTGAGGTCGACTTGTCGGCCGCCGACATCGACGTCGCAGTCGACCTCGGTGTCGGCAAAGCGCAAGCGGCGATCCGGACCACCGACCTGTCGCATGCCTACGTCGAAGAGAACTCGGCGTACAGCTCATGATTCCCACCGACATCAAGGCAAAGGTGCTGGCCGAGGCGCTGCCGTGGCTCACCCAGCTGCACGGCAAGATCGTGGTGATCAAGTACGGCGGCAACGCGATGACCAGCGACGCGCTGCGCCGAGAGTTCGCCGCGGACATGGCTTTTCTGCGCAACTGCGGTATCCACCCGGTCGTCGTGCACGGTGGCGGCCCGCAGATCAGCGCGATGCTCCAACGGCTGGGCATCGAAGGCGACTTCAAAGGCGGCTTCCGGGTCACCACACCCGAAGTGCTCGACGTGGCACGCATGGTCTTGTTCGGTCAGGTCGGGCGCGAACTGGTCAACCTGATCAACGAGCACGGCCCGTACGCGGTCGGCGTCACCGGCGAGGACGCGAACCTTTTCACGGCCGTTCGGCGTAGCGTCAGCGTCGACGGCGTCGACACCGACATCGGCCTCGTCGGCAACATCGAGCAGGTGAACCCCGCCGTACTGCTGGATCTGATTGCCGCCAACCGGATTCCGGTAGTGTCGACGCTGGCTCCTGACGTCGACGGCGTGGTGCACAACATCAACGCCGACACCGCCGCCGGTGCGCTGGCCGAGGCACTGGGCGCCGAGAAACTGTTGATGCTGACCGACGTCGAAGGTCTCTACACCCGTTGGCCGGACAAGGGTTCGCTGGCTAGCGAAATCGACACGGTCACTTTGACGCAACTCTTGCCGACGCTGGAGGCTGGGATGATCCCGAAGGTCGAAGCCTGTCTGCACGCGGTCAAGGGTGGCGTGGCCAGCGCACACGTCATCGACGGCCGCGTCGAGCATTGCGTGCTGGTCGAATTGCTCACCGATGTGGGATCCGGGACGAAGGTGGTGAGCGCATGAGCACAGCCGGCGACGATGCAGAGCGCAGCGATGAGGAGGAGCGGCGCATGAGCACAGCCGACATTCAGCAGCGGTGGTCGGCCGTGATGATGAATAACTACGGTCTTCCGCCGGTGGCGTTGGCCAGTGGCAACGGCGCCGTCGTCACCGACGTGGACGGAAAGTCCTACCTGGACCTGCTCGGCGGCATCGCCGTCAACGTGCTGGGGCATGGGCATCCCGCGGTGATCGAGGCCGTGACGCGACAGATGTCGACGCTGGGGCATACGTCCAACTTGTACGCCGCCGAACCGGGCGTCGCGCTGGCCGAGACGCTGGCCGGCTTGCTCGGCGCCGACGCCGACGCCGAGACTCGAGTGTTGTTCTGCAATTCCGGCACCGAGGCCAACGAGGCGGCGTTCAAACTCTCCCGTCTTACCGGGCGTACGAAACTAGTTGCGGCACAAGGAGGCTTCCACGGTCGCACGATGGGGTCACTAGCCCTGACCGGGCAGCCGAGCAAGCAGGCGCCGTTCGCACCGTTGCCGGGCGACGTTACCCACGTGCCATACGGCGACGCCGACGCACTGGCTGCGGCGGTCGGTGACGACACCGCCGCGGTATTCCTCGAGCCGATCATGGGGGAGAGCGGCGTCGTCGTCCCGCCCGACGGCTATCTGGCCGCGGCCCGCGACATTACCGCCCGCCACGGCGCGCTGTTGGTCCTCGACGAGGTGCAGACCGGGATGGGCCGCACCGGAACGTTTTTCGCCCACCAACACGACGGAATCACGCCGGATGTCGTGACGATGGCCAAGGGACTCGGTGGCGGCCTGCCGATCGGCGCGTGCCTGGCGACCGGCCGGGCGGCGCAGCTGTTGACCCCCGGCCTGCACGGCAGCACCTTCGGTGGCAATCCGGTCTGCGCCGCGGCGGCACTGGCGGTGCTGCGGGTCATCGCGGACGGCGACCTGGTTCGACGGTCCGGGGCGCTCGGAAAGAGGTTGCACCAGAACATCGAATCGCTGCAACACCCGTTGATCGACCACGTCCGGGGCCGCGGGCTGCTGTGCGGGATTGTGCTCACCACTCCGGTCGCCCAGCGGGTCGAGGCGGCCGCCCGATCGGCCGGATTCCTGGTCAATGCCGCCGCACCGGATGTCGTCCGGCTGGCGCCGCCCCTGACCATCACCGAGCATCAGCTCGACACGTTCGTCACTGCGTTGCCGGGCATCCTGGATACAGCTGAGGTGGCTGCATGACGCGACACTTCCTGCGCGACGACGACCTGACGCCCGCGGAACAGGCGGAGGTCCTGCAGCTGGCCGCCGAGCTGAAGAAGGACCCGTTCAGCCATCGGCCCCTGGAGGGGCCGCGTGGCGTCGCGGTGATCTTCGACAAAAATTCGACCCGAACCCGGTTCTCGTTCGAGGTGGGCATCGCCCAACTCGGTGGCCACGCCGTGGTTGTCGACGGGCGCAGCACCCAGCTCGGGCGTGAGGAAACGCTTCAGGACACCGCGAAAGTGTTGTCCCGTTACGTCGATGCCATCGTGTGGCGCACCTACGGGCAGGCCCGGCTCAGCGCGATGGCCGAAACCGCCACGGTGCCGATCGTCAACGCGCTCTCCGACCAGTTCCACCCCTGCCAGGTACTGGCCGACCTGCAAACCATCGCCGAGCGCAAGGGATCGCTGCGCGGCCTGCGAATGACCTATTTCGGTGACGGCGCCAACAACATGGCGCACTCGTTGATGCTCGGTGGCGTCACAGCGGGCATGCACGTAACGGTCGCCGCCCCAGCCGGTTTCGCACCCGATCCGCTGTTCACTGCGGCCGCCGAACACCGCGCCGTCGACACCGCAGCCTCGGTGACCATCAGCGCGGACCCGATCGTCGCGGCATCCGGTGCCGACGTGCTGGTCACCGACACCTGGACATCGATGGGTCAGGAGGACGACGGGCTGGACAGAGTACGGCCGTTCCGGCCGTTCCAGCTCAACGCCGACCTGTTGGCCAAAGCCGACTCGGAAGCCGTTGTGCTGCATTGCCTTCCGGCTCACCGCGGCCATGAGATCACCGACGAGGTGATCGATGGCCCGCACAGTGCGGTGTGGGACGAAGCGGAGAACCGGCTGCACGCGCAAAAGGCGCTGCTGGTGTGGCTATTGGAGCGGTCGGCATGACGCGCTCGAAGACGACTCCCGAGATCACCCGCGTGGGGCGGCAGGCCCGCATCGTGGCGATCCTTTCGTCGGCCGAGGTCCGCAGCCAAAGCGAGCTGGCCGCGATGTTGGCCGCCGAGGGTGTCGAGGTCACGCAGGCCACGTTGTCGCGGGACCTGGAGGAGCTCGGCGCCGTGAAGCTACGCGGCGCCGACGGTGGTGTCGGCGTCTACGTGGTGCCCGAGGACGGCAGCCCGCTGCGCGGGGTTTCCGGCGGTACCGCGCGGCTGTCGCGGCTGCTGAGCGAGGTGCTGGTGTCCACCGACGCCAGCGGCAACCTGGCCGTGCTGCGCACGCCCCCCGGTGCGGCCGACTACCTGGCCAGCGCCATCGACCGGGCCGCGCTGCCCTACGTGGTGGGGACCATCGCTGGGGATGACACCATCTTCGTGGCGGCCCGCGACCCGATGACCGGCGCGGAACTCGCAAGCTTGATCCAAAACCTGACGTAACAGCACGAATTAAAGGAGACCAGTTCATGTCCGAGCGCGTCATCTTGGCGTATTCCGGCGGTTTGGACACCTCGGTGGCGATCAGCTGGATCGGCAAGGAGACCGGCCGCGAGGTCGTCGCAGTGGCGATCGACCTCGGACAGGGCGGTGAGGACATGGAGGTGGTGCGTCAGCGGGCGTTGGACTGCGGCGCGGTGGAAGCCGTCGTGGTCGATGCCCGCGACGAATTCGCCGACGGCTACTGCCTGCCGACCATCCAGTCGAACGCCCTGTACATGGATCGCTATCCGCTGGTGTCGGCCATCAGCAGGCCGCTGATCGCCAAGCATCTGGTCAAGGCGGCCCGCGAGCACGGCGGCAGCATCGTCGCGCACGGCTGCACCGGCAAGGGCAACGACCAGGTTCGCTTCGAGGTCGGATTCGCCTCACTGGCACCGGATCTGGAGGTGCTGGCACCCGTCCGCGACTACGCGTGGACCCGGGAGAAGGCCATCGCGTTCGCCGAAGAGAACGCGATCCCGATCAACGTCACCAAGCGCTCACCGTTCTCCATTGACCAGAACGTGTGGGGTCGTGCGGTGGAAACCGGCTTCCTGGAACATCTTTGGAACGCGCCGACTAAGGATGTCTACGACTACACCGAAGATCCCACGGTCAACTGGAACACCCCGGACGAAGTCGTCGTCGGCTTCCACAAGGGCGTGCCGGTCACGATCGACAGCCGCTCGGTCTCGGTCCTGCAGGCCATCGAGGAACTCAACCGTCGGGCCGGGGCACAGGGGGTCGGGCGCCTCGACGTCGTCGAAGACCGTTTGGTGGGCATCAAGAGCCGCGAAATCTACGAGGCGCCGGGTGCGATGGTGCTCATCACCGCACACACCGAGCTCGAGCACGTCACCCTCGAGCGCGAGCTGGGCCGCTTCAAGCGCCACACCGACCAACGCTGGGCGGAGTTGGTGTACGACGGTTTGTGGTACTCACCGCTGAAGGCGGCTCTGGAGACCTTCGTCACCAAGACCCAGGAGCACGTCACCGGCGAGATCCGAATGGTGTTGCACGGCGGGCACATTGCCGTCAACGGGCGGCGCAGCTCGGAGTCGCTGTATGACTTCAACCTGGCCACTTATGACGAGGGCGACACCTTCGACCAGTCGATGGCCAAGGGCTTCGTCCACGTGCACGGGCTGTCGTCGAAGATCGCGGCGCGCCGGGATCTGGCCAGCGACGAAACGTGAGCACCAACGAGGGCTCGTTGTGGGGTGGGCGGTTTGCTGACGGGCCGTCGGATGCGCTTGCCGCACTGAGCAAGTCCACCCACTTCGATTGGGTGCTTGCGCCGTATGACGTCACCGCCTCCAAAGCCCACACCCTGGTGTTGTTCGATGCCGGACTGCTGACCGAAGATCAGCGCGACGGTCTGCTGGCTGGTCTGGACAGCCTGGCCGAAGACGTCGCCGACGGCAGCTTCGGGCCGTTGGTCACCGACGAGGACGTGCACGCCGCGCTGGAGCGCGGGCTGATCGACCGGGTCGGCCCCGACCTGGGCGGCCGGTTGCGGGCCGGCCGCTCGCGAAACGACCAGGTGGCCACGCTGTTTCGGATGTGGCTGCGCGACGCGTTGCGGCGAGTGGCCGATGGTGCGTTGAACCTCGTCGGCGCGCTGGCCGATCAGGCGGCGGCTCACCCGGATGCCATCATGCCGGGCAAGACCCATCTGCAGTCGGCGCAGCCGATCCTGCTCGCGCATCATCTGCTGGCCCATGCGCATCCGCTGCTGCGCGACGTCGACCGGATCGTCGACCTGGATGCCCGTACGGCGTTGTCGCCCTATGGTTCCGGGGCGTTGGCCGGGTCGTCGCTCGGTCTGGATCCCGACGCGATCGCCGAAAGCCTCGGCTTCTCCGCGGCCGCGGAGAACTCAATCGACGCCACGGCGGCACGGGATTTCGCCGCCGAGGCGGCCTTCGTGTTGGCGATGATCGGTGTCGACATGTCTCGGCTTGCTGAAGATGTGATCTTATGGAGCACAACCGAATTCGGTTACGTCACCTTGCACGACTCGTGGTCGACAGGCAGCTCGATCATGCCGCAGAAGAAGAATCCCGACATCGCCGAGTTAGCCCGCGGCAAGTCGGGTCGGCTGATCGGCAACCTCGCCGGCCTGTTGGCGACGCTGAAGGCGCAGCCGCTGGCCTACAACCGCGACCTCCAAGAAGACAAGGAGCCGGTGCTCGACTCGGTGGCGCAGCTGGAACTGCTGCTGCCGGCGATGACCGGTCTGGTCAGCAGCTTGACATTCAATGTCGATCGGATGGCCGCGCTGGCCCCTGCCGGCTACACCCTGGCCACGGACATCGCGGAATGGCTGGTGCGCCAAGGTGTTCCGTTCCGGGATGCCCACGAGGCCGCCGGGGCCGCCGTTCAAGTCGCCGAGAAGCTGGGCGTCGGGCTCGAGGATCTGACCGACGAACAGTTGGCGGCCATCAGCGAGTCCCTCACGCCGGAAGTTCGGGAAGTGCTCACGATTGAGGGGTCGGTGTCCGCACGGGACGCCCGCGGCGGCACCGCGCCTTCCCGGGTCGCCGCGCAGCTCGACGCGGTTCGCGATGTCGCCCAACGACTTCGGCAGCAATTGGCCCGCTAGGGTCGCCATCGTTTGAGCACAGGTAATCTGGTTCAGACCCATCGGCGTTCCAGGATGGCCGTAAGCAGGGAGTGCGCGGCATGGGTCAGTGGATCGTCATCGCCCAGTAGGCTGCTGCATTCCGTGATCAACGGTTCCACCCACGCTCGAGCGCTGTCGAACTCATGGCCGCGCCAGAGCGCGTGCGCGAGCTCGTAGCGTCGGCTCAGGTACGTGCGCGAGGCCGTTCCGGCCTCCCGGATAGCCTGCCATAGCGCCTTTTTGGCGTCCACGACTGCATTCATCGAGCCTTCCAGCGCGGCACGTAGGTCCGCGGTCTGCTCGGCGACGTTGTCCTTGCCGTCTTCATCCAGGCTGCCCGGATCGCCCCACGGCCGCTCCGGGTCGAACTCAAGATCGCGATCTTCCATCTCGAATTCGATCAACAGTTCATGAGATACATCATCCTGCGTGTCGAGTGCTTCTTCCCAGTCAAGTCGCTGCTCTGCCAACGTCTGTCGACCGGCCACTGTCAGATGATGCTGTTCGCCCAGCACCCGCACCTCGTCGTCGACGAGGACCTCCCAATCGGAGACCCGATCCAGGATCCAGCCATAAGAGGACGGCAACCACAGCGCCCGGGTGTGCCGCGCCAGGAACGTGTGCTGATGGTCGTGGCCCATCACCGCACTCAGCGCTGGAATCAGCCGGTCGAACTCGCTAACTGCGCTGGCCATATCTCCGGCCTCGCCCACACAGATTGCGGCGGCCAGTTGGACGGCGAGACTGTCCGGGTGATGATCACCCAGTGTCTGTCGCATGGCCAACGCGGTGGCTACCAGTTCGTCTCGCGCACCGATCCGGTCGCCCAACTGACGTCGCAGCTCGCCGATTTGGTGGCGGGCACCCAAGGTGGAATGGTCGTCGGCTCCGAACACCCGCTGCTCGTCGGCGTAGAGAGCCACCCACACCGGTAAGGCTTCTGCCGGATTCAGATTGAACTCTGCGTCACAGCATGCCAGCACGTGGCGCGCCGCCACAGTGCCTGGGTGATCGACACCCAGCACTTCGGTTGCAGCCGGAACGATCTCCCGGGCCGCACTGAGCGCGCCGGAGACATCACCGGTGCCCAGCCGCCAGCTGGGTATCAGCGCGGCCACCGCTAGCGTGTCGGGATGACGGTCGCCGAAAGCTTCGGTGTACGCGGTCAGCGACTGAGTGCCGTAACGCAGAGCGTCGGTGAAGTCGCCCGCTGTTGCGCTCGTTGTCGCCGCTTCGTATAGTGCGCTCGGCGATGGGGCGGCACCCGAGCGTTCTTCGTCATCCGGCACGAGATCGGGCTCCTCGCAATCGCTTTGATCGGTCGACTCGGATACCGGACCTCCTATAAGCCGTAACCCGGTAGTTTACCGTGCAAGTTTGGGGTATTTCGCAACGGAACTCACTCCACCAGCTCCGAGAGTTCGAGCCAGCGGTTCTCCCACGCCGCCATCTCGGCGTGCAATGCATGTAGTTCCCGGGTCAGCTGGGTGATGCCGACATGATCGGATTGGTCATGCTCGGCCAACTGCTGGTGTTTGGCCGTGATCTGGTCGGCCACGCGCGCCAGCCTACGATCGACGGCGCTGAGCTCTTTCTGCGCTGCCCGTAATTCTGCCCCTGAAATCTGTTGCGGCGCAGCGGTGCTGCTGATCGGCGGGGTCGTCGGCCGGGCAGGCCGCTGTGCTGTGAGCCTCAGGTACTCGTCGATGCCCCCGGGTAAGTGCCGCAGCCGCCCGTCCAGGATCGCGTACTGCTGGTCGGTCACCCGCTCCAGCAAGTAGCGGTCATGCGAGACCACGATCAGCGTGCCCGGCCAGGAGTCGAGCAGATCTTCAGTGGCGGCCAGCATGTCGGTGTCGACGTCGTTGGTGGGCTCGTCGAGCAGCAGCACGTTGGGCTCGGCCAGCAGCGTGAGCATCAGTTGTAAGCGTCGGCGCTGTCCGCCGGACAACTCGCTCACCCGGGCGGAGAGGTGGCCGGCGAACCCGAGACGCTCCAACAACTGCGCGGGTGTGACGTCCCGGCCGTCGACCTCGTAGCCGCTGCGCAACCGGCCCAGCACGTCGGCGACCCGGTCGTCGGCCAACGGCCCTAACTCGTCACCGCGTTGGTCGAGCATTCCCAACCGAACAGTCTTGCCGCGCTTGACTCTTCCGCTCTCCGGCTGGATCGCGCCGGTGATGAGGCCCAACAATGTCGACTTACCGGCGCCGTTGGCGCCGACAATCCCGGTGCGTTCACCCGGGCCGATCCGCCACTCCACATCGCGAAGCACCGGCCGGCCGTCGAATGAGACCGACACGTCGAGCAGATCGATGACATCCTTGCCGAGTCGCGCGGTCGCGAGCTTGGCCAATTCGACGGTGTTTCGCAGCGGCGGCACATCGGCGATCAGCTGATTGGCCGCGTCGATGCGGAATTTGGGCTTCGAGGTGCGGGCCGGGGGGCCGCGGCGCAGCCACGCCAACTCCTTGCGCATCAGGTTTTGCCGCTTGGATTCGGCGACAGCGGCCACCCGATCCCGCTCGACGCGCTGAAGGATGTATGCGGCGTAGCCACCCTCGAACGGCTCGACGAGCCCGTCGTGCACTTCCCACGTCGTGGACGCCACCTCGTCGAGGAACCAGCGGTCGTGGGTCACCAGCAGCAGGCCACCAGTGTTGCGTGCCCATCGCTCACGCAGGTGAGCGGCCAGCCAGGTGATGCCCTCGATGTCGAGGTGGTTGGTCGGCTCGTCCAGTGTGATGACGTCCCAGTCGCCAATCAGCAGGGCCGCCAACTGAACACGACGGCGCTGACCGCCGCTGAGCGTGCCGATCACCGCCTCCCACGCGATGTCGGAAACCAGGCCGCTGACCACGTCGCGGATCCGCGGATCGCCGGCCCATTCGTGGTCGGCGCGGTCTCCGACCAGAGTCCACCCGACCGTGGCGTGCGACTCGAGAGTGTCGGCCTGGCTCAGCGCGCCGACCCGCAGTCCGCTGCGCCGGGTCACACGTCCGGCGTCCGGGCGGACCTGTCCGGTGAGCAGGCCCAGCAAACTGGATTTGCCGTCGCCGTTGCGTCCCACAATGCCGATCCGGTCGCCGTCACTGACTCCGACAGTCGTCGAGTCGAACACGACGCGAGTCGGATATTCGAGGTGTATCGCCTCGGCGCCCAGCAGGTGTGCCACCGGGCCGACCCTAGACGTACGCCGCTCCTGCTTCGCTGGATAGTCGGACAACTAGGCTGGGTGAACAGGCCGGCACCGTGACCAAAGCAACGGGCACACCCCCCGCGATGTGCCATGATGTGCACGCTGTCAGGCCCACGCGCAGCACAGCACGGTGTTCGTTGACAGGGAGCGGCGGGATGGATCTGAAGTTTTCAGCGGTGACGCGGCCGGTGGAGCGCCTGGTGGCGACGGCCCAGAACGGCTTGGAAGTTCTGCGGCTCGGCGGGCTGGAAACCGGCAACTCTCCGTCTCCGTCACAGACCGTCGAGAGCACCCCGATGTACAAGCTCCGGCGGTACTACCCGCCGGACAGCCGGCCGGGCCATCCGCAAGCGGGCGAACCGGTGCTGTTGGTGCACCCGATGATGATGTCGGCAAACATGTGGGACGTCACTCGGGACGAGGGCGCGGTCGGCATTCTGCACGCCGCCGGGTTGGATCCGTGGGTGATCGACTTCGGCTCACCAGATGAGGTCGAAGGAGGGATGCGCCGCAATCTGGCCGACCACATCGTCGCGCTGAGCGAAGCGCTCGACGTGATGGCCGAAAGCACCGGCCGCGACATCCACGTGATCGGCTATTCGCAGGGCGGGATGTTCTGCTACCAGGCGGCGGCCTATCGACGTTCCAAAAGCATCGCCAGCATCGTGACGTTCGGTTCCCCGGTCGACACGCTGGCCGCGCTACCGATGGGGCTGCCGCCGAACCTCGCCCCCGGCATGGCCAACTTCATGGCGGACCATGTTTTCAACCGCCTGGACATACCAGGATGGTTGGCGCGCACCGGGTTTCAGCTACTCGATCCGCTCAAGACCGCCAAGGCCCGGATCGACTTCGTGCGCCAGCTGCACGACCGCGAGGCGCTGCTGCCCCGGGAGGCCCAACGTCGATTCCTGGAGTCGGAAGGCTGGATCGCGTGGTCGGGGCCAGCGATCTCGGAGCTACTCAAGCAATTCATCGCGCACAACCGGATGATGACGGGTGGATTCGCCATCAACGGCCAGCTCGTGACGCTCACGGACATCACCTGCCCGATCCTGGCTTTCGTCGGTGAAGTCGACGACATCGGCCAGCCGGCCGCGGTGCGGGGCATCCGGCGGGCCGCGCCCAACGCCGAGGTCTACGAATACCTGATCAGGACAGGGCATTTCGGTCTGGTCGTCGGGTCGAAAGCGGCGCAGGAATCCTGGCCGACTGTGGCCGACTGGGTGCTGTGGATTTCCGGGAACGGCAACAAGCCCACCGACATCTTCCCGATGGCCGACCAACCGGAAGAACCCTCAGACCGGGGCGTCGCGCTCAGTTCACGCGTGATGCACGGCCTGGGTGAGGCGTCCGAGGTGGCGCTGAACCTTGCCCGCGGAGCGGCCGACGCTCTGGTCGCCGCGAACAAGTCCATGCGCACGCTGGCCGTCGAAACCGCCCGAACGCTGCCTCGCCTGGCGCGGCTGGGCCAGATCAACGACCACACCCGAATCTCGTTGGGCCGCATCATCGGTGAGCAGGCGCACGACGCGCCCAACGGGGAATTCCTGCTCTTCGACGGCCGCGTCCACACCTACGAAGCGGTAAACCGCCGTATCGACAATGTGGTTCGTGGCCTGATCGCGGTCGGCGTGCGTCAGGGTGAACGTGTCGGCGTGCTGATGGAGACCCGGCCCAGCGCCCTTGTCGCCATTGCCGCGCTCTCGCGGCTGGGCGCCGTCGCGGTGCTGCTGAAACCCGACACCGACCTGGCTGCGTCGGTACGGCTCGGGGGAGTGAGTGAAATCATCACCGACCCAGCCAATTTGGCGACCGCACAGCAGTTGCCGGAGCAGATCCTGGTTCTCGGTGGAGGCGAGTCCCGCGATCTGCACCTGCCCGCCGACGCGAACGTCATCGACATGGAGCAGATCGACCCCGACGCCGTCGAGCTGCCGGCGTGGTACCGCCCGAACCCGGGGTACGCCCGCGACATCGCGTTCATCGCGTTCAGTACCGCCAGTGGTCAGTTGGTCGCCAAACAGATCACCAACTACCGCTGGGCGCTGTCCGCTTTCGGTACCGCATCGACAGCGGCACTGGATCGTAAGGACACGGTGTACTGCCTTACGCCGCTGCATCACGAATCGGGGCTGCTGGTCAGCCTCGGTGGCGCAGTCGTCGGCGGCACCCGGATCGCGCTGTCGCGTGGATTGCGGCCGGATCGGTTCGCCGCCGAGGTCCGGCAATACGGCGTCACCGTCGTGTCGTACACCTGGGCGATGTTGAGCGGCGTCATCGACGACCCGGACTTCGCCCTGCACAACAGCCCGATCCGGTTGTTCATCGGCTCGGGTATGCCAACTGGCTTGTGGCAGCGGATATCCGATGTCTTCGCACCCGCGCATGTCGTCGAGTTCTTCGCGACCACCGATGGTCATGCGGTGTTGGCCAACGTCTCCGGCGCCAAAGTCGGCAGCAAGGGTCGGCCGCTGCCCGGCGCCGGGCGCGCCGAGTTGGGGGCTTACGACGCCGAGCACGATCTGATCCTGGAAGACGAGCGTGGGCTGGTCCGCGTCCCAGAGCCCAACGAGGTCGGCGTGCTGCTGGCCGAGCCGCGGGGGCCGATCGATCCGACCGCGTCGGTGAAGCGCGGCGTCTTCGCGCCCGCCGACACGTGGGTCTCCACCGAGTATCTGTTCCGCCGCGACACTGACGGCGACTTCTGGTTGGTCGGGCGGCGCGGCTCGACCGTGCACACCGCGCGCGGGATCGTCTACTGCGAACCGATCATCGACGCGCTCGGTTGCATTCCGGCCGTCGACCTCGCGGTGACCTACGGATTGGCGCTGGGCGGACACCACGTGGCGGTGGCCGCGGTGACGACGCGCCCGGGTGCGACGATCACGGCAGCCGACCTCACCGAAGCCGTCGCCGCCATGCCGTTCGGGCTCGGCCCCGACATCGTGCATGTCGTACCGGAACTGACGCTCAGCGCGACCTACCGTCCGACCGTCAGCCCGCTACGTGCGGCCGGGCTACCCAAGGCGGGGCGGAACGCCTGGATTTTCGATGCCGACACGAATCGGTTCCGACGGTTGACCGGGCCTGCGCGCGCGGAGCTGGCTGGTGCGCAATGACTTTGGGAGCGAACATGATTGACGAGACATTGCTGAGCATCCTGGTCTGCCCGTCCGATCGGGGCCCGCTGCTGCTGGTGGGTCAGGTGTTGTACAACCCGCGGCTTCGGCGCGCTTACCGCATCGAAGAGGGCATCCCGGTGTTGCTTGTCGACGAGGCGATCGAGGTGGGCGACGACGAACACGCCCGGCTCATGGCGCAGGCAACTCCGGCAGCTCCCCAGTGAGGTAGCGCTGCAGGTTTGGCGCGACGATGTCGGCGATCTGCTGTGCGGGAAGCGACGCGAAGGGCTCGAACTCCAGGATGTAGCGGGCCATGATGACGCCGACCAGCTGTGACGCCACCAACTGGACGCGGATGAGTCCGGTGCCGGGTGGATTGTCGACTCGAGACCCCACCTCGACGCCGATGACGTCCTGGATGAAGGTTCGGAACAGGTTCACCTCCGAGCCCGCCAGGACCGATCGCAACGTGGCGATGAAAATTGCACCGATCTCGGAGTCCCAGAGCGCCAACAGTATTGACGGTATGCGGTGGCCGAGTTCTTCGACGGGCACCTCGCGTAAGGGTCCGATGACGTCCATCGGGTCGATCTGGATGTGAATAGCCGCGGCGAACAGCTTCTCCTTGGTGCCGAAGTAATGATGCACCAATGCCGAATCCACGCCAGCTGCAGCGGCCACCGCACGTATCGATGTGTTCTTAATACCGTTGCGGGCAAACAGCTCCCGGGCGCTGTCGAGAATCCGGTCGCGGGTGTTCGAGTTGCCCGCGGGCCGGCCCGGGCGTCTGCGACCGGCTTCGGCGGCCGTCACGATGTCCTGCGCCGCAGCGTCGCGGCCGCCAGGCAGAGTGCGGCGAGCGCAAAGCCCAGCACGGCGGCAATGTCGCGCACGGCGACACCGGTCAGGCCGGTGTGCGCGCCGACCTGTTGCAGCGCCTCCAACGCGTAACTTGCCGGCATCGCGTTGCTGATCCACTCCAGCCAGGTGGGCATCAGCGCCCGCGGCACGATGATGCCCGCCAGCAGAAGTTGCGGCACCATTACCAGCGGGATGAACTGCACGGCCTGAAATTCCGTGCGCGCGAACGCACTACACAGCAGGCCGAGGCCGACACCGAGCACCGCGTTGACGATCGCGATCAGAAACACCCACCCCGGGCTGCCTGCGGTGTCAAAGCCAAGAAGCCAGAACGACACGACACACGCCAGTGTGGCCTGCACCGCGGCGGCAATTGAAAAGGCTGTGCCATAAGCGATTAACAGATCGAGGCGACGCAGGGGGGTGGTGAGGATGCGCTCCAGCGTTCCCGACGCCCGTTCGCGCTGCATCGTTATCGCCGTGATGATGAACATCACGAAAAGAGGGAACAGCCCCAGCAGAATCAGGCAGGCGTTGTTGAACGGCGCCGGGGCCCCCGGGCGGTGCGGGGCGTTCTGAAACATGAAGTACATCAACGTGATCACCAGAATCGGCACCACCAGAATCATCGCGATACTGCGGTGGTCGGCGGCCAGTTGCCGCAAGATCCGAGTAGTTGTCGCTGTGTACCCCTTCAGGCCTAGCCGGCCTGGCGCCTCGTGCTGCGCCTGATGATGGACAGGAACGCGTCCTCCAGTGACGTGCATCTGGTGTCCTCTCGTAGTTGGTTCGGTGTGGTCTGTGCGACGAGGTGGCCGTCGCGCATCAGCAATAGGTCACCGCAGTGCTCTGCCTCGTCCATCACGTGACTGGAAACCAACAGCGTCGTTCCCCTGTGAGCCAGGTCGGCGAACTGCTCCCACAGATCGGCGCGCAGCACCGGGTCCAACCCCACGGTCGGCTCGTCGAGAACCAGTAACTCGGGCCGGCAGACCAATGCACACGCCAGCGACACCCTGGTGCGCTGGCCGCCGGAGAGGTTGCCGCAGTAGGCGGTGCTGTGGTCGCTGAGACCCACCCGCTCGATCGCGGAGTCGGCGGCGTGGCCGTCAAAACCGTAGAGGGCGGCGAAATATCGAACGTTGTCGACGATCCGCAGGTCGTCGTAGATCGTGGGATCCTGCGGCAGATACCCGATCCGGTGCCGCAGCGCCGCGGATCCAGCAGGCAGGCCGAGCACCCGTACGGTGCCTGACGCGATCAGTTGAGTGCCGACAATGCACCGGATCAAGGTGGTCTTGCCGCAGCCCGACGGCCCGAGCAGGCCGGTGATGCTACCGCGGGCCACCTGCACCGAGAAGTCATGCAGTGCAGGCCGTTTCCCACGAATTACCCGCAGGTGATCGATCTCGATCGCCGCTTCGCGACTAGTTGACACTAATTCATCATTTGATGAAGTCATCATACGATGAATATCCGCTCCTGCCGGTCGAGTGTCAAGCCCCCATGGCGGCGAGGCGGGTCAGCCACCCAAACGGAGGACGATCGCCACACCGATGAGCGCGAGCAAGCCGACGAAGAGCCCTGTGACCCTGGGATTGCCGAGGTTGAGCGCCCACCCGAGCCCGAAGCGCCGCGGAACCAGCAGCGAGCGGTCTTCGCGGTTGACGTAGATCAAGCCACCCCGCCAGTACTTGTCGTCGTCTCGATGGGTGAGGCCGGTGCCCTCTTCGACCGCCCCCCGCTCGCGGTTATTCCTGGCCAGGACGACGACGGCGACCACCACGGCGGTCAGGATCGGCAGCACGACCACCAGGGGCGCCAGCGAAGTGACCGTTCCGGTCCACATCAGCAGGCATGCGCCCAGCATCCCCAGGTCGATCATCGCGACCAGCCCGAGCAGTGCCTTGGCGCCTAATGACATGTATCGACGGTGCCAACGCGCGGAGCCGACGGGTCGCGCCGGGTCGATGTCGGGCCGGCTGCTCCGGAAGATTGCCGCCGCGATACCCACCATCAGTGCCGTCACGCCGATCTGCACGAACACCAGCGAGAACGCGGTGCCCACCGACTTGGCCGCCAACCGGTTGGGCACGCCGTTCGCGTTGTAGTGCACCACCAGGATCTCGGGCATCGATGGGTAGCTGATCATGCCGACCGCGGCCGTAACGACCGTGATGATCAACGCCGGCGCCAGCCAGAGCCACGGAAAACGCGGCGGATCGGTCCGCAACCGGGTGTCCACCGCGATGCCTTGGTGCAGGCCTTCGTACCAGTGTCCGGCGGCCTTCGCGGCGCGGATCTCCCGGTTGGCCAGGAAGAAGCAGCCGTACCAGGCACCGAGCAGCACCAGCACCGATAACGGCATCAGCACGGGTTGCCCGGTCATCAGGTAACCGACCGCGCCGACGCCGGTGGCAACGATCCCACCGACGAGCACCCGCCATCGGTAGAGGCTGGTCTGCTTGCCGACGGTCGGGTCGTTGACACGCTGTGCCGGTACCCGGACGCCGAAGGGCACCGTCGGACTGTTGATGGCGGGCAGTGCCAACGCGATTGCGAGCAGCAGCGCTGACAGCGTGGAACTCAAGACGATCGCAATGGTCATGATGTGTCCCTTGACTGCGCGGTGGCGAATGAGTCGAGAGTGGACCGGCAGGCCGTGAGAACCTCGTCGGCCGACAGTCCTTTGGCGACGGCTTCGGCGAGCAAGGTCCGTGCCCTAGCCGTCCATTCCTCCTGGAACGGCGAGTCTGCGGGTGTCGACGTCACCACCGCACCGGTCTTGCGGTTGAGCCGGATCAGACCCTGTTGGCGCAACAGGTCGTAGGCCTTGTTCACAGTGTGGAAGTTGATCCCGAAGTCCGCCGCGAGCGCCCTGGTGGCCGGCAGCGAGCTGCCCTCGACAAGCACGCCCTCGGCAATCGCTTCCACAATCCGGTCGCGAAGCTGCAGGTAGATCGGCACCTCGCTGGCCAGGTCGATGTTGAGGATCATGAAATCCGCCCCTAATTTGCTCTATATGTTATAGAACAAACCTCAGTTTTGTGTCAACGAACGTCGGAGGCAGAATCTGGCCGATGGGCGGTGACGAACTCGCCGTCGATCCGGTCGAAGCCGCACATCGACTGCTCGGCGCAACACTCACCGGGCGCGGCGTCATCGCGACAATCATCGAGGTCGAGGCATACGGCGGTGGACCCGATGGGCCCTGGCCGGACGCCGCCGCGCATTCGTACCGCGGGGTGACCGGCCGCAACGGGGTGATGTTCGGTCCTGCGGGCCGGCTTTACACGTACCGCAGTCATGGCATCCACGTCTGCGCGAACGTGGTGTGCGGACCGGACGGGACCGCGGCAGCGGTCCTGCTCAGGGCCGCTGTGGTCGAGGCGGGTTTCGATATCGCCGAATCTCGGCGTGGGCCGTCGATCCGTACCAGCGCGCTGGCGTGTGGGCCGGGGAATCTTTGTTCGGCGATCGGAATCACCATGGCAGACAACGGAATCGACGTGTTCGACAGCCGCAGCCCGATACGGCTGACACTCAACGACGCGCCCGCAGCCACTGCCGGACCTCGCGTCGGTGTGAGCCAGGCCGCCGACCGGCCGTGGCGGCTGTGGCTGCCCGGCCGGGCCGAGGTCTCGGCCTACCGGCGCAGTCCGCGCGCGCCGGCACCGGGCGCCAGCGACTGAGTCGGGCGCGCCCGCCGGGGAGGCGCCACCTCGATGCGAGAAGATTGGTGACCGTGGGCGCTGAAATCATTGAGGAGCTGGGCTGGCGTGGACTGATCGCACAGTCCACCGACCTCGACGCGCTGGCCGCGGCGGCCGCCCATGGCCCTATCACGCTTTACGCCGGCTTCGACCCCACCGCGCCCAGCCTGCACGCCGGACACTTGGTGCCGTTGCTAGCACTGCGCCGCTTCCAGCAGGCCGGCCATCGGCCCATCGTGCTTGCCGGCGGCGCGACCGGTCTGATCGGCGACCCCCGTGAAACCGGCGAACGAACGCTCAACACCACCGACACCGTGCTGGACTGGACCGGTCGGATCCGCGGACAGCTCGAGCGTTTCGTCGACTTCGACAGCTCCCCGACCGGCGCCATCGTCGAGAACAACCTCGACTGGACCGGCGCGATGTCGGCGATCGAACTGCTCCGCGACGTGGGTAAACACTTCTCGGTCAACGTCATGCTGGACCGCGACACCGTCAGGCGCCGCCTCGAGGGCGAGGGGATCTCGTACACGGAGTTCAGCTACATGCTGTTGCAGGCCAACGACTTCGTCGAGTTGCACCGGCGCCATCGCTGTGTCCTGCAGATCGGGGGATCCGATCAGTGGGGCAACATCATCGCCGGCGTCCGGTTGGTGCGCCAGAAGCTGGCCGCGTCGGTGCATGCGCTGACGGTCCCGCTGGTGACGGCCGCCGACGGCACCAAGTTCGGCAAGTCCACCGGCGGCGGCAACCTCTGGTTGGACCCCGAGATGACCAGCCCGTATGCGTGGTACCAGTACTTCGTCAATACCGCCGATGCCGATGTCGTCCGCTACCTGCGCTGGTTCACCTTCCTCTCGGCCGATGAGCTGGCCGAGCTTGAGGCGATCACCGCGGAACGGCCGCAGCAGCGGGCGGCGCAACGCCGGTTGGCCCGCGAGCTCACCACACTCGTGCACGGTGAACAGGCCACCGAGGCGGTGGAGCATGCCAGTGGCGCACTGTTCGGGCGCGGTGAGCTGACCCGGCTCGACGATGCCACCCTCCGGGCGGCACTGCAGGAGACGTCAATCGCCGAGTTGAAGCCGGGAACCCCGACCGGAATCGTCGACCTGCTGGTCGCCAGCGGGCTGGTGCCGAGCAAGGGGGCGGCGAGGCGGACGATCGCCGAGGGTGGGGCGTACGTCAACAACACCAAAATCGACGACGAGGCATGGACTCCTCAAGCGGCCGATTTCCTTCACGGGCGGTGGCTCGTACTGCGCCGCGGCAAGCGGAACATCGCCGGGGCCGAGCGAGTCGATTGATCTTGAGGCAGCCGAAACACGCCGTCTAGCAGCTTGTTTGACTCCAAGTTTCCGGTCGCGTAACTTAATCGCGTCGCCGCGACACGGCCAGCCCGGAGAGCGCGGCGATGTCCCAGAGGGAAACTCCACTTCGGTGGTTTTCCTTCGACGTCTGCAGAACGAGTCAGCGGCTTTGAGTCGCGGGTCCGTTGCGCGGCCGGTGGGGTGTTGTTTGAGAACTCAATAGTGTGTTTGGTGGTTTTGTTTTTGTTGTTGTTTTTGTGACCGCATTTGTGGCGC
>NZ_LZLV01000035.1 GCF_001673405.1 Mycobacterium sp. 1245111.1 | reverse complement strand
ACCGTGGCCAGACGTTGAAGACGCCTACCTGCGCGCCTGGGAGTTTCGACCGACCCGCGCCGAGGCGCTGCACGCCATCGCCTTTCGGTGCCGCAGCGAGCAGCGCTACTGGCTCGGTTACCACTTCGCCCAGCGCGCCGCAGCAATTCCATTTCCCAACGAGGACCTCTATGTCCTCGGATACTTCGCGGAGATTTACTCCTGGCGCGCAACCGATGAGCAGGCGGTGTGTGCTTCCTGGGTCGGTCAGCACGCCGAGGCGTTCACGCTGTGCCGGCGCCTGCTGGCCCAACCCGACATCCCCGACCCGGATCGGCAACGCATCGCGGCCAACCGCGACCTTTTGGTGCCAGCCATGATCGAAGCGGCCGCGCCGTATCCCGACGCCCTGGTGCAGTCATTGACCGCTGGGACCGATGCGGCCGACGTCACCGTCAGCCTGATCGCCGGACCGGACCCCCGGAGCGCCGAACAAACCATCAACTCATTTCTGAACTGCTGCCTCGACGTCACACGGGTCGGTCGCTTCCTAGTGCTCGACACCGGCCTATCCGCACCCGACCGCGCGTTGCTGCAGGAACGCTACGCGTTCCTCGAGTTCGCCCATTCCGTCCCCAGGGGCAAGCCCGCCGCTCAGCTGGCGGCGCTGCGCGTTCAGATCGACGGACGGTTCTGGCTACACCTGGGCGAAGGCTGGCGGTTTTTTGCCTCCGAGAACTACATCACCCGCCTGACCGCGGTGCTCGACGCCGAACCGCAAGTGTTTCAAGTGGGCATAAACCTCGCCGACGCGGTCAAACTGACCGGCGCCTGCGCCGTCGAGCAGGCGATACGCCGGGCACCCGACGCCGGCCGCTACACCCTGACCGAGGCGATGGCCCGCGGCCCGGCGATGTTCGACACCGCACGCCTGGATCAGGCCATCGGTGCGCAGAACAGTGACCCCGCCGAGCGTGGACGACCGGCCGCCGGCACGGGACTGCGCACCGCCAGCCTCGACGAAGTGCTCTGCATCTCCGGTGCCGCGCGATGATCCTCGACCACATGCACAGCACACCCACGGCTTGCCGAGGTCGTATCCCTCGAATCCGGCGCGAGCGCGGTTGCTACTTCGGGTGAGGCGGCGACGGACATTTGCCTTCAGCGTTGGCCGAACTCAAGGTGACAAGTGCCGCCTGCAGTGTCCCGCCCCCATTTTTGGTTCCCAGTGCGGTGATGCACTTGCCTTGCGAGACGGCCTGCGAAGTTGCGGGGACACCCTTGGTGTAATCCGTCTTGTCGGTGACCGTCACAGCGGTTTGAGACGGGTTGCCATTGGCGTCGACGTCGTCGACTTTAATGTTGTTCCCCTCGACAGCAGCAACCGTGCCCACCGCCAGGAAATTTTGGTCAGGGCCCGGGGCGCCGGGCGAACCGGCTGCTGCGGGCTTCGGTTGCGGGCACTTGCCGTCACCCCCGGGCGGGCTCAGCTGCACGGCTAGGGCCGTGGCCGGGCCACCAGGTTTGGCAATCACTCTCACGCAGTTGCCGACAGCCACATCGGTAACCTGCGCCTTCGAGTATTCGGTGACTTTGGCCGAGGGGCCGAGGTCGACGGTGGCCGTCCCACTGGTCTCGGTGACCTGGACTGCGCTGCCGGACACCGACGCTACCTGGCCCTGAACCGAGTCTTTGTGTTTGCCCTTGGCGACCGCCGTCGTCGAGGTAGCTGGAGGCTTCTTCTCATCGTGCGACTTGCTGCACGCACCCAAGGACAGCGCGGTGGCGCTCGCGACCGCGAGGATCGCGAATCCGGCCAGCCGGGCGGGCTTGAAAGTTAATTGCATCGAAAACCTTTCAAATTGTTCGGCCGCTTTGGCCAAGTCGGCTAAGTGACCGTTCGGCCGGAGGCGGAACTGAGTACCGCGATGGCTGGGCCCTACATTACTGCGTTTTTTGCGCAAACGAGCCGAATCGTCCGACTGACCGGACACGGCGAAGCCGCCCGGCGCTGGCAGGTCACCTTGTGAGGATGTACTTGTGAGGATGCAATTGCCAGGCGGCGCTATTCGACCGATTGGGCTGGCAATGCCTACAGAAAGTCGTAAGCGCGTTCCCTGCCGCGCGTAGCGTCGTCGCAATGGGAACATTGTCTCTATTGGGCCCGCCGGATTCTTACGGAATTGTCGCCGCGGCGTCGCACGAGTTCTGCGCAGGCACGTTGCGGTGATCGATCCTGACGAGACCCAAGCTGCTCCAGATCGGGATGATCGGACGGAGCAAAGCATGGAGGTATCGCAGAGTCAGGATGAGCCGCGTACAGCAGCGTTGACGTCTTCGCAAGACGATTCCGACGACATCGTCCCCGACATCTATCACCGCTCCGTCTGGCATCGCATAAAGGAGGCAGCAGGATTCAGCTTGCTACTGATCCTGTTCCTCGGCGGAACCGCGGTGACATTCCTCAACGTCGCCAGACATCCGCCGCGGCCGCCTGTGCAATCAAGCGTGAAGGGGCCGATCGACGGCACTTACCGCATAGACCGATATCAGGGCGAACTCACCACTCGCGCGCCAGACGAGAAAATTTCAGCCGCTGGGCCGAAAAGCGGCATTGTCGAAACACAATGGTGGGCTTTCCAATCGGCCTGCCCTCCGCCATCGTGCATCGCGGTAGCGACACGGCTCGACGACACCACCCACACTCAGATCGCGGCCCGTCTAGCTCCGGGCCAGGCTGAGAACAAGGGTATTCAATCGCTTCGTTTGGTCAACGGGAAGTGGGTCAGTGATCCGCCTAACCGCATGCCGCAGGATTGTGCAGCCGGTAAGCCGGGACGTGACATGTGGCGCCTCACAATGGAATTGACTCAGCTCGCCGACGGCACACTCAAGGGTCAGGAATCCGATTTGATTGAATCGAACGAATGTGGCCGCGCCGGCACTGTGGTGACGACACCGGTTGTGGCGACGCGCATTGGCGATTTACCCACCGGGCTTACACCGCTGAAAACTAAATAGGGCCACCGCGAATCCGCTCGTTGAGCGTTGCTACCTCGGTAGCGATCGAGCTCCAATAACTCGCTTCACTTAAGTCGCGAAATACCGCGCTAGCTCTTGGAGCACGACTTGTCTGACTACACGGCGCAATTGTTCGGCATCGCCGCCAGCGAGTCGAGTGAGCGGCCCGCGAAAGATGCAGACCTTGGCCGGAAGCATTCCGCCGGCTCCGAAGAGCGACCCTCTTGCGGCCCTCGGCATGCCGCTGTATCGGCCGAGCGACCGCCCGTCGAGAGGCT
This sequence comes from Mycobacterium sp. 1245111.1, assembly GCF_001673405.1. GTDB lineage: Bacteria > Actinomycetota > Actinomycetes > Mycobacteriales > Mycobacteriaceae > Mycobacterium. The sequence goes on along the minus strand of NZ_LZLV01000035.1, from coordinate 52,618 downwards.
CGTCCTCGATCACGATCGCCACATTGCTCACTTCCGCACGAAGATCGGCCGGCAAAGAACTCAGCGCCTCGTCGATCGCCTCTTCGAAAGGATCGTCGAGATCCGGCTTGCTGTGTTTGCCCACTCGCGCAACGATGCCACGCCTAGCTGTACTGCTCTGGCAGGTTGGCTGAGGAAGTCCGGCGACTCGCCGCCGCGGTCGTCGATGGCGAAGGTGTCCCCTTGTTGAGTGGAACTGCTACCACTTCACCTCCACGGGCGAGAGAACCAATCCGCGTCTTACCTGAGAAAAAACCCTGTCGAAAACCAACTATTCTCAGGCCTAGCTCAGTTACTCTGTCCGGAATATTGGAACTTTCGTCCAAGGAGTAGCGGTGAAGAGCCTGAACAGCATCTTCACGACCTGACCCGGGGGGAGGCGGATGCTCCGGCGGGTCTTCCCGCCGGAGCATTTCGCGTCAGGCCCCGATCGCGACCAGGCAATCCCGCGCGATCGCCAACTCCTCGTTGGTGGGGACCACCAGCACAGCGACCGGCGAATCATCGGTGGAGATACGCCGAGGGCCCTCGGCGTGCTCGACATTTCGCTGCTCGTCGATCTGGATGCCCAAGCCTTCGAGGCCGCTCAGCGCGTCCAAGCGCACCGCGGCGGCGTTCTCCCCGACGCCCGCGGTAAAGCTGATCACGTCGGTATGGCCCAAAATCGCCAGGTACCCGCCGACATATTTGCGCAGCCGGTGAATGAACACGTCGTAGGCCAATTGCGCTGCGCTATCGCCCGATTCGATCAACGCGCGCAGTCGGCGGAAATCCCGCTCGCCGGCCAGCCCGAGCAGGCCGGAGCGATGGTTGAGCATCGACTCGATGTCGTCGACACTCATGTCGGCCTGGCGGTGCAGGAAGCTGACGATGCCCGGATCGATGTCGCCACTGCGGGTGCCCATCACCAGGCCCTCCAACGGGGTCAGACCCATCGAGGTGTCGACGGGTCGGCCACCGGAGATCGCCGAGGCGGACGCACCGTTACCCAGATGCAGCACAATCTGATTCACCCGCTCCCAGCGCAGACCCAGGAATGCGGCGGCCTGCTCGCTGACGTAGCGATGGGAGGTGCCGTGAAATCCATACCGCCGGATATGCCACCTCTCCGCGAGCTCGCGATCGATCGCATAGGTCGCGGCGGCGGCGGGGAGGTTGTGGAAGAAAGCGGTGTCGAACACCGCGACGTGCGGCACATCCGACAACATCGTGCGCGCGACCTCGATGCCCTCCAGGGCTGGCGGATTGTGCAGCGGAGCCAGCATCGACAGTTGTTTCAGTTGCGCGACGACCGCGTCGTCGATCACGGTCGGCCGGTAGAAGACCGATCCGCCGTGCACCACCCGGTGTCCCACCGCGACCAGCCCGCAGGCGGCCAGATCAATACCCTCGTCGGACAGCGCCTCGAACGCCGCCTGCAGCGCTGCGCGGTGATCGGCCACCGGCGACCCCGGCTCGCCGATCTGCTCGATGGTGCCGTCCGCCAGCGATTCGCCCGAATCCGGTTCGATCAGTTGATATTTCAACGACGACGAACCGGCGTTCAGCACCAGGACGCGACGGCTCATGAGGCGCCCTGCGCCTGGATCGCGGTGATCGCGACCGTGTTGACGATGTCTTCGACCAGGGCGCCGCGGGACAGGTCGTTGACCGGCTTGTTCAAGCCCTGGAGCACCGGGCCGATCGCGATCGCACCCGCGCTGCGCTGCACCGCCTTGTAGGCGTTGTTGCCGGCGTTCAGGTCAGGGAAGATCAGCACGGTGGCCTTGCCGGCCACCGGCGAGTCCCGCATCTTGGTGGCCGCCACCGAGGGCTCGACGGCCGCGTCGTACTGGATGGGCCCTTCGACCAAAAGCTGCGGGGCCCGGCTACGCACCAATTCGGTTGCCGCCCTGACCTTGTCGACGTCGGCGCCGGTACCGGACGCCCCCGTCGAGTAGGACAGCATGGCCACCCGCGGCTCGATGCCGAACTGCGCCGCCGTCTGCGCGCCGCTGATCGCGATGTCGGCGAGTTGCTCGACCGTCGGGTCGGGAACGATCGCACAATCCCCGTAGGCCAGCACCTGATCGGGCAGGCACATCAGGAAAACACTGGACACCGTCGAGATGCCCGGGGCCGTGCGGATGATCTCGAAGGCTGGTCGAACGGTATGGGCGGTGGTGTGCGATGCCCCGGACACCATCCCGTCGACATGGGAGTTGTGCACCAGCATGGTGCCGAAATACGAGACGTCGTGCATGATCTCGCGGGCCTGCTCGATGGTGACGCCCTTCTTGGCCCGCAACTTGGCGTACTGCTCGGCGAACTGGTCGCCCAACTCACTGGTGCGCGGGTCGTAAACCGTTGCGTCATCGATATTTACGCCGAGCTCGGCCGCGCGGGCGCGGACCTGGCTCTCGTCGCCGAGGATCGTCAGGTCGGCGATGCCGCGCTGCAGGACTCGACCGGCGGACTTGAGGATCCGGTCGTCGTCGCCCTCAGGCAGCACAATGCGCTTGCGATCCGAGCGGGCCCGTTCGCGAAGCTGGTAGGTGAACATCTGTGGCGTGGTCACCTTGGGAATCGGGATCGCCAACTGCGCCAACAGGTCCGCGAGATCCACGTGACTCTCGATCAGCTGCAGCGCGGTGTCGACTTTTCGCTGCGACGTCGCGGTGACCCGGCCGCGGGCCGATCCGACCGCGGTCGCGGTGTCGAAGGTGCCCAGCGTGGTGGCAATGATCGGCAGGCGCAGCCGCAGCCCGGCCACCAGCGCCCCGATCGACGGGTGCAACTCGAAGCCACCGTTGAGGATGATGCACGCCAGCGACGGAAACCCTTCGGCGGCATGGGCGCTCGCCACCGCCAACACCACATCGGAGCGGTCGCCGGGCGTCACCACCGCCGCAGCCTCGTCTAGTCGCTCGAGCACGTGATCGGCCGTCATGCCGGCCACCACCACGCCCATCACTTCGCGGTTCATCAGCGCCGCCTCACCGCTGACCAGGGTGCCGTTCACGGCGGCCTGCAGATCGGCGACCGTCGGCGCGACCAACAACGGTTCGTCGGGCACGGCATAGGTCTTTGGTGCAAGCGGCCGCAGCGCATCGGTGATCGCGCTCAATTGCGTTGGCTCGCAACGGTTGGCCACCACGGCAGCGGTGTGGGCATGCTGTGTGTTCAGTTCGGCCAGACAAACCTCGACCGCATGCACGACTTGGTCGACGCTGCGGTCCTTGGCCCGCAGGGCCAGCACCACCGGCGCGCCGAGGTTGACCGCGATGCGCGCGTTGACACTCAACTCGACCGGGCTCGCGACGTCGGTGTAGTCGCTGCCGACGACGACAACCGCGTCGCACTTGTCGGCCACCGCGTGATAGCGCTCGACGATGTCGTCGATGGCGGCGTCGCGGTCGGCATGCAGCTGCTGGTAGCCCACACCGATACACCGCTCGTAGGGCAGGCCCGCGGTGCTGTGCGCCAGCAGCAGCTCCAGGATGTAGTCGCGGTCGCCACCGTCGGCGCGTGTAATCGGCCGGAACACACCGACTTTGGCGACGGTGGCGGCCAGCCGATGCAGAATCCCCAGCGCGATCGTGGACTTGCCGCTGTCGCCCTCGGCTGCGGCTATGTAGATCGCGGACACGTTAGCCCAGTCGCCGGAGCCTTGGCTCGAGATCCTTCTGGAACAGCTCCAAGAAGCGGCGCTGGTCCTGCCGAGGGTCGTGGAACACCAGGTGGTTGAGGCCCCAGTCGACGTAGTCCTTGACCTTCTCGACGGCCTCGTCGGGATCCGACGCGACGATCCAGCGCTTGGCGACCTGTTCGATCGGCAGCGCGTCGGCGGCCTTCTCCATCTCGATCGGGTCGTTGATGCTGTGCTTCTGCTCGGCGGTCAGCGACAGCGGCGCCCAGAATCGCGTGTTCTCCAGCGCCAGCTTCGGATCTGGGTCGTAGGAGATCTTGATCTCGATCATCCGGTCAATGTCGTCGGGGTTCTTGCCGGCGGCCTCGGCGCCCTCACGCATGGCGGGAATCAGCTTGTCCTTGTACAGCTCTTCGCCTTTGCCGGAGGTGCAGATGAAGCCGTCGCCCGCGCGGCCGGCGTACTTGGCAACCTGCGGCCCGCCCGCGGCGATATAGATCGGGATGCCGCCCTCGGGCACGTCATAGATCGAGGCGCCCTTGGTGTTGTAGTACTCGCCCTCGAAGTCGACGCGGTCGCCCAGCCACAACTCGCGCATGAGCCGGACCGCCTCGCGCAGCCGCGCGTAACGCTCCTTGAACTCCGGCCACTCCCCCTCGTACCCGGTGGCAATCTCGTTGAGTGCCTCACCGGTGCCGATGCCGAGGAAGATCCGGTCCGGATACAGGCAGCCCATGGTCGCGAACGCCTGCGCGATGACGGCCGGGTTGTAGCGGAAGGTCGGGGTCAGCACCGACGTGCCGAGCTGCAACCGCTTGGTGCGCTCACCGACCGCCGTCATCCAGGCCAGCGAGAACGGCGCGTGCCCGCCCTCGTGGCGCCACGGCTGGAAGTGGTCGCTGACCGTTGCGCTGTCCATGCCATGCGCTTCGGCGGCGACCGCCAGCTCGACGAGTTCCCGCGGGGCGAACTGCTCCGCCGACGCCTTGTATCCAAGTTTGAGTTCAGCCACGTTGTCGTTTCTACTCCACGCCTAGACTTCGCCACATGGCAGCGGTGTTGAAAGCGGTCACCGAACACGTGCACCTCGCCCAGGGCGGGGCGGTCAACTGGACGCTCGTCACCGACGAGCGTGGGGTCATGCTCATCGACGCCGGGTATCCGGGCGACCGCGACCACGTGCTGGCCTCGCTGAGTCAGCTGGGCTACCAGCCTGGCGATGTGCGCGCGATCCTGCTCACCCACGCCCACATCGACCACCTGGGCTCGGCCATCTGGTTCGCCAAAACCCACGGCACGCCCGTCTACTGTCACGCTGACGAGGTCGGCCACGCCAAACGGGAGTACCTGGAGCAGGCGTCGCCGATCGATGTCGCGATGAACATCTGGCGGCCCCGGTGGGCGCGGTGGACCGCACACCTCATCCGCGACGGCGGCCTGAGCCGCGAAGGCATCCCGACCACCCAGCCGCTCACCGTCGACGTGGCCGCGGCGTTGCCCGGCAACCCGATGGCCATCCCGACCCCGGGGCACACCGGCGGCCACTGCTCATACGTCGTCGACGGCGCACTCATCAGCGGCGACGCCCTGGTGACCGGACATCCCCTGCTGGCCAAGAGCGGCCCGCAACTGCTACCCGAGTTGTTCAGCCACGACCAGGACGGCTGCATCCGCAGCCTGGCGGCACTGGCCCTGCTGGACACCGAGATTCTGGTGCCCGGCCACGGGGATCTGTGGCGAGGTCCGATCCGCGAAGCCACCCAGCAAGCGACCGCGCTGGCGCAGTAATTGGTCACAATCGGGTCACGTCCGGATCAGAGGTCGTTAAGAGACGCCCGCGGATTCTAAGAATCCGGCGCCTAAACCGCCTCAATTGCCACTTACTTCACACCGATTACCCGAAGCGCCTATCTCGCAACGGTTTCCGCTCGCCACGCTTCACGTATGTTGGGTGTCGGGTCTCGGCAACCTGTCATCACAGTGCGATTTCAAGGACTCAATCAAATGATGAAATTCAGTGGTAAGAACGCGCGCCGAAACGTCGTCGGTTGCTCTCTTCTCGCCGGGCTGGCTGCGAGCGCGATCGCCGCACCGGCAGCGTGGGCAGCGCCTGACTGCAGCCCCGCAGGCGTCTCCAACACAGTCAGTTCGGTGACGGGCTCGGCCACCCAGTACCTGGGTAACCACCCGGGCGCCAACGCGGTGGTGTCGGCAGCGCGGAATGAGCCTCGTGGGCAGGCGGCCACGGATCTGCGCAACTACTTCACTGCGCACCCGCAGGAATATGTGGAGTTGCGAGGCATTCTCGCGCCGATCGGCGACACCCAGCGCCAGTGCAACACCTCGGTGCTGTCGCCGGATCTGCAGTCGGCCTACGACGAGTTCATGGCGGGGTAGTCGGTTCAGGGTCGAGATCGACGTCGGCGTGAGGAAGTTCGAGTAGGAATCACGCTGGCGTCGATTTCGGCGTTACAACTCGGCCAGCCCTAAGTGCTCGCGCAGCGTGGTGCCGCTGTATTCGGTACGGAATCCCGACCGTTCCTGCAGCAGCGGCACCACGTTGTCGACGAAGTCGTCGAGACCATGCGGCGTCAGGTGCGGCACGAAGATGAATCCGTCGCAGGCGTCGGCCTGGATGTAGCGGTCGATCTCGGCGGCGACGTGCTCGGCGGTGCCGACGAACTGCTCCCGACTGGAGACCGCGATGATCAGCTCACGGATCGAAAGGTTCTCGGCCTCAGCACGTTCGCGGTAGCGGCGGGCCACCTCGACCGGGTCGCCGTGCCGGACCCGACCCTGGGTGATGCTGGTGTCGCCGGTCGGATCGTCCTGGGGCAGCGGGCCGTCCGGGTCGTAATCGGAAAGGTCACGGCCCCATACCTGTTCGAGCATCGCGATCGCGGTCGGGCCGCTGACCTGTTGGTGCCGGATGTACTGCGCCTTGTCGGCGGCCTCTTCGGCCGTGTCCCCGAGTACGAACGTCGCGGCCGGAAACACCTTGAGCCCATCGGGGTTTCGCCCGAACGAGGCCGCGCGGCTCTTCACGTCGGCGTAATAGCGCTGCCCGTCTTCCAGCGACCCATGCAGGGTGAACAGCGCATCGGCGTAATGAGCGCCGAAGTTGCGTCCCTCATGGGAGTCACCGGCCTGCAACAGGATTGGATGCCCCTGCGGTCCGCCGGGCAGTGTCGCGACCCCGCGCACGTCGAACTGTGGGCCGTGATGCTCGACGACCGCTATCCGGTCGGGGTCGGCGTAGATTCCGGCGTGGAGGTCGGCCCGCACGGCGTCGGAAGCCCAACTGTCCCAGAATTCGCGGGTGACCGTGAGGAACTCTTCGGCCCGCGAATAACGGTCGGCGTGGTCGAGAAAGCCACCGGGTCGGAAGTTTTCGCCGGTGAACGCATCCGACGAGGTGACGATGTTCCAGCCGGCCCGGCCGTCGGACAGGTGGTCCAGGGTGGCGAATTGCCGTGCCACTTCGAAGGGTTCGTTGAAGGTGGTGTTGATCGTGCCGGTCAGCCCGAGCCGGTCGGTGACAGCGGCCAGCGCCGCCAGCACCGTGAACGTGTCCGGCCGGCCCACCACGTCGAGGTCGTAGATCTCACCGCGGTGCTCACGCAGTCTCAGGCCCTCGGCGAGAAAGAAGAAGTCGAACAGCCCGCGCTCGGCGGTGCGGGCCATGTGCACGAACGACTCGAATTCGATCTGGCTGCCCGACCGCGGATCGGTCCACACCGTGGTGCTGTTGACCCCCGGAAAATGCGCGGCCAAGTGAATGGGCTTGCGGTGCTTACCCTCTCGGACGCTCATCGGCCGATACCCCACCGCTTGGCGAGCAGCTCGTGTGAGCGCAACCGGGTCTGGTGGTCGTGGGTCACCGAGGTGATCACCAGTTCGTCGGCGCCGCTGAGACGCTGCAGTGCGGACAGCCGCTCGGCGACCTCGTCGGGGTCGCCGACGAATTGCGTCTCCAGCCGGTCCTTGACCACCGGTAGCTGCTCCTCGGTCACCGGTTTCGAATCACCGGGGGCCGGGTAGGGCACCGCACCCACCCCGGTGCGTATCGAGTACACCCACTGCCCGTACCCGGACGCGAGTTCCTGTGCGGTGGAACTGTCATCGGCGACGACGACGTCAGCGGACACCACGACGTATGGCTCCTGCAGCGCCGCCGACGGAACGAACGTCTCGCGGTAGGCCTCGATGGCTTCCAGTGCGGTCGCCGGCGTGATGTGGTAGCTGGCGACGAACGGCAGTCCGTGCGCGCCGGCCAGCCGTCCGCTTTGACCACGGGTGCTCCCAAAGATCCACGGCACCAACCCCGATCGCTCGCCCGGCACGGCATGCACGTCGAATCCCCCGGCCTGGTAGGTGCCGTCGAGCATCGCGAGGATGTCGGCCAGTTGGTCGGCGAAGTCGGGGGCGACGGCCTGCGGCTGCTGCAGAATCTCCATCGTCGCCATCACGCGTTCGGTGTCGAGCAGACCCTTCAGGTCGAACGGCAGCGGGAGCACCACACCGTCGATCTCACGCCACACCCGCGGCGGACGGTTCTTGGTCGACGGGCGCTTCGGTTTGAACCCGGTGTCGCGGCGTTGCCCGCGGCCGAGGCCGAGGTCGATGCGGCCCGGGTAGAACGCCTCGAGCATCCCGAAGCTTTCGACCACCGCGGCGGCGGTGGTGTGGCTCAACTGGACTGCGGCCGAGCCGACCCGAATTGTGTTGGTAGCGGCGGCGATCTGTCCGATCAGCACGGCCGGCGCGGAGCTGGCTACCCCGACGAAGTGGTGCTCGGCGATCCAGAATCGGCGATACCCCCAGCGCTCGGCGTGCTGCGCGAGATCGATTGTGTTGTGCAGCGCCGTGGTGGCGTCGCTGCCGGCGCTGATCGGCGACAGATCCAGGACCGAAAGCGGAACGGTAGTCACGTCACCTCCGCGTACCGGTTGGGCGCGACAGGCAGGCCGAGTCGTTGCCGCAATGTCTCACCGTGCGTGTAGTCCGTGCGAAACCGGTTGGCCCGCTGGAGCAGTGGGACCACCTCGTCGACGATCACCGGGAGGTCGGTGGCGTTGACCGCGGGCCGCAGCCGCACGCCGTCGATGCCGCGCTGCTGCCAGCCCAACACCAGGTCCACCACATCGGACGGGCTACCGTCGAATATCACTGCGTCCGAGCCGAACTCGGTGTCACCGCCAAATGTCACCACCACATCGGCGTAGACCTTCAGGTGCTGCCCGCCGGCAGCCTTGACGTCGTCACGGATGGCATCGAGTGACGCGTTGTCGGTCGGTGTGATAAAGACCAGATCGGCACTGGTTGCCGCGAACTCGTAGATGCGAGGGCCGTGGGCCAGAGCGGCCACCACAGGCTGCCCCTGCGGCGGGCGCGGGGTGATCGAGGGGCCTTTCACCGAAAAGTGTTTGCCGCGGAAATCGATGTAGTGCAGCTTCTTTCGGTCGATGTAGCGTGCGGTCGCGGCGTCGCGGATGATCGCGTCGTCCTCCCAGCTGTCCCATAATCGGCGCACCACCTCGACGGCCTCGGCGGCCTCGTCGAACAGGTCCTCGCCATCGGTGGGCGCTTCGCGACGCCCGAACAGGGCCGCCTCGTGCGCCGTCGAACTCACCCGCGGCTGCCAGCCGGCGCGTCCGTGGGATACGTGGTCCAGCGTGGCGATGGCCTTGGAGACGTGGAACGGTTCGGTGTGGGTGACGGTGGCCACCGGGATCAGCCCGATGTGCTTGGTGACCGGTGCGATCCGCGCGGCGACCAGCACGGCATCGGCACGGCCGGCCAGCCGCCGTGGGCTGATCGCCGCACTGCGTCCGGGCTGCGGCGTCAGCGCGTCGTCGATGGTGAGGAAGTCGAGCAGGCCGCGCTCCGCGGTGGCGGCCAGCTGGGCCCAATACCGGCCGGACAGCACCGATTCCGTGGTGGGATCGGCGGCGAGCGTGGTGCGCCACGCCTGTCGGTGCCAGCCGTATCCGTCGAGGGCCACGCCGACGTGCAGTTGGTCAGTCACGGCAGATCCTTGACGAACGCGATCGGGAAGACCGGTCCGACCGACGGCAGCGGCTCTGGAAGCCGGGTGTAACCGGCCGCCTCGTAGAGCGCCTCGGCTTCCGGTTGCCGGTTGCCGGTCGTCAGATACACCCGACGGTAGCCCCGCCGCGCGATGACGCTTTCCAGTTCGGCCAGCAGTGCCGAGGCATAACCACTGCGACGATGCTGCCGATCGGTCCAGATCCGCTTGAGCTCGGCCGTCTGCGCGTCGAACCGCTGGAAGGCGCCCCCGGTGACCGGCACCCCGTCCACCTCTCCGATCAGAAAGCCGCCGTCGGGTGGCGCGAATTCGGAGGTAGGCACCGACTTCATCCAGGCGACGACGGTCGGCACGGTGGCTTCGTAGCGTTGCGCGTATTCGACCGCCAACTGGTCCAGCAGGGGTTGGGCCCTGGGATCGTCCGCGGTCACCGCGACAAAACGGACCTGCTGCGCGGCGGCGGGTTGGCTGGCTGGGGGCATCACTACATTTCTAACGTTTCGCTATCAGCCGCATTCCGGCACTCCTAGGCCAGAATTGCGCGGACATACCGGCCCGCCACCGGTGCGCCGTTTAGATCCTGACGACGCAAACCCGGCAGCCCGGTCGCAGTGAACAGCTTCTGGATCTCGGTCATCACGGTTCGCCAGCCCAGTGCGGCCAACGACTCGGCGGGATCATGGTGCTCCTCCGGATAGGTGAGCTCGGCCATGTCGCCACGGAACCCAAACTGCCGCCAGTGCGCCGCCAGCGCGTGCTCCTGATCCAGGAAGAGCGATTTCTGGTCCGGAAAGTAGTCCGCCGCCGTGCGACTGCCAGGCGCACTCAGCGCGGTGACGTCGTCAAGCAACCGGTCTTGCAGGGCCGCCGGAAGGAACCCGATGAACAATCCCTCGGCGATCCAGACCGTCGGCTCGGCGGCGTCGAAGCCGATCCTCCGCAACGCCTCTGGCCAGTCCTGGCGAAGATCGATCCCCACCGCGCGCCGGTTGGCGCTGGGCGCAACGTCCAGGCCGCGCATCGTCCGGGTCTTGAAGTCGATCACCTCGGGTTGATCGATTTCGTACACGGTGGTGCCGCTCGGCCACCACATCCGGTACGGCCGGGCGTCGAGCCCCGACGCGAGAATGACCGCTTGCCGGATCCCGGCTCGGCACGCCTTGCTGACGAAGTTGTCGAAGAACCGGGTTCGCACCGCCAAAAGGTCTGTCAGCAAAGCTAATCCATTGTTGTCGCCGAGGTCGCTGAGCGCCAAGTCGCCGTTGGCTACCTTGCTGAAAAAGTCCAACCCGACGGCGTTGACCAATGATTCAGCGAACGGGTCGTTGATCAGGCCCGCCCGGTGCGCCAGTGCCCGTGCCGTCGCCACCAGGGTGGCGGTGGTACCGACGCTGGTGGCCGGACCCCAGGTGTCGTTGTCGGCGCGTTTCGTACTCACGCCGAGCCTGCGCGGCGTCGGGGCTGGGCGATCGCCCGCCAACCGAGCAGCAGCAGGGCGGTCACCGTCGAGGCGACCACGATGAAGCTGCCGGCCACTCCGGCGGCGGTGACCTTGCGCAGCAGCATGCCGACCACGACCGTGCACAACCACACCACCACGCCGGTGGGACAGACCGCTGCCGGACGCCGCCAGGCCTGCGACGCCAGCCAACCCACCGCGGTGCCGCTCAGAAATGGCCACGCGGTGGTCGCGATGCCCGCGACGTTGAGACCTTCGTCGTGGCTGCGGCGCCCAAGCGCGCAAAACACCAGCACGCAGGCCACATCGATGCCCAGCCACGCCGGGCCGCGCCGCGGATGATCCATGGGGTGAGGCTACCGTCCGGGTCGAGCCGTCGGCGGCACCGCGCGATGCGTGACTCAGCGCCTCCGTTTGGGGCGAAGCCGCGCTTCGGCTTGCGCGAGTTGCACGGGGTGCCCCTCAGCGCACTGCACGTGCGTCGCGAGCGGAGCTCCGCAGCCTTCGCCATGCACCATGTCGAGCCTTCTGGCGTCGCCCTGCAGAAGCATGCCGAACTCAACGAGGCTGACCAGCACCGGGAACAGCTGCCGGCCGCGTGTGGTGAGCACGTACTCATACCGCGTGCGCTGCCCCGGGGACTTGTACGGCTGCTTCGTCAGCACACCGGCATCCACCAGTTGTTTGAGGCGCGTGGCCGCGATCTGCTCGGTGAAGCCTGCGCGTTGCGCAAAGTCTTCGAAACGGGTTGTGCCCCAGAATGCTTCACGCAAGAGCACCAGGGCCGAACGTGTCCCGATGGTGTCCAGGGCCCGCTCGATCGGACAGACTTCCCGGTAGCCGGTCCGGTCTCCGTCGGCGAGACGACCCGTCAGTGTCATCGCATCAGTTGGTGCGGTCATCGCGTCAGCTTACCGCTGACCATTACTTTTATATAGCCAGATGGTCAGGGCCCGGGAATGATGAGGCAGCTGCTCGTGGCCGTGGCCAGCAGCTTGCCGGTCTCGGCGGTCAGCGAAGCCTCGGCGAGCGCGGTACGCCGCCCCAGGTGCCGGACGGTGCCCGTACACCGGACTGTTCCGGTGCTCACGCGGATGGCACCGAGGAAACGCACCGCGAGGTCCTGACTGGTGTAGCCGGTCCCGGCGGGCAGCAGGCTGTGCACCGCGCACCCCGCCGCGGAGTCCAGCAGTGTGCTGAATACTCCTCCATGCACCGAACCGATTGGGTTGTAATGGAACTCGGCCGGTGTCATCGCGAAGACGACCTCCCCGGGCTCGACCGACTCGACGCGCACATCCAGCGTGTCCATCAGCGGCGGCTTCGGCAGGGTGCCGGCCAGGATCGCGCGCAAATAGTCGAGGCCGGCCAGCCCCATGGCAGCCTGCGCCCCGATCTGCGGATCCTGCCAACTGAATGTGCGGGTGCGCACGTGATCGACTTCGGCGCTCTCCATCGTGTAGGTCATCGTGCCGCCCCCAGGGTCTCTCGGTTAACGCGGATGAATTCTCGAAGCGACATCGGCGTGCGCTCGATGAGCGCGCCCACTGCGGCCAATGCATCGGTGCGCTCACTGATGGTGCGGGCCAGGATTCGCACCGGCATGCCCACCTCACGGAGCCTGCGTGCGACATGCCCTCCGGCGGACCCGTGACGTCCGGTGGCACCTGTCACCAATATGGGCGCGGCTGATCCACTCATCGAGACCTCTCTTGAGATGCGCGGCGGCTGCGCCGCGGGTCGACTTTGACCACCATCATCCCTGGCTTCATCAATGTCAAGTAAGCGATTACCGGCCGCCTGGCACAGGCGTTGTGCCAAAACAGTTTTGATGCTCTCGGCCGTACCGGCTCGATCTGCATGGCACGGCGGTACGGGATCAGAGCGCGAGGCAGACCGCCCTATAACCGGCCTTCAACCGCAGTTATTCCGCGTTTTGGCGATGTCTTTTGGGAACAATTCGGGCTACTCTCTTGACATTACTTTACTAGAGTTAGATGTGACGGTTGACCCCGGTCCACATTCTGCGAATGGCAGCGACGAGAGGAAACCCGGATGCCCACTGACCAAAGCGCCTTGCTCGTTACCGGTGCCGCCGGTAAAACTGGTGGCTACACTGCGAAACTGCTGCTCGAACGCGGTCACCACGTACGGGCGCTGGTGCACCGCTTTGACGACCGCGCCGCGGCGTTGCGTGACAGCGGCGCCGACGTGATCGTCGGTGACCTGCTCGATATCGACACCGTCCGTGCTGCCGCCGATGGTGTTCGGTCGGCATACTTCGTGTATCCGATCAAGCCCGGCCTACTCGAGGCGACAGCCACGTTTGCCGACGCGGCCGAGGATGCCGGCGTCAGTGCGGTCGTCAATATGTCGCAGATCTCGGCGCGGCGCGGCGCCGCGAGCGACGCAGCGCGCATTCATTGGCTGGGCGAGCGGATCCTGGACTGGTCCCCGGTCGCCGTAACCCATTTACGTCCAACCTATTTCGCGGAGTGGTTCACCATTTTCGGCGCCAGGGGAATTCGTGAGGAAGGGGTGTTGCGTCTGCCCTTCGGTAATGGCCGACACGCCCCGATCACAGCGGAGGACCAGGGGCGTGTGATCGCGGCGATTCTGGAAAACCCGGAGAAGCACGTTGGGCAGGTCTATCCGCTGTTTGGCGCGGTCGAGATGAACCACGACCAGATCGCCGATGCCATCTCCGATGTGCTGGGTCGCCCGGTGCGTTATGAGCCGGCGGAGATTCCGGTCTGGATCGAAAGCATCAGGGCGCTGGGCTTTCCCGATTTCCTCGCGCAGCACCTGAGCAACGTCGCCGTCGACTACCAGAACGGAATCTTCGCCGGCAACAACGATCTGGTCGAACAGATTGGCGGCAAGAAGCCGACGACGGTCCAGGAATTCATCGCCGAACATCTCGCGGCGTTCGCGAGCTGACGGCGGCGTGGTCGGCGAGTTACGACGACGGTGTGACCGCGCTACGCCAACCCAACGGGTTCAGCGCGCGGTAGGGGTCTGACGACCGCAACTCGACCAGGTCATCGAGGATACGTTCCAATGCCCGCTGAGTGCGCTCCTTGACGGCATCGACCCATGAGTCCGCATCAATGCCGGGCGGGTGCGATGTGTCGATCGGCGCCCCGAACCGGAGGTACATCCGCTGTGGCCGCGGAATGAGCGTGGGGCCGACCCCACGCAGTAAGGGCAGCGCCATATCGGGGCGTCCGTTTACCTTACGACTAACTGCGGCACTGACTTTCGCGTAGACGCTGTCCCGGGTCGTCAGGCTTCGATAGACATCGTCGCCGCCGACCAGACCGACAGGCACGATCGGGTAGGACTGCTCGATCGACAATCGCGCGAACCCGGCACGCCCCTGCCAGCGCAGGGTGTATTCCTCGCCCCTGAACTTCCCGATCTCACGACCACCACCGGGAAAGACGAGAATCGTCTCGTCGTGTCGCATCAGTTCGCGCGCCGTTTCGGGCGCGCCGACGACGGCACCAAACGCGGCCAGCAGATCCGCGGGTAGCCCGCGCATGCGCCCGAAATTTCGGTCAGCCAATGGGCGCACCCGTCTTCCGATCGTCGATCGCACGGCATCGGAGATCATAAATACTTCCGAACCGAACTGAGTATGGTTGCCCACCAACAACGATCGCCCGTCGACGGGAAGATTCTCGACTCCGTCGACGTAGGGCCGGGAGAGTCGCACCAGTGGGCGAATCTGCCGGGTGACCGTGTCAAGACCTCGGCGCAGAGCTTCGACCCGTGCGGTCGGCTCCATGATCGTGGTCAGGTCCGTGCCGTCATTCAGCATCGCGCGCCCCCGAACGGGAGAACACTGCAGCAATCGAGGGTAGACCGAATCGCTTTGACGTTGACTGGATCTCCACGCGCATCGTCGGATCTGCCGCGCGCCCCAGCGCCTCCAACGCCGACGGACTGTAGGCGCGCAATGCGCTGATGAAGCCGTCGTGCAGGCTTGGCGGGATCCACGACCACGGCATCAGAACCAGCTGAACCGGCAACGTCACCACTGGAAAGAACAGCATCGCCAGCGGCGTGCGACGTTTGAGATCGATGACCAGGAAGCGCTTTCCGACACGCGTCGCCTCGCCGATCGCCCGAGCTGCGACCGACGGCGGTAGGTGGTGGAAGGCCAGGGCGAACACGACCAGGTCGTAGCTGTCATCCGCGGCATCGATCGCGGTGGCATCGATCACCTGGGTCCGCGCCCGCGGATGAGCGCCCAGTTCACCGGCGGCGATGTTGGCCACCGAGGTCGGGTCCAGGTCGCTGACGGTCACGGTGGCGGTGGGGTGCAGCTCGAGGATTTTTGCCGATAGTCGACCGTGGCCGGCGCCCAGCTCGAGGATGCGCGGGTTGGGCACGTCGGCAACCAGATTCAGCGCGGTGCGCGCGTGCTGCTGGTGCTGATCGGTCAATGCGCCCACCCTGTCGAGCATGCCGATGACCTTTTGTTTGACCTCGTCAGAGATGTCCTCGCGGTCGAGATACTCGAGCGCATCGGTCTCGAATCGCCGGTCGAGCCAGGACGCGTTCGGGCCGCCTCGCGGCATCACTGCAATTGACTGATCCACAAACTTTTGTGCGGGCATCACGTCACCTCTTCTTTCCTACGGTTGGCACCACTATAACGAACGAACTAGTTCGTCTGTATATGCTGAGCGTGTGAGATCGACGACAGAGCTCCGTGGTGAGATCCTGGCGGCCGCGCGCGCGGAGTTCGCTCGCTACGGCCTGGCCGGTTCGCGAATTGACCGCATCGCCCGGGCCGCGAGCGCCAGCAAGGAGCGCCTATACGCCCACTTCGGCGACAAAGAAACCCTGTTCCGCGATGTAGTCGCCACCGACGGGGCGGAATTCTTCCGTGCGGTGAAGTTGCGCCCCGACGCCGTGCCCGAATTCGTCGGTGACCTCGTCGACCTCGCACAACGCCGGCCCGAGCACCTACGCATGATCAGCTGGGCGCGTCTGGAAGGCTTCCCGCTCAACCTTCCAGACGTCGACGGCGAGAACCCGCCTGACACCGCTATCGCCGCAATCCGCACCGCCCAAGCCGACGGCTACGTCGATTCGGCCTGGGAGCCGCAGCAGCTGTTGGTGATGCTGTTCGGGATCGGCCTGGCCTGGGCGCACTGGCCCGACCCGGCGGAGGCCGTCGCCGACCCGGCAGCCCACTCCTCACGTCGCGCCGCGGCAGTCGAGGCGGCGACGCGTATCGTCCGAGCGAAATAGTCGGCTTTCGGAGCAGCGGTCGACCGCGAGGTGTACAGATAGCTAAATCAGCGCAATTTCTGCCGCGCGCAGGCGAATTCGCCCGGGCCGGGCGCATATCGTTGAGAAATGTGACCATTGCAGACCAAGAGCCCGAATCGCCCGAACAAGAGCTCGTCGCCGTGGCCGACAGCGGCGCCGAGCACGGCCCCTCCTCACGCAAAGGCACCCGGTACGTCGAGCACCCGGAGAATCGGGTGCGTCCCGGCGGCAAGCGGTCCGCCGACGTCCGGCGCGAAGGGAAATTCTGCGGCTGCGGCATGCAGTTGTCGCTGACCGGAGTCTGCGTCAACTGCGACTAGCGCTGCGGACGAACGACTTACGGCACTCGCGTCCACGGTTGACAGTTCTGCGACTCGAACGCCTTGACGCCGGTGTTGATGTTCGCGAACATCGGGCCGACGGACGTGTTGGTCTGCAGGACATGGTCTTTGGCCGCGTCGGGCGTGCTGTAGGTAAACCACGAGCACATCGAGTCCTGGGTCGGCACATTGTTGATCCAGACGCCGAACGTCGAGTTCGACCCGGCCGTGTGGTAGAGCCCCGGGGCGATATCGGGCCCGACGACGAAGACACCGTTGCCGGGGATGGGGTCGAGCGGATCGGCGACGGCCGGCGGGGCCAGTGCCACCGCCGCCAGGACGACAGCCGAGATGCGAAGTAGTGGGGGCATGTCTGTTACCTCCGTGTTCAGTCCCCCGAAGGCAGACTAGGCCGACTTCCCCGCGGTGGCAGTATTACCGCATGAGTACCGCTACGCCTCCCGCCTTCAATCCGCAGGATCCGCTCGGCTTGGACGCCTCGCTGTCCGACGACGAGAAGGCGGTCCGTGACACCGTTCGGCAGTTTTGCAACGAGCATGTCCTCCCGCACGTCGCAGAGTGGTTCGAAATCGGCGACCTGCCGGTCCGTGACCTGGCCAAACACTTCGGCCAGCTCGGCCTGCTCGGCATGCACCTGGAGGGTTACGGCTGCGGCGGCGCGTCGGCTGTGCATTACGGGCTGGCGTGTACCGAGCTGGAGGCCGCCGACTCCGGCATCCGGTCGATGGTGTCGGTGCAGGGTTCGCTGGCGATGTTCGCGATCTGGCGCTTCGGCTCCGAGGAGCAGAAGCAGCAATGGCTGCCGGGCATGGCCGCGGGCGAACTGCTCGGCTGCTTCGGGCTGACCGAACCCGACGCCGGGTCCGACCCGGCAGCCATGACCACGCGCGCGCGTCGCGACGGGTCCGACTGGGTGCTCAACGGTCGCAAGATGTGGATCACCAACGGCTCGGTCGCCGACGTCGCGGTCGTGTGGGCGGCCACCGACGAGGGAGTTCGTGGCTTCATCGTTCCCACCAAGACCGCGGGCTTCTCAGCGAATACCATCCACCACAAGCTCTCGCTGCGGGCCTCGATCACGAGCGAGCTGGTGCTCGACGACGTACGGCTGCCCGACGACGCGCTGCTGCCCGAGGTGACGGGGCTCAAGGGCCCGCTGTCGTGCCTGTCGGAGGCGCGCTACGGCATCATCTGGGGTTCGATGGGCGCCGCGCGTTCGGCATGGCAGGCCGCGCTCGACTACGCCGGCGAGCGCACTCAATTCGGCCAGCCGATCGCGGGATTCCAACTGACCCAGGCCAAGCTCGTCGACATGGCCGTCGAATTGCACAAGGGGCTGCTGCTCGCGCTGCAGCTGGGACGGCTCAAGGACAGCACCGGCCTGCGCCCCGAACAGGTCAGCTTCGGAAAGCTCAACAACACCCGCGAGGCGATCGAGATCTGCCGCACGGCGCGAACGATCCTGGGCGGCAACGGGATATCGCTGGAGTACCCGGTGATCCGCCACATGGTCAACCTGGAGTCGGTGCTCACCTACGAGGGCACCCCGGAAATGCATCAGCTGATCCTGGGCCAGGCCTTCACCGGATTGGATGCGTTTCGGTGAGCGCGCGGTTGGAGTACACCTCCGAGCACCGGCAGTTCCGCGACATGGTGCACGACTTCGTGCAGCAGACGGTGGTGCCTGCCCACGAGGAGTGGGAGCAGGCGGGCTGCGTGGACCGCCTGCTGTTCACCGAGGCCGGCAAGCTTGGGCTGCTGGCCTTTTCGGTTCCCGAGGAGTTCGGCGGAGCGGGTGTCGAGGATTTCCGGTATAACGCGATCGTCGTCGACGAACTGCAGCGGGCCGGGGCGGCGGCCGAGGCCATCGCGCTGTCGCTGCAGAACGACATCGTGCTGCCCTATCTCACCGACCTGACCACGGCCGAGCAGAAGAAGCGCTGGTTGCCCGGTGTCGTCACCGGCGAGACGGTGATCGCCATCGCGATGACCGAACCCGGCGCCGGCAGCGACCTGGCCGGGATCCGAACCACTGCGGTGCGCGACGGCGACCACTACGTGGTCAACGGCGCGAAGACCTTTATCTCCAACGGTCAGACCGGCGACCTGTTCGTCGTCGCGGCACGCACCGGGTCCGATCGACACAAAGGCTTGTCGCTGTTCGTCGTCGAGCCGGACACCCCGGGCTTCAGTCGCGGCCGCAACCTCGAGAAGATCGGGCTGCACGCCCAGGACACCAGCGAGCTCAGCTTCACCGACATGCGGGTTCCCGTCGACAATCTGCTCGGCGAGGAAGGCGGCGGTTTCTATCAGCTGATGAACAACCTGCCGCAGGAACGACTTTCGCTGGCGGTCGGCGCGGTGGCCGCCGCCGAGGGTGTGCTGGCTGAGACGCTCGACTACGTCAAGCAGCGCAAGGCTTTCGGCTCCCCGATTTCAGGACTGCAGAACACCCAGTTCGTACTCGCCGAGTTGGCCACCGAAATCGATGTCGCGCGTACGTATCTCGACGACTGCATCGCCGAGCATCTCAGGGGTGAGCTGACCGCGGCTCGAGCGGCCAAGCTGAAGTGGTGGACGACGGAGCTTCAGGTGCGCACTGCCGACCGCTGCCTGCAACTGCACGGGGGATACGGGTATATGCGGGAGTATCCGGTCTCGCGGGCCTTTGTCGACGCCCGCATTCAGACGATCTACGGCGGCACCACCGAGATCATGAAGACGATCGTCGCCAAAGATCTCGGGATCTGAAGCTCAGGCCCGTTTCGCGGCAGACTTGACACCTGTAAAGTCCGTCGGATGGACAACATCAGGGGTAAGACGATCGTCGTCACCGGTGCTGCCCGCGGCATCGGGTACGCGACCGCTCAGGCGCTACTGGCCCGGGGTGCCCAGGTCGTCATCGGCGACCGTGACCTCGATGTGCTCGAGAGCGCCGTCGCCGGCATCAGCAGCCTCGGGCAGATCAGCGGCCATCCACTCGACGTCACCGACAAGGAGTCGTTCGCGGCTTTCCTGGACAAGGCTCGGGCCGACGGCGGCGGACACATCGACGTGCTGATCAACAACGCCGGTGTGATGCCGGTAGGTCCGTTTTTGGAGCAGTCGGCGCAAGCGATCCGCTCGTCGATCGAAGTGAACCTCTATGGCGTGCTCACCGGCTGTCAGCTGGTGCTGCCGGAGATGGTGAAGCGGCGCGCCGGGCATATCGTCAACATCGCGTCGCTGGCGGGCATGGTCGCCGTCCCGGGCCAGGTCGTCTACGCCGCAACCAAATTCGGGGTCGTCGGGCTGTCCACCGCGCTGGCCGACGAGTTCGCGCCGCAGGGCGTGCAGATCACCGCGGTGCTGCCGACCTTCACCAACACCGAACTCATCGCCGGCACATCGCCGTCGTCGGCGCAGAAGCCAGTCGAGCCGGCCGAGATCGCCGCGGCCGTCGTCAAGGTGCTCGACAAGCCGAAATCCCGTGTGTCCGTGCCTCCTTGGGGAAAGTCATTCGCCGCGGCGGCCACTCTGCTGCCGGACCGCGGCCGCCGCTGGCTGAACAAGAAGATGGGCAACGACACCGTGTTCCTCAACTTCGACATCAGCGCGCGCCGCAGCTACGAAGACCGCGCGCAGCACGCGACCGGGGTCGTCGAGCACAACGAGTGATCAGCGGCCACGCGGCGCGTACATGATCACCCCGACGCCGGCCAGGCAGACCACGGCGCCGAGAACGTCCCACCGGTCGGGCCGAAACCCGTCCAGCGCCATGCCCCATGCCAGGGAACCGGCGACGAACACGCCGCCGTAGGCGGCCAGCACTCGACCGAACTGCGCATCGGGCTGAAAGGTCGCAACGAAACCGTAAGCGCCCAAGGCTATTACCCCGAGCCCGGCCCAGATCATGCTGCGGTGCTCGCGGACGGCCTGCCACACCAGCCAGGCGCCGCCGATCTCCAGCAGCGCGGCCAACCCGAACAGCAAGATCGACTTGGCGACCGTCATGGCTCAGCCGTATGTCGACGCACTCAGGGATCGGATGGTCTGCGATTCGGTGTTGTCGAAGGCGGTTCCGTCCGGCCGTAGCAGATCGTGGAACCACACCTTCGGCACGGCCGAGTACGGATGGTTCCAGGAGTCCCACGGGAAGTAGGTCTGCGTCTTGCCGGCCACCAGGCCCCAATTGATCGCGCCGACGTTGTGCCGCTTGGCAACTGGGAGGATCGACTCGACGGTGCTGCCCTGCGGCCGCGCCATGTACTCGGTACACAGAATCGGCCGGCCGTGGGGTGTGAGCTCGTTGATGCGCGACTCGAAGGTCGACGGGCCGGCGTAGGAGTGGAAGCTGATCACGTCGGAGTTGGTCAGCTGAATGTTCTGAATTGTGGTGCGGCTACCGGGATCCGCCCACTCGCCGTCCCACACACCGCTGGTCAGCGGCTGACGCGCATCGACCGACCTCGCCCAGGTGAAGACCTGCGGAAGCAGGTCGGCCACCCGGTCCAGTTTGTCGGCGCGCTCGACGCGGGCGTATTGCGGTGCGGGGTTGTCGGGCTCGTTCCATACGTCCCACCCCAAAACCCGGTCGTCGTTGCGGAATTGGGTCATGACGCCGGTGACATAGTCCTGCAGAGTGCGGGTGTAGCGCTTGTCGTCGATGCGTTCGGCGCCGGGGCTCTGCACCCAGCCGGAGTTGTGCACCCCAGGCGTCGGCGCGTGCTGCTGACCCACTTTGGGGAACGGGTCCCAGCAGGAGTCGAACAACACGAACAGCGGCTTGATCCGATGCCGCGCGGTGATGCCGACGAATTGCGCAAGACGGGTTTGGAAACCGCGCGAATCCTGCGCCCACAACTGGTCGTGCAGAAAGACACGCACCGAGTTCAGTCCGTGCGCGCGGGCCCAGCCGAGTTCCTGATCGATACGACGCGGATCGTAGGTGCCCGGCTGAAACATCTCGAGCTGGTTGATCGCCGTGGACGTAATGAAGTTCGCGCCGACCGGCCAGCCTTGGGCCTGGTACCAACGGTTGGCTCGATCGGATGACCACCGACTCGATTCGGCCGAGGCTCGTGGAGGATCAGCGGAGGCGCGCGGCGCTTGAGCTAGAGCCGTGCCCGCCGCCAACAACAGCGGCAGTTTGAGAACAGTGCGGCGGTACACAACGCGACGATAAGTTGCGCACTGCGGCGTTCCCGGTATTCAGCCAGCGCGTCGCGCGACTTGTTATCGGGCCGTCACCAAGCGGATCAGCGAGCGGCCCCCAGCGTCCGTTCCATGGTCAATGCTTGGGCGCCGGCTGTGAGTGACGTCGCCGCCGACGTGGCGATCATCGCCCAGCGGCCGGGCACGATACCCACTTCCTCGCAAGGCTGTTGGGCCGTCGCGCATTCGGCGACCAGCTCGCGGATCCGTTCGGCGCTGCCGGTGGCGTCCGGGCTCAATACCCGGGTGGCCGCGCCCGCGCCGATCTCGGGGTGTCGCGCCATGAACTCCCGCAGGAACAGTGCGCCCGTGACTTTCGGGTTGATGTCCTGGACGGCGGCCAGCACGGTGTCGCCGAAGACGCCGCCGACGGTGCCGACAGCGAAATCGATGCCGCAGTGCAGCAAGCCCAGCCGTCGATGCAGATCGGTCATCGTCGCCCGCAGCCCGGTGTAGACGTCCCTGTCGAGGCCCAAGCGCTCCCAATCGTCGATGCCGACGAAGATGTTGCCCTTCCACGAGGTGCCACGCATGAACTGCAGCGTGAGCCCGTCGAGCAGTTCACCCGAGCGCACGTGCGCCGACGGCGTGGTCAACACGCGCTCGCCGCCCACTTCTCGCTCGAAATAGGTCACGTGCGCTTCGAGAACCTGGTCGCCGCCCAGCCTCCAGGCGTTGCGCGCGAGCTCGTCGAGCCGGGCGGTGTCGTCGAGTTCGATACCCGGCGTGATGCGTCCGCCGTTGCCACCGTCGGACGGCTTCAGACAGGCGTGGGTGAGGCCGTAGCGGCTTTGCAGAAGCGCGCCGGCGCGGAGCAGATCGCGAACGAAATCATCGCGATCTTCTTGCCACACAACCGCATAGCCGGGCAGCACCGGGATTGGTGTGTGCAGCGCCGCGTATGCCTCGCTGGCCCGGTGCTCGCACGTCAGCACGACCGGGCCCGGCTGGCCGTCGACCTGGCTCTCCAGACGCAGTGCGGCCTCGACCGTCGGATGCAGCATGCGCTTTCGATTCCACACTCCAAGGCGAGAATCGTTGGCATCGACGCGAATTCGACCAATGCCGGTGATCCGGGCCAGCCATGTCACGAATAACTGGAATTCTGGCTCAAAGTCGTAGGGACACACCACCGTTGATGGGTTTTCCCGCAGAAACGCGATGATCTCGCGCATCACCGGGTCGCGATCGCCGCCGTCGACCGCGCGCCGCACGAGTGCTTGCGACATGTAGTAGTAATCCGCATCCGGAAGCACCAGCCGCCGAACACCGTCCGCCGCGCTGCCATGAACCCACGGCTGGGTGCGACCGATGACGAGATCGCCGCTGCGGGCGAGGTACAAGCCGCGCGTCTCCACATACGTGGTCAGGTCGAGCACCTGCCGGCCCTCCACCATTGCGGTGAGATCCGTTTCGAAGCTGCTGGCATACGGCGTCGTCGAATGCACCATCAGCCGGCGCTGCCCCTGGCTGGGGGAAGCGAACTCGACGTGCTCTGCCACCAGTTCGGGCAGTTCACCGGGCTCGATCGACAGCAACTTCCGGGTCGCGATCGCGAAGTCGGTTTCGTCGAATCTCAGCGGTCCCGCGTAGCCCTGCCAGGCGATTTCGTCGCCGTCGACGATGACGGCCCACTCATAGAAATCGCCGGTCAGCGGATGAGGTGAGGTCCGCGGCCGGCTGATGCTCGATATCACTCAAGTCTCTCCATTTCGGGCCCAACGCAGTCAGGCGGGTACCACGCTGCGATTACGCACGGTCCTAGTGCTATCGAGCATGATCGCTATGGCGTTACTATCGCCCCGAAAATTCCTACGGTTGGAAAGACTAAACGACGGTTACGTGAATAACCGGGTAACGCGGGCGATCACAGCAGCAATATCCGTTGTCGGACATGTCAATTGCCGATCACCAGCCAACTCCCAGGAGACTCCTAGCTCAAGGCCCTGTCGAGGTCCGCGATCAAATCGCTAGTGCCCTCGAGGCCCACCGAAATGCGAACAACCCCGTCGCCCAAGCCAATAGCCGCACGCCCTTCGGGGCCCATCGCGCGGTGGGTGGTGGTCGCCGGATGCGTGACAAGGGATTTCGAGTCGCCCAGGTTGTTGGAGATGTTGATCAGCTGTAGTCCGTCGATCACCTCGAACGCCCGCTGCTTGGCGGCGCCTTCTGCGGCCTCGAGTTCGAAGGTCACAACGGTGCCGCCACCGGACATTTGGCGCTTGGCCAGGTCGTATTGCGGGTGCGAAGGCAGGAATGGGTAACGCACCCAACGCACCGCCGGATGGCCCTCGAGGAATTCGGCGATCCGTTGTGCGGAGTTGTTTTGATAGTCGACCCGAATAGCCAGCGTTTCAAGGCCTTTGAGCATCACCCAGGCGTTGAATGCGCTCATAGCGGGACCGGTGTGACGCATCAGCTTCTGCACCGGGCCGTCGATGTATTCCTTGTCGCCCAGGATCGCGCCGCCCAGCACACGACCCTGACCATCGATGTGTTTGGTGCCCGAATAGACCACGACGTCGACGCCGAGCGGAATGCCCTGCTGTAACAGTGGTGTGGCAAAGACGTTGTCCAGCACCACTTTTGCTCCGGCGCCGTGGGCGAGCTCGGTCACCGCAGCGATGTCGACCAGCGACTGCATCGGGTTGGACGGCGTCTCGAAGAACACCGCCTGGGTCGGCACCGAGAGCGCCTTCTCCCACTGAGACAGGTCGTCGCCGTCGACGAACACGGTTTCCACACCCCAGCGCGGCAGAATTTCGCTGCACACCACGAAACATGAGCCAAACAGACTGCGGGAAGCCACAAGTCGATCGCCTGCGCCCAGCAGCGCGCCCAACGACGTGAAGACGGCCGCCATTCCGCTGGCGGTGGCGAATGCCGCGGGTGCGCCCTCGATCAAACGCAGCCGCTCCTCGAACATGCTGATCGTGGGATTGCCGTAGCGCGAGTACACGTAGCGGTCGACTTCACCGGTGAACGCCTGCTCCGCCTCGACCGAGGAGCCGTACACGTAGCCCGAGGCCAAATACATGGCCTCGCTGGTCTCTTCGAACTGCGACCGCATGATTCCGCCGCGCACGCCGATGGTGGCCTGGCTGACGCCGTCGGGCAGTGGAGCCGGGATGCGGACCGACGGCACCTCTTTTGGCTGATCAGATGATATGCGCCGCTCCTCCTCATCGCTGCGCTCTGCATCGTCGCCGGCGCTCATGTCTGCGTCCACGGCAAACCGATTGCCCGCCAGCCCCTTCCACCGCGGTGACGATCGCTGTCGAGCTGACCTTCGAAGCCGTCGAGCACGTTGTACGACGGGGCGACGCCGGCCTCGGTGGCCGCCTCGGCGGCACTGATCGAACGATTACCTGAGCGACACAGGAACACCACCGGGCGATCGCCGCCGGCCGGGACGTGCTCGAGCAGGTCGGCGACGAAGTTCTCGTTGGGCTTGCCGTCGACGTCGTTCCACTCGATGTACACGACATCGCGGCCCAGGCTGGCCAGGTCGGGCACACCGACGAAGCGCCATTCGGCCTCGGTGCGGACGTCGACCAGAACCGCCTCGGGGTTCTCGCTGAGCAGCTTCCAGGCCTGCTCGGGGGTGATATCTCCGGCGTATGGACGCTTTTGCTCTGTACTCACCAGCGGTTTCCCATGCTCGTTCGACAACGTTGTAGTCGACAATATCCACGCTTGAACTCAACCCGCGACTGCCCTCAGACCCAGGTCAGTTTCAATCGAAGCAGAGTACTGCACAACGCCCAGCACGCCGCGATGCCTGCCGAACGTACAAACACATCACCGACAGCTGGTTCGCCGCCGAGACCGCGGGTCAGCGGTCGTTCTGACGAGACGAGCCCCTGGGGCCTTCAACCTGCCGGGGAAGTGTCACCTTCTTGGTCCACGCCGGGGGTCTTCTGCGTCAAGAGTGAAACGACGCTCGGCGTTCATCAGCAGTGCCCGCGCATCCGCTGCTGACACTTCACCGCGAGCCACGCGGCGATCCAGGACGAACAGATCGCGGGTGTCGACAAGGACGCCGTTGAAGTTGTCGACGAACATGTCAACGTCTTCAGCCTGAAGCTCCATCAGCAACGGACGTCTGTCTGGCGCTCTGTCCAAAAATTGATTCACCACATACCAAGTCGCGTCAGGCAGCTCGTCGTCATTGCGGGCTTGATACAAGCCGACGAAGCGACCAATTTTCCCGAAGTCACCGGCCTTACCGCCGCCGGTGTAGCCCTTCACTTCCGCCAGTGCGACCCAGGAACTATCCGGGTCGGAGACCCGTAAATCTTCCAGCTTCGGACGAGGCTTGCCGCCCTTTGCGAGATCCTCCGCAGCGCGCTTTTTGTCTATGTCTTCAACGCCGAATCCCAGCCGCTCAAGCATCGAATGGACGGCGTCGACAAGCACGGCGCTTTGACCGGTCAACAGAACGCGCTCGCCCTCGTCGTGGCGCGCCTGCGCGTCCGCGAGCTCCGACTCAGCGGCAGAGACTTTCTCCAACAATGCCGCCTGCTGCCGCTCCAATTCAGCCTGCGCCTCTTCGACAACGGCTTGCAGCTGCAACTCTTCGTTTGTCATCCATTCTTTCGAACGCGCCCAGTCGGCTGGACCTGGAAACCGTTCTGGCTCTTGCTCGTGCCACGCTTCTAATGCTGCGGTGATCCACGCACCGAAATCAAAGACTTCGCCGTCAGGACGCTCGATCGGTAGCCACCACACCTCTGCTATGTAGGGGTGCCGATAAATTGCCGCCAGCGCGTTTCCGTCTGATGTCTCAAGAAGCGGGATGAAAGTGGTTGGCGTCGACTCCTCCCACTTGGGCAGAATGCAAACCCTTTCGCTGGTTCGACTTTTGAGGAGCGGAACCAACGTGTCATGCACTAGCGCGCGCAAGCTCCCGGGGCAAGAACCGGGTATGTGTAACTCGTCTCCGTACGCGGTAACGAGGGCAGGACCTACTTGTGCATCGGCTGCACTGTCTACCCACTCGCTCGCTGGGGGACCACCGAATTGAAGGATTCGGAGGTGCGCCTGTTCATCTGCCCCAAGATATGACCGTGCGCCGCCGTAGCCAGCTGCGTATTGCCAGATGATGACAAGATCGCGTTCGTGCATAGGCTGTCGGTCAATGATGTCGGTACTGACCGAACCCACGAGTCTCCGAGCCGCCACCATTAGAGGATGGGTTTCGACGCAACTAGTGAGGATTGTTCTTGGCCGTTCGAACTCATTAAAAGCCGCCACGCAGACCGATGTTATCCCGCATCCCTCCTACTAATTGGACACACTTGCTGGATATGAGCGTGATCGACAGGCATCGGCGCTGGAACAGGCTCGCGTACCTGAGCACGTCCGAGAAGGTGCTCAACCGCGCGCTATGGGCACTGCTCGTAGTCGCCGTCATGTACGCGGTCGTCCATCATGTAGTGCTCGTTAACGTCCCGGCCCGCTCCACTTGGGCGCCCGCGCTCGGATCGATCTTCTACGACTTCGCCATCGCGTACGCGGGCGCGTTCACGTTCTACCTGTTGAACGTGCGGCTTCCGCTGCGACGCGATCGCCGCAACGTCTACCGGCATGTCGGGCCGCTCGTCGGACTCATCGTCACGCAGAGCGACTACTTGATCACGAAGCTCAACGAAGCCGCACAGATCACCCCACCCAACCGCGACAACACGTGGCCGAACATTCAAGAGTTGTGCAGCAAGATCAACGCCGACACGGTCAGCGACGCGGGCCTGTTCTTCGGCACAAAAGGCATTGGGCACCACAACGTGCTGACGCTGATCGTTGACAACATGAACCGAACCCGCGCATGGATCACCAGCATCCTCGGCTTCTCCAGCTTTCTCGCTACCGACCTAATCGACATGCTCGCTGCGTTCGACGTGCACACCCACTACCGACTCGCCAGCGAGCACGTCATGATCATGGAAACCACCGGAATCCCGGTTAAGAACGACGATTTGAAGTTCTGGGCGGAAGGGCTATTCGCCTTCACTCAATTGACTAGCCAGCTCAAGGACTATGGCGACAAGTACTTGCCCATGAAGTACGAAACCAGACCAGAACTCGCACCACCCCCAGCGCACCGCGCTAATCATGTCGCGCCGCCCCGGTAGCCTTCGCGGCCTGCGCAATAGCTCTGCGGTCCTCAGAAGAAACTTCGTCTAGATCTAGACTAACTTTCTCTACTGGCCGCTCTGGTGCTGAACCTTGGCCTGCGTCGCGTTGGCGTTGCTTCGCTGCAGCGGCACACACCTTCACCAGGGTTCGATCTTGTTGTATGGGGGCAGTGGGCGGTTGATGCCGAAATACGTGATCGGGTCGGTATCAAGAGATTTCAAGGCCCCTGGGGCGGCGCGGCGTATCCAGTGGCGGCCCGCGCCGTCGGTGAACGCAATCTCCAACCCGAGGTGTCCGTGTCCTTGCATCGGATGGTTGCTCGGCCCCGTCAACGTCAACTTGTAGTTGCCGGGTGGGAGAACCTGAACAATCGCGCGCATCCGATGGCCCTCGCTGTACTTCTCGATCTCTTCCGCTGTGCCTGGCGCAGCGCCCTGCATCCAAACCAAATACGCCACAACGTTGTACACGGCCTCGCTTGAACTGTTCGTGAGGTTCACCTGCCGCGGGTCGTTGACGTGCTCCGAGTACTTGACTTCGGCCGGCAAGTCACCGTCCAGCGGGACGCTCCACGCGCTGATTCGCCGCGCCTGATCCAGCTTCTTCTCGATATTCGCCTCATCGCGCACGCGATCAGCCTCGCGGCGGTCAACATCGGCGCGACGTCGCAGGTCCAACCCGTTGATGACCGCCCACGTCAACGTGCCCACAGTTCCGAACGCGGCTATGCCGGTGATGATCAACTGCCCGTTGATATTTATGCCCTCGTCGGCCAAAAGGATGGGTATGTCCACAAAGATGCCGACGAGCGTCGCGACGATTGCGACGACGACCGCGACGGTGAACAGACGAGAAGGCATGCCGCGAAGTTAACCGGACGCCGTTTCCTTAAAACGTCTGAACACGAATCTTCGGGTAGATCGCCTCGCACGTTGCTTGCATCGCCGGGTCGCTGCTTAGCGCGGTGGTGTAGTAGCGAGCTACACGCTCAATGTCGCCGGAGAAATCAGACAACTGCACATTGAGCGCTCTCACTGTTGTCACCTTTCCGGCGACTGCGTCGATCACAGCGTTCTGGTAGTTGGAGGTCTCGTCAGACAGCGTGTAATGCGCAGCGCCGTCTGGCAACGGACCAGCCGAGTAAACACGCCACGTGTACGCCGTCTGTGTTGACCGCTCATACAGGAACCGAAGCGCACCCGTGTGCATCAGCGTGTGCCGCATCAGCGCGCTTGGCGGGCGTTCGCGGTTCGCGCGCTGCGCTCACTATCTGGGGTGTTCGCCCACGACTGATGCCCGCCTTTCGAGCCGGCTAGTCGCCGCTCGGCTGGGGTCATCCCGTTGTTCGCCACGAGGCAACCATAACGCTGCCGGCGGCGCCGTGACAACGTCAAATGTGTTGCCGTGACAATGTATTGACGTTTGCAGGTGTGAAAACCGTTACCCGACAACAACCTTCACAGCAGCAGCGAAATCTACATAGACAGTGTGGTTTTCGCTGCTTGAGACATCATTTTCACAGGTCCCCGAGATTCAGACCACGGGCCTCATCAGCGGTGCGGGAACTCGCGGTCGCCCGCACATACCGGTCCAGCATCTCGCGGGAGCGCCACCCCGCGACGGCCATCAAACCGCCCTCGCTGCCCCCTGCGGCGAGCCACCGACTCGCGGCGGTGTGCCTCATGATGTGCGGATGGAACCGCGGGATGCCCGCGAGTTGAGCGCGGTACGCCAGCGAGCGTTGCATCGCACCATACGAGAACGTGGTACCGCGGTCACCCAGCCACAGCGCCTTGGTGTCGGCGAGCCGATGAGTGCGACGCATCCGCTGATACCTGTCGATAGCCAACCCGGTTTGCGGCCCGAACGGCACAATGCGACCGTAGCCACCTTTGCCTCGCGTGATGACCGCAGTCCCCCGCTTGACGTCAACGTCGTCGACGAGCATCGCCGCGACTTCACCGGCCCGCGCACCCGTCTCGCACATCAGCCGCACGATTGCCTCGTCGCGTCGATCACGCAGCGTTTTACCCTCACACGCCTTCAACAGGCGTTTGATTTCGTTGTCGTCCAGCGGCTCGGTGATCTTCTCGTCCAGCTGCGGCTGCTTCATACCCAGCAACTCGTTGTGCTCAATCTCGTCTTCGCTGAGCAACCACGCCGAATAGCGGCGCAACGCCTGCTGTCGCGTCCGAGCGGTATGCGGCTCGGCGCCCGCTGCGAGTAGCGCAGCGGTGAACGCTTGCACCGTCGGCCGGTCAAGGACCGCTTCGCGTTCGTTGTCAGCACACCAGTCGACGAAGATGCGGACACCGCCGATATACGTGCGGATCGTCCTCGGACTTTTACGCTCGGCGGCTAGTGCGACCTGCCATGACTCCAGTAGAGCAGCGAGGTCGGGTGCAGCCTTTTTTCGGCGGCTAGACATGCATATATCATGCTTGACAGTTTTGTGGTTGCCGAACGTTTGGGCGAATTCGTCTGTTTACGCACGTCAAAGCACTGCTGTCATGACAATATCACGACATCTCAAGCGTGATATCTCCTGCGTAACTCACCTGCGTGAGTCTCGCATACCCGGCTGGGAGGCCAGCCCGCCGGCTACCAGAGCCTGCGCAGTGCGGCCGAGGCGTTTCGGGCTCGGCCGCGGGCGGTGGCGACGTCCGCGGCGGTCACGACTACCGCCCCCAGCGGCCTGCGGGACTCAGCCTCATCGTGAGCGAATACCCGCACGTCACTTTCGGTGGTGCGCAGCGCCTCGGCCAGCGCGCCACCGCCCCGCGGGTGGGGGTCCCCGCCGCCACCGGCGTAGATCACTCCGACCGCACCCGGGGAAACCATGATGGTGTCGGTGGGCAGGCCCAGGATCGCGCGCGCCTGCAACTCGAATTCCGAGAGCCGTTGCGTGCGAAGGGTGACCAGGCCGCTCTCGAACGGCAGGGCGGTGACGTCGTTGAAATACACCTCGTCGCCGCGGACCATCAACTCCACGCCGAACAGGCCACGTCCGCCCAGGGCCTTGACTATGCGGGCCGCGATCGACCTCGCGGCGTCCAGCGCGGCCGGGGTCAGGTCCTGCGGCTGCCAGGATTCCCGCACGTCACCGACGGCATCGCCATGACCGATCGGCTGACAGAAGTCCAGCGTCGGGCCCGACGGGCCGTCGCTGCGGACCGTCAGCAGGGTGACCCGGAAGTCGATCTCCACCAGGGTCTCGGCCAGGACCCTGCGGCTACCGGCCCGCTGCCAGGCCGCTTCGACGTCGCCCGGTAGCAGCACCACCGATTGGCCCTCGGTCCCGACGGCAGCCACCGGCTGCACCCGCAGCGGGTAGCCGGCGTGGTCGGCGATGGCGCGCAGCTCGTCGAGCGAAGCCGCGAACCAGAACGGCGCGGTGGGTAGGCCGAGTTCGTCGGCGGCCAGCCGCCGCAGGCCTTCCCGATCGGCGGTGAGCCGCGCGCAGCGCGCCGAGGGGACGAACTGCGTGGCGACGCCGTCGCCCGCGGCAGCCAGCGTGTCGGTGGACACCGCGTCGGAAGCCGTCACCACGACATCCGGCCGCGCCCGCTTGATGGCGGCGCCCAGCTCGTCGGCGTTGGTCAAGTCGATCAGCAGCGATTCGTCGGCCGGGACGTTGGCGTTCGGCTGCTGTCCGGCAACGATCACGTGCGCCCCCAGACGCCTGAGCGCGGTCGAGAGTTCACGGCTGAATTCGCCTGTGCCCAGCAACATGACCGTCGGCCCACGCCTCGACCCGTTGTGCAGCCCGCCTTCAGCCACCGGTCCCACCCTCTCCCCTAGTAACGCTGCTCAAGGATAGGTGCGCTGCGCGACCAGGCGGGCGACCGGTAAACGCACTCAGTTACTTGCATCATGCAAGTAACATGGCAGGCATGCTGCCCCGCATTTACGAGAATCAGGTGTGCTCGATCGCGCGCACCCTGGAGTTGGTCGGCGACCGATGGACGCTGCTGATCGTCCGCGACGCCATGCGCGGAGTGCGCAGGTTCGACGATTTCCGCGCCAAGCTCGGCCTGGCCCAAAACGTGCTCAGCGACCGACTGTCCCGGTTGACCGAAGCCGGTGTGCTCGAGCGGCACCGCTACCAGGAACGGCCAGACCGGTATGAGTACCGCCTCACCCAGCAGGGCAAAGACCTCTGGCCGGCGCTGATGTCGATGCTGCTGTGGGGGGATCGCTACCTCGCGCCGGATGGCCCGCCGCTGCTCGTGACGCATCGAGACTGCGGCGGCCGCCTGACCGAACAGCTCACGTGCACCGATTGCGGCGCCAGCCTGGGGTACGGCGACCTGGAGACGGCGCCAGGCCCCGGCAGTCGTGAGTCAGTTGCACGACGCAACTGACTCTGCCATAGTGGGTTGCATCACGCAATTGACTTGGAGATGCCGATGACCGTCGACCAGATGCCTTCCAACGCAAGCACATACCTCCTCGGCCACGCCGATCCCGAGGTGCAGCGGCTGCTGAAACAGGCCAAGTTGTATGACGGCTATACCGAGCACGCACTGCGAGAAGCGGGTCTGCGGCCGGGCATGCGGGTGCTGGACGTCGGCTGCGGGCCTGGCGACGTTTCGTTCGTCGCGGCGAAGTTGGTCGGCGAGCAAGGCTCCGTGCTCGGCATCGACGCCGCCGACATCGTGGAGCTGGCGCGTTCCCGCGCCGCAGAACGTGGGCTGAACTGGGTGCGTTTCGAGCAGACCACGGTTGGCGACCTGTCGCTCGACGAACCGGTGGACGCCGTGATCGGGCGACTGATCCTGATGCATCTCCCTGACCCGGTGGCGACGCTTCGGCAGCTGGCCGGCTTTGTCCGACCGGGCGGTTTCCTCGCGTTCTCCGAATACGACATGACGGCCGCGCGGACCGTCCCCAAGGTGCCGCTGTGGGAGGACGCGAGGGATGTCATCGCCGCTACCTTCACGGCCATGGGCCTGTCCACGACGTTCGCCGCCACGCTGCCCGCGTTGTTCGGCGCGGCGGGGCTGTCTGCGCCACGGCTGACGTTGGGTCAGCCGGTCGGCGGGGCAGATCATCCGGAGGTGGTGGAGTTCGTCGCCGACACGCTGCACACGCTGGTTCCCGCGGCCGAAAAGTTGGGTGTGCCCCTCGACGGATTCGCCGACCCGGACGCACTGCGGTCCCGGTTGCTCGACGACCTGGCCGCCGCGGGGGCCATCGCGACAACTCCCGCGTTGATCACCGCCTGGAGTCGCGTCTAGCGGTTACGGCTGACCGGGCAGCAATCGGAGCATCAGGCCGTTGGCCTCGGCCAACATGGTGTCGCCGTCGAACAGTTCGCCGCGGACAAACGCCTTGCGGCCCTCGGTAGCGGCGACATGTCCGCGCACCACCAGCGGGGTGTCGATCGGGGTGATCTTGCGGTAGTCGACGTGGATGAACGCGGTGCGGCTGATCGGCCGGCCGGCGGCGTGCACCACCATGCCGAAGACGTGGTCGAACAGCAGCGGCAGCACACCGCCGTGCACCGCACCGTTGCCGCCGACGTGGAATCGGCTGAAGTGGCCACGCATTTCGACCCCGTCGGGGTCGTACCGACTCATCGTCCACGGCGGCAGCAGCAGGCTGCCCATCCCGGGCAGTTGCGGCGATCGTCCGGCCGGGGCCTGACCTTCGGGCGCTTTGTAGGGCGCGAGCTGGTCGGCCAGTGCTTCGGCGTGCGCGGCGGCGTCATTCCAGAGGTCGTCGCTGGGATCCGCCGACACCGCGAGGTCCTGCACCCGCCGCATGGCCGCGACGAACCGGCCGAAACCCGGGCCCGGGCTGGCCGCGCCGTATTCCGGGAAACCGCCGTGATGGTCGTAGTCGGGGTCGAGCTGTTCCGGAGAGTCGGTCACGGGCGAGCCGCCAGCACGTCACGACGCACGATCGTCTGGTCGCGACCCGGCCCCACACCGATGCACGAAATGTGAGCTCCGCCAAGCTCTTCCAGCCGCAGCACGTAGTCACGCGCCTTCGCGGGCAGATCGTCGAATTCGCGCGCGTCGGAGATGTCTTCCCACCAGCCGGGCAGTTCCTCGTAGATGGGCTCCGCGCGGTGCAGATCGCTCTGCGTCATCGGCATCTCGTCGGTGCGCACCCCGTCGACGCGGTAGCCGACACACACCGGCACTGTCTCCAGGCTGGACAGCACGTCGAGCTTGGTGAGGAAGTAATCGGTGATGCCGTTGACCCGGGTGGCATAGCGTGCGATCACCGCGTCGAACCAGCCGGTGCGGCGGCGGCGTCCGGTGGTGACACCGAACTCACCCCCGGTCTTGGACAGGTATTCGCCGCTCTCGTCGAACAGTTCGGTGGGGAATGGACCCGAGCCCACCCGAGTGGTGTAGGCCTTGAGGATTCCCAGCACGGTGGTGATCCGGGTCGGCCCGATGCCGGATCCCACGGCCGCGCCGCCCGCGGTCGGATTCGAGGACGTCACATAGGGATACGTGCCGTGGTCGACGTCGAGCAGCGTGCCCTGCGAGCCCTCCAGCAGGACGGTCTCGCCGGCCTCCAACGCGGTGTTGAGCAGCAGCCGGGTGTCGGCGATGCGGTGCTTGAAGCTCTCCGCCTGCTCCAGCAGAGCCTCGACGACGTGCGCAGGGTCGAGCGCTTTGCGGTTGTAGATCTTGACCAGCACCTGGTTTTTGAATTCCAGCGCGGCCTCGATCTTGTGCGTCAACTCGTCGGGGTGCAGGACGTCGGCGACGCGGATCCCCTGCCGGGCGATCTTGTCCTGGTAGCAGGGCCCGATCCCGCGGCCGGTGGTGCCGATCTTCTTGTTGCCCATGTAGCGTTCGGTCACTTTGTCGATGGCCACGTGATACGGCATCAGCAGGTGCGCGTCGGCGGAGATCAGCAGCTTCGAGGTGTCGACGCCGCGATCCTCGAGCCCCTTCAGCTCGTCGAGCAGCACGCCGGGGTCGATCACCACACCGTTGCCGATGACGTTGGTGACGCCCGGGGTCAGCACACCCGACGGGATGAGATGCAGCGCGAAGTTCTCGCCGCTGGGCAACACCACGGTGTGCCCGGCGTTGTTGCCGCCTTGATAGCGAACGACCCACTTGGTGCGGCCGCCGAGCAGGTCGGTGGCCTTGCCCTTGCCCTCGTCGCCCCATTGGGCGCCGATCAGGACGATTGCCGGCATGCCTCGCTCCCACTCATTTTCGCCGCTTATTGTGGTCCAGCCGGTGACCCACACTATCTCAGCCGTTTGCGAGGAAGCTCTTGAACGCCCCACCCGTCGCAGTTTTGGCGTTCGACGATCGACTGCCGCGCGCACTGCGCGACCAGACGGTAATCGACACCGGTGACATCGATGCGGCGATCGCCTCAGCGCGACGGGTGGTGGTGCTCGGCGCGGACGGCGACCTCGCATTGGTGCTGACCCGGCTGATGCGCGCGGAGCTGCTCGACGTCGAGGTGGCCTACGTCCCGCGCCGCCGCACGCCGGCCACCCGGGCGTACCGCCTGCCGGCCGGGTGGCGGGCCGCGCGTCGGGCAGTGCGCGGTTC
The DNA here is from genome assembly GCF_001673405.1 of Mycobacterium sp. 1245111.1. Classification (GTDB taxonomy): domain Bacteria; phylum Actinomycetota; class Actinomycetes; order Mycobacteriales; family Mycobacteriaceae; genus Mycobacterium. The sequence continues at coordinate 16,947 of NZ_LZLV01000035.1, read as the reverse complement.
GGCCGTGCGGTTGCCGCTGATTCGCGACGAGACCGGGTCGGTCATCGTCGGGTCGGCCGTCTGGCGGCCCGCGGCCGGCGAGCGGCTGCTGCACGGTGAGGCCGTGGTGGACGACGCGTTGCTCTTCGACGGCGACGTCGCCGAGGTGGCGGTCCAGCCGACGGCGGCCCTGCCTGGAGTGCGGGCCCGGGTCTCGGGCACGCGTCGCTGGTTGACCGGCCGGGCCGCGCAATTGGGTGGGCCCGGGATTTCGGTGGTCCGCGATGGGGTGGCCGCGCCGCGGCCGGTGCGCCGCTCGACGTTCTATCGGCACACCGAGGGCTGGCTGGCCGTCCGGTGACCAGCGTCGGTAGTTTCGTCGGGTGAGCGCCCGCGACTTGCACCGGTCGGTGCGACCCAGTCCGATCTTCTGGGCCATCGTCGGACTGACCGTCCTCGGTGGCGGGCTGGCTTACTGGGTGGGCGACGACGTGACACCACTGGCCTACGCCGCAGTGTTCGTGATGGTGATCGCCGGCTGGGTGGTGTCGCTGTGCCTGCACGAGTTCGGGCACGCCTTCACGGCCTGGCGATTCGGCGACCGTGACATCGAGCTACGCGGCTATCTGGACATGGACCCTCGGCGCTACGTGAGCCCGGTGTGGTCGATCGTGGTGCCGATCGCGATCACGGCGATCGGCGGGATCGGTCTGCCGGGCGCCGCGGTCTACGTGCGGTCGTCGTACATGACGGCGCGGCAGCGCACGCTGGTCAGCCTGGCCGGGCCGGCGGCGAACCTGGCGTTGGCCGTGCTCTTGCTCGGGGTGACGAATCTGTTCTTCGACCCGAAGCACCCCGTGTTGTGGGCCGGGGTGGCCTTCCTGGGCTTCCTGCAGATCACCGCGCTGCTGTTGAACCTCATCCCGATTCCCGGCCTGGACGGATACAACGCCCTGGAGCCGCACCTGAGCCCGGAGACACAGCGCGCGCTGGCACAGTTCAAGCCGTACGGCTTCCTGCTGCTGTTCTTCCTGTTGTTCGCCTCGCCGCTCAACCACTGGTTCTTCGGGCTCGTCAACGCGGTCTTCGAACTGTCGGGGGTCTCGGGGTTGCTGTGGCAGTTGGGCGCGGGCCTGACCCAGTTCTGGCGACACCTGTTCTAGATCGGCGGCGCGCCGACGCTCCCCGCTCCGTGCTCTCTCAAGACTGGCGGGTGTTGTCTCGATAGAGCTGATAGAGGTTCAGCCAGGCCAGGCACATCACGAACAATGGGATAAACGGCGGTTTTATCCCCAGGGGCAGCACGTTTGCCGGCACTTCTGGCTGCATATGCACATACGTCGCGACCCCTAAATTGACCACCAGTCCGGCCGAGGCGGCGAACACAAGCGGGCCATACAGGGCCGGAACTTTCTGCTTGGCGTGGCAAGCCGAAAGCAGGCCAAGGCCGATGGCCATTTCTCCGGCTTTGCCCAGCGGAATACTGAATCGTGGCAGGCCACTCTTGGTTATCTGGATATCGAACCATGTCGCGAAAGGCTCGAATAATTTCAGAAACCCGAATGCAAACATAAAAAGGCCCAGGAAGATCGAATTATATTTCAAGACCCTGTTGCCGTGCGCTGGTGTCACAAGTCCCCCTCCTTGGCACAATTTTTTGACGCTCGTGAATAGACACCGCCCATCAGGACGGCGGAAAACTGGACCGACAATTCCAATACACGAGCGACCTGCACGATCGATCCGATTTGGCACGACGCGGGCGTGAGTCGGGCTTTACCCATGCGGCTGGAATTCCCGCAGTCGCGCAGCGGCGACTGCGCTCAGCGCGGTAGCGCGGCGCGTAGCGTCGTCGACCTGCACGATGACCGTGCGGGCTACAGCTACACACTGTTCGCGCTGAAACAGGGCCTGCGCCAAGGTGAATGAGGTGCGGCCGACCGACTCGACGTTTGTGCCGATCGCGACCTCGCCGGGCCAGGTCAACTCACCGCGGAAGTCGAGTTCGAGGCGGGCAATCACGAACGATTTGCCCGTTTCGACGATCCCCGCGCCGGGAGCGTAGAGAAGTTCGACGCGCCCGGTTTCCAACGCCGTCGAAAACACCGAATTGTTGACGTGGCCTTGCCGATCGGTATCTGCGTAGCGCAGCTTGTCGAAGGCGCGCGAGGAAAACCGCGCGAGCGTCGGGGCGTCGTCCATGCCGGAGTCCTTCTCTGGAGTTATCACGCGGCGGCGAATGTCGCGATGTGGTCGATAGCAGTGTTGAGCGCGGTCTCCAGCGGTTCACCGTCGCGCGTCACTTTGGCAAGCAGCAGTCCGCCTTGCAGCGACGCCAACAGCGCTGTAGCCAGCGTGTCGACATCAGCGCTGTCGACCAGCCCACCGCGATCACGCAGATCGCTGAGACCAGCTCGGATGACATCGTGCCAGCGCCGGTAGGCGACCGCGACGTCTTCTCTTGCGGCGCTGTCATTTTCGGCCAGTTCGCTGCCCAACGAGCCCAGCGGGCAACCACCGCGAAACCCGTTGCCACGTTGGAGGTCCACGATGGTCGCGGCCCAGCTGCGCAGCGCCGCTAGCGAATCGAGCCGCGCCAGCATCGACTCCTGGAACCCGAGGACCGCGTCGGCCTGATATTCGATGACCGCATGGGTGAGCGAGCGCTTGTCCGCGAAGTAGTGGTAGAGCTGTGACGCGCTGACGCCGGCCGCGGCCTGAACGTCCTCCGTACTGGTTGCGCCGACGCCGCGTTCGTAGACCAGCGCGGCCGCAGCAGCCAGGACGCGATTCCGGGTGGCCTGGCCCTTCGGGGTAGTCATCGGTCCAGACTACCGATTCTGGAGTTGACAATCCAAAAATTGACGAGTTTTCTGGAGAGATCAATCCAATCGAGCCCCGGGAGACAGTCATGGCGACACCCACGTCGACGATCAGAGACCAGGCGCGCGCACTGGCGAGCGCCTCTGCGGAGCGACTGCCCGCCGATGTCATAGCCGCCTTCGCCGCCGATCAGGCTGCATTGGACGCTCGCGGCGTACCAGAACTTGTCCTGTCGCCGGGGTCTGTCATGCCCGACGGCGAACTGCTCGACGTTCATGGCGATTCCACCTCGTTGGCGCGATTGCGCAACGGACGGCCGGCGGTCGTGGTCTTTTATCGCGGGGCCTGGTGCCCCTACTGCAACATCACGTTGCGCGCCTACCAAGCCGAACTGGTTCCCGCGCTCGGCGAACGCGGCGTCGAATTGATCGCCGTCAGCCCCCAAAAACCCGACGGTTCGCTGACTTCCGCGCAGTCCAACGAATTGACGTATGCGGTGGCATCCGATCCAGGCAATCACATCGCCACCGCGCTGGGGATTCTGACCGAACCCTCCCCCGAGTCAATCGCCGCACAGGCCAAGTTGGGACTGGACACCACCGAGGTGAATGCGGACGGGACTACAGCCCTGCCCATGCCGACCACCGTCGTCGTCGACGCGGCGGGCATCATCCGGTGGATCGACGTGCACCCCAACTACACCACCCGCAGCGAGGTGCCCGACATCCTGGCCGCCGTCGACGCGGTGAGCTGAAACCCTTGTCCAGCAACGCATTCCTCATCACCGGCGCCAACGCCGGGCTCGGCAAAGATGTGGCGCGCCAGTTGGCGCTGCGCGCCGACGTCGACTCCATCTATCTGGCGTGCCGCGACCAGGCCAAGGCAGGGGCGGCGCAAGCCGACCTGCAACGGATCACGGGTCGGTCGGTCTTCGAGGTCCTGATCATGGATACCGCGGACCTGGCCTCGGTGCGTGCGGCACTCAACGCACTGGAGCAGCCGCTGCGGGCGGTCCTGCTCAACGCCGGTGGCACCGGCGGTCCCACGCCCATGGCGCACACCCCCGAGGGGGCGACAACAATCTTTGCTTCCAACGTGCTCGGCCATGCGTGTCTATTGGAGGGCCTCCTCGATGCGGGATTGCTGACCTCGGCGGCCGTGCTCACCGGGAGTGAGGCCGCGCGAGGAGTACCCAAACTGCGGATGAAGCGGCCGACATTTGCCACCCGGTCGGTCGAGGAGTTCGCCTCGGTCATCGACGGATCCTTCTTCGACGGCCGCAAGGTCGATCCCATGCTTGCGTACGGGCAGGTGAAGTATCTCGGAGCGCTGTGGATGTCTGCGCTGGCACGAAAACACCCGGACCTTCGGCTGCTCACCGTCAGCCCGGGAAACACGGCGGGCACCGATGCACTCAGAGACCTGCCCACCGTGCCCCGGGTGATCATGCAGCGCGTGGTGATGCCGTATGTGGGACCGCTCTTCGGAATTTCGCATCCATTGGACGTCGGCGCGAAGCGGCTCGTCGACGCCCTGGTGGGCGGTGAACTGCGCAGCGGAAGGTTCTACGCGAGCGCGGCCAACACGTTGACCGGTCCACTGTTCGACCAGTCCAGCATCGTCGCCGACTTCGCCGACGTGACCGCTCAAGAGCACGCATACCAGGCGATCCACCGCTTCTTGGAAAAATCCGATGACCACGCCACACCGGGCTGACTAGCGCGCTCCTTGCCATATATGCAAAGGTCCGCATATATTGCTGGCTATGGGCGCGGGCCACGATCACGCGAGCCCGGGCACCCCGGCGCCCCGGCTGGCGATCGCCACCGCGCTGCTCGGCGGCTTCTTCGTCGTTGAACTGACCACCGCGCTGCTGATCGGCTCGATCTCGCTGCTCGCGGACGCCGGCCACATCCTGACCGATGTCGCGGCCACCTTCATGGGGTTATGCGCGGTGATCCTCGCCCAGCGCGGCAGCGCGTCACCGGCCCGCACCTACGGTTGGCACCGCGCCGAGGTGTTCACCGCCGTCGCCAACGCCGTCCTACTGATCGGGGTCGCGACGCTGATCCTGCGCGAGGCGATCAGCCGGATCGGTCAGGCACCCGACGTACCAGGCGGGCCGATGATCGTCGTCGCGCTGACCGGGCTGGCCACCAACGCCGTGGTCGCACTGCTGCTGCGCTCGCACTCGTCGCAGAGCCTGGCCGTCAAGGGCGCCTACATGGAGGTCATCGCCGACACGGTCGGCAGCATCGGGGTGCTCATCGCCGGCGTCGTCACGCTCACCACACACTGGCCCTACGCCGACGTGGTGGTCGCCGTCCTGGTCGCGCTGTGGGTACTCCCCCGCGCCCTGTCGCTGGCCGCCGGAGCCCTGCGCATCCTGTCGGAGTCGTCGCCCAGCCACATCGACGTCGACGAGCTGCGCGCTGCGCTGGCGGCGGTAGACGGGGTCACCGAGGTGCACGATCTGCACGTCTGGACGCTGGTGCCGGGCAAAGACATGGTGACCGCGCACCTGGCCAGCTGCGACGATTCGTCGCGCGTGCTCCGCGACGCGCAGGCGGTGCTGGCCGAGCGCGGGCTCGACCACGCGACCATCCAGATCGAGCAGCCGGACGACGTCAGCGACTGCGCGCCCGGCTTCTAGCTCAGGCCGAGGCCTTCGCGCGCGGCCGGGTCACAGTCGTCGAGCAGATCCAGGCACCGGGCCTGTTCGTCGGTCTCGCCGATCGCGTCGGCCGCCCGGGCCAGCGCCGCGACGCAGCGCAGGAAACCGCGATTGGGCTCATGCGAGAACGGCACCGGACCGAAACCCTTCCAGCCGTTGCGGCGCAACTGGTCCAGGCCGCGGTGATAGCCGGTGCGGGCGTAGGCGTAGGCGGTGATCACCTTGTCGTCGGCGAGCGCGTCTTCGGCCAAGGCCGCCCACGCCACCGACGCGGAAGGGTGCGCGGCCGCGACGGCGGTCGGGTTGTCGCCGGCGTCGAGTTGGTCCTCGGCCTCGGGGTCACCGGGCAACAAGATCGGATCGGGTCCCAGCAGATCGTGCATCGGCGTCATGCCGATATTGTGCCGTGCTGCACTTGTTCGACCGATGCCGCCACCGTCAACCCGGCCTCGGGTCGCTAAGCTGCAATAGGTATTTCGACTTAAGGACGGCTGGCCTATGCCCAATCCATCAGGGTCTGACCGCGACAACACGCCGGACGCCGCCGATCGAGACGCCGCGAGCGACGCAGTGGAATCGGACGCGGACACCGCTGTCGAACCCACCGCCGGTGCCGACGAAGAGACCACCGAGACCCGTCGCGGGACCGATCCGGCGACCGAGGTGATCGGTCCGACCGGGCACGAGCAGCAATCGCCGACACCTGCGCTTCAACCCGGTGAACGACGCTTCACCGCCCCGGGTTTCGACGCCAAGGAAACCGCGATCATCAGCGCGGCCAACGAGCCCGCCACCGAGGTCTTCGCCCCCGGCCGCCCCCTCGAGGGCGGCCAACTCGGAGTCAGAACCGCTACGCCGCAACTGATTCCGCCTCGGTTGGGCGCCAAGCTCCGGCCGTCCAGCCAGCGCAGCTGGGGGTGGGTGCTGGCGCTGATCCTGATCATCTTGGCCCTCGCCGCGGTCGCGGTACTGGGCACCGTGCTGCTGACCCGCAACGACAGAAAGCCGAACGCATCGCAGGAAGACAAGGTGCGCAACACGATTCAGCACTTCGACGCCGCGGTTCAGACCGGTGATCTGACCACACTGCGCAGCCTCACGTGCGGCAGCATGCGCGATGACTACGTCAACTACAACCAGAACGAGTGGAACGACGTCTACCACCGCGTCGCGGCGGCCAAGCAGTATCCCGTCGTCGCCGACATCGACCAGGTGGTGGTGAACGGAAACCACGCCGAGGCCAACGTCACCGCGTTCATGGCGTACGCCCCGCAGACCCGCTCCACGCGCAGCTTCGACCTGCAGTACCGCGACGACCAGTGGAAGATCTGCGAAACTAATTCTGGCTAACGGGGTTTGGGCGGCGGCGCGGCCTCAGCTCACCACATGTCACATCAGTAACGTCAGCTGGAGGCCGGACCGCGGCTAGCTCGAGACCGACTTCCCGTTGCAGTGCAAGTCGTTGCAGGCCTCGATAACTCGCTCGGTCATCGACGCCTCGGCCTTCTTGAGGTAGCTGCGCGGGTCGTAGACCTTCTTGTTACCGACCTCGCCGTCGACCTTCAGCACACCGTCGTAGTTGGTGAACATGTGCGCGGCCAGCGGTCGCGTGAAGGCGTACTGGGTGTCGGTGTCGACGTTCATCTTCACCACGCCGTAGCGCAGCGCCTCTTCGATCTCGGACTTCAGCGAGCCAGATCCGCCGTGGAAGACGAAGTCGAACGGCTTGGCGCCGTCGGCAAGACCCAGCTTGGCCGCCGCGACCTTCTGGCCTTGGTCGAGGATGTCGGGGCGCAGCTTGACGTTGCCGGGCTTGTAAACGCCGTGCACGTTGCCGAACGTGGCGGCCAGCAGGTAATGGCCGTGCTCGCCGTGGCCGAGCGCTTCGATGGTCTTCTCGAAGTCCTCGGGGGTGGTGTAGAGCTTGTCGTTGATCTCGGCCTCGACGCCGTCTTCCTCGCCGCCGACGACGCCGATCTCGACCTCGAGGACGATCTTGGCGGCCGCAGCCAGCTTGAGGAGCTCCTGCGCGATTTCCAAATTCTCGTCGATCGGCACCGCGGAGCCGTCCCACATGTGTGACTGGAACAGCGGGTTCCGGCCGGCCGCGACCCGCTCGGCCGAGAGGGCCAGCAGCGGTCGCACGTAGCCGTCGAGCTTGTCTTTGGGGCAGTGGTCGGTGTGCAGGGCCACGTTGATCGGGTACTTCTCGGCGATGACGTGGGTGAACTCGGCCAGCGCCACCGCGCCGGTGACCATGTCCTTGACGCCGAGGCCCGAGCCGAATTCCGCACCGCCAGTGGAGAACTGGATGATGCCGTCACTACCCGCGTCGGCGAAACCCTTCAACGCGGCGTTGACGGTTTCCGAGGAAGTGCAGTTGATCGCCGGGAAGGCGTACTCGTTCTCCTTGGCACGTCGCAGCATCTCGGCGTAGACATCTGGCGTCGCGATGGGCATGAGTTCTCCTCCTGAGCAGGTGTCGCGCTGAGCCCGGTTCGCCCATCAGTATCGCAACCTGCTTCCGAAGCTCGCAGCCCAGCCCGGGAGGCGGTTGGTAACAGCCGGCCCGAACCGCCGGTATCTTGAATGCCGTGATCACCACCGTGGTGGCTATGCCCAACATCCTCGACCCGATGTATTGGATCGGTCCTCAGGGATTGTTCGCATCGGCGGTGCTGCCGACGATCCTGGCGATCGTCTTCGTCGAAACCGGACTGCTGTTTCCGCTGCTCCCCGGTGAATCGTTGCTGTTCACCGGTGGTCTGCTGGCCGCGCACGGCACGCTGGACATCTGGGTGCTGGCGCCGGCTGTGGCGCTGACCGCGATCGCCGGCGACCAGACCGGGTACTTCATCGGCCGCCGGATCGGGCCCGCGCTGTTCAAGAAGGAAGACTCGCGCTTCTTCAAGCAGCACCACGTGACCGAATCGCACGCCTTCTTCGAGAAATACGGGCCGGCGGCGATCATCCTGGCCCGGTTCATGCCGTTCGTCCGGACGTTCACCCCTGTGGTCGCCGGGGTGTCCTACATGCGCTACCCCGTCTACCTGGCCTTCGACATCGTCGGTGGCGTCCTGTGGGGCGGCGGGGTGACGATCGCCGGCTACTTCCTGGGCAACGTTCCGTTCATCCACCAGAATCTGGAAAAGATCGTCCTGGCCATCCTCTTCATCTCGATGCTCCCGGCGTTCATCGCGACCGGGCGCGCGTACCTGCGGCGGCGTCGCGCCGCCACGGACGACGAAGAGAAGCTGACCGTCGGCGACCGACGATAGTCAGGTCATAGCGGTGAAGGCTTGGAACAGTTCGATGATGCCTTGCAAGGCCTCCGACGGCGTCGGGTCCGGCGTGGGCAGGAAACCGTAGAGGTATCCCGCGTCGGCGATTTCGGTCAGCGAAGGGTTTTCCAGTAACGGGATGATCTTGTAGGTGTCGGGGTTCGCCAGATCGGCGAAGAAGTTGCTGACCCCGGTCTGCAGGCCGGCGCCAAGGGCGGTGGAGAGTTCACCGAGGTTGATGTCGGGCAGAAGCCCGGACGTGCTGACGACGTCGGCATCTCCAGGCGCCCAGCCCTGGTCGATGCTGCCGTAGCCGAGGTTGACCAGAATTCGGGTATCGGGCTCGAGCAAGTCGTAGAGAGGTTGTCCGAGGATCGGGATCAGGCGCAGGGGATCCAGCAGCGGCAGGCTCTCGGCCGGAATCATGTAGTAGTTGACCATGGTGTCGGCCGCGGAGGTCGGCAGCTGGATCGCGTTGCTGATCTGCTCCGGGGTCAGGCTCAAGTAGGTGCCGTGCTCGTAGATGAAGCCCAGCGCTGCATTGAGGTCCGAGAGCAGGTTGATCGGATACTTCGGGAAATCGGCGACGCCGTCGTACTCGGCGGTGTAGACGTCGGTCGGATACAGATCGTTCGGGGTGGCCACGTTGTCTTGCAGATATGCCGGGAAGAGATTGCTGGTCACGATCTCGGAGCCGCCGTTGGGGTTGTCCGGGTCGCCGATCAGCACGAAGTGCACGTCATCGCTCGGCACTCCCTGGCCCGCCAGCTCGCGCATCACCTCCGACGAGATCGAGGCGCTCTGGGAGTAGCCGAAGACCACCATGGGGTTTTGCGCGCTCAAGTCTCCGTGGTTGTAAGACTGCAGGATCGTCGAGTCGAGGATCTGCTCACCTCGCGATTGCGATGTCGGACTTATGTTTTCAGGGGTGAACAGCGACTGAAGTGCCGGTGAAGCCGCGCGGCTGCAGGTAGAGACTGTCGGCGGCGTCGAGGTAGGGCTGGCTCGGTTGCGGAATGCTGGTTCCACCCATCAGCAACGCCGTGCCATCCCCCAGTGGCAGATCGGCGCTGGTGTCAACCAGTTGCACGGCATGCGTCCGAGTGGGGACCGACATTGCCGCGCAGGGTGACACGACGGCGATAATGGCGGCCACGACGCACCAGAGGAAGCCGACAGCGCGCATGTCCGGTCCTTTCACGACACCGGACGACAGTACTACACAAGTACAATTGCGCTTCGGCGATTAGGCGGCGGTGAAGCCCATCGCGACGCCATTCATGCAGTACCGCAGCCCGGTCGGCTGCGGGCCGTCGTCGAAGACGTGACCGAGATGCCCGCCGCAGCGGCTGCACAGCACCTCGGTGCGCGACATCCCCGCGCTGTGGTCCGGCCGCTCGAGCACGGCGTTGTCCAGCGCCCGGTAGAAGCTGGGCCAGCCGGTGCCACTGTCGAACTTGGTCGACGAGGCGAACAGCGCCTGCCCGCAGCCGGCGCAGGTGAAGGTTCCGGCTCGGTGCTCGTCGTTGAGCGGGCTGCTGTAGGGCTGCTCGGTGCCCGCGTTGCGCAACACGTCGTAGGCCGCGGGCGACAACAGACGACGCCACTCCTCGTCGGTGTGGTTGACCTCAAACGTCTTGGCCGGACCGCTCGGGGCGCCGGTCGCGGTGAAAGCGCCCACCGCGCCGGCACCGGCGAGCACACTGAACGCGGCGCCGAGCAGGACGTTGCGTCGGGTTGTCATGGTTTCCACCATACGACCGTGCGGTCAGACGGCGACTTTGAAATCGCATCCGGTCTTGGCGCGGACGTCGGCTACGGTGACGCCCGGGTGCAGCTCGATCAGCGTGAGCCCGTGTTCGGACTCGACCTCGAAGACGCACAGGTCGGTGATGATGAGGTCCACCACCGCCCTGCCCGTGACGGGCAGCGTGCACTGCTTGAGGATCTTCGGGCTGCCGTCCTTGGCGGTGTGGTCCATCACGACGACCACGCGTTTGACGCCGGACACCAAATCCATTGCGCCACCGGGCCCTTTGACCATCTTGCCGGGCACCATCCAGTTGGCTAGGTCGCCGTTCTCGGCGACCTCAAGGCCGCCGAGGATGGACAGGTCGATGTGTCCACCGCGAATCATCGCGAACGAGTCGGCGCTGCTGAAGAAGCTCGACCCGGGCAGGCTGGTGACGGTCTGCTTGCCGGCGTTGACCAGATCGGGGTCGACGTCGTCCTCGGTGGGGTAGGCGCCGATGCCGAGTAGCCCGTTCTCGGACTGCAGCGTGACCGTGATGTCGTCCGGAATGAAGTTGGCCACCAACGTCGGAATACCGATGCCCAGGTTGACGTAGTAGCCGTCGCGCAGCTCTTTGGCGGCGCGCTGCGCCATCACTTCGCGAATCGGGCTGTCTTTCTTGACCGCAGCACCGCCCGTGGTGGTGCGGAATTCGATGCGCTTCTCGTAGCTCGGGCCTTCGATGATGCGGTCGACGTAGATCCCCGGAGTGTGTATTTGGTCGGGATCGAGCTCGCCGATCTCGACGAGTTCCTCGACCTCGGCGACGGTCACCGTGCCGCAGGTGGCGATCATCGGGTTGAAGTTGCGGGCCGTCTTGCGGTAGATCAGGTTGCCCGCCTTATCTCCCTTCCACGCTTTGACGATCGCCACGTCGGCCCGAATGCCTTCTTCCAGAACGTATTCCGTGCCGTTGAAGACCCGGGTGTCTTTACCTTCGGCGAGGTTGGTGCCGAACGCGGTGCGGGTGTAGAAACCGGGAATGCCGGCACCACCCGCGCGCAGCTTCTCCGCGAGCGTGCCCTGCGGGGTCAGCGCCAGATCCAGCTCGCCGGCCAGCACCTGACGCTCGAACTCCTTGTTCTCCCCCACGTAGGAGGCGATCACCTTTCTCACCTGACGCGCCTTGAGCAGTAGACCCATGCCGAAATCGTCTACGCCGGCATTGTTTCCGACGATGGTGAGATCCTTGACGCCGCTGTCGACCAGGGCCTGGATCAGGTTCTCCGGGATACCGCACAGTCCGAAACCGCCTGCGGCGATGGTTATTCCGTCTGCCAACAGGCCGTGCAACGCCGATTCGGCGTCGGCGTGGACTTTACTCATTTGCTCGCTCCTTCATCGACGGTGACGGCGTGGGCGGCTTCCATCAGCATCCAACCGGACAGTTGCACCGACAGATCACGCTCGGGGATTTCGGAAGCGGTGACGGCGCCCGCGACGAACTGCGCCTTCTCGCCGCCGGCCGTCGGCAGGTCGGCCGGGCGGTCCCAGAACGGCCCGAACAGCGGCAGCCCTTCGACGGTCTGGCGGTTGTCCCACGCCGACTGCGCCGACGTGAGCACGATGTGACGGGCGGTGTCGCGGGCCTTGACGTCGTCGGGTGTATCGCCGGGCAGCGTGGTCGCGACCAGCGCGAGGTAGCGGGCGGTGATGCCGGAGAACAGCCCGCCGTCCCCGCCGCCGGCGCCCCGGATCACACCGCCGGGGGCCATCTGCTGGTCGACCGCCGCGACCAGGCGGTGCACCCGCCGCGCGTGGCGGTCGTCGTGGGTGCGGGCGGCGAGTTCGGTCTCTAGACCCAGCACTACGCCCTGGCAGTAGGTGTACTCGGCGCGCACCAGCGAGCCCGCTTTGATGCCGTCGAATACCAGGTGCGTCTCGGGGTCGATCAGCGTTTCGTCGATCCAGTCCGCCATCTGCTGGGCCCGCCGCAGCCGGTCGCCGTAACGGGCCAGGAAGATGCCGGCCGGACCGTTGGCCGGGGCGTTGAAGAACTGGTCCTGCTTGCGCCACGGGATGCCGCCGCCGTCTTCGGGCACCCACGCCTTGACGAATTGGTCGTTCAGCTTGTGCAGTGCGCGGTTACGCTCCACGTCGGCGATCCGGGCCGCCCGCTCCAGGGCCAGGGCCAGCCACGCCATGTCGTCGTAGTAGCTGTTGACCCAGGATCCGTTGTTACGCAGTCGATGTGCACGGATCTGCCGCTTGATCTTGATGCGGCGCTCGGGCTGCGGGTCGCGCTGCTGGGCGTCGACCAGGCAGTCCAGCAGATGCGCCTGCCACCAGTAATGCCAACCGCCGAACCATCGGTCGCGCCGGGTCGCGGGCCAGCCCACCACACCGAGTTGGGTGCCGGGCAACGCCCACAGCTTTTTCAGATGGCGACCAGCGACAGCGGCCTCCGCGCTGACCGCCCGGTTGACCCATACCTGATCCATGTCTGCTGATCTTGCCTTACCCGGGCAGCCACCATCCCGCGGTCTCAGCCACCACGTACAGGCATGAGACCCAATTGCGCCAAGATCCCGGCGAAATCCACCACCGACCAATACTCGACGATTTTGCCATCCCGAACCCGGTGGCGACGTAGCAGATTCTTATTCTCCTCGATCGACATGTGGGCGTCTTCCCCGACTGACGAGGCTCAGCCGTGGTGACACGGTGTCCCACATCTCGACGGGCAATCATGGCCTCCTGCGGATTAGAGGCGATCCATCTCGCGGACCATCGCCGCATTTTCCAGCCAGGAGTAGTGCCTCGGGTAGTCGTGGCGCTTCGGGCGGGCATCGTGCGGCGGTGCCACAAGCGCGTTCTCCACGGCTGCAAGTCGGACACGGACCGCCAGGATCCGACGGCGCAGAGCCGAAGGCTGCGCCCGCAACGCTGCCGCGGTGCCGAGTGCCACCTCTTGCTCGGTGATCAGGACGGGTGCCGGCGGCTTGGTGATCGAGCCCCGCGCCGGCGCCACCAGTTGCTCTCGGGCCTCATCGTTATCGGCGGCCTCGGTGGAAGCGTTGAATACGAGATCTGGCGTGAGCATGTCAACCTCCGTTGGTGCGATCCGTTAATGAAATGGTTGATCGCGGCCTACCGGTCGGAGTCAGTGGCGCACTACTGATATTTCGCACCGTCGCGGCGTGGTAACACCTACAGATGGACAGCAGCGAGATGGCAGCGCTGGTCGACGCACCTGAGGGCCGAAAGTCAGGGCGACATCGATGGGGCGGTGGCGGTATACACCGACGACGTCGAGCACGACGTCGTCGGATTCCCGCACAGCCCCAGTCGCGGTAAGCGCGCCGCGCGCGAGTTCTACGCCTACCTCACCGCCAACTTCCGCGCCGAAAGCTGGGATGTCCTGCGCCAGTATGGCGCCGACGACGCGATGGTCCTCGAGCAGCTCATGACCGGAACCGTCATCGGATCATTGCTCGGGCTCGCGGGCAATGGGCGGCGGATCAGTTTCCGCATGTTGCACGTATTCGAATTCCGCGACGGGCTGATCAGCCGGGAGAATATCTGGCTGGATACGGCCGCGGTGGTGGATCAGTTGAGCTAGCGCCGGGGTAGCAACGCGGCGAGGTCGTCGCGGCTGGCCGTGCCGGTTTTGGCCATCGCCTTGTAGATATGACTTTCGACGGTGCGAACCGACAGCGTCAGCCGTGTCGCGATGTCGCGGTTGGACAGCCCTTCTCCGATAAGCATCACGATTTCTCGTTCGCGGTCGGTGAACGGCAATCGCTCGACAGCCTTGCGCAGGACTGGCGTGCGCGCGTCACATCGCTCCGCCAACGCTTCCGCCTTCGCCGAGCAGCCCAACGCCGATCCGCGTAGGTCGTGGTGCCGGTAGGCGATGGCGGCGTGCGCCGCCGCATCGACAGCGGCGACGAGATCGCCCATCTCCTCGAATTGTTTTGATACCGCTGCCAATTCGGATCCATCGTCGTCATGCAATGCCTCAGCGAAGCGGGCCGCCACGCCCGCGCGGGGGCCTTCGACGGCCGCTTCGAGCTCCCGCAATCGCGGTCCGCAAGTACGCTCCCCGAACTGCGTGGCTGTCTGCAGGCACATCACTTCAGGAGCCAGTTGGCCGTTGCCCCTGGCTGTTTCGGCGGCAGCAAGCGCGATTACGATAGCCTCGCTGATCGCGCCCTGCGCGGCCGCCACCCATGCCTTGGCGATGGCGTACTCGTAGTCGAGGTATCGCCAGCTGGGATGGCGCTCCTTTTCGAGTCTGGCGAGCCGAGCCGCAGCCTGATCCGCCGAGCCGCGCATCGCGAGCGCCGTCGCCAGCGGTATCTGGCATCGATAGCCCCACCCGTTGGAGTCGCTGGAAGGCTCTACGGTTTCGGTGGCCTGGGTCAGCAGCGAAATCGCGGTGTCTAGCCGCCCAGCACCAAGCGACGCTCTGCCCACCGCGAGAGAGCCGACCTGGAAAGACTGGAATGCTCGGAATTCGATCTGTATTTGTCGTACGTTCTCCGCCGGCGCCTCCGCCTCGGCGATTTGGCCAGACAACAAGAGCGCGCCGATGTGGGCGTCGGTGATGATGACGAACGAGCGTATTGGGACGGGATAACCGGCCGTGGCCGCCATAGCCGCTGCGCCGGCGCGGCCCGCTTCTCCGAGCGCAAGCGCGAGGGCCCAGGCTGTCACTCGCTGCGCGACGAGGTCTGGTAGCTCCTTCCAGCTGAACTTGCGCGACGATTCGATCGCCGCATCCGGCTTGCCCATCGCCGCCCAGTACACCGTCAAAAACGCGTCGATACAGCAGCGGCCCTGCGATCCCGCGGCCGGGGATGCATCGTCGATGAGCGCCTTGGCGCCGACGGGATCGGCCAAGGTGAACAGCCGATTGGTGGCCCGCAGAAAGGCGACCCGACCGTACAGTGCGTCGGCCAGCTCGCCTGCTTGGATGTCGGCGAGCAGAGCGTCGGCTTGCTGGCCGCGACCCGTACACGACAAGGCGTAGGCGCGAATAAGCTTCGCGTCTGCGCCCCCTCCCGCACGCATGGCCGCATCAGCGAGCCGATCGGCCAGCTGAATCTGCCAGAGCCAGACCGCGCCGCGGGCTGCCCGGACAAACAGATCCGGATCGGCTTCGAGGTCGGAGTCGAGGCGCAGCGTCGCGCGGCGTACCACCATCCGCATGTCGTCGCGATCATCTGCCGCGGCGAGTTCGCCGGCCACGAGGCCACGTAACCGTCGTAGCCTCGTTGCGGCGGCCCGGTTCCTGCGCACCTCGCCATACAGCGGGTGTGCCAGGCGTGCCTCGACGTGCCCGCCCACATGGTCGAGAGCGATGAGACCCCGTAGGTCGGCCTGCTCGACCGCGGCCGCGTCAGTGATCCGGGTCAGTGACCCGAGCTCAATGGGCTCACCGACAGCGAGGACGTCGATCACATCACTCACCTCGCTGGGCAGGCCTCCGATCCGCCCTTCGATCAATTCGACGAGGTTGGGCGGCAGGACCGGATCACCAAGCCAGCGCCAATAGCCGTCCTGCAGCTTGATCCGTTCATCAGCAACCTCTTGTTCGACGATGTTTCGCAGATACAGCGGGTTGCCGCGGGTCAACGTCCACAACCGCTCAGCGGCTTGCGGGTCCAGCGGACCGCCCAACGTTGCCGAGATGAGCGGGCATATTTCGGCTTCGCACAACGGTTGCAGGTCGAGGCGGTCGAACTGCCCGACGTCCCATAGCTCCCGCGTCGCGGCGGGGACCGGCTCTCCTTGGCGGACGGTGAGTACGACCTTCGCGGCGCGGCGCTGGATGATCTGGTGCACGACGAACGTCGAGACGTCGTCGAGCAGAGCCGCGTCGTCGACACCGAGAACCACCGCCTTGTCCGCTGGTGACGAAGTCAGCGAGGCGATCACGCCACGGACCAATTCAAGGTTGTTGTCGACGGCAGGGCCCACCCATGAGGACAGTGCCCCCAACGGAATCGACCGGGCCGAGGAGGTGCCGACGATCCAGCGGGTTTCACATCCCCGCGACGCGGCAGAAGTCAGTGCTTCGCGCGCGACCCGGCTCTTCCCCACGCCGGCAGCCCCGCAAACCACGATGCCGGAGGACTCCGAGTCGAACACAGCGGCTTCGATGAGTCGCTGTTCTTCTGAGCGGCCGGTCAACGGCCAGGTCAACCGCACCCGTACAGCCTAGAAGCGGTAGCCCCCGCGGTGAGACGAAAAAATCAGTATCCGCCTACTGAGTTGCCACTTACGCACCGGAGCAACGATGACGTCGCGGCCAGCAACCGCTAACGCCCACCTTCCACGGAGGAGCCGTCATGACCACCGACACCATGCCGACCCTGGGCTTCCCCCGAAATCGTGGAGGCATTCTTTATGCTGCCTCCGACTGGATGGCAGCGATCTTTTCGTACTCGATT
>NZ_LZLV01000034.1 GCF_001673405.1 Mycobacterium sp. 1245111.1 | reverse complement strand
GCGCCGTCGCCAAGCGACTCCAGGTGCGGATTGCGGAATGCCTCTACGAACACTGCGTCGACCAGCGCGGCCGAGGCCTTTCCGCCCGCTCCGTGCGCCAGGTTGACGTGGTCGTCGAGCAACCTGGGGCGGCGCCTGCGGAACGACTCGATCCGCTCGATCACCTC
The DNA here is from genome assembly GCF_001673405.1 of Mycobacterium sp. 1245111.1. Classification (GTDB taxonomy): domain Bacteria; phylum Actinomycetota; class Actinomycetes; order Mycobacteriales; family Mycobacteriaceae; genus Mycobacterium. Next base: position 270,079 of record NZ_LZLV01000034.1, on the reverse strand, counting down.
GCCCTCAGCGAATCCCGGCCCGGACGACAGGTATTCACCTGCTGACTTACTCATGCGCCGCTCTCCCGTGCTCATGCGGCCCCCATACCTAGACCATCGGCATGTTGCTGGGTGGCCAACCACATTCGGTAGCCCAGCAAGGCTTGGGCTTCCTGGATCCGGTGCACGCTTTGCGAGCGAACGATGAAGCAGGCATCTACATTTGGGTTGTTCATGAAGGCGCCGCCGTCATATCCAGCGAAACCGATGGTGTATAGACCCCGCTGGTGAGCCTCGGCCAGCGCGGTGAGCAGGTTGGGTGAATTGCCGCTCGTCGACATCGCGATCGCGATGTCGCCCGCCTTAGCTCGTGCGATCAACTGGCGGGCGAACACCAGCTCGAATCCGACGTCGTTGCCCAGCGCGGTCACAATCGCCTGGTCGGCAGCCAACGACCAAGCGGGTAAAGGCTTTCCGGCGGGCGGACGGGAAAACAGCCCGGCCAAGGTGGTGGAATCGGTACAGCTGCCGCCGTTTCCGAAAGTGAACATTCGTCCGCCGGCGACGAAGCGGCGTGCCATCTCGGTGGCTGCCTGGTCCAGTAAGGCAGCGTTGGCTTCCAGTGTGGTGCGCCGCAGCGCCACACTTTCGGCGGCCTTCGCCTGCGCTGACGCGGCGAGGTCGGTGAGCAACGACCGCGGGTTGTCTTCCTGTGCATCAATAAACGGGTACAGGAAGTTAGTGGGTTCTTCTGCGGGGCGGGCCATCAGGCGTCCTCCTCGATGCGGCTGATAGCGGTTCCGGCGTGCACCAGCAGCAGCTCGCCGGCCGCTACCGGGTCGACCAGCGTTGTCGCTACAAATTCCACGCCGCGTGCGGTGCGCACCGACGCCATCCCGTCGGCCGAGACCGTCACTACCTCGCCCACGCGTCCCTCGTCGCTGCACGTGACGCAAACATGTTCGGTGCATTCGGGTTTGAGCAATCCCGGGTGTTCGAAACACACGTGGGTGAGCTCCCACAAAAGGTGATAGAACAGCACAAAGCCGCCCGTTGCGGGTACCCACGGATCGGGGTCATCGTGCCACAGCACGTGATCAGCCGCGCCCGCCGGGGGCCGCGTTTCACCGCTGCCGATCCAGATCGTGGTCGCGCCCCAGGCCGGGCCGCGGCACATCACCGAACGCACGTCGAGATTATCGGCCGCACCCACCGCGATCACGATGTCGCCGGGCCGAACCGAGACCCGCACGAGGTCAACTAGATTCGGTCCGGTCAGTGCGACAGCGGGCAGTGCCCGCTTTCCGACGATCACCGGATGCACGAACTCGACCGCGATGTGCAGCGCATGCGGTTCCCACGACGGCGCGACAGACCACATCGTGGCGCCGGCCGCGAACCGCTTGGCGAGCGTGAAGGCGGTAGCCGCCAGATCCGCGGCCAATTCGGCGCCAAGCCCGTGGTCGATCGCCGTTGTCGTCATCCCTGCTCAGCCTCTTCCAGCGCGATCAATACGGAAATCGCGGCCTGGCCAAGCGCCAGCCCGCCGTCATTGGGCGGCACTGTGTGGTGGGTGAGCACCTCGAACCCGGCCTGCTGCAACCGTTGTCGGCACTCCCGCAGCAGCAATACGTTCTGGAACACCCCGCCAGTCAGGCCCACCAACCGCACCGGGCCGCCGACCATTCGCGCCACCTCGACGACGGCGACCGCGACCGCCTGATGGAATGCGGCGGCCAGTACCGCCGGTCGTACACCGGCGCGCTGCGCCGACACCATCGTCCGAAGCATGCCGGCGGGGTCGATCGCTCCGTCGGGCCGCACCGTCAGCTGCAGCTGCGGCCCGGTCGTGTCGCTGATCGAGGTGGCCAGCGCCTCGAGCTCAATGGCGGCTTGGCCTTCGTAATCAATTCGGTGTCGCACCCCCAGCAGCGACGCGACCGCATCGAACAGCCGTCCCATGCTCGAGCACGGCACACACCCGGTGCCGGATTCCAATTGTGAACGCAGAAAACGTATTTCAGCTGGCGTCGGTGCACCTACCGGAGGTAAATCCGGCGCCCAGTCGATACCGGCCATCCATAGCTGAGCCAACGCCATCCGCCACGGATTGCGCACAGCGGCATCGCCGCCCGGCAGCGGCACCGGAATGAGATGTCCGGCGCGGATGAAGCGGTGACTGTCGTGCCCGAGCCTGAGAATCTCCCCGCCCCAGATCGTCTGGTCGCACCCATAGCCTGTGCCGTCGAAGGCAACCCCGATCACGGGTTCACCGATTCGTCCGTGCTCGGCCAGCAACGACACCACGTGTGCGTGGTGGTGCTGAATCAGATCGATCGGTCGATTGCCAGCACGCCGCTCTGCCCAATTGCGGGTGTGGTATCCGGGGTGCAGGTCGGCGGCCAACCGCTCCGGCTCGCGGCGGATTTCGCTGAGTTGGCCCACTGCGCGCTCGAACGCCGACAGGGTTTGCAGCGTCTCCATGTCACCGATGTGACCGGACAGGTACGCGCATGCACCGTCGGTGAGGCAGAAGGTGTTCTTCAGCTCACCACCTACGGCCAGGACCGCTGGCCCTTCACGGCCGAGGTCGATGGGCAACGGCGCGTATCCCCGGGACCGTCGGATCGGTAGTTCCCGACCATCCACCACGCGCACCACCGAGTCGTCACACGGCACATGGATCGGCCGGTTATGGTCGAGCACAGCATCGCACAGGGGTGGAAGCCGTTGCACTGCATCATCTTCGGTGAAGCTGATGGGATCATCGGATCGGTTGGCGCTGGTCAGTACGAGGGCATCGGCTGCCGGTGCATCGACACCCCGGACGGGCGCGAGCAGCAGATGGTGAATCGGCGAGTACGGCAGCATCAGCCCGACGAGCGGGCTACCGGGCGCGACTGCGTCGGCGACCGGCGCTTTCAGCCGGCGCCGCAACAGCACGATGGGCCGTGCCGCACTCGAGAGCACCGCCGCCTCGGTATCGTCGATGTATGCGTAGCGCCGTGCGACGTGGAGATCCCGCACAAGCATGGCAAAAGGCTTGGCGCCACGCATTTTTCGGGCCCGCAGTGCAACGACGGCCGCCTCGTCGTCGACCCGGCAGGCCAGGTGATAGCCGCCGACGCCCTTGATCGCGACCACCGCGCCATCGGCCAGCAGTTGCTGAGTGGCCCCTAGCGCCGCATCGGATCCGTTGACCCGGTCGCCGTGCACGTCGAGCCACAGTGACGGTCCGCAGTCCGGGCAGGCGATCGGCTGGGCGTGGAAGCGGCGGTCGGCCGGATCGTGGTACTCCTCGGCGCAGCGCTCGCACATAGCGAATGCCGACATCGTGGTGGTTGGTCGGTCGTAAGGCAGGGCGCGGATGATAGTGAACCGGGGACCACAGTTGGTGCATGTCACGAAAGGATGCCGGTAGCGGCGGTCGTTCGGGTCGAACATTTCGTTGATGCAATCAGCGCAGACCGCGATGTCGGGTGGAATCGGAGTGGTAGCTCCGCCGACCGGCCGGCTTTCCACGATGCGAAAGCCACTGTCGCACGACGTTTCAGCGGTGAGATCGACGGCGTGGACGGCGCTGATCACCGCCAGCGGCGGCGCATCCGTCCGGAACCGCCGCAAGAACTCGTCGATGCGAGCCGCCGGTCCCTGCACTTCGAGGAAGACCGCGCCCGAATCGTTGCCGACGAACCCGGTCAGGCCGAGCTCGGTGGCGACCCGGTAAACGAATGGGCGGAAACCCACGCCCTGTACGACGCCGGTCACAGTAAACCGTTGCCGCAGAGTGGAGTTCATCAGCATGTCAGTCATCGTCAGGACCCCGGCCCATCAGTTTGAGCCCGGACATCGCCTGATCAGCCCCGGCTTGGTCGGTCTTTTCGACGACGAACCCCATGTGAATGATGACCCAGTCGCCGGGCGCAAAAGTCTCCTCCGGCAGCATGCCGACGTTGACCCTACGTTGCTTTCCGGCGACGTCGACGAGTGCTAGCTGGTCCTCGTAACCGTCTAGCATGCTGACCACCTGGCCGGGTATGCCCAAACACATTGTTCAGCCCCGCCCTTCCACCGATGCTGCCGGTGATTGAGCACGCAAACCCGCTATGACCTCGCCGACGGCGTGAATCGCCTGTGGCACAGCGTCCGCCACAGCATCGGTGAGGCCGATGCCCTCGTCGACACCGCCGGCTTCGCAGCCGATGACCACCGTGTAGGGCGGGATGCCACCGAGCGCCTTCAGGCTGGCGAACACCGCGGCGGGATCCATACTGTGGGCATCCAGCGCGGCTGTGGCCGGCTGTAATTCGTGGTCCGCCTCGAACACGTGCAGTGCGCCCGGATTGCCCTGGTCTGGGACCGCGTCGACGATCACCAGAGCATCCCAATCGTCAAGCAAGTCGTAGGCCAAGTGCATACCCCCGATGCCGTAGTCGACGACCCGCACGTCCGGCTCATCCTGCCGGACCGGGATGTGGCGGACTACCTCGGAGCCGAACCCGTCGTCGCCGAGGAAGATATTGCCGATGCCAGCCACCAGGATGCGCACTGGAATGAAATCGTCAGGTGCGCTACATGTGCCGGATCTTAAGGTACCGCCGGGCATCCGGGAGGGAGATCAACCCCATCACGACTCCCGCCACCGCAAACAATGCCAGGATGCCGATAAACACCCATCCTACGATTGCCATGTTGTATTCCTTTCTATGGTGCTGGTTTCGAGTGGTTCGACTTCATCGGGGGAGAAGTACAGGTAACGCCCGTACCAGTCGTGTAGGTCAGCCGCCGGATCGTCCTCGACAACAACACCGATGTGCTGGTTGCCATCGACGTCTTCGTGCACCGTGGTGACGCGAGCCGTCTTCCCCGCGAAGAACAGGTCTTGCGCGTCGGCCCGTCGCGCCGGATGCAAAAGCACCCGACTGCCCCTCGCTACCGGCACCCCGTTGACCAGAACCGCATCGAGTTCGGGTTCTACGGCGTTGTCGGCCAACGGATCCCACCAATCAATTCCGTCCGGAACCTCCGGGATCAGGCCGACGGGCTGCCGTGGATCCCGCAGGGCGCCGTGCAGCCGTGACATGGCGTCGGGCGACATGGAGTCACAGCGGTCGATGATCTGCGCCGCAAGCGGGTCGGTGGCGCGTGCCTGTGCCTTCTCCTGGTCCGTCATTGTCATCACGCGCAGGGTCAGGATCTCGTCGATCTCGGTGCAGTCGTACAACGCAGTCTCGCTCTGTTCGGCGACCTCGGGGTGGTCGTAGAGAATGATCGGCGAGATCAGCAGGAGATTCCCGGCGCCAGGCGGCCCGGCGAGCACCGGGAAACAGCGATGCTGGCTGCACCGAGATACCGCATCGGCGGCGGGGGCCGGCGGCTCGAGCAGCGAGACGAACTGACCGCCAACGGCTTCCGCAATGACATGGGTGCCGATCAGGGATCGGGATATCGCGTCGTCTTTGCTTGCGGCAGGGGCGCCGGTGTTGGCCACCCGTACCGCGACCCGGTGCAGCATGCCGTCCGGCTCGACATCCACGGTCAACGTGGCGCTCACCTCGCGCCGGATCCGGACCAGCCGGCCGCCTTCGACGGGTTCGAGGTCAGTCGCCGCGGCGGCCGCCAGCTCAAGCGTCCATGACTGGGTCGAAGGGTCGAGGGCGAACGGGCCGAACGACCTTTCACACTCGACGGCTTCGTCCCAGGTCAGCCACGAACCGGACGGGGCGACCAGTTCGTCGACAGGTTCGAAGCACCCACCGCCGTCGTTGCGTTCGACCCGGCGGTGCTGCAGCTGCAGGAAACGCACCACCAGGGTGATCGCCTGCGCTCGGTCGACGAGGAACTGCGTCGCGATGCTGTCCTCTTCACCGATCCCGGCCTCGGCCGCGCCCGCCGGACTCAAAACACCCCACTGCCAACGTGATTGGTTCCTGCTCGATGTCGCGCGGTACGGGTAAAGCAGGTAGCCCTCGTAGAGGACGGCGTCGGCGACGGCTCGGGCCCGGTCCCAGTCCGCGGTCATCGCGCCTCCTGGTGTGCGGCGCTGAGCAGCGCGATGACCGCGTCCTCGATGTTCAACAGGCCGCGGGCTGATTTGTAGGCTGCCAGCGCGGCCACCGCGTCATGAGACAGCCGCACCCAGCCGGTGTTCGGGTAGTGCAGGCGGACGAGGTCCCGCCACACCGCCAGCGGCATGTCGTAGTGATCCTCGCAGTCCCACGACACCTGCTGAACGGAGAAGCCGCGCTGACCCGCCGTAAATACCGTTCCGCTGAACAGGAATTGCAGTGGTAGGGCGCCGTCGCGCAGCGCGTGCAGGTATTTGGCGGCGGCGACCTCGAAGTCGTATGTGCACTCCAGGGGCAGCGTGATCTCGGTGGCTTCGGTGAACGCCGGCACCATCGCCGTGCAGTGCTGCCACAGGAAGGTGCGTTGAGTGGTGGCCCAGCGTTCCCGCGGCCCGAACAAATCGGTCAGCCCCGCAGCTTCGTCGTCTGAGTAGCCGCGTCTCAATGGCTCGATGCGGACTTGGCAGCGCAGCGCGATCGCATGCACCGGTTCCTCGTGGGGAGCCGAAACACGGATGCGCGCGGCCAATATCGGGACGGCCGCATAGGGTTCGGCGACGATGTCGAGGACGGTGAATGCCAAACCGCTCACCGGGTTCGGGCCGGTCATCGGGATCGCTCGGTACTACGCGCCGCCAGTTGATCGAAAAACGCGTCGACAAACTCGCGAGCTTCTTGCCCACCGTCGAAGCCGCGCCACAACATCCGCAGCCCGCCGACGAACTGGTAGCAGGCGTCGATCGGGACCAGATAGCAATCGGGTTGGTCATCGTCGGCCACCCGCACCAGCAGGGCCTCGACGTCGTCGGCGAGTAGGCCGACCCGCGGGTCGGCCGAATTGATCGCAGTCCACGCCTCGAGGTCGAGATCGGATTCGGTTGCCCCTGCAGGTCCCGGATAGAACGCAACGGTGCGATCGAGTGCAGAGTTGCGGAAGAAGAACGCCAGTCCGACCGGGATCTGCAGCAGTTCCCAGATGCGACGATCCAACGCAAAGTCGGGAAATGACAGATATCGGTCCGGGACCGCCCGATAACGCAGCTGCGCGTGGCTGTCGGTGAACAGCAGATAACAGCCGCGGCATACGCACATAAGTTGCCGCCCAGCCACATTCACCACGTGCTGATGCTCGTCGGCGATGCCCTCCGAGCACATTTCGCACACTTGCCCGGCCGGCAGCGAGGACTGTCGACTGTTCGTGATGCGGGTCAGGACGTCATAAGGGGTGCTCATGCCGACGCGCCCATCGGCTCGGCCGGTACCGCGATAGACAGCACGCCGTCGCGCAGCAGCAGCGGGATGGGGTCGAGGTGGTTCTCCGCGCCATCATCGAGGCCCAACCCCGCGTGCACGACGTCGAAATGGGCGTGGCAGCGCGGACATCGCAGCACTGGCTCGGCGGCCGTGGTCCGCCGGTGCAGTGCAGCACCGGCCATGGATCCGCTGCAGGCCGGGCACTGATCACGGTAGGCGTACAACCGGTCGTCAACCCGGCACGCAAGCACCACAATGCCGCCGACCGAGAAGCCGCCGACTTCACCGGGGGCCAAGTGGGCCAGGTCGGGCAGCTGATACCAGGCGACCCCACGATTGGGCAGCGGCTTTGAATGCACTTGAGCCATCAGCGATTCCGCTGGGATTACCGTCGCGGCCGCGGCTACTCCGGTTTCGGGGGCCACCAGTTCGATGGACGAAATCTCCGGTGCAGCAGCCCGAATCGCATCCTCGACGGCCAACTCCAGCGTCACCGCCGATGAGGGGCAACTCTTACAGCTTCCGGCGAACTGCAGTTGTACGGTGTCGTCGACGATGTTCAGCAGGTGTACATCGCCACCGTGCGAGCCCAGGTACGGCCGGACCCGGTCGAGCGCGTCGGAAACGCGGCGATACACGTCGTGCGGGTGCAGGCCGTGCACGAGCAAGAGACTGCCCACCAAGTCGTCGGCGGCCACGCGGTCCAGCAGGCCGGGGGCCGCCTGGTCACCGACGGCAGCCAGGATCCGTTGCAGGCCCGCGCCGTAGAGCTCGACTACTTCGCGAACCAATTGTTCGGCGCGCTCCCGCGCGACCGCCCCGCCGGTCGAGGTAGCGTCCAGCAGAGTCTGGATCCGATCGCCCGCCGAGCGCCATTGCGCGTCCCCCTTCAACTCCTCGGGGCGATCAGCCATACGTCACTCCCCGGTCGCCGCTTGGGTCGGTGAATGTAGCCGCTCCAGCGTCTTGCCCTTACCTAGATACATGTGCACACCGCAGGGCAGGCAGGGATCGAAGCTGCGCACCGTGCGCATGATGTCGATGCCCTTGAAGTGCTCCCGGTCGTTCTCCTCGAAGATCGGCTGTCCTTGCACCGCGTCCTCGTAGGGTCCCGGGGTGCCAAAGCTGTCGCGCGGGTTGGCATTCCACGGGGTGGGCGGATACGGGTGGTAGTTGGCGATCTTGCCGTCCCGAATCACCATGTGGTGGCTGAGGACTCCGCGCACGGCCTCGGTGAACCCGCAGCCGATTCCTTCCTTGGGTACCTCGAATTTCTCCCAGGTCTTGGTGCGGCCGGCCCGGATTTCGACCAGCGCCTTCTCGGCGAAGTGCAGCGCGCATGCGGCCGCGTAGGCCTGGAAGTATGTGCGCGCCCGGTCGCGCTCGATCGTATTGGACCCGTGCTGGGGAATCTTCCACTCGAGCTCAACCGGTCCCTTGAGCGCGGTCTTGGGAAGGTTGATCTGCACGGAATGGCCGGTCGCTTTGACGTAACCGATGTCGACCAGCCCGGCCAGCGCGGTCGACCACAGCCTGGCCAGCGGCCCGCCGCCGGTGTCCAAAGCCAGATGGTCCTTGCCGTCGAACCAGCGTGGGGACATCACCCAGCTGTAATTGCCGCCGTCCATGTCCCGTTTCTGCGGGTGTGGATTGGTGTGCTGGTTCCACGGGTGCCGCCGGTCCACCGGATTACCCAGTGGGTCCGTCTTGACGAACATCTCCTGATCGGTCCAGTCGTCGTAATACGAACTTCCCAAGAGGATTCGGATACCCAGGTTGATGTCGATCAATGAGTGCGTCACCAGCTCGCCGTCGACGACCACACCGGGAGTGACGAACATGGCGTTGCCCCAACGCTCCATGTCCTTGTAGGCGAAGTTGCACACGTCAGGGTCCTGGAACGAACCCCAGCAGCCCAACAGGGTGCGGCGCAGACCGACGTTCTCGTAACCCGGGATCGCCTCGTAGAAGAAGTCGAAGAGGTCGTCGTGCATCGGCACGACCTTCTTCATGAACTCGACGTAGCGCATGAGCCTGCTCATGTAGTCGGTCATCAACTGGATGGTCGCGGTGGTGCCTACACCGCCGGGGTATAGCGTCGACGGGTGCACATGCCTGCCCTCCATGAGGCAGAACATTTCTCGGGTGTACCGGCTGACTTGTAGTGCCTCCCGGTAGAACTCGCCACTGAACGGGTTCAGTGACCGCATGATGTCGGCGATGGTCTTGTACCCGTGCTCGCCGGCATGCGGAGCGGCGGTGTTCTCGGCCTTGGCCAGTACGCTTGGATTGGTCTCAGAGACCATCTTTTCGCAGAAGTCCACACCGACGAGGTTCTCCTGAAAGATGTTGTGGTCGAACATGTACTCCGCGGCCTCGCCGAGGTTCACGATCCACTCACCCAGATGCGGCGGTTTGACCCCGTACGCCATGTTCTGGCAGTAGCACGAGCAGGTGGCGTGGTTGTCACCGCAAATTCCGCAGATTCGGCTGGTGATGAAGTGCGCGTCGCGAGGATCCTTGCCCTTCATGAAGATTGAGTAGCCACGGAAGATGGACGACGTGCTGTGGCACTCGACCACTTCGCGGTTCTCGAAGTCGATCTTGGTGTAGATACCGAGGCTGCCCACGATCCGGGTAATTGGATCCCAGGCCATTTCGACTAATTGGCCGGGCTCGCGCTTCGCGTGGGACGGCTGGGGGATGATCGTTGTCATCGAACTTAGCTCCCTATCTTCAGCTGAGAAGTCGCTTCCGCCCTACCAGGTGCGGCGTGCGCCGGTCGTGAGTGTGTCGCCCTTGTGCCGCCAGCGCGGCTCCTTGTCAAGGGTGCGGTTTGTGATGCCGCGCAGGCTGCGTATCACCGAGCCGTACAGTCCCGAGGCGGTGGTGGAGACTTTGCCGCCTGGTGGCTCGTCCATGAACGGCATGAACTTGTCCGGGAACCCCGGCATCGTGCATCCGATGCAGATACCGCCGACATTCGGGCAGCCGCCGATGCCGTTGATCCAGCCGCGCTTAGGCACATTGCATTTGACCACTGGCCCCCAACAGCCAAGTTTGACAATGCATTTCGGTGATCCGTACTCGGTGGCGAAATCACCCTGTTCGTAGTAGCCGGCCCGGTCGCAACCCTCATGCACGGTGTTGCCGAAGAGCCACTGTGGGCGCAGTGCGTCGTCGAGCGGAATCATTGGTGCTTGCCCGGTGGCCATGTAAAGCAGGTAGGTCAGGGTCTCGGACAGATTGTCCGGATGAATCGGGCAACCCGGGACGCAGACGATAGGGATTCCGGCCTTGCTCTTCCATTCCCAGCCGAGGTAATCCGGCACGCCCATCGCGCCGGTAGGGTTGCCGGCCATTGCGTGGATGCCGCCGTACGTGGCGCAGGTCCCCACCGCGACGACCGCTGTGGCTTTCGGGGTCAGTCGGTCGAGCCACTCACTCGTTGTCATCGGCTGCCCGGTAGCCGGGTTGTTGCCGAAGCCACACCAATACCCCTCGTTCTTGAGCGCCTCGTTGGGTATCGACCCCTCCACGACGAGCACGAACGGTTCGAGTTCGCCGCGGTCGGCTTTGAAGAACCACTCGAGGAAGTCATCCGCCCCGCCGGTGGGGCCGCACTCGAAATCGATCAGTGGCCAGTGCACGGCAACTTTCGGGAGTCCGGGGAGCGCGCCGAGCGCGATCTCCTCGACACTGGGTTGAGTGGCAGCAGTCAATGCCACCGAATCGCCATCGCAACTTAGACCCGCGTTGATCCATAGAACGTGGATCAAAGTTTCTTCCGCTTTGACTGCTGCTTCTGTTGGCATACCGCAGCTTTCCGGAGCCCGGGCTAAAGGCCCCTGGCGCCGAAGGAGTCGACCGTCGGCCCGCTTATGCGGCGCTATTTTCTGGGTTTACTCTCGCCGATCTACCTTTGTCAACGATGTTCTGGCAAATTCGGAAGGCCGGTACGGCTTTCCGGGTTTCCGCTTGATTTCGACTGCGGCGGGGTAGCCTCGGGGATCGATCGCCGTCGGGGGCCATCAGGGTGCGTGGCGATGAGCAACATAGATAGCATCTTGCGAATCAGTTGCATGTGTTGATATTTCAAATGATTATCGGTGGGTGCCCGGTCGCACCGCCCATACGCCTGCGCGCGGCGGTCACGGTGTCGCGGATGCCACGAACCGTCGCAGCCAGCCGAACCAACCGGCCATACCGACACCCGTGCGCGCACTGACTGGCAAAGTCGTCGCGGTCGCATTGACCTCGCGGACGCGCGCAATATACGAATCGATGTCGACGTCCAAATACGGCACCAGATCGATCTTGTTGAGCAGCACCACGTCAACGGCACGGAACATCACCGGGTACTTGAGTGGTTTGTCGTCACCCTCGGTGACTGAATAAACCATCGCCTTGGCATGCTCGCCGACGTCAAACTCGGCCGGGCACACCAGGTTTCCGACGTTCTCGATGATCACCAAGTCCAAGTCGGCCAGCTCCAAGCCCTGCAGCGCGCGGTTGACCATCGGCGCGTCGAGGTGACATTCCCCGCCGAACCCGTTGCCGGTGTTCAGTAAAGATATCTGGGCGCCCCGACCACCGAGCTTGGCGGCGTCCAGGTCGGTCGCGATGTCACCCTCGATAACGCCGACGGCGATCTCGCCGGCGAACTCGTCGAGGGTGGATTGCAGCACCGTCGTCTTACCGGAACCGGGGGAGCTCATCAGGTTGATTGCACGGACTCTGTTGTGTTCGAACAGTTTTCGATTAATGTCGGCCCGAATGTCGTTCTCGGCGAAGATCGCCTCCAGCACGTCAATCCGCTGGGCGCCGGTGCTGTAACCACCGTGATCGCCGTGGTCATGGGCATGCCCGTGATCACTGTGCTCGTGGGTATGCACTGTTCCGTCGTCGTGCCTATGAAATCTACCCATTGTCAACACCTTTCATGAGACATCCAATGATGTCACCAGGAACTCGTCGCCGTGCAGCACTTCGACATCGGCGCTCTCGCAACGTGGGCATAACAACGACCACCGCGAGTCGAGCGTCGACTGGTCGCCGCAGGAGTGGCAGATCACCTCGGCGGTGACCAACTCCAATTCCAACTCGGCGTCCGGCATGTCCTCGTAGTCGCGAAGCAGTGACCAGCAAAACGACAGCGAATCCGGAACTACCTGGCGAAGCGCGCCGATCCGGACGCGGACGATGTCGACGTGCTGCCCGGCTGCGTAGGGCCGCACGATGTTGGCTATTGCCTGACACAGCGACATCTCGTGCACGAGCCGCTACAACTCGCGTGTGCGCAGCGCTAGTGGGGCAAGGCCCATGAGCACTGTTTTACACCCCGGGCGCCTCGAGGAACAGGCACTAAGCCGTTCCCATGGGGTCATCGCGGGGAGCACAATGGACTCATCCAGATCTGCCACGACAGGGAGATGACAGTGACACATCCAGATGGTCACGACGACCCGCACACCCACGAACACCGTCACGACGAGGTCACGCACACGCATCCGCACACCAGCCACGAGCATGAACACGTCGAACATGAACACTCGCACTCCCACGCTGAGGGCGCCGAACACACCCATCCGCACGTGCACCAAGCCGACCTGCAACAAGAGCACGACCACTCGCACAGCTGAAGTTGGCCGCGGCTCGGCTGTGACCGATCTCAACCGCCGACTGTGACCGGGGCCATTGCGGACGGGGTGGCGCGCCACCGAGTCTGTGGGCTCGATCAACATTCGTGCAGGAGAACCCGGTGGCTGTGGAGTTCGCATACGACCTCACCCTTGACGAGGCGCGCCGGCGGGCCGCCATTCTCGAGGCGATTGGCGACGATTGGGACCCGCTGACGGTCTTGGCCGAAGAGCGCCGAGCCTACGAAATGCTCTATTCCGATCTGGATGCTGAGCAGCAGCGAATTTATGACGACCTGGTGGCCGCCGGCGTGCTACCGGGCCGCGCGGTTGGCCATGTTCCCGATTGATCCCACCGCCGATCCGGCGCGACGCGCCTGGTTCGACTGCCCGCAGTGCGACCACGGTGTCGGCTGCACCGATTGCCAACGCAAGCGCAACTGCAGAGTCCACTGGCAGTTCCTGCTGAGCAGCCAGGCATGGATGCTGCATTTGCAGTGCCCCGGGTGCGGCCATCTGTGGTCCCGAGATAGCAAGCCGCGCGGCCCGTCGTCATCCAGCGCTGCCTAAGCGACGCCGCCGTCAGTCCGACAGTCCCAGCAATGCGTTTTCGACGACCTCGGGCAGCGCCGGGTGGATCCAATACTGGCCCCGGGCCATGTCGTGCACGCTCAACCCGAAAGACATTGCCTGAACCAGCGGCTGGATGATCGACGAGGCCTGGTGCCCCATGATGTGCGCACCGAGCAACCGGCCGGATTTGGAGTCCGAGATGAGCTTGACGATGCCGGTGGTGTCCTCCATGGCCCAGCCGTAGGCGACGTCGCCGTAGTCCTGAACCTTGCAGGACACGTCGAAACCCTGTGCCACGGCTTCGTTCTCGGTCAGTCCCACGTAGGCAACCTGCGGATCGGTGAACACTGCGGCGGGGACATTGCGGTGATCGGTGGCGGCCATGGACGCCGTGTCGTCCCAGTCGCACAGCAGATTGCGCTGGACGACGCGCGCCTCGTGGTTGGCGACATGCTTGAGCTCGTACGGCGACGACACGTCGCCCAACGCGAACACGTTGCGCGCGGCGGTTCGTTGGTATTGGTCGACGACGACGCGGCGACCGTCGAGTTCGATGCCGACCTTCTCGGCATCGAGCAAATCGCCGTTGGAACCCCGTCCGGTGGCCACCAGTAGGGCATCGGCCTGCAACTCGGAGCCGTCGTCGAGTTCGAGCATGATGCCGGAACTGTTTTCGTGCGACCCGAGAATGTTGCGGTGGCTGCGGACTTCCCATTTGCTCGACGCGATTCGGGTGAACCGCCGCGACAACGTGTCGTCGAGATGCCTTAGCAGCGAGCCACCGCGGATCACGATCGTGATGCGGACCCCCAGCGCGGAGAAGATGTGTGCGAATTCGCATGCCACGAAACCGCCGCCGACGATCACCAAATGCTCGGGTAATTCGGCGATCCGCATGATGTCGTCGCTGGTGTAGAAGTGCACCCCGCAGTCGAGGATGGCCGGCGGAATCTCGGCGCGGGCACCCGCGGCGATCACCACCCGTTCGGCGCTGAACTCCGCGCCGTCGTCGGTCCGCAGCACGTAGTGGCCGTCGTCCTGCACACGCGAGAAGCGGGTGTGCGAGTCGTAGACGTCGACGTTGGGTTGAGCTCGCCGGTAGTCCTCGCCGCCGATTGCGATCGGGTCGATGCGGCCGAAGACCCGCGAAACGATGTCGTCCCACCGCACACGGTCGATGTGGGCGTCGATGCCGTAACGCGCTGCGTGGCGGATGGTTTCGGCGACTTCGGCCGCGTAGACGAACATCTTGGTAGGAATGCATCCGACGTTGAGGCACGTTCCGCCGAAGGTTCCCTGCTCGCAGATCGCTACCCGCTTCTTGGCATAGCGGTCGTCGAGAATGCTGTTGCCGGAACCGGTTCCGATGATCGCGAGGTCGTAGCTTTCCACCCGATAGCCTCTCAGCCGTTCCGGGAGGCGACGTCGGACGCCGCGCCCAGGTAGTCATCCAGCCAGGAATCCAGCCGCTGGTAGGCAGCCTGCCGTGGCTGCGGCATCGACAGGAACACATCATGTTTGGCGTCGACGATCGGCACGATCGTGCTGAGGTTGCCGATGCAGCCGGCCCAGCGGGCGATGTGCTTGACGTCGAGAACGGCGTCGCCGCACTGCAGCGCGACGGCATCGGAGGACTCGATCACGCTATGGTCGGAGCGCAAGATCAGGTTCGGCACGCCGACATCGAGGCCGCGGTGCAGCTTGATCTGCCCGCTTCGTACCGCTGAGAGCCAGCCGAACGTAATCGGGAAGCCGCCCAACGGTTTCCACTGCAGGTTGTAGTCGAATTCCCCGTGGTAGTCGCGATGCAAGCTGGCGCCGTAGCCTCCGGCGGTCTCGCTGGGAGACCGGGCCACCCGCTTGTCACCGAAGCGTGCGATCCCGGCAATCAGCGCCCTGGTCGGTGGCCAGCGCAGCGGCATGGGGCCGGGCAGGTCGAGGAACGGGCTGTTGAGCACCAACCCGGTCACCCGCTTGCGCGCGGTCGCGCCGGCTTGCCGCATCCGATCCAGCCACAGCGAGACGATCAACCCGCCCGCCGAGTGGCCGTAGACCAGCACCCGTGCCGATCCCGTCTCCTCGCCGATGATCTCCAGCGCGCGATCGAGCTCACGGTCGTAGCGCGCCAGGTCGGTGGTGAAGTGCGGCGTCAGGCCCGGCCGCGACGAGCGACCGCACTTGCGCAGATCCAGCGCGTAGAACGCGATGCCGCGGGCGGCGAAGTGGTCGGCCAGCTCGGTGTGGAAGAAGTAGTCGGTATACCCGTGGACCGCCAGGACGGCGTGGGCAGCCGGCGCCGCGCCACCACGACGTAACAGGGTCGCGTCGATCGTGCCCTCGCCGTCGGGGTCGTCACCCAGCGGGATGGTGAGTTGCCAGTAGCCGGACAAGACGTCGGAGCGCCAGCCAGTCACGCTCGCCAGCTTAAGGCGTGGCGCTGGGCACGGGGATCCTGACACCGAGCTCGCCGGACAGCGGGCCGGATCGGGTGCGGATAACCTGACCATCAGTGCAGCTCCTCTCGTGCAAAGGATGATCAGCTCGGTGCCAAGCCCGCAGTCAGGGACAACCCCCGCGCTCGACGCCCTGCTGATCGGGACCGGGATCATGAGCGCGACACTGTCTGCCCTGTTGCGCCGCCTCGAGCCCGACTGGGCGATCGGCGTCGTGGAACGACTCGACGCCGCCGCGGCGGAAAGCAGCGGCCCGTGGAACAACGCCGGAACCGGGCACGCCGGACTATGCGAGCTGTTCTACACCCCGCAGCGCCCGGACCGGTCGATCGACATCACCAAAGCGGTGCGAGTGAACGAGCAATTCCAGGTGACCCGCCAGTTCTGGGCTTACGCGGCCGAGAACGCGATGGTCTCCGACGTCCGCGGCTTCCTGAACCCCGTCCCGCACGTCAGCTTAGCCCAGGGCGCCGAGCGCGTCGACTATCTGCGCCGCCGCCGCCAGGCGCTGGCGGACAATCCGCTGTTCGCCCGCAACGAATTGATCGAGGGCGCTGACGAATTCGCCTGCCGACTGCCGTATATGGCGACCGGACGGGACTTTTCCGAACCCGTCGCACTCAACTGGGCCGTCGAAGGGACCGACGTCGACTTCGGAGCGCTGTCGCGGCAGCTGATCGGTTATGGGGTACGCAACGGCACCACCGCATGGTTCGGCCACGAGGTGCGCAACTTGTCCCGTCGACGCGATGGCGGCTGGACCGTGACGATTTGCAATCGGCGCACCGATGAGACCCAAAAGCTGGATGCCGCTTTCGTTTTCGTGGGCGCCGGGGGAGCGGCCCTGCCCTTGCTGCAGAAGTCCGGCATCAAGGAGGCCAAGGGATTTGGCGGCTTCCCCATCGGTGGTCGATTCCTGCGCAGCGGCCAGTCGGCGATCACGGCTTTGCACCGGGCCAAGGTCTACGGCCTGCCCGAGCCGGGCGCGCCCGGGATGACGGCGGCCCATCTGGACACCCGACTCGTCAACGGCAAGCCGTGGCTGATGTTCGGGCCGTTCGCCGGCTGGTCGCCGAAATTCCTGAAACACGGGCACCTCAGCGACCTGCCACGATCAGTCCGGCCCGGCAATATCGCTACGGTCGCCGGGGCGGGCGTCGGCCAGCTGGAGTTGCTCCGTTATCTGATCGACCAACTCGGCAAGTCGACGTCGAACCATGTCGAAACCTTGCGCGAATTCGCCCCCAGCGCAAAGGATTCCGATTGGGAGCTGATCACCTCCGGGCAGCGGGTCCAGGTGATGCGGCCAGACAAACGCCGCGGCGGTCGGCTCGAATTCGACACCACCGTCGTGGCCGCGGCCGACGGCAGCATCGCCGGGCTGCTCGGGGCGTCGCCGGGAGCGTCGATCGCGGTGTCGGCAATGCTCGACGTGCTGCAGCGCTGTTTCCCCGGCCGGTATCCGTCCTGGCTTCCTATGCTCAAGGAGATGGTGCCGTCATTGGGGTTGTCCCTGTCCAACGAGCCCGCCCTATACGAGGAGCTGCGGTCGTGGACCACCAAGACGTTGGAGCTGGAGTCATGAGCGCGGCATTGCACCGGGCGCGGGCGAAAGACCTTGACGTTCCGACCCTTTACGCCATCCTCAAGTTGCGGGTGGAGGTGTTCGTGGTCGAGCAGGCGCGCCCGTACCCCGAACTCGACGGGCGTGACTTGTCCGCGGAGACGCGGCACTTCTGGCTGGAAGGCCCGGACCGCGAGGTGATCTGCACGCTGCGGCTGATGGAAGAGCACGCGGGCGGGCACAAAGCGTTCCGGCTCGGGCGGCTGTGCACCAAACGCAGCGCCCGAGGCGAGGGCCACACCACCCGGCTGCTGCGCGCCGCGCTGGCCGAAGTCGGCGATTACCCGTGCCGGATCAACGCTCAGGTATATCTAGCGGACATGTATGCCCAGCACGGATTCGTCAGCGACGGCGACGACTTTCTCGACGACGGCGTCCCGCACGTGCCCATGCTGAAGCCGGCCGGCCCTGGAGCCCACGCGTGACCTCACCGGAGAACCCTTATCTGGCCGGGCTGCGACTGGCCGGCAAGAAGGTCGTCGTCGTCGGCGGCGGCAGCGTCGCACAGCGCCGTCTGCCACTTCTGGTGGCCAGCGGGGCCGACGTCCACGTCATCAGCCGCAGTGCCACCCAGTCGGTCGAGGCGATGACCGGAATCACGCTGACGCTGCGTGAATACCGCGACGGTGACCTCGACGGCGCCTGGTACGCGATCGCGGCCACCGACGACCCGCAGGTGAACGCCGCGGTCGTCGCGGAAGCCGATCGCAGCCGCATCTTCTGCGTCCGCGCCGACATCGCAATCGAGGGCAGCGCGGTGACTCCGGCCACATTCGACTACGCCGGTCTTTCGGTTGGCGTGCTGGCCGGCGGTGAGCATCGCCGCTCGGCGGCCATCCGCTCCGCGATCCGCGAGGCGCTGCAGCAGGGTGTGATTGCGACCGAAAGCTTCGAGAGCAACGACGTGGTGCGCGGCGGTGTGGCGTTGATCGGCGGCGGGCCGGGCGACCCCGAGCTCATCACCGTGCGGGGCCGACGGCTGCTCGCGCAGGCCGACGTCGTGGTCGCGGATCGGTTGGCCCCACCCGAGTTGCTCGCCGAGTTGCCGCCCCATGTCGAGGTGATCGACGCGGCCAAGATCCCGTACGGGCGGGCCATGGCTCAGGACGCGATCAACGCGGTGATGATCGAGCGGGCCCGGGCCGGTCACTTCGTGGTCCGGCTCAAAGGCGGCGATCCGTTCGTCTTCGCCCGCGGCTACGAGGAAGTGTTGGCCTGCGCCGAGGCCGGGATCCCGGTGACCGTGGTGCCCGGCGTGACCAGCGCCATAGCGGTCCCCGCATCCGCCGGAGTGCCCGTCACACACCGCGCGATCAACCACGAATTTGTGGTGGTCAGCGGCCATGTCGCGCCGGACCACCCCGAATCGTTAGTGAATTGGGATGCATTGGCCGCCATGACCGGGACCATTGTTTTGCTGATGGCGGTCGAACGTATCGAACTGTTCGCCGAGGTTCTGCGAAAGGGAGGCCGACCTGCGGATACACCGGTGTTGGTGGTTCAGCAGGGTACGACGGCGGCGGAGCACACTTTGCGGGCCACTCTGGCGGACGCGCCGGAGAAGATCCGTTCGGAGGGCATTCGACCTCCCGCGATCATCGTGATCGGCTCGGTGGCGGCCTTCGGCATTTAAAAGATCCCTAAGATTACTGTAGGGTAAGTTCTTATGACGGCTCTCAACGATGCAGAGCGGGCTGTCCAACGACGGACAACTGAACCCTCGAAGCGAGCAGTTCACATGCCCGATACGCACCCCGAAAAGACCGCCCCAGAACACGACGTCCCGTCCACGCCGGCGAAGGCGTCGACGCCGTGGATGCCGACGCGGCGATTCTTCTCCGCCGTCATCGCCATCGCCGGTATGCAGCTGATGGCGACCATGGACGGCACCATCGCGATCGTCGCGCTTCCCAAGATCCAGAACGAGCTGAGCCTGTCCGACGCCGGCCGTAGCTGGGTGATCACCGCCTACGTGCTGACCTTCGGTGGCTTGATGCTGCTCGGCGGTCGCCTCGGTGACACCATCGGCCGGAAGCGGACCTTCATCGTCGGCGTCACGCTGTTCACCATCGCCTCCGCGCTGTGCGGGATCGCCTGGGACGACGTCACGCTGGTGATCGCCCGGCTGCTGCAGGGTGTCGGCGCGGCGATCGCCTCGCCGACCGGCTTTGCATTGGTGGCCACCACCTTCGCCAAGGGGCCGGCCCGTAACGCCGCCACCGCTGTGTTCGGAGCCATGACCGGTGTTGGGTCCGTCGGCGGCCTGGTGATCGGTGGGGCACTCACCGAGTTGTCGTGGCGGCTGGCGTTTCTGGTAAACGTGCCGATCGGGCTGGCAATGATCTACCTGGCCCGCACCACGCTGCGGGAGACTAGCCGCGAACGGATGAAGCTCGACGCCGCCGGCGCTGTGCTGGCCACCCTGGCCTGCACCCTTGCCGTGTTCGCCTTCTCGACGGGCCCGGAGTCCGGCTGGATCTCGTGGCCCACGCTCAGCTGTGCCGGACTGGCTCTCGTCGCTTTCGGTGCGTTCGCCATCGTCGAGCGCACGGCGGAGAACCCCGTCGTGCCGTTCCAGCTCTTCTTCGACCGCAACCGGCTGGCCACCTTCGCGGCGATCTTCATGGCCGGTGGCGTCTTGTTCACCGTCACCGTGCTGGTCGCGATCTACGTGCAGGACATCATGGGCTACAGCGCGCTGCGCGCAGGGGTTGGCTTCATCCCGTTCGCGATCGCGATGGGCATCGGGCTCGGCGGTTCGTCGCAGCTGGTGTCACGGTTCCAGCCGCGTGTCCTGGTCATCGCCGGTGGCGTGCTCGTGGTCGGCGCAATGATCTACGGCTCGCAGTTCAACGGCAGCATGCCGTACTTCCCGAACCTGATCGTGCCGGTCGTGATCGCCGGTGTTGGTATCGGGATGATCGTGGTGCCGGTGGCGCTCGCGGCTATCGCAGGCGTTGGCTTCGACCAGATCGGTCCGACCTCGGCCATCGCTCTGATGCTGCAACAACTCGGTGGCCCAGTGGTTCTCGCGGTGATCCAGGCCGTGATCACCTCGCGCACGCTGTACCTCGGCGGCACCAACGGCCCGGTGAAGAACATGAACGCCGCGCAGCTGCATGCGCTCGACCACGGCTACACCTACGGCTTGCTGTGGGTGGCAGGCGTCGCCATCATCGTCGGCGTGGTGTCTTTGTTCATCGGCTACACCGCCGAGCAGGTCGCCCACGCGCAGGAAGTCAAGGACGCGATCGACGCCGGCGAGCTCTAGCTTTTCGGGCGACCACGCTTCACCGGGCTACGCCCGTTAGGCTTGCGCGCTGTGATCACCCGGATGTCCGAGCTGTTCCTGCGCACCCTGCGCGACGACCCCGCTGAAGCCGAGATAGCCAGCCACAAGCTGTTGATCCGCGCCGGCTACGTCCGGCCGATCGCGCCGGGCCTCTACAGCTGGCTGCCGCTGGGGCTGCGGGTGCTGCGCAACATCGAGCGGGTGGTGCGCGAAGAGATGAACGCCATCGGCGGCCAGGAGATCCTGTTTCCGGCCCTGCTCCCACGCGCGCCCTACGAGACGACGAACCGGTGGACCGAGTACGGCGACGGCATTTTTCGGGTGCAGGATCGCCGCGGCAACGACTACCTTCTTGCGCCGACCCACGAAGAGCTCTTCGCGCTGACGGTCAAAGGGGAGTACAGCTCCTACAAAGACTTTCCGCTGACCCTGTATCAAATCCAGATCAAGTACCGCGACGAGGCGCGTCCGCGCGCGGGCATCCTGCGCGGCCGCGAGTTCGTCATGAAGGACTCCTACTCCTTCGACCTCGACGACGCCGGGCTCAAAAGCGCCTACCACGCCCACCGCGAGGCATACCAACGCATCCTCAGTCGGCTCAGCGTCGACTACGTCATCGTGTCCGCCGTGTCCGGCGCGATGGGCGGCTCGGCCTCCGAGGAATTCCTCGCCGAAAGCCCGGTCGGTGAGGACACCTTCGTGCGCTGCCCGGAGTCGGGCTACGCCGCCAACGTCGAGGCCGTCATCACCGCGCGACCGGAAAGCCTGCCGATCGACGGCCAGCCCGAGGCGGTCGTGCACGACACCGGCAACACGCCCACCATCGCGACGCTCGTCGAGTGGGCCAACGGAGCTCTCGGCCGGACCGTCGGTGCTGCCGACACCTTGAAGAACGTCCTGCTGAAAGTGCGTGAGCCGGGCGGTGACTGGGAGTTGCTGGGCATCGGGGTGCCCGGCGACCGCGAGGTCGACGACAAGCGGCTGGGCGCCGCGCTCGACCCGGCCGAGTACGCCTTTCTCGACGACGCGGACTTCGCCAAGTACCCATTCCTGGTCAAGGGATACATCGGCCCGAAAGCCTTGCTGGACAACGGGGTTCGCTACCTGGTCGACCCGCGGGTGGTGGACGGCACCAGCTGGATCACCGGCGCCGACGAAAAGGGCAAGCATGTGGTCGGCCTGGTGGCCGGTCGCGACTTCGCCGCCGACGGCACCATCGAGGCCGCCGAGGTGCGCGACGGCGACCCGTCGCCGGACGGCGCGGGATCACTGGTCGCCGCGCGCGGAATCGAGGTCGGCCACATCTTCCAGCTCGGCCGCAAATACACCGACGCCTTCACCGTCGACGTCCTCGGCGAAGACGGCAAGCCGGTGCGGCTGACCATGGGTTCCTATGGCCTCGGGGTGTCGCGGCTGGTGGCGGTGATCGCCGAGCAGCAGCACGACGAGCTCGGCCTGCGCTGGCCGGCTGAGGTATCGCCCTTCGACGTGCACCTGGTGATCGCCAACAAGGACGCCGAAGCGCGGACCGGGGCCACCTCGTTGGCCACCGACCTGGATCGGTTGGGCCTCGAGGTGCTGCTCGACGACCGCACCGCGTCGCCCGGGGTGAAGTTCAAAGACGCCGAGTTGCTCGGCGTGCCCTGGATCGTCGTGGTCGGCCGCGGCTGGGCGGACGGAAAGGTCGAGCTTCGCAACCGATTCAGCGGCGAGATTCGGGAGCTGGTGGCCGGCGCCGGTCTGGCCACCGAGATCACGACAGCCGTCGCCGGTTAGGCACACGGCGATCGAAACTAGCGCCGCTGGCGAGCGTCCGGGGCGTTATGCTTCGGCCACGACCCGTCGTTCACGCCGGTCGTAAACGAAACCCCCGACTGCCCGGTGGTGTTGATGGCCGACGCAACGCGCCAAGCCGAGGAGCCCGCTGCCACGGCGTCGCCGAAGTATGACGCCTACCTGTCCTACGCCGCGCACGATCGAGCGGTGGCGGTGGGCACGCAGCGGGGACTACGTCAGATCGGTCGTCACCCGGGCCGGTTGCGCGCCCTGCGCGTGTGCCGCGCCGACATCAACTACACCGATCCCGAGGGGCCGGTCAAAGCTTTTGCGGCGCTTGATGACTCGCGTTTTCTGGTCGCGGTGCTCTCGCCTGAGGCAGCGGCGTCGACGCGGGTGAACCAGGAAATCGGCCACTGGCTCGAACATCGCGGCCGGGAACAACTGCTGTTGATGCTGGCCGGCGGCCACTTGCAGTGGGACGAACGAGCGGCGTGTTTCGACGCCAAACTCTCCGACGCCGCGCCACCGGTTCTGCTCGTGCCTGGATCCCTGCCCGCCGAACCCTTTTTCATCGACGTCAGTCAGGACGCGCCCTGGAATCCTCGCAATCCGGCGCTGCGGCAGAAGATCACCGCGATCGCCGCACCGGTCCACGGCAAACCCAAAGATCAACTCGCTAGCGACGACCTGCAAGCCCAGCAGCGCTATCGCC
The DNA here is from genome assembly GCF_001673405.1 of Mycobacterium sp. 1245111.1. GTDB lineage: Bacteria > Actinomycetota > Actinomycetes > Mycobacteriales > Mycobacteriaceae > Mycobacterium. Next base: position 246,706 of record NZ_LZLV01000034.1, on the reverse strand, counting down.
GATTGCGTGCCGCGGCGATCACCGCGCTGGCGCTGCTGAGCGTGGTTGCGGTCGTCGCCGCGGTGGTCGCCGCAGGCCAGTGGAAGCACGCCGTGCAACGGCGCCAGGAAGCGATCAAGCAACGCAACCAGGCGATCTCGTTGCGACTGATCTCCGAAGCCGCCGACATGCTGGCGCAGAAGCGGCCCGGCGGCGATGTGCGCGCCCTGCAGGAGTTGCTGGCCGCGCGTGCGCTCAGCAGCGACCCCGACCAGGGACCCCTGCAATACGCCGCAGGCGTGCGCGCCGACACCACCAAAATCATCCAACTCGGTACGCCCGTAAGGGCAGTGGCCTTCAGTCCGGGCGGCCACCGGGTCGCCACCGGGGGCGACGACAAAACTGTGCGACTCTGGGACGCCGACACCGGCAAGTCACTTCGAGATCCGCTGACCGGCCACACCCAAGCGGTCACGAGCGTGTCCTTCAGCCCGGACGGACACCGTGTGGCATCCGCCAGCGCAGACCACACCGTGCGGGTGTGGAACATCGAGACCGGTCGACTCCTGCAGACGTTGACCGCGCATACCGCCGAAGTGGAGAGTGTGGCGTTCAGCCCCGACGGGCACCACATAGCGAGCGCCGGCCACGCAATCGTGCTGTGGGACAGCGACACTTACCGACAAATCGGGGATCCGTTCGGCCGCGAGGCTGGCGTCGTGCACAGCGTCGCGTTCAGTCCCGACGGGCGCCGCCTGGTCTCCGGCGGCGCCGACTCGCTGGTGCGGATCTGGGACATCGAAAGCCGCCAGTTGCAAGGAGATCCGCTGACCGGGCACACCGACTCGGTCAACAGTGTCGCGTTCAGTTCCGACGGGCACCGGATCGCCAGCGCCAGCTCTGATTATCACGGACGGGTGTGGGACGCCGACAGTCACCAACCGGTCGGGGACGCTTTCAATGATGCCGCCAACCCGATCCGGGCGATCGCGTTCAGCCCGGACGCCCGGCGCATCGTCTCTGCCGGCGACGACAGGGTTGTGCGGCTCAGGGACCTCGATCCCGGCCCTGAATTTCGCGCGACACAACTCGCCGGTCACGAGGCAGTGGTCTACGGCGTGGCATTCAGCTCCGATGGGCAACGCATCGCGAGCGGCAGCGCGGACGGCACTCTGCACATCTGGGACAACTCTCGAGTCCTGACCGCCACCTTTTCAAAGGCGTTGGCGTTCAGCCTCGACGGGAAAATCCTCGTCAGTGCCGGCAGCTCACACCAAGATTCTCTGACCGTCTCAAGGTGGGAGGTAACAACGGGCCGGCTTGTCGGAACACCGACGGAAATGCACATTCCGGGTCTGAACCACGAAGCCGCCAACAGTAACGTGGCGCTCAGCCGCGATGGTCTTCGCATCGCGGCCGCCATCGGGAACGACCTGCAGGTGTGGGCCGCCGATACGGGTGTTCCGGTCACACCGCTGCTCACCGGGCACAGCGGGGAGGTTCTGAGCGTGGCGTTCAGCCCTGACGGGCGCCGAATCGCCACCGGTAGTACCGATCACACGGTCCGGGTGTGGAACGCCGTCACGGGGCGTGCGATCGGACACCCGTTGATCGGACACGCGGCCGAAGTCGACGCCGTGGTCTTCAGTCCGGACGGGCGCCGCGTCGCCAGCGGCAGCGACGATCACACCGTGCGACTGTGGGACGTGGACGCCGGTCAACCAATCGGGGATCCGCTCTTCGGTCACACCGCCGAAATCAAGAGCGTGGCTTTCGCACCCGACGGCCATCGACTGGCGTCGGGCGGCTACGACAACAGCCTTCGGTTGTGGAATGCCGACACCGGCCAACAAGTCGGAGACCCACTCGCCGGGCATACCGACGTCGTGCTGAGCGTGACATTCAGCCCAGACGGACATCGGTTGGCCAGCGCGAGCTGGGACAACAGCGTGCAGATGTGGGACGCCGACACCGGTCGGCGCCTGGGGGATCCACTGACCGAGCATGCCCTGCCGGTCAGGGACGTCGCCTTCAGCCCCGATGGAACCCGGCTTGCCAGTGGCGGATTCGACGAATCCATCCGGCTCTGGCCCGGAAGTGCCACGCCACAAACCCTGTGCGACAAGCTCACCAGCAATATGAGCCGTACACAGTGGGATGAGTGGGTATCGCCCGACGTCCGCTACACCGCTGTCTGCAAGCTGCCCGTCATGGACGACACGCGATGACCGACGCCGTCGCCGCGGAGAACCTGGCACAGCCGTCTGAGTACGACGCGTTCTTGTCCTACACGCATCGAGATCGACAGGCCGCCACCGGAATCCAGAAAGGCCTGCACCAGATCGGTCGACGCCTGGGCCAATTGCGGGCACTGCGGGTTTTTCGCGACGACACCGATCTGACGGTCAGGCCCGACCTCTGGGGTGGTATCACCGAGGCGCTCGATCGGTCCCGCTTCCTCGTGGTGATGCTCTCGCCGCAGGCCGCCGAATCACATTGGGTGAACAAAGAAATCGGCTACTGGCTCGAGCATCGCGGCTCCGATCGGTTGTTGCTGGTGTTGGCCGGTGGCCGGTTGCAGTGGGATGCAGGCCAAGGCCGGTTCGACCCTGATCTGTCGGACGCGGCCCCGCCGGTGTTGACCGAGCCCGGTGCGCTGGCCATCAAGCCCCTGTACATCGACATCAGCGAACAGCCGGAGTGGGATCCGAAGTACCCGCCGCTGCGCGAGCAGATCACCGAAGTGGCCGCTCGAATTCATGGAAAGTCCAAAGATCAACTGGCGTATGATGATCGGCGCGAGCTCAGACGTGGACGCCGTCTGCGGGAGAGTGCAGTCGGCGCTCTGGCGGTACTCACGGTCATCGCTGTCGTGGGGGCGGTCGTCGCTGTCATACAGCGCGGGCACGCCGTGGATCAAGAGCGCGAAGCCATCCGGCAGCGAAATCAGGCGACGGCGCTTCGCCTGACTGCGGAAGCCGTTGACATACTCTCCCAGCGTAAGCCCGGTGGCGATATGCGAGCCATGCAGGAACTACTCGCCGCCCGCGGTCTTACCGCCAATCCCGACGAGGGTGCACTGTTGTACGCGGCGGCTTCCCGCGCCGACACCGTGAAGATCATTCCCACCGGCTCAATGGTCTGGAGTGTGGCCATCAGTCAAGACGGGCGCCTCGTCGCCACCGCGGAAGACGATGCGAGCATTCGGGTTTGGAGCACTGAGTCCGGTCAGCTCCTGCACACCTTGACCGGCCACACCCGCAGGGTGAACAGCATCGCGTTCGGTCCCGGTGGGCACCAACTGGTTTCCGGCAGCCAAGACTCCACCGTGCGGCTGTGGGATGTCGACGCAGGGCGCCAAATCGGCGACCGGCTCAGCGGTCACACCCGGCCCGTGCTGGGCGTCGCGTTCAGTGCCGACGGCCGCCTCCTGGCCTCGGGCAGCGAAGACAACACGGTGCGACTGTGGGACGCCGATACCAGAGTTGCGGCCGGCGATCCGCTCACGGGCCACGAGAACAGGGTGACGAGCGTGGCGTTCAGCCCCGACGGACACCGGGTGATCTCCGGAAGCGGCGACATGACGTTGCGTTTGTGGGATGCCGATACCAGGCAACCGATCGGCGATGCGTTCACCGGTCACAAGTCGCTCGTGGTCGGGGTGGCATTCGGTCCCGATGGGCACCGAGTGGTGTCGGGCAGCGTCGGAGGCGCCGATACGTCGATGCGGTTGTGGGACGTCGATACCCACCACCAGATCGGTGAGCCGCTGCAGTGGGGCCTCAGCAATGTCCTCGGTGTGGCTTTCAGTCCGGACGGCAGACGCGTGGCCTCCGCGAGAGATGACAACACCGTTCGGCTGTGGGACGCCGACACCACGCTCCCGCCCGGGGTGAATCTCGGCGACCCGCTTGTCGGGCACACCCGTCAGGTCACCAGCGTCGCCTTCAGTCCCGACGGACGGCTTCTTGCCAGCGGTAGCCAGGACGGCACTGTGCGGATCTGGAGCAACACTCGAATATTGAAGGGGCCCAACGCCGTCATGAGTGTGGCGGTCAGTCCAGATGGTCACCGCCTCGTCTCCGGCGGTGACGACAACACCGTGCGACTGTGGAACTCCGACACCGGCGAGCAGATCGGGCCGCCATGGCGCGGTCATACCGACTTGGTACGCAGCGTGGCGTTCAGCCCGGATGACCGTCGGGTCGCCAGCGGCAGCTTCGACGGCACAGTGCGGTTGTGGAAGTCGGAGAATGGCGAGTGGCGCAGTGATGCGCTGACCGGTCAGACTCGGGCGGTCTTGGGTGTTGCGTTCAGTCGAGACGGGCACCTGCTGGCATCGGCAGCCGGCGACGGCACGGTCTGGCTGCGCAACGCGGACACGCTTCATACGATCCGAGTTCTCTCGGTCGGCAATAGCCAGCCCGTCAATGGGGTGGCGTTCGGCCCCGGAGCGCGCTGGTTCGCAACCGGCAGTGCCGACCAGACGGTGCGGTTGTGGGATGTCGCCACGGGCCGGCAGATCGGCCCGCCCTTGACCGGCAACGAGGCCGAGGTACTGAGCGTGGTGGTGAGCCCTGACGGGCACAGGGTGGCCAGCGGTGGCAAGGACCATACGGTGCGAGTATGGAATGTCGAGTCTGGCCGGCTGCTCCACACGCTGACCGGCCACACCGACGAAGTGTTCAGCCTGGCGTTCAGTCCGGACGGGCACCGCTTGGCCAGTGGGAGCAAAGACGCGTCTGTGCGGTTCTGGGACGTCGACGCCGGCCGTCCTCTCGGTGACCCGCTGGTCGAGGGAATCAGCCCCGTCGGTGGTGTTGCGTTCACCCCGGATGGGCGCCAATTGATCAGTGCCAGTTGGGATTCCACTATTCGATCCTGGCCTGCTACCGCCACCACGGAGACGCTGTGCGACAAGGTGACGATGAACATGAGCCGCCACCAGTGGCGTGACTGGGTCTCGTCGGAAATCGGCGACACGCCGCAGTGTCCCAGACTTCCGTCGGCGATCGACGACAGCCGCACCATCGTGTCCGAAGAGACTCGCATGCCGATCGACGGGCTCAATCAGCCCACCGCTCTCGCCGTCGACAAAGCAGGCAACATCTACGTCGCCGACACCGGCAACAACCGCGTCGTCAAGTTCGGCGTCTCCACCACGGATGTCACCGCGCTACCGATCGACGGACTGGGCCATCCCGACGGGGTTGCCGTCGACCGGGCGGGCGACGTGTACGTGGCGGACAGCGACCACAACCGAGTACTCGAGCTGCCTGCAGGCGCCCACGCCGCCAGGCGATTGCCCTTCAGCGGACTCAATGAACCCAGCGATGTGGCCGTCGACGCGACCGGCACCGTCTATGTCGCCGACTACGGCAACAAACGAGTGCTTCGGTTGGCTGCGGGATCGTCGGCGGCCACCGAGCTGCCGCACGCCGGCGCACAGCCCAATGCTCTGGCGGTCGACGAGGCCGGAAACGTATATCTCGCGGGCGGGGAGCACAACAATGTGCTTAAGCTGGCCCTCGGCCAAAAGTCATGGTCGCCACTGCCTTTCGGCGGCGGCATCACCGACATCGGCGGCATCGCCGTGGACCCGGCAGGCGTTGTGTATGTGGTCGCCCAGCGGTCGCAGCACTACGTGGTGCTGGAACTGCCGCCGGGAGCCGACAAACCGAGCCAACTCCCCTTCAGCGGGCTGGACAGGATCTGGGCGGTGGCAGTGGGCCACGCGGGGAGTGTCTACGTTGTCGACAAAGAAACCGGCTGGGTGATCCAGTCGCCGGCGCTGAACTAGTCGGCTCCGGGGAAGGCGGTGGTGATCGGCCAATTGCCTTGCGCCTGTTTCCATTTGGCGGCCAGCACCGCGCTCTGGGTGAGCGCCGTGACGGCGAACGTCCGGTCGTCGTTGCTCTGCGCCTGCTCGAGGAAGGCGCGCCAGCTGGCCTCGGTGTCGGTTTCCATCCGCACGGCCAGCTTCTCGGCGTCGGCCGGGGTGATGACCGGCGTCGGCAGCTGGTAGCCGGCGGCTGCCACCGGCGCGGCCACCGAGCGACCCGTCAGCATCGAGATCACCTGGTCGCGGCGCTCGCGATGCTGACTCAGCGCCGACGACACCAACGCGTTCACTTCCGGCGTGCAGCGTGCCGACACGACGCCGTAGCCGTAAACGACGGCATGCTCGTTGGCCAGCGCGGCACACAGCGCCTTGTCGGCGGGGGTGTCGCCACTCGACGGCTCGGTCGAGGTCACGACGCGGCCGTTTCGAACGCCAGCGCGACCGTGTACGACGCGGTGCACGACGCGGCGATCGACCCGAGCAACCCGGCGCGATACCCCGATGAGGTGATCGCCAGCTCACGGGCGCTGTCTGCCGATGCCTTGAGCGACTTGACCACATCGGCCAGCGGCGGCGCGGGGGCTGCGGCGGCCGATGTGGTGGTGGTAGGACTCGTCGTCACCGACGACGGCGGTGCGAGACGCTGGATTTCGGTTGTCAGGGCCTGGATGTGCTGCGAGCGTTCGGTGGCGACCTGTTTCAGCGCCTTATTGACCTGCTCCGATGCGCCGGCGGCCGCAGCGGTTGCCGAGTCGCTGTCTTGACGGGCAAGGCTGACCTGGGCCTCGAGTTCGTCGACCGTAGGTGGTGCGGGCGGTGAACTGCATGCGGGAGTGGCGATCGCCAGCGCAGCGAGCGCTACGCCGCCCGTCAGCACCCGTCGTCGGCTGACGACCGGGTCGAAATCAGGCTCGGCGGGAAGCATTGCCACATCCTGCCATTGCCGCCAGGTGGGCTTGTAACACCAGGTGACCTCGCTGCGATCACGTCTTACAGGGCATTCCTGGCGTATCGTTGGAGGCCGTTCCGCGGGATCGCTGAATTTTCGGTGTCGCAGGGCTGACTGACCGGACAACTCAAGATGAGGAGCTCGCCGTGGCCACCGGGCTACCGTCGCAGACGCAGGTGATCGAGCTGCTCGATGGTGAGTTCGCGCGCGCAGGTTACGAAATCGAAGATGTGGTCATCGATCAGCGGGCGCAGCCGCCGCGGATTACGGTCATCGCCGACGGCGACACGGCACTGGACTTGGACACCGTCGCCGAGCTTTCTCGCTCGGCCTCCAGTCTGCTGGACGCCCAGCGCGACATCGGCGGTGCCTATGTCTTGGAAGTCAGCTCACCGGGCGTCGATCGCCCGCTGACGAGCGAGAAGCACTTCCGCCGCGCGCGGGGCCGCAAGGTCGAATTCACCCTGACAGACGGATCGCAGGTCACCGGACGGGTGGGCGAAACCCGTGACGGCGCGGTGAATGTCGTGGTTCGCAACGGCCGGGACTGGACGCTCCGGCTGATCGCATTCGACGAGGTTGCCAAAGCGGTTGTCCAGGTTGAGTTTTCGCCCCCACCGCGACGAGAACTGGAATTGGCGACGGGCGATCAAGGTGCAGAGACGGAGGGCAAGTGAACATCGACATGGCCGCTCTGCACGCGATCGTGGTGGAGCGTGGCATCTCCTTCGACGACCTGCTCGAGGACGTCAAGGCCGCGGTGCTGAGCGCCTACCGGCACACCGAGGGCCATCAGCCGGACGCCCACATCGACATCGACCGCAAATCCGGTTCGGTGCGCGTGCTGGCCCGCGAACTCGACGAAGACGGCAACGTGCTCAGCGAGTGGGAAGACACCCCGGAGGGATTCGGCCGCATCGCCGCGACCACCGCACGTCAGGTGATGTTGCAGCGGCTCCGCGATGCCGAGAACGAGCGCACCTACGGCGAGTTCTCGACTCACGAAGGGGAGATCGTCGCCGGGGTGATCCAGCGCGACAGCCGGGCCAATTCGCGGGGGCTGGTGGTCGTGCGGATGGGCAGTGAGACCAAGGGCTCCGAGGGTGTGATCCCCGCCGCCGAGCAGGTTCCGGGCGAGACCTACGAGCACGGTGACCGGCTGCGCTGTTATGTGGTGGGCGTCAGCCGCGGGGCGCGCGAGCCGGTGATCACGCTGTCGCGCACCCACCCCAACCTGGTCCGCAAGTTGTTCTCACTGGAGGTCCCCGAGATCGCCGACGGCTCGGTGGAGATCGTCGCCGTCGCGCGCGAGGCTGGCCACCGCTCGAAGATCGCGGTCGCATCCCGGGTACCGGGTCTCAACGCCAAGGGCGCCTGCATCGGTCCGATGGGTCAGCGGGTGCGCAACGTCATGAGCGAGCTGTCGGGGGAGAAGATCGACATCATCGACTTCGACGAGGACCCGGCGCGGTTCGTCGCCAACGCGTTGTCGCCGGCCAAGGTGGTGTCGGTCACCGTGATCGACCCGAACGCGCGGGCCGCCCGAGTGGTGGTACCCGACTTCCAGCTGTCGCTGGCGATCGGCAAGGAAGGGCAGAATGCCCGCCTGGCCGCGCGGCTCACCGGCTGGCGGATCGACATCCGCGGCGATTCACCCGACGGCGACACCGAGCATTCCGAGGACGCCGGGCATCACGGAATAGCACACGAGGGTTAGCCCGCCTCGGCCCCGCAGGGGGTTCTGACCACCAGTTGGGTGCAGGTAAACTAAGCCGTGATCCAGCGCGAGTCTTCAGCCTCGGCGCATCGACGTACCGAAGGACCGGTACGGACGTGTGTCGGTTGCCGAAAGCGAGAGTTGGCCGTCGAACTGCTCCGAGTGGTGGCTGTGTCGACCGGGAACGGCAAATACACCGTGACCGTTGACCCAGCAGGTACTCTGCCGGGGCGGGGTGCTTGGCTGCATCCCGTTCCACAGTGCGCCACAGAAGCAATCCGGCGGCGAGCTTTCGCTCGAGCGCTGCGCATCGCTGGCGCACCGGAAACATCAGCGTTGGTCGAGCACATAGAGTCTTTGAAAGAAGCCTCTGGGTGCCCCGGCCATCCCGCCAACAGAACAGGCAGCAAAGAACATGAGCACACCGTGAAGTCACGATGACCATGCGTCATAGCTAAACCCGAGGCGCGGCCTACCACCGCTGTCGCCTCATAGACAGGAGATGTAGTGGCAGGCAAGGCCCGCGTACACGAGTTGGCTAAGGAACTCGGTGTTACCAGCAAGGAAGTTCTCGCCCGGCTAGGGGAGCAGGGCGAATTCGTTAAATCCGCATCCTCGACAGTCGAAGCGCCGGTCGCGCGTCGACTGCGCGAATCGTTCGGCGGCGGCAAGCCCGCGCCCGAGAAGGCGTCCGGCAACGGTGCGACGGCCACAAAGCCAGCCGCCAAAACCCCGGCGGCCAAGCCCGCTCCGAAACCGGCCGCCCCGGAGCCAACACCGGCGCCCGCGCCGGCCGAGCCCGCCGCCAAAGCGCCGGCGCCCGCTGCCGAACAGCCGCCGGCGCCCGCGGCGAGCCCGGGACCGAGCCCGACCCGACCCGGACCAACCCCCGGTCCCCGCCCGGCCGCCCCGAAGCCGGCGGCCCGCACCCCGCGCGTCGGCAACAACCCGTTCTCCTCGGCCCAGCCGGTCGAGCGTCCCGCAATGCCGCGCCCCCAGGCGCCGCGCCCGGGCGCCCCGCGTCCTGGCGCTCCGCGCCCCGGTGGCGCCTCACCGGGCAACATGCCGCCGCGCCCGGCCGGCGCTGCGGGTCGGCCGGCCCGTCCCGGTGGTCCGCGTCCCGGTCCTGGCGGTCGGCCAGGAGCTCCCGCCGGTGGTGGACGTCCCGGCGGTGGCGGTAACTACCGCGGCGGTGGTGGTGGCGGCGGCGTCGGTGCCCCGCCTGGAGGTGGCTTCCGTGGCCGCCCCGGCGGTGGTGGCGGCGGTGGACGTCCCGGTCAGCGCGGCGGTGCTGCCGGTGCGTTCGGACGTCCCGGCGGCGCCCCGCGACGCGGTCGCAAGTCGAAGCGGGCGAAACGCGCCGAATACGAAAACATGCAGGCCCCGGTCGTCGGTGGCGTCCGGTTGCCGCACGGCAACGGCGAAACCATCCGGCTGGCCCGTGGCGCGTCGCTGTCCGACTTCGCCGAGAAGATCGACGCCAACCCGGCTTCGCTGGTGCAGGCGTTGTTCAACCTCGGCGAGATGGTGACCGCAACCCAGTCCGTCGGCGACGAGACGCTGGAGCTGCTGGGCAGCGAGATGAACTACGTCGTCCAGGTCGTCAGCCCCGAGGACGAGGACCGCGAGCTGCTGGAGTCGTTCGACCTCACCTACGGCGAGGACGAAGGCGGCGAGGAAGACCTGCAGACCCGTCCGCCGGTGGTGACCGTGATGGGTCACGTCGACCACGGTAAGACCCGACTGCTGGACACCATCCGTAACGCCAGCGTGCGCGAGGGCGAGGCCGGTGGCATCACCCAGCACATCGGTGCCTACCAGGTGACCGTCGACTTCGAGGGCACCGAGCGGCCGATCACCTTCATCGACACCCCGGGTCACGAGGCGTTCACCGCGATGCGTGCCCGCGGTGCCAAGGCGACCGACATCGCGATCCTGGTGGTCGCCGCCGACGACGGCGTGATGCCGCAGACGGTGGAGGCGATCAACCACGCGCAGGCGGCCGACGTGCCAATTGTGGTGGCGGTCAACAAGATCGACAAGGAGGGCGCCGACCCGGCCAAGATCCGGGCTCAGCTCACCGAATACGGCTTGGTGGCAGAGGATTTCGGTGGCGACACGATGTTCGTCGACATCTCCGCCAAGGCCGGCACCAACATCGAGGCGCTGGAAGAAGCGGTGCTGCTGACCGCCGACGCCGCCCTGGACCTGCGGGCCAACCCGGACATGGAAGCCCAGGGCGTGGCGATCGAAGCGCACCTCGACCGTGGTCGCGGACCGGTTGCCACCGTGCTGATCCAGCGCGGAACGCTGCGGGTCGGGGACTCGATCGTGGCCGGCGACGCCTACGGTCGCGTCCGTCGCATGGTCGACGAGCACGGCGACGACGTCGAAGAGGCGCTGCCTTCGAGGCCCGTCCAGGTCATCGGCTTCACGTCGGTTCCCGGCGCGGGTGACAACCTGCTCGTCGTCGACGAAGACCGCATCGCCCGTCAGATCGCCGACCGGCGCAGCGCCCGCAAGCGCAACGCGCTGGCGGCCCGCTCGCGCAAGCGCATCAGCCTGGACGATCTGGACGCGGCGCTGAAGGAAACCAGCCAGCTGAACCTGATCCTGAAGGGCGACAACTCCGGAACCGTCGAGGCTCTGGAAGAAGCCCTGCTGGGCATCGAGATCGACGACGAGGTGGCGCTGCGGGTCATCGACCGTGGCGTCGGTGGCGTGACCGAGACCAACGTCAACCTGGCGTCGGCGTCGGACGCGATCATCATCGGGTTCAACGTCCGGGCGGAAGGCAAGGCCACCGAGCTGGCCAACCGCGAGGGCGTGGACATCCGCTACTACTCGGTGATCTACCAGGCCATCGACGAGATCCAGAGTGCGCTCAAGGGCATGCTCAAGCCGATCTACGAAGAGAACCAACTGGGCCGCGCCGAGATCCGGGCACTGTTCCGGTCGTCGAAGGTCGGCATCATCGCAGGCTGCCTGGTGCAGTCGGGCGTGGTGCGGCGCAATGCGAAGGCCCGACTGCTGCGGGACAACATCGTGGTGGCCGAGAACCTCACGGTGTCATCGCTGCGACGGGAGAAGGACGACGTCACCGAGGTCCGCGACGGTTACGAATGCGGTCTGACGCTGACCTACTCCGACCTCAAAGAGGGCGACGTCATCGAGACCTACGAGTTGGTGGAGAAGGAGCGCGTCTGAGTATGAGCTCCGACAAACCGAACCTGCGGCATGGCTGACCCGGCGCGGGCGCGCCGGCTGGCCAAGCGGGTCTCTGAGATCGTCGCCTCGGCAATCGAGTACGAGATCAAAGACCCGGGTTTGGTCGGGGTCACCATCGTCGACGCCAAGTTGTCCGGTGATCTGCACGACGCGACGTTGTACTACACGGTGATGGGCTCCACGCTCGACGACGAACCCGACTACGCTGGGGCCGCCGCGGCGCTGGAACGCGCAAAGGGCGTGCTGCGCAGCAAGGTTGGGGCCGGCACCGGTGTGCGCTTCACGCCGACATTGAGCTTCAGTCGCGACACGGTCTCCGACTCCGTGCAGCGGATGGAGGAGTTGTTGGCACGTGCGCGCGCCGCCGACGCCGACGTGGCTCGCGTTCGGCGGGGAGCGAAACCCGCCGGCGACGCCGACCCGTACCGAGCGACCGACGATGACCCAGGGGCACCCACCACTAACGGGGAAGGCGCCGGTGACGACGATCAACTCGAAGGCTGAATCCACTGCGGCACAACGCGTCGACGCCAGTGGCGCCGCGAAGGTGCTGGATGCTGCGGCAACGGTCGCAGTCGTCTGTCATGTTCACCCCGACGCCGATACGATCGGCGCCGGCCTCGCCCTGGGCCTGGTGCTCGACCGGTGCGGCAAGTCCGTCGAGGTCAGCTTCGCCGCGCCGGCCGCGCTACCGGAGTCGTTGCAGTCACTGCCCGGCGGGCAACTCCTGGTCGATCCGGCCGTCATGCGTCGAGACGTCGATCTTGTTGTGACCGTTGATATTCCGAGTGTGAACCGGCTCGGCGACCTGCGCCACATGGCCGGTGAAGGGCATGACGTGCTGGTGATCGATCATCACGCGTCGAATCAGTTGTTCGGCACCGCGAATTTCGTTGAGCCCTCGGCGGACTCCACCACGATGATGGTCGCCGAATTGCTTGACGCCTGGGACAAGCCGATCGACACCGATGTGGCGCACTGCCTCTACGCGGGCCTGACCACCGACACCGGCTCGTTCCGGTGGGCAAGTCCGAGCGCGTATCGGTTGGCGGCGCGGCTGGTCGAGCTGGGTGTCGACAATGCCGGCATCACCCGGTTGCTGATGGACACCCATCCCTTCGCCTGGTTGTCGATGCTGTCTCGGGTGCTGTCGTCGGCACAGCTGCTTCCCGACGCCGCAGGCGGCCGGGGCTTGGTGTATGCCGTCGTCACCAATCAGGAGTGGATCACCGCTCGGCCGGAAGAAGTCGAAAGCATTGTCGACATCGTCCGCACCACCCAGCAGGCAGAGGTCGCCGCGGTGTTCAAAGAGATTGAGCCGCAACACTGGTCGGTATCGATGCGAGCGAAGGCCGATGTCGACCTGTCGGCGGTTGCATCGACCTTCGGCGGTGGCGGTCACAAACTCGCGGCCGGCTACTCGACGACGGGTTCGGCCGACGAGGTCGTGGCCGCGCTGAGCGCCGCCCTGGGGTGAACGAACCGGCCCGGTCGCAGCCCGGTGGCCGCCAGATCGCGCAGTTGGCGCTTCCGGCCCTCGGTGTGCTGGCGGCCGAACCGCTCTATCTGCTTTTCGATACCGCGATCGTCGGTCGACTCGGCGCGCTGAGCCTGGCTGGTCTGGCCATCGGGGGATTGATCCTCGGCATGGTCGGTTCTGACCTGACTTTTCTGTCGTACGGCACCACGGCGCGCTCGGCCCGCTACTTCGGCGCCGACGACCGGCCGGCGGCGGTCGCGGAAGGCGTGCAGGCGACCTGGCTGGCGCTGGGACTGGGTGTGCTGATCGTCGTCGCCGTGCAGGCCGCGGCGCTGCCGCTGGTCTCGCTCATCGCGGGTTCGAGCGACATCACGCATGCGGCACTGCCCTGGCTGCGCATCGCGATCATCGGCGCGCCCGCAATCCTGGTCTCGATGGCGGGAAACGGCTGGTTGCGGGGCGTGCAGGACACAGTTCGTCCATTGCGTTACGTGAGCGCCGGTTTCGGCCTCTCCGCGCTGCTGTGCCCGTTGCTGGTGTTCGGCTGGCTGGGCCTACCCCGGTTGGGCTTGGCCGGGTCGGCCGTCGCGAACCTGTCCGGTCAATGGCTGGCGGCTCTGCTGTTCTGCCGCGCGCTGCTTGCCGAAGGGGTGCCGTTACGACTCGATGGCGCTGCCCTGCGCGCGCAAATCGTGCTTGGGCGCGACCTGTTGGTGCGGACGCTGGCTTTCCAGGCGTGCTTCGTCTCCGCCGCCGCGGTGGCGGCCCGCTTCGGCGCCGCCGCGTTAGGCGCCCATCAGGTGGTGCTGCAGTTGTGGGAATTCCTTGCGCTGGTTCTTGATTCGCTGGCCATCGCGGCCCAGGCGCTGGTGGGCGCGGCGCTGGGCGCCGGTGATGTTGCGCTCGCGACGTCGACGGCGCGGCGAGTGACGGCGTGGTCGGCAATCGGTGCGACCGGCCTGGCCGTCGTGTTCGGCGCCAGCGCCTCGGCTCCTCGGCTGTTCACCGACGACGCCTCGGTGCTGGCCGCGGTCGGGGTGCCGTGGTGGTTCATGGTCGCCCAATTACCGTTGGCAGGAGTCGTTTTCGCGCTGGACGGGGTGCTGCTCGGCGCGGGGGATGCGGCGTTCATGCGGACGGCGACTGTGGTCAGCGCGCTCGTCGGCTTTCTGCCGCCGATCTGGTTGTCGCTGGTGTTCGGTTGGGGGCTGGCCGGGATCTGGTCCGGGCTCAGCTTGTTCATCGTTCTGCGGCTGGTTTTTGTCGGTTGGCGTGCGCTATCAGGTGATTGGGCGGTGGTCGGTAGGTGAGCAGTCAGCGTGACCGGATGCTGAGCGGCGAGTTGTACCGCGCCGACGATCCCGAACTGGTGGCGGGCCGTGACGCCTGCCGGCGGCTACTCGACGCGTTCAACGGGGGCGATGAGCGCGCGTTGGACGAGTTGCTCGGATCGCTGGGCGAGGGCTCGGAGATTCTGCCGCGGTTCCAGTGCGACTACGGCACGCATATCTCGATCGGGGCGGGCTGTTTCGTCAACTACGATGCGATCTTTCTCGACTGCGCATCGATCACCATCGGCGACCACGTGCAGATCGGTCCACGCGTCCAGCTTGTCACGCCCCGGCACCCCGTCGACGATCACGAATCCCGACGGGCGGGCTGGGAATCCGCCGCGCCGATCGTCATCGCCGACAACGCCTGGCTTGCGGCCGGCGTCATCGTGTGCCCGGGGGTGACCGTCGGCGAGGACTCGGTGATCGGGGCGGGAAGCGTCGTCACCAGGGACGTGCCCGAACAGGTGCTGGCTGCCGGTAATCCCTGCCGAGTCCTCAGGAGACTCGCGGATTAGCGGCCTGCACTGGTCTGCGGCACCACATCTGCGGCATTAAAGTAGTTGCTCATCATGCCCGGATGCTTCTTTGACGCGCGCTTGGCGGTCCTCGCGACGTCGCGAGGCTGATCATGGGACGGCTGCTCGAACGCGACGAGGAACTGCGTGAACTCGCCGGCTTGGCGCGGCGGGTGGGACGAGATCGCGGTCGCGTTGTGTTGATGCGCGGCGAAGCCGGTGTGGGCAAGACCGCGGTGATCAATGAATTGGTGGCCGGTACGGCCCCGGCGGTGCGGGTGCTGCAGGGCTGGTGCGATCCGCTGGCGACTCCACGGCCGCTGGGGCCGCTGATCGATGCGATGGCTGGTTTGGATCGCCGCGCGGCCGACGGTTTGGCCGCGGCGCTGGACGCGGGAGATACCGGCGGCGTGTACCGCCGCCTCCTCGAGGTGTTGCGCGGCGGGCAACGGTGGCTATGGGTGATCGAGGACATGCACTGGGCCGACGGCGCCACCCTGGATCTGTTGAGGTTTCTCGGGCGCCGGATCGCCGGATTGCCGCTGCTGCTGGTGATGACCTACCGCGACGACGAAGTGGGCCCGCGGCATCCGCTGACGGCTGCGATCGGGGACGTTGCGACCAGCGCCGCAATCACGCGTATCGGGTTGACGGCGCTGAGCCGGGATGCGGTCGCTGAGTTGTCAGCCGGCAGCGGGCTCAATGTCACCGATCTGTACCGACTGACGGGCGGAAACCCGTTCTACGTCACCGAAATTCTCGGCGCGGGACCCGGACGAGATGGTCTGCCGCATAGTGTCGCCGAGGCGGTGCTGGGCCGGTTGGCCCGACTCTCAGACGCTGGACGCGACACCGCACATGCGGTGGCGGTCTGTGGATCCCGCGCGTCACTGGCGCTCGTGCAAGCAATTTGCCCGCAGGCCCACATCGGTGTGGACGAATGTCTGCGTGTCGGTGTCCTGGTCGCCGAAGATGGCGTGCTCGGCTTTCGCCATGAGCTGGCCCGGCGCGCGACACTTGACCAGATTCCCATTCACGAACGTCGGCTGCTGCACCGAGGAGCGATGGACGCGTTGTCGGTGACCCCAATCGAGCCGGACAGCTTGGCGGCGTTGACTTTTCATGCTGACCAGGCCGGTGACGACGACGCCACGGTTCGCTACGGGATTGCCGGTGCACAGCGTGCGGCGGCTTTGGGCGCCAACCGGGAAGCCGCCGAACTGTACGCCCTTGCGCTGAGCCACGCCGACGGCGTCGCACCTGAGCAGAGGGTGGTGTGGATCGAGGGGCACGCGTTCGCCCGTTACCTGTACGGCGACGCCGACGAGGCGGAATCGCTGTGGCGGCAGGCGGTCGACATGCGGCGCGCGATGGGTGATCCCCTCGGGGAAGGTGAGGATCTCAGCCTGTTGTCGCATCTGCTGTGGGCGTCGATGGCTCGATTCCGCGAGGCCAGGCAGGCCGCACAATCCTCGCTAACGCTGCTCGAAGGTCGTGGTCCCACACCGCAACTAGCTAGATCCTTGGCAAACATGCTGTCGCTAGGGGTGCTGTCGTACGACCCGGCCTGTATCGAATATGCCTCGCGGGCAATCGACTTGGGAGAGGCTGTCGACGAGCCGGGCGTCGTGATGTCCGCACGTTGCCTGACCGCGCTGTGGTCGATTACCCAGGGCGGGCCCGGGTGGGAAGACATCGAAACGACCTGGCACGCTGCGATGTCGGACAAAGGATTGGCCGAACACGTCGGTATCGTCGGAGGCGCGATCGGCTGGACAGCGGCGCTGCACCACGACCTCGACCGCGCGCAACGCTACAGCGACGAGCTCGCAAAGTTCTGCGACGCGGACGATCTGGGCTATTACGAGGTGATGCCGGTCGTCACTGCGGCGATGGTGGCCCTGCAGCGAGGTGACTGGGCAGCGGCGATTGCCAGCGCCGAGGAGGCGTTCACTCGACGAGGACTGACCGACGTCAACTCGACGATGCCCCGGGTCGCAATGGCACTCGTACGCGCGCGCCGCGGCGAAAAGCACAACGGCCCGCCGCTGCATCCGCCCGCCGACGACGCAGAGCCGGGCGACTTCTTTTTCTTCAGCCCGGCCTGGGCCGCGCGTGCCGAAATCGCCTGGCTGGCTGGCGACGACGAGGCAGCGGTCGCAGAAGCCAAACGGGCGCTGGCTATTTCGGGAGTGAACGCGGATCCTTGGTTGACCGGTCGGTTGCAGCGTTGGCTACACCTGGGAGGCGTTGTCGTGCCCCCGATTCCGGATCCGCCGACGCCCTACCAGATGGAAGTCAACGGTGACTGGGGCGCGGCGGCCGCGGAATGGGAGCGGCTCGGGTGCCCCTACGATGCCGCGATCGCACGGTTGAGCGGCGATCTCGATGCGGTGCAGTCGGCGGCGGCCAACTTCCGCCGACTGGGCGCCCGGGCGGCGACCCGTCGCGCTCAGCAACGGCTCGCGGAACTTCGCGGACCCACCGCACCTGGCCGAGCCAGCCACAGCAAGAGTGACCCGGACGGGCTCACCCGGCGCCAGCGTGAGGTGGCCGTATTGCTGGCGGCCGGCAACAGCGACGCCTCGATTGCCGCGGCGTTGCACCTGAGCCCGAAAACCGTTGGCCACCATGTCGAAGCGATCCTCGACAAGCTCGACGTGGCGAATCGCGTGCAAGCCGCTCACAAGCTGAACCAGCGGGCGGCCGACTAACGAAGACGCCAATTTGGGGAATTTTCCCCATGTGCGCTTCTCCCTCTTCCACGGAGACTTCTCAGCATTAGCTCAGGTCAATGCGACTCATAGGAGATCTTCATGAACACCACGACCTCACGGCGTGGCAAGCACATCGCTGCAGTCGGCGCGGCCGCCGCCGGATTATTGTTCTGGGGGCTCAGCGAACTGGCTGTGTCGCCGGCGCACGCGGATCCCATCACCGACACGCTCAACAACGTCGACGTTGTTTTCAGCGCGGGCGAGCAGTTCTTGACCCTCGGGGACCAGTACTTGGCGGCGGGCGAGCCGACCTACGCGCTCGATGCGTACCTCACGGGAGTCGACAACACGCTGTTTGCGCCGCTGGAAAACCTGTACGTCGACGGGATTGATGCCCTGACGAACACTCCGGTGGCGTCCCCGTTTGACATCGATGCGATCAGCCCGGCCCCGGCCGATTTCGCAACGGCGCTGACGGATGCGCAGGCGTATTACGACATCGCTCAGGTCGACTTCACCCAGGCGACCAATCTCATGACTGTCGGCGACTTTCCCGCGGCTGAGCTGCTCGAGGTCGCGGGCAACAACGCGCTCTGGTTCGAGGCGCCCAACGCGCTCATCCTCGGTCTCACCGAGTCGGTATTCGGGTTCTGACGGGGACCGTGAACACCGTGACGTGCAACCACTTACGCGTTCGCTACCCGCTCGGCGCCGGTGCGGCTGCCGGCGGGATGCTCATCGCCGTGATGAGCCAGCTCGTTGTCGCGCCGACTGCACGCGCAGATGACCCCATCAGCGAACTCCTCAACAACGTTCAGCTGGTGACCGAAATCGGTAACTCGTATCTGAATGCCGCAGCGATGGACTTCTCGTCCGGCTATCTGATCCCCGGTACATCGGCCGGCCTCATCGGGCTGGACAATGTCCTGATCGCGCCCGAGGAAAACGTCTTGCTGGACACCGTCGATGCGCTGACGAACACGCCCGTGCACGCGGTCATCGGGTTCGAGCCGATCAGCGGCCCGACTGATTGGGCGTCGGCTCTGGTTCAAATACAAGGTTTCACCGATGCGGCCAACGTCGACTTCACCCAAGCTGCCAACTTCATGACTGCCGGCGACTTTCCCGCTGCCGAGCTACTCGACATCGAGGGATTCAATGCGCTCTGGGTCGAGGCGCCGAACGCAGCAATTCTTGGCCTTGTCGAATCGTCGCTCGGTTTCTGACGTCGTAGCTTGAACGGCTGTACTGCAACAACTTTGGGGACGAACAATGGTCATCGAGCACCACATCAAGCGCACGGCCATGACGATAAGCGCTGCGGTCGGCGGGATACTCATCGCCACGATAAGCCAGCTGGCGAGCGCGCCGAGTGCCCACGCCGACGATCCCATCGGTGAGATGTTCGACAACGTGCAAGCGACTATCACGTATGGCGAGGGCCTAATCAGTTTCGGTGCGGAGTCGCTCGCGGCCGGCGATATCCCCGAGGCCCTCAATGTTGACTTGGCGGGTATCGAGGCCTTGCTGTTCGGGCCGGAGGAGAACGTCTTCGTTGACTCGGTCGGCATCCTGACGAACAATCCGGTCAACTACGAAATAGATATCTCGTCGATTCAGGTACCTCCGACCGATCTGACCGATGCGGTAGCCGAAGTACAAAACATCAGTGTCGCGGCGCAGGGCCAAGTCATGGACGCCGCGCAAAGTTGGGCCCTGGGTGATTACGCACTCGCCGCATTCCACGACCTCGCAGCGGCCAATTTCCTGGTGTTCGACGCACCCAACGAAATGTTCATCGGTCTTGCCGAGGCGCTGTTCGGTATCTGACGAATCCGCTCGCAGCGCCCTCAGCGCACTTGCGCCCGACCGCGCTGCAGGACGGCCTCGCGGTTGGCGGCAATGTCGTCACCCGACGTCCGAAATGCCCGCGCCGCAGTCGCTTCCAGCCACAGCCCTTCGCTGGTCTGCGACTCGTCGATCCGGTGATAGGACGACAACAGCGCGCGCACGGCGCCCTGGTTGTTGCCGACGATGCTCTCCGCGACCTTGCGCGCGCTCGGCAACAACTGGTCGTGCGGCACCACTTCGGTCACGAGGCCGGCGCGCAGCGCGTCCTGCGCAGACAGGTAGTCGCCGGTCATGCTCATCCGACGGGCCAGTCCCACGCCGACTTTCTGGGGGAGCCGCACGGACAGGCCCCAGGTCGGCAGCAGACCCACCCGGGCGTGGGTGTCGGCGAAGCGTGCCTGCTCAGAAGCGATCAGGATGTCGCAGTACAGCGTCAGCTCCAACCCACCGGTCACCGCGGCGCCGTTGATCGCGCCGATCACAGGCTTGCTCAGCGCTGGCCAGCGCGGCGAGATGTCCGGCAACGCGGTCTGCTCGCCGAGTTCCTTGAGGTCCAGCCCGGCGCAGAACACCGGGTCGGTGCCGGTGACGATGATGACGTCGACGTCGTCGTCGGTCTCGGCGTCGGCCAGCGCGCCGAAGAACCGGTCCCGTAGTGCGGCGGACAACGCGTTCCGCGACTGCGGCCGGTTCAAGGTCAAGGTCCGCACGCGCTCGTCGGTGTCAATTAACAAGATGTCGTCACTCATGCAGCCAACCGTAGTCACCGGCCGTCCTATCGTTGAGGCATGTGCCGGAACATCACCGAATTGCGTGGACTCGAGCCGCCGGCGACCACCGACGAGATCGAGGCGGCGGCCAGGCAGTATGTCCGCAAGGTCAGCGGCTTCACCCGACCGTCTTCGGCCCATGCCGCGGCGTTCGAGGCGGCGGTGGTGGAAGTGGCGGCGACGACGACACGGCTGCTGCACGCCCTGCCGGAACGTCGCCAGCCACCCAAGACCGATCCGCCGTTGCGCCGCCTAGCCGCACGGTGACCGAGATCGCGACGACGCCGGCGCTCAAGGAGTGGAGCGCGGTGGTGCATGCGCTGCTGGACGGCCGGCAACAGGTGTTGCTGCGTAAGGGGGGCATCGGTGAGAAACGGTTCGACAGCAGTGTCGCCCGTGAATTCCTGTTGTTCCCGACGCTCGCGCACAGCCACGCCGAGCGGGTGCGGCCCGAGTTCCGCGATCTTCTCGACCCGGCGGCGTGCGACAGCAGTGACGATCGGCTCGTCGTGCGGGCGGCGGCGAAAGTCGTTGCGGCGCTGCCTGTCAACCGGCCGGACAATATCGACGCGATCGAGGACCTGCACATCTGGACCGCGGACTCGGTGCGTCGCGACCGCCTGGACTTTCGCCCAAAGCACCGCCTGGCCGTCTTGGTGGTCCAGACCTTCCCGCTGATCGAGCCGATCGAATTGCCCCGAACGCCCGACTACGCCGGATGCATCAGTTGGGTGCCGCTACCGTTGGCCGAACCGCCCCTGGGCGCTCCGGTGCACGACGAGGCCGCCCTGCGTGACGTTGCCGCCCACGTCCGTCAAGCGGTCGAATAGCATTGCCGCTCAAGGCGTCTGGTCGACAAGCACCGCGCCTTCGGGCCAGTCGCCTACCGTGCACAGCGATGTGGGCTCGGCAGCTGCGGTCAGTCGTACGACATCGGCCAGCTGTTCGGGAGCGTCGCATTGAAGATAGTGATCGGCGCTCGGCAGTATCCAATACCGGTTCAATCCCGGCTTGTCCCTGAGGAACTCCTGCCACACGTAATTCGCGACCCGGACCGGGGACACGTTGTCATGCAGACCCCAGACCAGACTGGTGTTGATACCGCTGGCGGAAAGCGCCTGCAGCCAATTGGTTTCGTCGGCAGCCCGCTCGTTGAGGTACTGAATGGTGTCCGGTAGCACCGCGACCTGGTCGTTGTGCGCGAAGCATTGTGCCAGTGCCGCGATCTCGGGATCGTCTAGGCCTCGTCGCGGCATAAACGTCGTCATGCCCATGCCGGCGGCCAGCATCTCCGGTGTGGTGGCGCGCGCGGTGCTGCGCGCCACGGTCGGATCCAGCAGCGCTCGTTGGAATCCGGTCAGATTGGCAAGGGGGAGATAGATGTTCGCGTTTGTGAAGATGACTTCGCGCGGTGGGTTGGCATCCTCGAGATCGTCGAAGATCGACAGCGCGATCATCCCGACGCTGCTGCCTCGGTCGTGCGTCAGCATCATGTAGTCGCTGAGCTGCCAGTGCGTCATGATCGCATGGACCAGAAGGCGCGCATCGTCGTACAGCGAATACACGTACGGCGCGGCGGGCTTGTCGGAAAGCCCGTAGCCGGGGAAGTCGAGCAGATGGATGTCGAAGTCGGCGCCGAGTTCACGGGTCAGCGCCAGGAAGTCGATGCTTGCCGTCGGGAAGCCGTGCACGCAGACCAGGGCCGGTGCTCCCGGTGTGCCGCACCGGCGGGTGAACACGGTGACGTCCGCCCCGGAATTCGCGGCGGTCGTCGACATCCAGCGGATTTCCGTTCCGCCGCTTCGCCATTCCTCGAACGCGCCCATCAGGAGCCCACCGGCAACACGATCCGGGACGTGCCGAAGTGCACCTCGTGGGTGGACGGCGCGAGCTGGCAGCCCGTCGACGACGGCTCCCCGTGGCCGAGGTTGCGGTCGTACCGTGGGTGGCAGCCGCCGGCGATCAACACCCGAATACGAGTCCCGGCCTTGAACCGGCGCGAGGTCGCGTCCAGCTCGAGGCGGACGTGGTCGGTCGTCTCGGTGAGTCGCTGGTAGGCGTCGCTGACGTTGCGGGAGCGGCCTTTCGCGTCGACCTCGCTGATCCGGACGAACACATCCACATACGGGTTGTCGGAGCTGTGCGCCAACTCGGCGATCGGGTTGCCGTGCACGACAAGGTCTTTGGTGAGTACGTCGGTGGTGAAGCTGAGCACGTCGCGTCGGTCCGCCAACACGGTGTCGTCGCGATAGCCGCTGTCGGGTGAGAGGAGCCGGCCCCCGATGGTGGGAGTCGGGTCGGCCGGGTCGTAGCGGAAGCTGGCCGAGGATCCGGCCGTCGGTGCCGTGTCGGCCAGGCCGCCGCCCGGCTGCAGATACAGCGCGCGTTCGGTGGTGGTCGGCGGCCAGTCGGGTAGTTCGCGCCAGCCTTCGTTGGCAACGTGGAAGCGAAATCGCCCGGACCGCGCAGGGGCTGGGCGACAGGCGAGGTGGGTGTCCAGCCAGTCCTGCGTTTCCCGGGCGATCGTGGGCAGACCGGCGAACAGCAGCTGGGTGTGCGTCCACGGGCCCATGGTCAGCGCGACATCCACGCCACGCTCGCGAAGGTGGCGGAATTGGTGCAGCGTCTGCGGCAGAAACAGATCCTGCCAACCGCTGAGCAGCAGCAACGGCACCTGGATCCGGTCGAGCGCGGAGTCGACCTTCAGCGGCCCCCAGAACGGGTTGTCGTCCGCCGGGGGAGTCAGCCAGGACTCCCACCACGGCGCCGCGTCGCCGAGCAGTGCCCGTCCGGCGGCGCCCAGCGGCGCCTCGCCGGCGGCCCGCGCCACGTTCTTCTGGGCCCGCAGTTGGCGGATCCCGGCGCGGATCCGGCCCGGATCCTCCTGGTGTGCCACCAGGTTGCTCCAGCCGAGGAAGTCGTTGACCGTGAACGAGCCGGTGCCCCAGGCCGACAGGCTCATGTCATGCGGGCCGGCGACGATCACGCTGGTGACGAGCTCCGGCGGCGGATCTTGCAGCAGCGCGAACTGGGTGAAGCCCAGATACGAGATTCCGACGGTGGCGAAGCGACCGGTGAACCATGGCTGGCGGCGCATCCACTCGACGGTGTCGGCGCCGTCGGCGGCCTCGTTGACCATCGGCGAAAAGTCACCGCCCGACCCGAATGTCCCTCGCACGCTCTGCAGCACCACGCGATACCCGCGGGCGGCATGCAGGTCGGCGAACACCATCGAGAACGGAAATGCGCGACCGTAGGGGCCGCGGGCCAACAACGTGCCGACGACCTCTCCCGTGGGTTCGTAGACGTCTGCGACCAGCTCGACGCCGTCGCGCATCGGGATCTTGACCTCGCCGACGGTGTAGCTCGTGGTCGGCGATTCCAGTCGTAACGTCCGGGCGAGCGCGCGGGTGACCAGTCGTCGGGGCAGGGTGCGCAGCGTCGACGGGGCGGGCCGG
This sequence comes from Mycobacterium sp. 1245111.1, assembly GCF_001673405.1. Taxonomy (GTDB): domain Bacteria; phylum Actinomycetota; class Actinomycetes; order Mycobacteriales; family Mycobacteriaceae; genus Mycobacterium. The sequence goes on along the minus strand of NZ_LZLV01000034.1, from coordinate 222,866 downwards.
TAGGCGGTTGTCACCGCATCAGGTTATGGGGGCGACGGCCGTCACGGGATTAGAACTTGTAGTACGGCGAGAGCTCGTTGGCGCGCTGCAGGTTGGTCGCCGGGCAGTCGACCTCCGGAGAGGAGTAGATCGTCGAGTAGAACAGCGACTGTTGGATGACGCCGTAGCTGGTCTTGAAGGCCACCATGCAGGAGAAGTAGAAGTAGCTGTTGTGGTAGGTCGGCTTGAGATTCCACCATTGCGCCGCACGATGGCCGTTGATGGTGGTCTCGATCGCGTCGGCCGGCAATGATTGCTCGTAGGTGCGCCAAATGATCGGCTCGACGGCCAACTGGTAGTTGCCCGCGTCGAAGTGGCAGCGCAGCCCTTCTTCGGGAATCGGCGGAGTGAAGCCCAGGCCCAACCGCTGGACCACGTCGAACGGGATGTCGCGACACGGGTCGAACGGGCTCGGATCGGTGGTCGCCACGATCGGGCTTTTCATCGTGGTCGGCGGATCCATCGGGGCCGCGGTGGAGCGAAGCTCGACGCTGGGTCGGCCGACGGTGGCCGGCGGAGCGCTCTGCCACGTCACGATCACGGCTGTGAACAGGGCACCGAACGCCGCAAGCAGACGAAGCTTGCCGACCATGACACCCCCTTCTGGGCCTGACAGCCCGACTCCTCCTTGGCCCGCTGTGCGGGCCCCATCGTCGTCGGACGTGGCTCCACTACTGCGGGGAGTTTACAAGTCACCCCCGTGCCGCCACAGAGTAAACGAGAACCTGTTCTAGTCCGCGCGCCGCCTCGCTGGCGGAGCCGATAGTGACCAGCCGTTAGGCTGGGGAGTCGTGGCTTGGCAAGAACACGGGCAGCAGCCCCCGACCGCGCGACAGCCGACGCTGTGGGCGGTATCGGATCTCCACACCGGCCATGTCGGCAACAAGCCCGTCACCGAATCCCTGTACCCGTCGACACCGGACGACTGGCTGATCGTGTGCGGCGACGTCGCCGAGCGGACCGACGAGATCCGCTGGGCGCTCGACCTGCTGCGGCGACGGTTCGCCAAGGTGATCTGGGTGCCCGGCAACCACGAGCTGTGGACCACCAACAAAGACCCGATGCAGGTCTTCGGGCGGGATCGGTACGACTATCTGGTCGACATCTGCGACGAGCTGGGTGTGGTGAGTCCCGAACATCCGTTCCCGGTCTGGACCGAGCGGGGCGGCCCGGCGACGATCGTGCCGATGTTTTTGCTGTACGACTACTCGTTCCTGCCGAGAGGTGCGACGACGAAGGCCGAGGGGCTGGCGATCGCGCGGGAGCGCAACGTCGTGTGCACCGACGAGTTCCTGCTCTCACCGCAGCCGTACCCGACCCGTGAAGCGTGGTGCCATGAGCGGGTGGCCGCCACCCGCAAGCGGCTCGACGAGCTGGACTGGATGAATCCCACCGTGCTGGTCAACCACTTCCCGATGGTGCGCCAACCCTGCGACGCGCTGTTTCTCCCGGAGTTTTCGCTGTGGTGCGGCACCACCGAGACCGCCGACTGGCACACCCGCTACAACGCGGTGTGTTCGGTGTACGGGCATCTGCACATTCCGCGGACCACGTGGTACGACGACGTCCGATTCGAAGAGGTGTCGGTGGGTTATCCGCGCGAGTGGCGCCGCCGCAAGCCGTACAGCTGGCTGCGGCAGATCCTGCCCGATCCGCAGTACGCGCCCGGCTATCTCAACGACTTCGGTGGCCACTTCGTCATCACCGCGGAGATGAAGGCGCAGGCACAGCAGCTCCGAGACCGGCTGCGTCAGCGGTAGCCGCAATGACATTGACTACCTTGATGTCTGCGGTGCTGCCCAGCATGCCAGACCTGGCCTGTGCCGAGTTGTATTCCGACCCACCGGGTTTGACACCGATGGCCGAAGAAGAGCCGTTGATCGAACGGTCGGTGGCCAAGCGGCGTAACGAGTTCATCACCGTCCGGTACTGCGCGCGAATTGCCCTGGGCGAACTTGGATTTCCTCCGGTGCCGATTCTCAAGGGGGAGAAGGGTGAACCATGCTGGCCCGATGGCGTGGTCGGCAGCATCACCCACACGGCCGGCTACCGTGGCGCGGTGGTCGGGCGCGCCGGGTCGGTCCGCTCCCTGGGTGTGGACGCCGAGCCTCACGACGTATTGCCCGACGGGGTGCTCGACGCGATCAGCCTACCGGCCGAGCGCACCGAGATCGCGGCCCTGCCACCGGCTATGCACTGGGACCGAATCCTGTTCTGCGCCAAAGAGGCAACCTACAAGGCGTGGTTCCCGCTGACCAAGCGCTGGCTCGGCTTCGAGGACGCGCACATCACCTTCACCGTCGATGGATCGGGCACCGCCGGCGGTTTCGAATCGACGATTCTGATCGACGGGGACACGCTGTCGGGTCCGCCGTTGAGCACGCTGGCCGGGCGGTGGTCGGTGGGCCGCGACCTGGTGCTGACGGCCATCACGCTATGAACCCGGGTCTCGTCATCGTCGACAAACCGCCGGGCATGACGAGCCATGACGTCGTGGGCCGCTGCCGACGCATCTTCGCCACTCGGCGGGTGGGTCATGCCGGGACGCTCGATCCGATGGCCACCGGCGTTTTGGTGATCGGGATCGAGCGGGCCACGAAGATCCTGGGCCTGGTGACCGAGACCTCGAAGTCCTACACGGCCACGATCAGGCTGGGCCAATCGACGTCCACCGAGGATGCGGAAGGCGAAATCACGCAACAGGTTTCGGCCCAAGGCGTGACCGACGACGCGATCGAGGCGGCGATCTCCGGATTGCGCGGCGACATCGAGCAGGTCCCCTCGGCGGTCAGTGCCATCAAGGTCAGCGGCCAGCGTGCCTACCGGCTCGCCCGCGAGGGCCGGGCCGTCGAGCTGTCCGCCCGGCCGGTACGCATCGACCGCTTCGACCTGCTGGCCGTGCGCCGCCACGGCCAACTCGTCGACGTCGAGGTCGAGGTGGACTGCTCGTCGGGGACCTACATACGTGCCCTGGCCCGCGATGTCGGCGCGACACTGGGGGTGGGTGGTCACCTGACCGCGTTGCGTCGCACCCGGGTTGGCCGGTTCGACGTCGCGCAGGCCCGCTCGCTCGAGGACTTAGCCGACCGACCCGGTGTGAGCCTGACCCTCGACGAGGCGTGCCTGCTGCTGTTTGCCCATCGAGAACTCACCGAGGACGAGGCGGACTCGGCTGCCAACGGCCGAACTCTGAATTCGGCTGGCATCGAAGGCGTTTACGCCGCACACACCGCCGACGGCCGGGTGATGGCCCTGCTGCGGGACGCGGGTTCGAAGACCAAGTCGATCGTCGTGATCCGGCCGGCCACGCTGTAACGGCGCCTCAGACGGCCGGTGGCGGGTCGGGTGCGAGGCTCCCGTCCGGCGCGATGTGGGCGAAGATCTGCTGGACCAGCGTCAAGATATGCGGGTCGTCGACGGTGTAGATGTGGCGCCGCCCTTCTCGGCGGGCGCTGATCAGGCCGGCCAGCCGGAGCTTGGTCAGGTGCTGACTCATGGTCGCCACTCCGAGGCCGGTGCGCTCCGCGAGCGCGGTGACGTCGTGGCTGTTCTGGGCTGCCAACCAGAGCACATGCAGCCGAGCCGAATTGCTCAGCAGTGCGAATGTGCTGGCCGCGGAGTCGAGCTGCGGCCTCGTCGGCTCGGCCGATAGCGCATCGCGCTGCACGGTTTCGGACGGCCGATCTTTTGGTTGCGCCATATCGGTATCCATTCTGACGCGTGCCCCACGGCGTGTTTCGCCATATCGAAATACTTTAACATTTGCGAAACTATCAAAATGAGGGCAGCATGGGCTAAGCCCGATCGCACGAGACTGCGTTCGCCCCGAGACGTGAGAAAGGCGGAGCTCACATGGTGCACATGGTGATCCTGCTCGCCTGCGCGGTCGCGATCTACGTCTCCTGCGAGTGGTTCGTCAACGCCGTGGAATGGCTCGGGCAGCGACTCAACCTCGGCACGATGGCGGTCGGAACCGTGCTGGCCGCTTGTGGCACCGCGCTGCCGGAATCGGTCGTCACCCTCGTCGCGGTGACGACTGGTCCAACGGCTGATGTCCGCAACATCGGCGTAGGTGCGGCGATGGGCGGCCCGTTGGTGCTGGCCACCGTCGCCTACGGCGTGACGGGGGCCGTGCTGCTTCTGCGCCGCCGGGCCCGCAGCCGAGAGAAAGTCTTGGTCGGCGTGGGCGCAGCGAGCCTCGTCAAGCGCTCCATGGTCGAGCCCGACGACGCGCAGGGGCCTGAGGCAGCATGGTTCACCGCTTCCCAGGGCGAGCGCCTGGCGCGCGACCAGCGCTGGTTCATCGCTGTATTCGTGGTCAAGGTCGCGCTGGGCCTGGTGGCATTCGCGGTGAAGCCGTGGCTGGGCGTGCTGTTCTTCGCGGTCTACGGGGCCTACTTCTGGCGCGAGATTCGCCGCGGTCAGGACGGCGACGCCGTCGAGGATCTCGAGCCGCTCAAGCTACAACCGCGCGCGACAAGGCCGGCCAACGCGGCCGTGCTGGTCCAGACGCTGGGCGCATTGGTGGTGATCTTCGTGTCATCGCAGCTGTTCGTCCACCAGCTCGACGTCATTGCCCCGATGCTGGGATTGTCCGGTGCGGTCACCGCGCTGCTGTTGTCCCCAGTCGCCACCGAGCTTCCCGAGATCATGAACGCGATCATCTGGGTCCGGCAGGGCAAAACCCAACTCGCGCTTGCCAACATCTCCGGCGCCATGATGATCCAGGCCACCGTGCCCAGCGGCCTGGGCCTGATGTTCACCGACTGGCACCTCGACCACGCCCTGCTGTGGTCCGGTGTCATCACCATGGCCGCCATCACCTACCTGCTGGTGACGATGCGCGCCAACAGCCTCACGCCCAAGCGGCTGGCCATGTCGGCGATGTTCTACCTAATCTTTGCCGCAGGCCTCGTTCCCATCCTCACCTGACATTGACCAAACACTCATCGGAGATCGGAGGCTGAAATGACATTCCTATTCGCACAGGCGCCCGCCGAGGTCGGTATCCCCAAAGCGCATTCGTTCAGCCTTGTGCGATCGATGCTGGCGGGCCTTGCCGTAGCGGCCGCGACGGTCGGTGTCGTGGGACCGCTGACGCCGGCCGCGTCCGCCGATGCCGACAACAGCACCAACTTCCTGGGAGCACTCACTGCGCGAGGCATCACCTTCACGTCCGGTCCGGCGGCGATCGCCGCCGGGCGCGAGGTCTGCAGCGAACTCGATCAAGGTAAGCAGGCGAGTGACGTCGCCAACGATGCGATGTCACAGACGAAGTTGGATGCCTATCACGCCGGGTTTTTCGTGGGAGCCAGCATCGCCGCGATGTGCCCACGCCATATGCAGTAGGGGATCACCGATTCATCCGGTGCACTCATCGCGACTCCGCTAACATAACATTCTGACTGGAATGTAAGTTGGCCGGAAGATGCAGGCGGTAGGCGAGGTGGCGGAAGTCAGCGAACGACGGATTCGGCGCACCCAGGCGGAACGCAGCGCCGCCATGCGCGCGCGCCTTCTGGACGCCACCATCGAGTGCCTGGTGACCTACGGCTATGCCGGGACGACCACGCCACGAGTCGCCGAACTTGCCGGTGTCACCCGCGGTGCGCAGATCCATCATTTTCGCTCCAAAGAAGATCTGGTGGTGGCCGCGATCGAACATCTCGCTCAGCAGCGTGTGCAGGGCGCCATGCGCGAGTTCGGCCGCATGGAGGCCAGTACCGATCCGGTCTCGACGGTGCTGGAGTTTTTGTGGGAGGCCCACCAGGGCCCGATGTTGGTTGCCACGGTTGAACTTTGGGTGGCGGCGCGCACCGACTCGGTTCTGGCCGGTCACGTCGAGCGGGTCGAGCCGTTGGTCAACAGCACGCTGGTTTCGGCGATCGCGCAGCTGGTGCCCGATCATGCCGCGCGCAAAGATCTGCGCAACTTCGTCTACACCGCGATGGACGCACTGCGGGGGATTTTGCTCGCGAGCTTCGTCGACAGCGACACCGACCGCGCGCGCAGGCGGTGGGACCGTGCCTGTGAGCACCTACGGATCGTCGCCGACGGCCTGCTCACCGCCGACGCCTTGGACTGATCACGCTCTTGTGGCTCGAAACGCTCAGTGCTGCCCCATTGCAAAGATACAATCAGGTGTGTATGTTTTAACACGAAGCTGACAGAGTTCAAGGGAGCGCTATGTCAAACAAGGTCTACGTCATCGGCGTGGGGATGACGAAGTTCGAAAAGCCGGGCCGCCGGGAGAATTGGGATTATCCCGACATGGCGCGCGAGTCCGGCACCAAGGCGCTCGCGGACGCCGGTATCGACTACGCGGCGATCGAGCAGGGCTACGTCGGCTACGTCTACGGGGAGTCGACCTCGGGTCAGCGGGCGCTCTATGAGTTGGGGCTCAGCGGTATTCCAATCGTCAACGTCAACAACAACTGTTCGACCGGGTCCACCGCGCTCTACCTTGCCGCGCAAGCGATTCGCGGTGGGCTGGCCGACTGTACGATCGCGCTCGGCTTCGAGAAGATGAAGCCCGGATCGCTCGAGTCGACCTACGACGACCGCGCCAACCCGATGGACAAGCACGTGATGGCGATGGCCGAGATCTCCGAGGTGCTCTTCCCGCCGGCGCCGTGGATGTTCGGGGCGGCCGGCCGCGAGCACATGCAGCAATACGGCAGCACCGCAGAGCATTTCGCGAAGATCGGTTACAAGAACCACAAACACTCGGTCAACAACCCGTACGCCCAATTCCAGGAGTCCTACTCGCTGGAGGACATCCTGGCCGCCCGGATGATCTACGACCCGCTGACCAAGCTGCAGTGCTCACCCACCTCAGACGGGTCGGGCGCTGCGGTCCTGGCCTCGGAGGCGTTCGTCGACAAGCACGACCTGGCGGGGCAGGCGGTCGAGATCGTCGGGCAGGCGATGACGACCGACTTCGCCAACAGCTTCGACGGCACCTGCAAGGGCCTGATCGGCTACCACATGAATGTGCAAGCCGCTCAACGGGTTTACGACCAGTCCGGTCTGGGACCCGAGGAATTCCAGGTCATCGAGTTGCACGACTGCTTCTCGGCCAACGAACTGCTGCTCTACGAAGCTCTCGGCCTGTGCGCCGAAGGCGAGGCGGCCAAACTCATCGACAACGGCGACGTCACCTACGGCGGACGATGGGTGGTCAACCCGTCCGGCGGCCTGATCTCCAAAGGCCACCCACTGGGCGCAACCGGTCTGGCGCAATGCGCCGAACTGACCTGGCAGTTGCGCGGTACGGCGGACAAACGACAGGTCGACAACGTCACGGCCGCACTGCAACACAACATCGGACTCGGCGGAGCAGCCGTCGTCACCGCATACCAACGAGCGGAGCGTTGAACATGGGACACATCGAGGCAACCCGCGAACTGTCGGCCAGCCCGGAAGCACTCTGGGGGACCGTCACGGATCTGGCCAACTGGGACAAGTGGTTCACCGTCCACGAGAAGTGGCTCGAGGGCCCGCCCGACACGCTGACCGAAGGCGCCAAGCTAACCGCCAAGATCGTGATGCTGGGGATGGCCAACAAGATCGAGTGGACGATCGAGTCGGTGGCGGCTCCCCGCACGTTGGTGCTCTCGGGCACAGGGATGGCCGGTGTCAAGGCCAAGTTCACCTTCACCATCGACTCGGCCGACAAGGGTTCGAATTTCACGGTTTTCGGTGACTTCGAGGGTGCGATGATCAAGGGGGCGCTGGGTAAGGCGGTCGAGAAGGACGGCGTCAAACAGCTCGCCAAGACGCTGGACCAACTCGACGCGCTCGCGTCGGCATCTGCATAGCGCCCGAATCCATGACCGAGACACTGGAATTCGACGACAGCGGCCTGGGTCGGTGGACCGAAGACGAGCGGTTCGAGGTGACCAGGGAGCGGCTGGCCGAGTATGCCGCCGCTACCAACGACCCAATCGACGCGCACCGCACAGGCGACGTTGCGCCTCCGGTGTTCGCTATCGTCCCGGTTTTCGAGGCGCTGCTGACCCCGGCGGTCGAGGTGATGCCGGTCGAGGCCATCCCGCGAATCGTCCACGGCGAACAGGACTTCCACTTTCATCGAGCGATTCGCCCGGGTGACAAGTTGGTCTCGCGCGGCAAGATGATCGGTTACCAGGGCCTGGAGAAGGGAACCCGTGCCGCGATCCTGCTCGAATGCCGTACCGAGGATGGCGAATTGGTCAACGAGCAGTACGTCACAACCTTCGTGCGAGGCATGACGGTGGGCAAGGCGATCGGCGATCTGAGCCCTGAACACAAGTTCGACGACGCATTGCGCGAACAGGCGCCGGTGGCGAAGGTCGTGCAGCACGTCGACCACGACCAGACCTTCCGCTATTCGCCGGCAGCCGGTGACCCGATGCCGATCCATCTCGACGACGAAATCGCCCGTTCCGCGGGTCTTCCCGGAATCATCGCGCACGGACTGTGCACGATGGCCTTCACCTCGTGGGCGGTGCTCACCGAGCTAGCCGGTTCGGATGTCAACCGGCTCAAGCGATTCGCGGTCCGCTTCTCCAAGCCGGTGATTCCCGGCGACGACCTCGAGACCAGGATCTGGAAGGTCGGCAGCAGTAACGCAGCGACGAGCTACGCATTCGAAACGGCCAGGGGCGAAGACTTCGTCATTACCGACGGCCTGGCCGTTCTGTCCCACTGACACAAGGAGTTTCAACCGATGGGTGCATTGGAGGGCCGGGTCGCGGTCATCACCGGCGCGGGCCGCGGTATCGGACGCGAACACGCACTGCTGTTCGCCAAAGAAGGAGCCAAGGTCGTGGTCAACGATCTCGGCGGCAGCAACGAGGGCGAGGGCGCCGATTCCGGGCCGGCCCACGAGGTGGCCGACGAGATCACCGCGGCCGGCGGAACCGCAGTCGTCAACACCGAGAACGTCTCGACCTGGGCGGGCGCGGAAAGCGTTGTGCAACAGGCCATCGACGAGTTCGGCGGGCTTGACGTCCTGGTGAACAACGCCGGCATCCTGCGTGACGCGTTCATCGCCGGTATGGAAGAAGCCCAGTGGGACGCGGTGATCGCGGTCCACTTGAAGGGACACTTCGCGACGCTGCACCATGCGGCGGCCTACTGGAAAGCGCAATCGAAAGCCGGCGATCAGCCCAACGCTGCGGTGATCAACACGGCCTCGGGTTCCGGTGTGACATTGCCCAATCCGGGCCAGGCCAACTACGGTTCGGCCAAGGCGGGGATTGCGGCGCTGACGCTGATCGCGGCCGAGGAACTCGAGCGCTACGGTGTGCGGGTGAACGCGATCGCGCCGATCGCCCGTACCCGGCTCACCCTGGCCACGCCTGGCATGGGTTCGCTGATGTCCGAGCCGGAAGAAGGCGAGCTCGATCTGTTCAGCCCGGCCAACATCTCGCCGCTGGTCGCCTACCTGGCCACCGACAAGTGTCCGATCACCGGCAAGGTGTATGCGGTTCAGGGCGGGGCGATTTCGTCCCTGTCCGGCTGGCATGACGTCGACACCATCGAGGCCGATGGTCCGTGGCTGATCGACGACATCGCCGCCCGGCTGCCGCAGTAACCCAGGAGCACAACATGTTCGAATGGTCTGACACCGACCTGATCATGCGGGATGCCGTCCGTGGGTTCATCGACAAGGAGATTCGACCACACCTCGACGCACTGGAAACCGGTGAGATCTCGCCGTATCCGATTGCGCGCAAGCTGTTCAGCGAGTTCGGCCTCGACGTGATGGCCGCTGAGGCGGTCAAGACGATGCTGGACAAGGAGCGGGCCAGGCAGGAAGGTGCCACCGAGAAGAAGTCATCGGGCGGGCTCGCCGGAATGGGTGCGCAAGCCTCGATGGCGGCCGTGCTGGTCTCCGAGCTCGCCGGGGTGAGCCTCGGGTTACTCAGTGCGGTCGGTGTCAGCCTCGGCCTGGGCGCGGCGACGATCATGAGCCGCGGCACGCTCGCCCAAAAGGAGCGCTGGCTACCGGAACTCATGACGCTGGAGAAAATCGCGGCGTGGGCGATCACCGAGCCGGACTCGGGCTCCGACGCCTTCGGCGGGATGAAGACGACAGTTCGGCGCTCCGGCGACGAAGACGGGGCCTACATCCTCAACGGGCAGAAGACATTCATCACCAACGGCCCCTACGCCGACGTGATGGTCGTCTACGCCAAGCTCGACGACGGCTCAGGTGACAAGCGCAACCGGCCGGTGCTGACGTTCGTGCTGGACGCCGGCATGGCAGGTCTGGTTCAGGGTAAGCCGTTCAAGAAGATGGGCATCATGTCGTCGCCGACCGGTGAACTGTTCTTCGACAACGTCCGCCTGTCACCCGACCGTCTGCTCGGCGAAACCGAGAACCACACCGGGGGAGACGGGCGGGACAGCGCGCGGGCCAACTTCTCCGCCGAACGGATCGGCGTCGCACTGATGTCGCTGGGCATCATCAACGAATGCCACCGGCTCTGCATCGACTACGCCAAGACCCGCACGTTGTGGGGCAAGAACATCGGCCAGTTCCAGCTGATTCAGCTCAAGCTGGCCAAGATGGAAGTCGCGCGGATTAACGTGCAGAACATGGTGTTCCAGACCCTCGAAAAGGCCCGGGCCGGCAAGATGCCGTCATTGGCCGAGGCCTCGGCCATCAAGCTGTACTCCTCGGAGGCGGCCACCGACGTCGCGATGGACGCCGTGCAGCTGTTCGGCGGCAACGGCTATATGACCGAGTACCGGGTCGAACAACTGGCCCGAGACGCCAAATCCTTGATGATCTACGCGGGCAGCAACGAAGTTCAGGTGACACACATCGCCAAGGGCCTGCTCGCCTGATGTCAGCGGCGGCGGCGGCAAAAGGGTTGCGGCGCGGCGCACTGCTCGCCGTCGACCGGGTCAGCTATCTGCCGATCTCGCGGCTGGGCTTCAATGCGATGCTCGACGTGCTGGTGTCGCAGCGGTGGCTGCTGGCGGCGTTGCGCCCGACGGCCGACTACGTGATCTCTCGCACCGCCCCCGTGGTTCCCGGTACGCGGATCAAGGCCGTTGCCGGGCCGGTGTCGGGGGAGTGGGTCCGGGCCCCAGAGGCCGACGATGCGCCCGGGGTGGTGCTGGTTCTTCATGGCAGCGGCTACTTGATCTGCTCGGCTCGCACCCATCGCGGTTTCGCATCGCACCTGTCCGAATACTCCGGCATGCCGACGTTCGCCATCGACTACCGGCTCGCGCCCGAGCATCCGTTCCCTGCCGCTGAGGACGACGCACTGGCGGCCTATCGCTGGCTGCTGTCGGAGGGCCACGATCCGGGAAAGATCGTGGTTGCCGGGGATTCGGCGGGTGGACACCTCGCGGTCGGGCTCGCGTTGCGGCTGCGCAGTGAAGGGCTACCCGCCCCCGCGGCGCTGTCGCTGTTCGGCCCGCTGATCGATCCGTCGTACCGGGCCTGCATCGCCGACAGGCGTACCCGGCGGCAACCGCTGGATCCACGTGCGGCCGCGCGTGCCGTCGCGCTGTATGTGGGCGATCATGACCCGACGGACCCCCGGCTGTGCCTGCTGAATGCGGAGCTGGCAGATCTGCCGCCGATCCAAATACACTATGGCTCAAGAGAAGTCATGCGGGCTGATGCCGAGGCATTCGCAGCACTCGTCACCGCGGCGGGCGGTCGCTGCGACGAGCAGATGTGGCCCGGCCTCATGCATGGATATTGGCTGTGGCCGCGCGACGGGGGGCTGACCAGCTTGCAAGTCGCCGGGCAATTCATCCGCTCATCGGTCGCCGAGGCGAACACCGCATCGTGAATCGGCCCGACGTCACCCAGATACGCGACCGACTGGCCGCCGCACGAGTGTTGGCGCGCCGCGGAATGATCGACCTACGCCGGCCCGACGAGGCGGTCCGGGCACTGCTCGCCATCCGCCGCTACGGAGCGTTCGGCGGGCTGATCGACCACACCGCCGCGCACTACCGCGACGCCCCGGCCATCACCGACGACCAGGGCACGGTCAGCTTTCGTGACCTCGACCAGGCCTCCAACGCGTTGGCACGTGGCTTGATGGCCAAGGGGATTCGGGCCGGCGGCGTCATCGCCACAGTGCACCGAAACAGCCGCGACGTCATGGTGACCATCAGCGCGAGCAACAAAATCGGGGTCCGCACCGTGCTGATGAACACGGGATTCGCCGCCCCGCAGCTCGCCGACGTATCGGCTCGGGAACACGTCAGCTGCATTCTGGTCGACGACGAATTCGAGGACATCCTGACTACGCTGCCGCCGCAGACCTTACGGTTCACCGGCAGCCGGCTCGGCGAGTTGACCGACAACCAGTCACCGTCGCGACTGCCCGCACCGCGACAGCCGGGCGGCCTGGCACTGCTGACCAGCGGTACCACCGGCACCCCGAAAGGCGTGCCCCGCAACCGGATCGATCCATCGCAGTCCGCGCAGCTGCTCGACCGCATTCCGTGGCCGCGTGACGGCGCGTATTACATCGCGGCTCCGCTGTTCCACGCGACGGGTTTGGCGACGTGTGCGCTGGGTCTGGTGCTGGGCAACCGCATCGTGATGGCACGACGCTTCGACCCCGAGGCGATGCTTCAGGCTATCGCCGAATATCGCGTCGGCGCAGTGGTGTTGGTGCCGACGATGCTGCAGCGCATCCTCGATCTCGGCCCCGATGTGCTGGCCAAATACGACACGTCGGCGCTGAAAGTGCTGTTCGCCGCTGGCTCTTCGCTGTCACCCGCGCTCTGTCGTCGTACCCACGACGCCTTCGGCTCGGTGCTGTACAACCTATACGGATCCACCGAGGTTGCGGTCGCCGCCGTCGCCACACCCGACGAACTGCACCGTGCCCCCGGCACGGTCGGTCGTCCGCCCGTCGGTTGCAGGGTGGTCCTTTACGACGAGAATCGGCGCCAGGTCACCGAACCGGGCAAGGTCGGAACGCTGTTCGTGTCAAGTGGTTTGAGCTTCACCGGATACACCGACGGTGGCAACAAGGAAATCGTCGACGGTCTGTTGTCGACCGGGGACACCGGGCACTTCGACGAGACAGGGTTGTGGTTCATCGACGGCCGCGACGACGACATGATCGTCTCGGGCGGGGAGAACGTCTTCCCGCTGGAGGTCGAGAATCTGCTCGCCGAACATCCGGACGTCGTCGAGGCGTCGGTGGTGGGCGTCGACGACGAAGACTTCGGGAAGAGGCTCGCGGCGTATGTGGTCAGCCGGCCCGAGTCCGGACTCGACGCCGATGCCATCAAGTCGCACATACGCGCCCACCTCGCTCGGCACAAGATCCCGCGTGACGTGGTCTTCATCGAGCGATTGCCGCGCAATGAGGCGGGCAAAGTCCTGCGAAGGCAGCTCACCGGCAACTAGGAGTCAGCATGAGGGTGAGTCGCAATCTGAGCAGCAAAGTCGTGGTGATCACCGGTGCGGCCCACGGCATCGGCGCGCAGGTGGCCCGCGACCTGGTCGGTGTCGGCGCGCGCGTTGCGGTACTCGATCGTGACGCTCTGGGTGCGCAGCGGCTGGTAGCCGAACTAGGTTCCGCCGCAGCGGCATTCGAAGTCGACGTGACGTCCGCGGAATCGGTGCAGACGGCGTGCGATGCCGCCGCAGCGCATTTCGGAGCCATCGATGTCGTGGTCGTCAACGCCGGTATCGCAGGTCCCGGCGTGACGGTAGCGGCGGTCGATCCGGCCGACTGGCGCCAGGTCGTCGACGTCAATCTGGTGGGTGCTTTCCATACCATCCGGGCCGCGCTGCCGCACCTGGTGGCGAGTCGCGGCTACACGATGGTGGTGGCCTCGATCGCCGCCGTGATACCGGGTCCGCTGGTGAGTGCCTACGTCGCGTCGAAGGCCGGCGTCGAGTCGTTGGCGCGTGCGGCACGCATCGAGGTCGCCGGCGACGGAGTCGGCGTAGGGATCGCGTATTTCGGGCTGATCGACACCGGGCTGGCCAACGACATGCTGGCCCGGTCCGGGCTGGGTGCCATCCTGCCTGGGCCACTCGGAAAGCTGGCCCCGGTCGAAGTCGCCGCCGCGGCCATCACCGCCGGGATCGCGCGTCGCGCGCGACGGGTCTACGCGCCGTGGTGGGTCGCGCCGATGCTCGACCTGCGACCGTTGCTGTTTCTGGCAGACCGACTCCTTGCGGTATTGCCGAGCACGCGCCGCGCGATCAGCGTGGCCGACCGGCGGGAGATCGACTGATGCAACGGCAACCGTCGGTGGGCATCATCGGGGCGGGCATGTCGGGGTTGGGTCAGGCCATCCTGCTGCGCGAAGCCGGTATCACCGACGTCACGATCTACGAGAAATCCCACGACGTCGGTGGAACCTGGCGCGACAACACCTATCCGGGGCTGTCCTGCGACGTGCCGTCGCGGTTCTATCAATTCACGTTCGCGATGAAACCCGATTGGACACAGCTCTTCTCGCCTGGCGCGGAGATTTTCGAATACTTCCGTCGGCTGACCGACGAGTACGCGCTGAGGGAGATCATTCGCTTCGGCGTCGAGGTCGTCGACGCGCGCTTCGCCGAAGGCCGCTGGCGGCTCGCGACTGCCGCTGGGGAGGCGATGACGCATGACTTCCTGATCGCGGCAACCGGTGTCCTGCGCGTGCCGCGCACCCCAGCGATCGAGGGGCTGGCCGAATTCGACGGCCCTGTCATGCATTCCGCGCGCTGGGATCACACGGTCGATATGACCGGCAAGCGGGTCGCGGTGGTGGGAACCGGATCCACCGGCGTCCAGATCGTTTGCGGCCTGGCCGGTTCGGCCGGACGCCTCGAGCTGTTTCAGCGCAGCGCACAATGGATTCTGCCGCTGCCCAACCCGCACTACCGCAGCTGGTCAGCCCCGGTACACCGAAGGGTGCCTGCGCTCAGCTCGATGGCGTACTACGGGTACCACTTGATGTTCGAGTGGTTGGCTCGCGCGTTGGTGAAGCCAGGCTGGCGTCGTCGCCTGATGGGCGCCGCTTGCCGGGCTAACCTGCGTTCGGTCCGCGACCGCGATTTGCGGCGCCGCCTCACGCCGGACTACCAGCCGATGTGCCGGCGGCTGGTCATGTCGGCGGGCTTCTACCCGGCCATACAGCGCGACAACGTGCACCTGGTCGATTCCGGCATCGATCACGTCGAACACCGTGGCATCGTCACCGCCGACGGCGAATTGCACGAACTCGACGCGATCGTGCTGGCCACCGGTTTCGATGCGCACGCCTTCATGCGGCCAATGTCGTTGGTGGGCCGCGACGGTCTGACCCTTGAGCAGCTGTGGAATGAAGGGCCCAGGGCGCTCTTGGGCGTGGCGTTGCCCGGTTTCCCGAACTTCTTCATGTTGATGGGCCCGCACAGTCCGGTCGGCAACTACTCGCTGACCGCGATCGCCGAGGCGCAGGCCAATCACATCCTCGGCTGGATCCAACGTTGGGGCACGGGCGAATTCGACAATGTCGCGCCGACCCGTCGTGCCACCGACGCCTTCAACGCGAGCATGCGGCAGGCCCTGCCCGGCACGGTGTGGGCAACGGGATGCACGAGTTGGTATCTGGGCGCCGATGGCCTGCCCGAACTGTGGCCGTGGACGCCGCACGAGTATCGGCGCCGACTCGCGGCGGTACCCGATATCAACGATTACGACATCGACACATTGGCGAGGACAGCATGAAAACGGATTTGCGCGGACGCGTCGTGGCGATCACTGGCGGCGCGCGGGGGATTGGCCTGGCCACCGCGAAAGCGTTTGCGGCCGTGGTGGCTGCCACGCGCAATCACCGCGCCGTGTCCTATGTGCCGCGTCGAATGCAATTCCTGTTACGGACCGCGCTTTTCACGCCGCAACGGCCGCGCAGATTCCTCGGCCGAGTGACCCGTACCGACCGGGTATTTCTCGCGATGGACCAAGCTACCCGCGATGCCTACCATGCCAGGGCAGTTGCCGCCGAGTAGGTGTCGCGGAATACGCTAGCGAGCGACCATCCAAATCGCTTGCGCGGCTGGGCTTCCCAAATCGACCGTGGTGGGTCCGCCGTCGGCCGACTCGACCGCGACCGAAATCATCCCGGCGAACTCGCGGCGGGTGAGCACCCGCAGCCGCGAGTCGAGGCTGATGCCGATGCTGTCGAAGTAGCGCAGCATCTCGGGATCCTTGTCCGATATCCGCGCCACGGTTCCCGCGTCGCCGTCGGCGCATGACCACAGCTGACGGGCCGGCGGGGTCGGCACCCGACCGTCGGAGCCCGGGATCGGATCGCCATGCGGATCGCGCTGCGGGAAGCCGAGCTTGGCGTCGATGCGGGCGATCAGCTGATCCGACACGGCGTGCTCGAGCACCTCGGCCTCGTCGTGCACCTCGTCCCAGCCGTAGCCGAGTTCGGTGACCAGAAACGCCTCCAACAGCCGGTGGCGCCGGACCATCGCCAATGCCGCACGGCGGCCCGAGTCGGTCAACGTGACCGCCCCGTATTTCTCGTGATCGACCAGACCTTGCTCGGCGAGTTTGCGGATGGACTCCGAGGCGGTGCTGGCCGATACCCCGAGCTTGTCGGCCAGCATCTTGGTGCTGACCTTCGCACGAGACCATTCCTGGGCGTTCCAGATGGCTTTGAGGTAGTCCTGGGCAACCGTACTGAGTCCGGACGGCTCCTCGGCGGCTGGTTCGGGGCGCACAACGGAAGTTTAAGCAATCCTCACCTGATCTGCGGCTCTCGCACGACCACGCGCTACCTCGCCCCGTACGCTTGTCGTTGTGCAACGGTGGCGCGGCCAGGACGAGATCCCCACGGACTGGGGCCGATGCGTGCTCACGATCGGGGTGTTCGACGGGCTGCACCGCGGCCACGCCGAGCTGATCGAACACGCGGTCAAGTCGGGTCGCGCCCGGGGCGTGCCGACGGTGTTGATGACGTTCGATCCGCATCCGATGGAAGTCGTGCATCCGGGTAGCCATCCCGCACAGCTGACCACCCTGACCCGGCGCGCCGAGCTGGCCGAGGAATTCGGCATCGACGTCTTTTTGGTGATGCCGTTCACCACGGCGTTCATGAAACTCACGCCCGAGCGCTACGTCCACGAACTTCTCGTCGAGAACCTGCACGTGGTGGAAGTCGTGGTGGGGGAGAACTTCACTTTCGGCAAGAAGGCCGCCGGAACGGTCGACACCCTGCGCAGTGCCGGCGCTCGGCTCGGGTTCGCGGTGGAAGCGATGTCGCTGGTGTCCGAGCACCACAACAGCGAGACCGTGACGTTCTCGTCGACCTACATCCGGTCTTGCGTCGACGCCGGTGACGTGGTCGCGGCCGCCGAAGCATTGGGTCGGCCGCACCGGGTCGAAGGCGTGGTGGTGCGAGGCGAGGGACGGGGCACCGAGTTGGGTTTCCCCACCGCGAACGTCGCTCCGCCGATGCACTCGGCGATCCCGGCCGACGGCGTCTACGCGGCCTGGTTCACCGTGTTGGGTCACGGCCCGGTAACCGGGGCGGTCGTGCCGGGCGAGCGCTATCAGGCCGCGGTATCGGTGGGCACCAACCCGACCTTCTCCGGGCGTACCCGAACGGTCGAGGCGTTCGTCCTCGACACCGCCGCCGACCTGTACGGGCAGCATGTCGCGCTGGACTTCGTCGCCCGGATCCGTCGGCAGAAGAAGTTCGGCTCGGTGAGCGACCTGGTCGAGGCGATGAACAAGGACACCAAGCGCGCCCGCAAGCTACTTTCCGCCGGCTGAGCTGCGTATTTCGGGCTCAAGCGACGCCCGCTGCTAGACTTCCCCGCGATACGGGCGTGCTGCAGTTCGCGGTGGCCGCACCTAGTTGAATGTTCGCGGACCTATTGATGGAGATACTTCGTGGCGCTTACCGCCGAGCAGAAAAAAGAAATCCTGGGCTCCTACGGCCTGCACGCGACCGACACGGGCTCGCCCGAGGCGCAGGTCGCGCTGCTGACCAAGCGGATCGCGGACCTGACTGAGCACCTCAAGCAGCACAAGCACGACCACCACTCGCGACGCGGACTGCTGCTGCTGGTCGGTCGTCGTCGTCGTCTGCTCAAGTACGTCGCTCAGGTCGACGTGGAGCGCTACCGCTCGCTGATCGAGCGGCTCGGCCTGCGCCGCTGATCCTGAGGCCGCGGTATGGCCGCGGCTTAAGGAATCGCCAGGTCGGCGT
The DNA here is from genome assembly GCF_001673405.1 of Mycobacterium sp. 1245111.1. GTDB lineage: Bacteria > Actinomycetota > Actinomycetes > Mycobacteriales > Mycobacteriaceae > Mycobacterium. The sequence goes on along the minus strand of NZ_LZLV01000034.1, from coordinate 204,644 downwards.
GTAGAGTCAAAGGCGTTTTGGGCCCATCGGCCCGAGCAAGGTGCGGCGCGCGCGATCCGCGCGCACCGTTCCAGCGAGGCACAACAGGACTACGAAGGACGACACGTCTGTATCGCGCGGTCTTCGGTAGTGGCTGCCGAGCTCCCCGAATCCGGGGTAGGTCGGCCGCTTCGATCGACGGCCGTCGCCGCTTCCAGACTGTGTCTTTCGACGGCCCCTCCGGGCCAGTCCCCGCAACCCTCCGGGTTGCGCGTGCCTGCGCGAAATAGCTGAACAAATCCAGAGAGGCTGCACGGACGCACATGTCTGCTGCTGAAATTGACGAAGGCGTGGTCGAGTCGACCGCCACCATTGACAACGGGAGCTTCGGCACCCGCACCATCCGTTTCGAGACCGGCCGGCTGGCCAAGCAGGCCGCCGGCTCCGTCGTCGCCTACCTCGACGACGAGACCATGCTGCTGTCGGCCACCACGGCCAGCAAGACCCCGAAGGAGCACTTCGACTTCTTCCCGCTCACGATCGACGTCGAAGAGCGGATGTATGCCGCGGGGCGCATCCCCGGGTCGTTCTTCCGCCGCGAGGGCCGTCCCTCCACCGACGCGATCCTGACCTGTCGTCTGATCGACCGTCCGCTGCGGCCCACGTTCGTGTCCGGGTTGCGCAACGAGATCCAGGTCGTCGTGACCATCCTGAGCCTGGACCCCAAGGATCTCTACGACGTGCTGGCGATCAACGCCGCGTCGGCGTCGACCCAGATCTCGGGTCTGCCGTTCGCCGGCCCCGTCGGCGGTGTGCGCGTCGCGCTCATCGACGGTCAGTGGGTCGCGTTCCCGACGGTCGAGCAGCTCGAGAACGCCGTGTTCGACATGGTCGTCGCGGGCCGCAAGGTGGGGGATGACCCCAAAGATATTGCGATCATGATGGTCGAGGCCGAGGCCACCGAGAACGTCATCGAGCTCGTCGCCGGTGGCGCGGGTGCGCCCACCGAGAGCGTGGTGGCCGAGGGCCTGGAGGCCGCCAAGCCGTTCATCGCGGCGCTGTGTACCGCGCAGCAGGAGCTGTACGACGCCGCGGGCAAGGAAACAGCCGACTACCCGCTGTTCCCGGACTACCAGGACGACGTCTACTACTCAGTGGCCTCGGTGGCCACCGAGGAGCTCTCCAAGGCCCTCACGATCGCCGGCAAGGAAGAGCGTGACGCGCGCACCGACGAGCTCAAGGGCGAGGTGCTCGAGCGGCTGGCCGGAACCTACGAGGGCCGCGAGAAGGAAGTCAGCGCCGCATTCCGGTCACTGACCAAAAAGCTTGTGCGCCAGCGGATTCTGTCCGACCACTTCCGCATCGACGGCCGTGGTATCACCGACATCCGCGCCCTGTCGGCCGAGGTCGCGGTGATCCCGCGGACGCACGGCAGTGCGCTGTTCGAGCGCGGCGAGACCCAGATTATGGGCGTCACCACCCTCGACATGGTCAAGATGGCCCAGCAGATCGACTCGCTGGGACCGGAAACCTCCAAGCGCTACATGCACCACTACAACTTCCCGCCGTTCTCGACCGGTGAGACCGGCCGGGTCGGCTCGCCCAAGCGGCGCGAGATCGGCCACGGTGCGTTGGCCGAGCGGGCCTTGGTGCCGGTATTGCCCAGCATCGAGGAGTTCCCCTACGCGATTCGCCAGGTCTCGGAAGCCTTAAGCTCCAACGGTTCCACGTCGATGGGCTCGGTGTGTGCTTCGACACTGTCGCTGCTGAACGCCGGTGTGCCTTTGAAGGCCCCGGTCGCCGGTATCGCGATGGGCCTGGTGTCGGACGACATCGAGACCGACGGCAAGACCGAGCGCCGCTTCGTGACGCTCACCGACATCCTGGGCGCCGAAGATGCCTTCGGTGACATGGACTTCAAGTGCGCGGGCACCAAGGAGTTCGTCACCGCCCTGCAGCTGGACACCAAGCTCGACGGCATCCCGTCGCAGGTGCTGGCCGGTGCGCTGGCGCAGGCCAAGGACGCGCGACTGACCATCCTCGAGGTGATGGCGGAGGCGATCGACGAGCCCGACGAGATGAGCCCGTTCGCGCCTCGCATCACCACGATCAAGGTGCCGGTCGACAAGATCGGCGAGGTGATCGGGCCCAAGGGCAAGATGATCAACTCGATCACCGAGGAGACCGGCGCGCAGATCTCCATCGAGGACGACGGCACGGTGTTCGTCGGCGCCAGCAACGGCGAGTCGGCGCAGGCCGCGATCGACAAGATCAACGCGATCGCCAACCCTCAGCTGCCCAAGACCGGCGAGCGGTTCCTCGGGACCGTCGTCAAGACGACCGATTTCGGTGCGTTCGTCTCGCTGCTGCCGGGTCGCGACGGGCTGGTGCACATCTCCAAGCTCGGTCGGGGCAAGCGCATCGCCAAGGTCGAAGACGTCGTGAGCGTCGGCGACAAGCTTCGTGTCGAGATCGCCGACATCGACAAGCGGGGCAAGATCTCGCTGGTGCTTGTCGACGAGGATGCCGCCGGTGATTCCGGCGGGGCTTCCGGCAGCGATAACGACGCCGCAAGCCCGGAGACCGCGCCCGCCGATGCCGCGACGGCCAGCAGTTAGTCCAGCGACGCGACCGCTGCGCCGCGGTCGGCAGGGTTCTGAGCCTTCCGCGGCGTTCCGGCGCACCACGCTTCCCGGCGGCCTGCGCGTCGTCACCGAATACCTGCCCGGGGTGCGCTCTGCCTCGGTCGGGGTGTGGGTCGGGGTCGGATCGCGCGACGAAGGTGCCACGGTCGCCGGCGCCGCGCACTTCCTGGAACACCTGTTGTTCAAGTCGACTCCGACGCGCACCGCTGTCGACATCGCGCAGGCGATGGACGCGGTCGGCGGCGAGCTGAACGCGTTCACCGCCAAGGAGCACACCTGCTACTACGCGCATGTGCTCGACAGCGATCTCGCACTGGCCGTCGACCTGGTCAGTGACGTCGTGCTCAACGGGCGTTGTGCCGCAAGCGATGTCGAGCTGGAACGTGACGTCGTCCTCGAAGAGATCGCGATGCGCGACGACGACCCCGAAGATGCGCTGGCCGACCAGTTCCTCGCGGCCCTGTTCGGCGATCACCCGGTGGGCCGCCCGGTGATCGGCAGCGTGCAGTCGGTGTCGTCGATGACGCGCGCCCAGCTGCATTCGTTCCATCAGCGGCGCTACACGCCCGAGCGGATGGTCGTCGCGGTGGCCGGAAACGTCGACCACGACGACGTGGTGGCCTTGGTGCGCGAGCACTTCGGGCCGCGGCTGGTCCGGGGCCGCCACGCGATAGCACCCCGCAAGGGTGCCGGTCGGGTCAGTGGTCGCCCCCGGCTGACTGTGGTCAACCGGGACGCCGAGCAGACCCACGTGTTTCTCGGCGTGCGCACCCCGGGTCGGCACTGGAAGCATCGCTGGGCGCTGTCGGTGCTGAACACCGCGCTGGGCGGCGGCCTGAGTTCGCGCCTGTTCCAACAGGTTCGGGAGTCTCGTGGGCTGGCTTACTCGGTGTACTCGTCACTGGACACGTTCTCCGATTCCGGCGCGATGTCGGTGTACGCCGCATGTCTGCCCGAACGGTTCGCCGAAGTAACGCGGGTGACCGCCGACGTGCTCGCGGACGTGGGCCGCGACGGCATCACCGAGACGGAATGCCGGATCGCCAAGGGCTCGCTGCGCGGCGGGCTGGTGCTCGGCCTGGAGGACTCCAGTTCGCGGATGAACCGCATCGGTCGTGGCGAACTCAACTACGCTGAGCATCGAAGCATCGATCGGACCCTGCAGGAGCTCGATGAGGTCACGCTGGACGAGGTCAACGCGGTTGCCCGTCAACTACTCAACAAGCCCTACGGCGCTGCGGTCCTCGGACCTCATCAGTCGACGGGAAAGTCACTGCCGCAACAGCTTCGGACAATGACAGGGTAGCGCGATGGTACTGGGCTTCTGGGATCTCGACGTGCCGATCGTGGGAGCGCCGATGGCAGGCGGACCCGGCACACCCGCGCTGGCCGCGGCGGTGTCCAACGCCGGCGGCCTCGGCTTTCTGGCCGGTGGCTACATCAGCGCCGACCGACTGGCCAACGACATCGCCGCGGCGCGCGCCGCGACCACCGGCCCGATCGGTGTGAACCTGTTCGTCCCTCAGCCCAGCGTCGCCGACGTCATCGCGTTGGACCATTACGCCGAGGCGCTCGACGAGCTGGCCGAGCACTACGACGTTCATGTCGGCTACCCGGAATTCGGCGATGACGACGGCTGGCAGCAGAAGCTCGAGGTGGTCGCCGATATGCGACCCGAGTTGGTGTCGTTCACGTTCGGCGCGCCGTCGCCGGATGTGTTGCGCCGCTTCGGCGCCATGGGCATGTTGCTCTACGTCACGGTGACGTCGGCATACGAGGCCGGGGTGGCTGTCGCCGCCGGCGCCGACGGCCTCGTCGTGCAGGGCCCGGACGCCGGTGGGCACCGCGGCACGTTCGCCCCGGACATGAGTCCGGGCACCGAGCCGCTCCACGCCCTGTTGGATCGCATCGGCCACGCCCACGATGTTCCGCTGATCGCGGCCGGCGGATTGTCCAGCACCGAAGACGTCGCCGCGGCACTGCGCAGGGGAGCGGCGGCCGCGCAGATCGGCACCGCGCTGCTGCTGTCCGACGAGGCCGGCACCAACACCGCGCATCGCTCCGCGCTCACTCATCCGCAATTCGACAACACCGTTGTCACCAACGCGTTCTCGGGCCGCTACGCCCGTGGCCTGGCGAATGACTTCACCCGGTTGATGGATCAGATCGCGCCGCTGGGCTATCCCGAGGTCAACCAGATGACGTCGCCGATTCGCAGAGCCGCGGTCGAAATGGAAGACCCGCACGGCACCAACCTGTGGGCAGGGACGGGGTATCGGAAGGCTCAGGCCGGGCCGGCGAAGGACATCGTCGACAAACTCGGCCACGTCTGACTCAGCGACTTAGCATGTCCGCGGGGTCGGTGTAGGGCAACGTCAGGTCGGCGGCAACCCGCTGACAGAGCAGCGCTCCGTTGTGCGTCGAAAGCCCCTTGGCAAGAGCAGGATTCGACCTACATGCCCCGCGCCAGCCCTGGTCGGCAAGCTCGAGCACATACGGCAGGGTCGCATTGGTCAGTGCGACCGTCGACGTGGCGGGAACGGCGGCGGGCATGTTGGCCACGCAGTAGAACACGGTGTCGTGAACTGCGAAGGTCGGGTCGTCGTGAGTGGTCGGCCGCGAATCTTCGAAGCAGCCGCCCTGATCGATCGCGATGTCCACCAGGACTGCGCCTGGCTTCATATGAGCGACAAGGGAATTCGATACCAATGTCGGCGCTTTGCCGCCGGGCAGCAACACCGCGCCGATCACCAGGTCGGCGGCCTTGACCGCTTCTTCCAGTCCCAGTGCGGTGGAGTAGCGAGTCTGCGCCCGGCCGCTGAACGCCTGGTCGACGTGTCGCAGCTTGTCGATGTTCACGTCGAAAACCGTGACGGCCGCTCCCATGCCGTGCGCGACCCGGGCGGCGTTGTATCCCGCGGTCCCGGCGCCGATCACCACCACCGAGGCCGGCTCGACGCCCGGCACCCCGCCCATCAGCACGCCGCGACCGCCGTGGGTGCGCATCAGGTGGTACGCGCCGACCTGAGCCGAGAGCCGACCCGCGACCTCGCTCATCGGGGCCAGCAGCGGCAAGGCGCCATCGGCCGTCTGCACGGTCTCGTACGCGATCGACGTGGTGCCAGACGCCAGCAGTGCCTCCGTGCACGTCCGTGACGCGGCGAGGTGCAGATAGGCGAACAGTGTCTGGCCGCGCCGCATGCGCGAATATTCAACCGGCAGGGGCTCTTTGACTTTGAGCAGTAGATCGGCGTCGGACCACACGTCCTCGGCGGTGGAGACTACTTGCGCACCAACGGCTTTGAAGTCGCTGTCGGCGATCGCCGAACCTTCACCGGCTCCCGCCTGTATCAGGATTTCGTGACCGCGGCGGGTCAGTTCGGCGACGCCGGACGGGGTGATCGCCACGCGGAACTCGTTGTTTTTGACTTCGGTTGGGATGCCCACACGCATACCGTTGATTGTGAAGAAACTTCGCCCAGCACGCAAAGATCCTGAAGACACAGCGATATCATCGCCAAATGAGCGAAGAAATATCGGGAGTTCTCGGGCATGCGGGTGCACCGCCGAAGGATCTTCGACCAGCCGATTTGGACCGTATCGATCGCAGAATCCTCGGCCTGCTGCACGCCGATGCCCGGATGACCAACAGCGCGCTGGCCGAGGAACTCGGGATCGCGGCGTCGACCTGTCACGGCCGGGTTCGTCGGCTGCAGGAGTCCGGCGTTATCCGCGGCTTCTACGCCGACATCGATCCCGCAGCGGTGGGTTTGCCTCTGCAGGCGATGATTTCGGTGAGCCTGCAGTCCCACGCCCGCGGCAGGATCCGCGACTTCATTCAGCAGATTCGGCGGCGACCGCAGGTGATGGACGTCTACTTCCTGGCCGGCACCGACGACTTCATCCTGCACGTCGCCGCCCGCGACACCGAGGACCTGCGTTCGTTCGTGGTGGAGAACCTCAACGCCGACGCCGACGTCGCCGGCACCCAGACTTCGCTGATCTTCGAGCACCTGCGGGGGGCCGCGCCGGTCTGACCGCGGCGTATTCCCGATACCAGCGGTACCGGGTATGCTGCTGCAGATGTTCACGGTCAACGACGAGGCGGTCGGTCCGCACCTGCAAGCCGGCGCGACCGGATTCGACCACGAACGACTGGTCCTCGAGGCGCGCGACGTCGCCTTCGACTGGACCAAGCTGCCGTTTCACTACGTGCCCGGTGAGCCGTTCACCACACACATGCTCAACGTGCTGCACCTGCTGCTGCCGGCCGGGGAAGAGTTCTTCGTCGACCTGTTCAAGCAGGCGCTCCCGCTGATCAAAGACGACGAGCTGCGCCTCGACGTGCAGGGCTTCATCGGCCAAGAGGCGATGCACGCCCAGGCTCACACCGGGGTGCAGGAGTACTTCGCCGCCAACGACGTCGACGTGACACCGTTCACCGACCAGATCAGCTGGCTGTTCGCCAAGCTGCTCGGTGACCGGCCGCGCTGGAGTGTGCGGCGTCAGCACAGCTGGCTGCTCGAACGCGTCGCGCTGGTCTCGGCGATCGAGCACTACACCGCGATCCTCGGCGAGTGGATCCTCGACACCCCGCAGCTCGATGCGATCGGCGCCGACCCGGTGATGCTGGACATGCTTCGCTGGCACGGCGCGGAAGAAGTCGAGCACAAAGCGGTGGCCTTCGACCTGATGAAGCACCTGCGGGCCGGCTACCTACGACAGGTTCGCACCCAGCTGGTTGTGACGCCGATGATGTTTCTGGTGTGGGTGCGCGGGCTCCGGTTCATGTACTCCATCGACCGGCAGCTGCCGCCGGGAACCAAACCGCGCTGGCGTGACTACTTCATCGCGGCCCGACGCGGATTGATGCCGGGACCGATGCGATTCATCCGGGTCATCGCCGCCTACTACCTGCCGCGCTTTCACCCGTCGCAGCTGGGCGGGGTCGAGAAAGCGGTTGACTACCTGGCGATCTCGCCTTCCGCCCGCGCCTCGCGTTGAGCCGAGAGGAACCCATGACCACTGCTTCGGCCACTAGTTGCCACGCGCCGACCCGCAGCACCGTAACCGCGTCCGACGGCATCGCTCTGGCTGTGCACGCCTACACCGACATCAATCCGCAACGGCCGACGGTGCTGGGCGTGCACGGCTATCCCGACAACCATCATCTGTGGGACGGAGTGGCCGAGTGTCTCGGTCACCGATATAACTTCGTGGCCTACGACGTTCGCGGCGCCGGTGAGTCCGAGCGACCGGCGAAGCGGTCGGATTACCGTTTCGCTCAATTGATTTCGGACATCGGCACGGTCATCGACAGCCTGGGTGTCGGTCGCGTGCATCTGCTGGCGCACGACTGGGGTTCGATCCAATCCTGGGCCGCGGTCACCGACGAGACGGTGATGAGCAAGGTGGCGTCGTTCACCTCGATATCCGGCCCACACCTCAACTACGCGGGCAAGTTCTTGCGATCGGCGCGCTCTCCGCGCGCTCTGGCCCACGTGATCCGGCAACTGTTCGCATCGGGCTACATCTGGTTCTTCCTGACCCCTGGCCTGCCCGAAGTGCTGATCCGGGCTAGGGTGGGCGTGAAAGTTATTGAGGCGTTTGGCCGTATCGGCAACTCGAGTACGCACAGCAGACCCGGTGATCCGGTCCGCACGACCGCGGATTACGTCAACGGTCTCAACCTTTATCGCGCCAACATGCCCGGGCCGTTCATGGCTCCCGGTGCAAAGTTGCCACACACTACCGTGCCGGTGCAGGTGCTGGTGCCGCGAATGGACATGTTCGTTACCCCGGCGCTACAACGATTCACCGGCTCGATCCCGTTGGGCAGCAGGGTCGTTCCGATTGAGGGCGGCCACTGGGTGGTCACCGCCCGACCGGACGTCATTGCGCGACTGGCCGGAGAGTGGATCGACCGGAACGTCGACGGTGCCGCACTGGCGATCGCCGGCACCGTGCAGCCCGGGCCACGCGACGTCCGGGGCAAACTCGCGCTCGTCACCGGGGCGGGTGCCGGCATCGGCCGGGCCACCGCCCTGGAGTTAGCCCGTCAGGGTGCTGACACCGTCGTGATCGTCGACCGCGATCTGGCCGCCGCGCAGCAGACCGCCGCGGCGGTTCGCGAAACAGGCGCCGGCGCGGCGGCCTACCAGGCCGACGTCAGCGACGAGGCTGCGGTCAATGCGCTTGCCGCACAAGTCAACAGCGACCACGGTGTGGTCGACATCCTGGTGAACAACGCCGGCATCGGAATGGCCGGCCGATTCCTCGAGACCACCGCGGAGCACTGGGACAACATCCTGGGTGTCAACCTGCGCGGGGTGCTCAACGGAAGTCGGGCCTTCGCGACGCAGATGGTCGACCGCGGCCAGGGCGGCACCATCATCAACGTGTCATCGGCCGCGGCTTTTCTGCCGTCGAAGTCGATGATCGCCTACGGCACAACAAAAGCCGCGGTGCTGGCGTTCAGCGAATCGTTGCGGGCCGACCTCGCCGACGACGGCATCACCGTCACCGCGGTCTGCCCGGGATTCGTCAACACGAACATCGCCAAGACCACCGTCTACGCCGGGATGACGGCCGGCGAGCAGGACACCGCGCGGCACAAAGCCGACGCGGCCTACCGCCGTCGGAACTACACCCCGGAAGCCACCGCGAAGGCGATCGTCAAAGCGGTCAAGAGCGGACCGCCGGTGCTGCCGATCGCGGCCGAGTCGCGGGTCGGCTACGCGTTGCGGCGGATCAGCCCGTCGTTGATCCGGCTGTTGGCCCGCTACGACATCCGGCCTTAGGGTGGTTGTGTCGCAAAGCATTTGGTCCAGCCGGCCCGCAGACATCTACGGCCGTCGCAAGCGCGACCGTCTCTACACCGCGGTCTGCGGTCTGGTCGCGGTACTGAACGGGTTTTCGCTGGCGAGCCGGTGGAAGCCGTCCCGCGTGGTCCCGGTCGGCCGCACCCACACCGCGGTCATCACCAAACGCGAACAGCTCAGCCCGGACGTCGTCGCGCTGACGTTCGCCGACCCCGACGGCGGATTGTTGCCGTCGTGGACTCCCGGCAGCCACATCGACGTGCAACTACCGTCGGGCCGCCGTCGCCAGTACTCATTGTGTGGGCCGCCCGGCCGGCGCACCGACTACCGTATTGCGGTGCGCCGCATCGCCGATGGTGGTGGCGGGTCGGTCGAAATGCACGAGGCGTTCGCCGTCGGCGACCCGCTGGTGTTCGAAGGTCCGCGCAATGCGTTCTATCTCGGTGGTGACGAGCGCGACGTGCTTTTCGTCATCGGTGGGATCGGGGTGACACCGATCCTATCGATGATGCGGGCAGCGCAGCAACGCGGAATGGATTGGCGCGCAGTCTATGCCGGCCGCAGCAGGGAATACATGCCGCTGCTGGACGAAGTCCTGTCACTGGATGCCGACCGGGTCACGGTGTGGGCGGACGACGAGCGCGGACGCATCGCCACCTCCGACGATCTGCTCGTCGCGGCGTCACCGACCACCGCGGTCTACGTCTGCGGCCCGACCGGGATGCTGGAAGCGGTGCGCATCGCCCGCAATGAGCACGCCAACGCGCCGCTGCACTACGAGCGGTTCAGTCCGCCGCCGGTCGTCGACGGCGTCCCGTTCGAACTCGAGCTCGCGCGCTCCGGGCGGGTGCTCGAGATCCCGGCGAATCGCTCGGCGCTCGACGTCATGCTCGACCACGACCCGACTGCCGCGCATTCCTGCCGGCAGGGCTTCTGTGGCACTTGCAAGGTCACCGTGCTCGGCGGCCAGGTCGAGCGTCGCGGCCGGACCGCAGAGTCGGACGGCGAGATGCTGGTGTGCGTCTCCCGGGCGAGGGGCGGTCGCGTGGTGATTGACGCCTAGGGCGCCGGTGCCAGGTGTAGCTTGTTGGTCTCCTGGTAGCCCGCCGGGTTGCCGCACGCCGCCACGTTGTTGGTGATCTGCACGTTGCCGTCCAGCGTGTTCGCGTCCCAGGTGTAGTGGAAGTTGATCGCGTCGTGCACGTCCCCACCCTGCTCACAGGACACGCCGCCCTTGCCATCCAGCGTCCAGGTGTTGCCGTCCAGATGCGCCTGGCCCAGGTGCTGGATGTCGGCGCAGCCGTCGCCACACGGGGTGATGTACCAGTCGCTGGGCGGGTCCTGGTGACCATCGGGGTAGGTCTCGGTCTCGATGTAGTGGCCGTTCAGCGGGTCTGCTGAGGACACGGGGGCCGTCAGTACCAGGGCGAGACCGGCGAACATCGCGCCAGCGGCCAGGCCGCTTGTGATCCTCATGTTCCGGGTCCTTTCGTCGAGCTGGTCAGTGGTTCGGTTGCTAAGTATCTTCAGCACGATTTCAGTTCGCGCAGGTTTGACACAAACCCATCCTCGGTGAACGTACGGTGACGAATGGGTGAGTGAATTCGACTCCTGACCTGCTGTTGTGGGGAAATCAATCCGGAGCGTAACAGTCGTGCCCATCGGCTAGTGGCGAGTTCAGGTACGCCAGGTTCTAGGGTGAAACCATGCGGGTGGCGGTGCTGGGATCCAAGGGCAAAGTCGGTACGACGATGGTGCAGGCCGTTCAGGCTGCCGACGATCTGACCCTGTCCGCGGAAGTCGACGCCGGCGACGCGCTGAGCCTGTTGACCGACAACAAGACCGACGTGGTCATCGACTTCACCCATCCCGACGTCGTCATGGGCAATCTCGAGTTCCTGATCGACCACGGCATTCATGCGGTCGTGGGCACCACCGGCTTCACCGACGAGCGGCTGCAGCAGGTGCGGGCATGGCTGGCCGCCAAACCCGGCGTCTCCGTGCTCATTGCACCCAACTTCGCCATCGGCGCTGTGCTGTCGATGCATTTCGCCAAACAGGCCGCCCCGTTTTTCGAGTCGGTCGAGGTGATCGAGTTGCATCATCCTCAGAAGGCCGACGCCCCGTCGGGGACGGCCGGCCGCACCGCCGCCTTGATCGCCGAAGCGCGAAAAGACTTGCCGCCCAACCCAGATGCCACCAGCACCAGTTTGCCCGGCGCCCGCGGTGCCGACGTCGACGGCGTGCCGGTTCATTCCGTTCGGCTCGCCGGGTTGGTCGCCCATCAGGAAGTGTTGTTCGGCACGTTGGGGGAGACCCTGACGATCCGGCACGACAGCATCGACCGCACCTCGTTCGTGCCCGGTGTGCTGCTGGCGGTCCGCCGCGTTGCCGAATACCCAGGCCTGACAATAGGAATCGAATCGCTGCTCAATCTGCAATGACCCAGAACGCGCGCGGTCTGCGCATCCAGATACTGATCGCGCTGATGTGCGCGGCGCTGCTGATGTACATCGTGCTGCTGGGCAGGACCGCCGTGGTGATGATCGGCTCCGGCCGCGGCGTAGGGATCGCATTGGGTTGCGCGCTGCTGGTCTTGCCCGCGATCGGGCTGTGGGCAATGCTCGCCACGTTGCGCGCCGGCTTCGCGCAGCAAAGGCTGGCCCGTCTTGCCGCCGAGGACGGGATGGAACTCGACACGACTAATCTGCCGCGGCGGCCGTCCGGGCGCATCGAACGCGACGCGGCGGACGCGTTATTCGCTGACGTCCGAGCCGAATTGGAGAGTGATCCGGACAATTGGCACCGCTGGTATCGGCTGGCGCGTGCCTATGACTATGCGGGAGATCGCGGCCGCGCCCGAGAAGCCATGAAGAAGGCCGTCGAGATGCAGGGGCGCGAATGAGCAAGACGCTGTTGATTGTTCATCACACGCCGTCACCGGCCACCCGTGAACTCCTCGAAGCCGTGCTGGCTGGGGCCAACGACCCGGAGATCGAGGGCGTGGACGTGATAGTGCGACCCGCACTGGCCGCGACCGTTCCCGATATGCTCGGCGCCGACGGCTACTTGTTCGGTACCCCGGCCAACCTCGGATACATGTCCGGGGCACTCAAGCACTTCTTCGACACGGTGTACTACCCGAGCCTGGACCACGTGGCCGGACGGCCGTATGGCCTTTGGGTGCATGGCAATAACGACACCGTGGGCGCGGTGTCGTCGATCGACCGGGTGGTCACCGGACTGGCGCTGGCCAAGGCTGCTGACGCGCTGGAGATCACCGGCGAGCTCGACGCCGGCACCCGTGAGCGTGCCTACGAGCTGGGCGGCACACTCGCCGCGACGCTCATGCAGTGACGATCAGTGCGCTCGCAGGATCGTGATCGCGCTGTCGAATTTCTTGAACTTGTCGAACGTCTCGGCGGGAACGCCGAAAACGGCCGACAGCGTTTGGGGCGGAAGCTGACTCAGTGACTCGGCGATGCCTATGTTGTCCTTGTCCTCGGCTGCGCTGGAGTTCTGGATGATCAGCACCTCTAGATCTTCCTTGCCCAGGTTTTCGAAGTAGTGCAACGAACCCTGCGGGGCGAACACCAGATCGTCGACGTGGGCATCGAAGCTTTCGTGGTTGCCGTTCCCGTCGATGAGGACCCAGCTCGCAACGCCTTTGGTGACGATGTTGATCTCCCACGCGCTGGGGTGCCAGTGCGGTTCGCGAATGCCGCCGGGCTGCAACGTGATCAGCTGGATGCTGGCCTCTTGACCGGTGAGGATCGGGAAGTTCTCTTCGTGCGCCTGTTGTTGTGACCCGCCGTCGTATGCGGCGGGTGGCAGGGCGCCGAGCCGGAACAGGTGCGAGTTGTTGGTGATCGTCTCGGCGGGTATGCGCGGATTGCCGAAGCGCTCGGCGTCATCGGTCATTGCACGTTCCTAATGCTTCCGCAGGATGATGGCAGCTTTGTCGTACTTTTTGAACTTGTCGAACGTCTCGGCGGGGACGCCGAAGATCGCGGACAACACCCGCGGCGGCAGCTTGCTGACCGACTCACCGATCCCGATGTTGTCGTCGGATTCGGCCGCGCTGGTGTTCTGCACGATGACGATTTTCATGTCGTCGGTGCCACGATTTTCGAAGAAGTGGAACGAGCCCTGGGGTGCGAACACCACGTCGCCGACCTTCTGGTCGAAGCTTTCGTGGTTACCGTTCCCGTCGACGAGGACCCAGTAGGCGACGCCTTTGGTGACGATGTTGATCTCCCACGCGCTGGGGTGCCAGTGCGGTTCGCGAATACCCCCGGGCTGCAACGTCAGCAACACGATGCTGGCCTCTTGACCGGTGAGGATCGGGAAGTTCGCTTCGTCCGCCTGCTGAAACGAACCTCCGTCGAAGCGGGTGACCGGCGAAGCCCCGAGGTGGAACAAGTGCGATTTGTTGGTGATCGTCTCGGCGGGTATCCGCGGATCGCCGAAGCGCGCCGCGTCGTTCGCCGACGACGCGTCCTTCTCGGTGCGGTAGCCGGAAACCAAGCGATCGACGCCGACACCGGTGGCCGCGGCCGCGCCGGCCAGGCCGGCGCCACCCAAGACCTTGCGACGGTTGATTGACACCGGCTGAAGTTACCGCAGCGGACAGTCCGGTGCTACGGGTCGATGTGTGTCGGCGGCGTCATCATGACCGGGTTCGCCTCCTTCGGAGGATTGCCCGCACTCATCGTGTCGCAGTCGACCGTAGCGGGGTTCAACGGACCACCCGGGTAGTCGGTCAGACAGCGTTCCCACCAGCCGTCGCCGTCGACGGGGCTGTCACACATCTGTGCCATCGGAGCAAGGCCAGGCGGGTTGACGCATCCGGCGCTGGCCGGGGCCGCCGTTGCGGTCAGTCCCGCGGTTGTCAGTAGTGCTCCCAGGGCTGCGATCAGGTAACGCTTGGTCATCGTGTCCTCTATTGGGTTGGTCAATCATCGACGCAGCAATAAAACTACTAGCTCTTCTATCAAAGAGGGGCCGATAATCAGGTAATCGCGGTGGCGGCATGATGAGATCGGGACGGACGCTGGGTCCATACTGGTCGACATCGAGAAGGACCGCACGTGACGCGACTGCTGATCGCTAACCGCGGTGAGATCGCGCTCCGAATCATCCGCACGGCAACGGAGTTGGAGCTCGGCACGGTCGCCGTCTACGCCGAAGACGATGCCGACAGTCCCCACGTCCACATGGCCGACGAGGCGATCGCACTCTCCTGCGCCGGCCCAGCGGCCTACTTGGACCACGCGGCGATCCTGGCGGCGGCCAAGAACGCCGGCGCCGAACTGGTCCACCCCGGGTACGGCTTCCTCAGCGAACAGCCCGAGTTCGCGCGGGCCTGTGCCGACGCCGGGTTGACGTTCGTTGGGCCCGACGCCGCCGCCCTCGACCTGTTCGGCAACAAGTCATCAGCCCGGCGTGCGGCGGTCGCGGCCGGGGTGCCGGTGCTACCCGCGATCGACGGGCCCGCCGACGTCGACGATATCCGTGCATTCGCCGAGGCCCAGGCCGGGCCGATCGTGATCAAGGCGCTGTCCGGCGGCGGTGGTCGCGGCATGCGAATTGTCCACAGCGCCGAGCAGATTGACAACGCCTACCGGCAGTGCGCCGCCGAGGCCGAACTCGGGTTCGGCGACCCGGCGCTGTTCGCCGAGGCGCACCTGGCCGACGCCCGGCACATCGAGGTGCAGATCGTCGCGACACCGTCGCGGGCGCTCGCGCTTGGCGATCGCGACTGCAGCATCCAGCGCCGCCACCAGAAGCTGATCGAAATCGCGCCAGCACAAGGTATTTCGCCGTCGTTGCGGCGTGACCTGCACCGAGCAGCGGCACTACTGTGTGCGCACGCCGACTACCGCGGAGTGGCCACGGTCGAGTTTCTGGTCAGCGGCGAGCAATTCGTGTTCCTGGAGGTCAACCCCCGGATTCAGGTGGAACACACGGTGACCGAAGAGGTCACCGGCGTCGATCTGGTCGCGGTGCAGCTGCGCATTGCCCAAGGTTCGTCGTTCCATCAACTGAGGCTGCCGGCGGGCATCGTTGCCGACGGCGACGACGTGGTCGGCGCGCTGGCCGCGGTGCGGGGAATTGCCATCCAGACGCGGGTCAACATGGAGACGATGGATGTCGACGGGTCGGTGCTGCCGACGGCCGGGACTCTCGCGGTATTCTCGCCGCCGAGTGGCCCCGGGGTGCGTGTCGACACCTTTGGCCGCGCCGGGCTCACGCCGAGCCCACGCTACGACTCGTTGCTGGCCAAGGTGATCACCCGGGTGCGCGGATCGTCGTTTTCGGCCGCCCTGCGCAAGGCGCAGACAGCGCTGGACGAATTCGCCATCGAGGGCATCAGGACGAACATCGGATTCCTGCGGGAAATCCTGTCGGACGGCCGCATTCATGCCGGTCCGGTCACAACGAGCTTTGTCGACGAGAACCTGCCGACTTTTGCCGGTGCCGCGCAGTCCCGCCGCCACGAGACGCGGTCGGCACCGCCGGAACTGTATCCGGGCGAGGAGGTGCTGCGGGCCCAGCTGGCCGGCACCGTGGTCGAGCTTGCCTCGGAGGGACAGGAGTATGCCGGCGGCGCGCAGCTCGTCGTGCTCGAAGCCATGAAGATGCAGCATGTGCTGACCGCGCCGGACGCCGTACGCGCGGTCCGGACTTTGGTGGCCCCCGGGCAGGTGGTCGGAACCGGTGAGCCGCTGCTGGTGTTCACCCGCACCGGTCGCAGCGCGCGGAGCGACGACGTGGCTTCACTCGACCTCGACCGGCCTCGCGACGATCTCGAAGAGGTTCGCCGTCGTCACCTACTGACCCTCGACGAAGGCCGTCCGACCGCAATCACCAAGCGGCACAATCAGAATCGACGCAGTGCGCGCGAGAACATCGACGACCTAGTCGATGCGGGAAGCTTCGTCGAATACGGCGCGCTGGCGGTGGCCGCGCAGCGCAGCCGACGCTCGGAAGAAGACCTGATCGCCAATACCCCGGCCGACGGCTTGATCGCAGGGGTGGCGACGATCGGCGGCGCCCAGGCCGCCGTGCTGTCTTACGACTACACCGTGCTCGCGGGTACGCAGGGCATGCGCAACCACGCCAAGACAGATCGTGTCTTCGAACTGGCGGCCCGACACCAGCTGCCGGTCGTCCTGTTCGCCGAAGGAGGTGGCGGCCGCCCCGGTGACACCGATGTGGCGAACATCGCCGGTCTCGACGTGCCGACGTTCCGGGCGCTCGGCGCACTCAGCGGTCGGGTGCCGCTGGTGTCGATCGTCTCCGGCCGATGCTTCGCCGGTAACGCGGCGTTGGCCGGAACCTGCGACGTGATCATCGCGACTCCCGATGCGAACATCGGGATGGGCGGGCCGGCGATGATCGAGGGCGGCGGGCTGGGCCAGTACCGGCCCGAAGACATCGGGCCGATCGACGTGCAGCGGCGCAACGGGGTGGTCGGGCTGGCCGCGCGAGACGAGGCGCACGCCGTGGCGCTGGCCAAGCAGTACCTGTCCTATTTCGGTGGCGGCCAGCACGAGTGGGAAGCCCCCGACCCGCGGCGGGCGCGACATGTGGTGCCGGAGAACCGGTTACGGGCCTACGACGTGCATCACGCGATCGACTCGGTGGCCGACGTCGGGTCGGTCATGGAGTTGCGGGCCGACTACGGAGTCGGCGCGGTCACCGCGCTCGTCCGCATCGAGGGTGCGCCGTTCGGGTTGCTCGCCAACAGCAGCCACCACCTCGGCGGCGCGATCGACGCCGAGGCGGCCGACAAGATCGCCGATTTCCTGACATTGTGCGAATCGGCTGGGCTGCCGATCATTTCGCTGTGCGATACACCCGGCTTCATGGTCGGCCCGGATGCCGAGGTCGACGCCGCCGTTCGGCGCTTCAGCCGGCTGTTCATCGTCGGCGCGCGACTGACCGTGCCGTTCGGGATGGTGATCCTGCGCAAGGGCTACGGGCTGGGCGCTATGGCGATGGCCGGCGGCTCTTTTCACGCGCCCGATTTCACTGTGGCCTGGCCCACCGGGGAGATCGGCGGCATGGGTCTCGAGGGCGCGGTCCGCCTGGGATTCAGCAAGGAACTGGCCGCCGTCGCCGATCCAGCCGAACGCCAGAACCTGTTCGACAAGTTGGTCGAGGCGGCCTACCAACACGGTAAGGCGCTCACTTCGGCGACGACGTTCGAACTCGACGACGTGATCGACCCGGCGGATACCCGGGGCTGGATCACCCGGCTGCTGCTCCGACAACAAGGGAGGCGCTCGTGAAAGTTGCCGACAAGGTCGCGATTGTCACCGGCGGCGGCAACGGAATCGGCGCGGCGCTGGCCACCAAGCTGGCGCAGCGGGACGCCCGCGTCGTCGTCGCCGATCTGGACGGCGATGCCGCGCGGGCAGTGGCCGACCGGATCAACGCCGAACGGCCCGGGGCGGCCGTAGCGTCGGGCGGTGACGTCTCCGAGACTGCGCACATAGGGCAGTTGATCGCGTTGGCGGACAACGCATTCGGACCCGTCGACCTGTATTTCGCCAATGCGGGTATCACCGGTGTCTCGGGTTTGGACGTCACCGACGACGAGTGGGACCAGTCCATCGACGTGAACCTGAAGGCGCATATCCGCGCGGCCCAACTGCTGGTGCCCGGCTGGGTCGAACGCGGCGAGGGCTACTTCGTCAGCACCGCGTCGGCGGCCGGGCTGCTCACCCAGCTCGGCTCGGCCACCTACTCGGTGACCAAGCACGCCGCGGTCGGCTTCGCCGAATGGCTGAACATCACCTTCGGCGACCAAGGCGTACGGGTCAGCTGTTTGTGCCCGATGGGCGTCAACACCAAACTGCTGTATTCGCCAGGGGAGTCCGACGACCCGCTGGCACGGCTCGCGACGCGTGCCGTGACCTCCGCCGGCGACGTGATCGAGCCGGACGACGTCGCCGACATCGTGCTGGCCGCGGTCGACGACGAACGGTTCTTGATCCTCCCGCATCCCGCCGTGCTGGAGATGTACCGGCACAAGGGCGCCGACTACGACCGCTGGCTGCGCGGCATGCGTCGTTACCAGCACAGCCTGATGGAGGGGTTATGACCGCGTCACAGTTCAACGGCCGCACCGCAATTATCACCGGAGGTTCGCGGGGGATCGGTCTGGCGATCGCGCAGCGGCTGGCCGAAGGCGGCGCGAATATCGTGCTCACATCGCGCAAGCAGGACGCCGCCGATGTCGCGGCCCAGCAGGTCGGTGGCAACGCGGTCGGGGTCGCCGCACACGCCGTCGACGAGGACGCCGCGCGGCACTGCGTCGATCTGACCCTCGACCGGTTCGGCAGCATCGACATCCTGGTCAACAACGCCGGCACCAACCCTGCCTACGGTCCGCTGATCGATCAGGACCACGCCCGGTTCGCCAAGACCTTCGACGTCAACCTGTGGGCGCCGCTGCTGTGGACCTCGTTGGCGGCCAAGGCCTGGATGCGCGAACACGGCGGGGCGATCGTCAACACGGCGTCGATCGGTGGCATGCATCAGTCGCCGAACATGGGGATGTACAACGCGACCAAGGCGGCGCTGATCCACGTCACCAAGCAACTGGCACTGGAACTTTCGCCGAAGGTGCGAGTGAACGCGATCGCCCCGGGCGTGGTGCGGACCAGGCTCGCCGAAGCGCTGTGGAAGGACCACGAAGGTCTGGTGTCGGCAGGCATGGCGCTGGGACGGATCGGTGAGCCGCCCGACGTGGCGGCCGCAGTCGCCTTCCTGGTGTCCGACGAGTCGAGCTGGATCACCGGCGAGACGCTGGTGCTGGACGGCGGTCGTCTGCTCGGCGATCCGGAGGGCTTTCGGTGAACGCCGACGACCTGCACGCCCGAGTGCGGACGCTGCTCGAGGAGCATGATCCGGCAACCACCGATCCGCACGAATTCCTCGGCGCGCGTTTCGATGCCGGCTTGGCGTGGGTGCACTTTCCGGTGGGCTCGGGTGGGCTGGATCTGGCGCGTAGCCTCCAGGCTCAGGTCGAGGACGAGCTGACCGCGGCGGGTGCCCCGCCGGGTGGCGGGGGCGCGCGCAACGGCATCGGGATGGGCATGGCCGCGCCGACCATCGCCGCGTTCGGCACCGAGCAGCAGCGCCGGGAGTTCTTGCGGCCATTGTTCACCGGTGAACACGTCTACTGCCAGCTGTTCAGCGAGCCAGGTGCGGGATCCGATCTGGCCGGCGTGGCCACCCGCGCGGTCCGCGACGGTGACGACTGGATTGTCAACGGGCAGAAAGTGTGGACGTCCAGCGCCCAGAATGCGCAGCGAGCGATCCTGGTCGCCCGGACCGATCCGACCGTGCCCAAACACCAAGGGCTGACGTATTTCGTCCTCGACATGACCGATCCCGGCGTCGACGTGCGGCCACTGCGGCAGATCACCGGCGAAGCCGAATTCAACGAGGTGTTCCTCACCGATGTCCGGGTGCCCGACGCCAATCGGCTGGGCCCGGAGGGTGGCGGTTGGAAAGTCGCCACCACCACACTGAACAACGAGCGGGTGGCCATCGGCTCGATGGCCGGTGGCGCACGAGAGAACGGCATCATCGGCAAAGTCACCGCGGCCTGGCGCTCGCAACCCGAAGTGCGCAACGCCGCCATGCACGACGAGCTGATGCGGTTGTGGGTGGAGGCCGAAGTTGTCCGCCTGACCGGCCTGCGGCTGCGCCAGCGGCTGGCGGTCGGCCAACCCGGACCCGAGGGAGCCGGGATGAAGGTGACGTTTGCCCGTCTGGCCCAAGCGGTGTCGGGGTTCGAGATCGAATTGCATCCGGAACTCGGCTTGCAGTACGACGACTGGACGATGCGCCAGCCCGACTCGGTCGACTTCATCGGCCGCGAGCCGGGGTACCGCTACCTGCGCGCCAAGGGTAATTCGATCGAGGGCGGCACTTCGGAGATCCTGCGCAACACGATCGCCGAACGCATTCTCGGATTGCCGCCGGAGCACCGGGTCGACAAGGACGTGGCTTTCAAGGACCTGGAGAAGTGAGTCAGATGAGCGATCTGCTGTACTCCGACACCGAGGAAGCGTTACGGGACAGCGTCCGTCGGCTGTTCGCCGACCGGTGCCAACCCGAAGCGGTAACGTCGGTGTACGACCCTGCGCCACACGACTTTTCCGGCCTCTGGCACACCCTGGCCGCCGAACTTGGCATGGCCGGCCTGCTGATACCGGAGGGCCTCGGCGGTGCGGGGGCCACCGCCCGCGAGGCCGCCGTGGTGATGGAGGAGATCGGCCGCGCCGTCGCGCCGGTGCCGTATCTGTCGAGCGCGGTGCTCGCCACCGTTGCGCTGCTGCAGGTGGGGGACCGCGACGTGGTCCCGCAATTGGCGGCGGGTTCGCGGACCGCGGCGTTGGCGGTCCCGATGTCGACCGCTCCCGGTGACACCGTTACCGGACTCAAGGCCGGCGGCAACGGAGTCACCGGGCGGATCACCAGCGTTGCGGGCGTGCTCGAGGCCGATGTGCTGGTGGTGCCGGTTGCCGGACCGGACGGCCTGGAGTTGCACACCGTGGCCCGCGACGACGCTGGTGTCAAGGTGTCGCCGGTGCTGAGCCTGGACATGACGAGACCGCTTGCGAATCTTGACTTCTCGGGTGCGGCGTCATCCCGCGTCGGGGCCGCCCCGGCCGATGCCGCGATCGCCGCCGCCCTGCAGACCGGTGCCGCGCTGCTGGCGTCCGAGCAGCTGGGCATCGCGCAATGGTGTTTTGAGACCACGCTGGCATATACCAAGGAGCGCAAGCAGTTCGGCCGGGCGATCGGCTCGTACCAGGCGATCAAGCATCGACTGGCCGACCTGTGGGTCGAGCTCAATTCGGTGGGGGCGGCGGCCCGATACGCCGCCGACACCTGCGCCCGCAACGACGCTGACGTCGCGATCGCGACGGCTGTCGCGCAGGCCTATTGCAGCGGTGCCGCGGTGCATGCGGCCGAGGAATGTGTCCAGTTGCACGGCGGACTCGGCATGACGTGGGAATATCCGGCGCACCTGTATCTGAAGCGGGCCAAGAGCGATCAGCTGGCGTTCGGCACCGCCTACCGTCATCGCGCCCAGTTGGCCACGCTGGTGGATCTGCCGGCATCGTAGAAGGAGTAACAGATGGACAAGCGCATCCTGGGTGGCACCCTCGAAGTCTCGGCAATCGGCTTGGGCTGCATGGGAATGAGTCGCGGCTTCGGCCCGTCCGGACCCAAAGCCGACATGATCGCGGTGCTGCGCGGGGCGGTCGAGCGCGGTGTCACGTTCTTCGACACCGCGGAAGCGTACGGGGACAACGAAGAACTGGTCGGCGAAGGCCTCGCGCCATTTATCGATCAGGTGGTGATCGCGACCAAGTTCGGGTTCGCCTTCGACGCCGACGGCAACGTCAACGGGGTGAACAGCCGTCCCGAGCACATCAAGGAGGTCGCCGACAATTCGTTGCGCCGATTGAATGTGGAGACCATCGACCTGTTCTACCAACACCGCGTCGACCCGGAAGTTCCGGTCGAGGATGTCGCCGGAACGGTCAAGGAGCTGATCGAGGCGGGCAAGGTCAAGCACTTCGGGATGTCGGAGGCCTCCGCAGAGAACATCCGTCGCGCCCATGCCGTGCAGCCGGTGACGGCGCTGCAGAGCGAGTATTCGTTGTGGTGGCGCGAGCCGGAGAGCCCGGAGACCGGCGTGCTGTCCACGCTGTCCGAACTCGGCATCGGCTTGGTGCCGTACAGCCCACTGGGCAAGGGCTTTCTCACCGGAAGCATCGACGCGAGCACACAATTCGACAATGCGGACATCCGCAACGTCATCCCGCGTTTTGCCGCCGACGTCCGCGATTCCAATCGAGCCGTGGTGGAGCTGCTCCAGGCGATCGCGGACCGTAAGGGCGCCACGCCAGCGCAGATCGCGCTGGCGTGGCTGTTGGCTCAGCGGCCGTGGATCGCGCCGATCCCGGGCACGCGGCGCCTCGAGCGTCTCGACGAAAACCTCGGCGCGGCCGCGGTCGAGCTCAGCGACGACGACCTGCGCGAGATCGATGCCGCCTCAGCCGCGATCGAGGTGCAGGGTGAGCGTTACCCCGAGTTCATGCGGCGGATGATCGGCCGCTGACCTGGCGGGCGACCTCGCCGTACCGCTCGAATTGCTCGGGATCGCCGACCGCGTTGTAGAGCACTAGGCGGGTGGCTATCCCGGCGTACTTGTCGATCAGCTTGTCGGCCAATGCATCCCAGGTCGACTCGGTGGCGAACGCGGCGACATGGTCGTCGCTGACCTGCGCCGCCATCCCGGCGAAGTCGCCGGCCTTCTGCTTCTCGCGGATCCGGGCGGTGGTGCCCTCGAACCCGGCCTCGTCCCAGATGAACGCGTAGTTGGGCGTGCTCCCGTAGAACGCCATGCTGGCGCGCACCGATTCGCGTTGCCTGTCGCGCTCTTCCTCAGTGTCGCCGACGATCGTCAACACCGGCACGATGATCGCCACGGCCGACGGTGACCGGCCCGCTTTCCGTGCTCCCTCAGCGACTTTCGGTATCACATGGCGGGCGAGGTAACCCGGCTCGCCGATCGGGTGGACATGCACCCCGTCGGCCACCTCGCCGGCCATCCGCAGCATCCACGGATTCACCGCGGCGATATCGACTTTCGGGTCGGGCGCGTCGATCGGGCCCGGACTCCATTGCGGGGTAATGAAATCCAGGTTGTAGTAGTCGCCGTGATGATCCAGCGTGCCGGATCGAAACGCCGCGAAGCAGGCCTTCACCGACAGCAGGTAGTCCCGCAATCGCGGGCCCGGCCGCTCGAAATCCACGCCGTAACGCCGCACCACGTGGGTGCGGACCTGCGTGCCCAGCCCCAGGCGGAAGTTGCCGCCGGACGCCTCCTGCAATTCCCACGCCGCGGCGGCGGTGACGAACGGGCTGCGCGGAAACGCCACTGCCACACCGGTTGACAACTCCAGACCCGGCGCGGCCTGTGAGGCCACCGCGGCGTTGAGATAGGCCGTGCGGCCGGTCTCGGTGAACAGCAGCCCCGAGAAGCCGGCGGACTGCGTCCGCCGGGCCAGGTCACCGATCTGGCCGAGCGGCTGCGGAACCGTCATCGCATCAACGTGCATGGCGGATCAGTATGCACCCCCGGTGACGTCAGCCACGCGACGCCGTGCGGAATCTCTCGCGGTAGGCCTTCGGGGAGACGCCGAGGTGGTCGACGAATACACGTCGCAGGCTTTCGGGGCTGCCGAACCCTGCCACCCGAGCGGTGTCGGCGACCGTGTGGCCGGCGTCGAGCGCGGCACGGGCGGCATCGATGCGCACCATCTCGACGTAGCGGGCGGGTGTGGTTCCCAGCTCGGACTGGAACAGTCGCGTCAACTGTCTGGTGCTCAGCGAGGCCTGCGAGGCAAGGCTATTCACGCTGTGATCGGCTGCTGGAGCGGCCGAGATGGCGTCGGTGAGCTTGCGCAGCGGTGACTGCGGCGGAACGGCGGACTCCACCAGCACCGAGAACTGCGATTGGCCGCCCGCCCGTTTGAGATAGACGACCAACCAGCGGGCCACCGAACGGACCAACTCGATGCCGTAATCCATCTCGACCAACGCCAACGCCAGGTCGATGCCCGACGAGATCCCCGCCGACGTGTAGACATCGCCGTCGCGGACGAAGAGCGCATCGGGCTCGACGCTGATGTCCGGGAATGCCCGTGCAAACGATCGGACGGCATGCCAGTGGGTGGTCGCGCGGCGTCCATCGAGGAGGCCGGCCTGGGCCAGCACGAACGAGCCCGTGCAGATCGACGCCAGTCGCCGGGTCCGGCCCGAGAGCGACGTGATCGCCTCGACCAGGTCGGGATCGATCGGCCGCCGGGGCAAGTCGTCGCTGCCGGCAACCATCACGGTGTCGGCCGACCCTATCGACGCGATGGAGTCCGTGACGCCCAGTCGGGTCCCGATCGAGCTGGTCACGTCGCGCCCGTCGACGGAGGCGACCTTGAGCTGGTAGTGGGCCCCAAACCGGTTGGCCTCGACGAAGACTTCGCCCGCGCCCGCGACATCCAACAGCGTCACGCCGTCGAACGCGACGATCACCACGACCCGCGGGTGCGCTCCGGATTCGCCCACTAAGCCATTGTGTCGGATTTTGTGGAAAAGACGGCAGAAAGGACATGGGTCGAATCGCTGATTTGGTCGTTGACTCCTTACAACGGTCCACGCAGAAGGAGACGAGACATGACCACCAGTTCGATCGACACGGTCGCCGGCATCCGGGTACCCGACAGCGCGCTGGCGCGCGAAGTCACCGAGTACATCCGCGACGTCGAAGACGACTTGCTGTTCAACCATTCCCGACGGGTGTTCTTCTTCGGTGCACTGCAAGGTCTGCGCCGCGGAGTGCAGCCTGATCTCGAATTGCTGTACACCGCAGCGATGTTCCACGATCTCGGGCTGACCGAGCGCTACCACACCTCGACGATTCGCTTCGAGGTCGACGGTGCCAACGCGGCACGGGACTTCCTGGCGGCCCGCGGGTTCGACGAAGCCGGCGTCGACAAGGTGTGGCTCGGCATCGCCCTGCACACCACTCCCGGCGTGCCCGAATTCATGGCGCCCGAAGTCGCCCTGCTGCAGGCCGGAGTCGAGGTCGACGTCATCGGTGTCGGGCGGGAGCAGCTGGCTCCCGAGGAACTGGCCGCGGTGACCGCCGCCCACCCACGCCCACAGTTCAAGCGGAGCATCCTGGCGGCGTTCCACGACGGCATGAAGCGGCGTCCACAGAGCACCTTCGGCACGATGAACGCCGACGTGCTGGCGCACTGCGATACCGCCTTTGAGCGCGTCGACTTCGTCGACTTGATCCTGAACAACAGCTGGCCGGATTAGCAGACAGGAGAAGACAAATGGACGTCTATGAAGCGCTCTACACCACGAGGATGATGCGGCGGCTGCGGCCCGATCCGATCCCGCTGGACACCCAGGCTCGCATCCTGGATGCGGCGGTCCGAGCCCCGAACGGTGGAAACACCCAACGTTGGCACTTTGTGGCCGTTGACGATCCCAAGCTGATCGGCCGATTCGCGGATCTCTTCCGCCGTGCCCGCGCCATCGAGTACGAGAAATTCCAGGCGGGGGACGGACCGATGGTGACCACGGCTCCCGGCGCGGATCCGGTCGCCCACGCCGAAACGATGCGCCGCATGAAGGGCTCGGGCGACTACCTGGCCGACCACTTCGAAGAGATCCCGCTGTTGCTCTTCGTCTACGCCATCGACGACCTGGGCGGCGCCAACATCTACCCGGCGATCTGGAGTGCGCTGCTCGCCGCCCGCGCCGAGGGCGTCGGAGGAGTCATGACGATGGTGCTGCGCAATTTCGCCGACGAAGTGAACGAGTTACTGGGCGTGCCCGTCGAGGAAGGCTGGTCGATGGCGGCCATGCTGACGCTCGGCTATCCACGGGGGAAGTGGGGCGTTGCCGCCAATCGGCGTCCGGTGCACGAGGTTTCGTCGCGAAACCACTGGGGTGCGCCGTTCGGTGTCGACGTACCGCAGCCGCTGTGGCCGCATCCTGACGACACGGCCACAGACCTGGCTGCGACGGGATAGCGGCCGCTACCCGAGGTTCGCGCCGAACACCTCGCGCATCGTGGTCCAGTGCCGCTCCGCGGCAGCCTCGTCGTACGGGGCATTGTCCGGTACCGCAAACCCGTGGCCGGCCGCATACGTCTCGATCTTGTGCTCGACCCCGGCCGCGGTCAGGGTCTTCTCGAGCTGCTCGGCGTGGTCAGCGGTGAACGACGCATCGTTTTCCGCGCCGCCGACATAAACCGACGCCTGAATCTTGTCCGCTCGCAGGTGCGGGCTGTCGGGGCTGTCGGTGACCAGCCCGCCACCGTGGTACGACGCCGCGGCGGCGACCCGGTCGGGGACGAGACCCGCGATGGTCAACGCCGCACGACCACCCATGCAGTAGCCGGTGATGCCGAATTTCGAACCGCTGACCTCGGGCCGCGCGGCCAGATAGTCGAAATATGCGTTGGCATCCGAGGCCCAGTGCTCCGGGGTGATGCTGCCGATGAATTTGAACAGGCGATTGCGTTCCTTCTCGTCGGTGAACGCGGTCTTCATGTCGAAGGGAGCCCAGTCGCCCTGGCGGTAGTACACGTCGGGCAGCAGCACCGCGTAACCGTAATCGGCCAGGTGCGCGGCCATGTCGAAGAACGTCTGCCGGACTCCGCCGGCATCGGGGATCATGACGACGCCGGGCCAGGGGCCCTGTCCCTCGGGCGTGAACAGGCGGACCGGGCAGGAGCCATCGGCGGTGGTGACGGTGTCGGAGATGTTCGGCATGCCATCCGTTCTACTCCCCGGCATTGAACGCTAGATAAATGGCGTCGACCCGCCGCGTCCGGCTTCGCCGGCCTTGCGATCGCCGCTAAGGTGAACCCGTGCCGATCCCCACCCCGTACGAAGATCTACTGCGGCTGGTACTCGAGCAGGGCACACCCAAATCCGACCGCACCGGAACCGGTACCCGCAGCCTGTTCGGGCACCAGATGCGCTTCGACCTGTCCGCGGGCTTCCCGCTGATCACCACCAAGAAGGTCCATCTGAAATCGGTGGTCTACGAGCTGCTGTGGTTTTTGCGCGGCGACTCCAACATCAGATGGTTGCACCAGCACGGTGTGTCGATCTGGGACGAATGGGCTAGCGAGACAGGCGATCTCGGCCCGGTGTACGGGGTCCAGTGGCGGTCGTGGCCGACGCCGTCGGGCGATCACGTCGACCAGATCACCGCGGCGCTGAATTTGCTTCGGACCGACCCGGATTCCCGGCGCATCATCGTGTCGGCCTGGAACGTCGGCGAGATCCCGCAGATGGCGCTCGCGCCGTGCCATGCGCTGTTCCAGTTCTACGTGGCCGACGGCCGGCTCAGCTGCCAGCTTTACCAGCGCAGCGCCGACCTGTTCCTCGGCGTGCCCTTCAACATCGCGAGCTACGCGCTGCTGACCCACATGATGGCCGCGCAGGCGAAGCTGGGTGTCGGCGACTTCGTCTGGACCGGCGGCGACTGCCACATCTACGACAACCACGTCGAGCAGGTCACCGAACAACTCAGCCGCGACCCGCGACCGTATCCGAAACTTGTTCTGGCACAGCGCGATTCGATCTTCGACTACACCTTCGACGATGTCGTCGTCGAGGACTATCACCCGCACCCGGCGATCAAAGCGCCGGTCGCTGTATGAGCGAACTGGGGCTGATCTGGGCGCAATCCACGTCCGGAGTCATCGGGCGTGACGGCGATATCCCCTGGCAAGTCCCCGAGGATTTGATTCGCTTCAAAGAGCTCACCGTCGGTCACACCGTCGTGATGGGCCGACGGACCTGGGATTCGTTGCCGCCACGGTTCCGGCCGCTGCCGGGACGCAGAAATGTCGTACTGACCCACCAGACTGACTTCATGGCTGACGGGGCGACGGTGGTGCACCACCTGGACGACGCGCTGACCGATCCGGACACCTGGGTGATCGGCGGCGAACAGATCTACACGCTGGCGTTGCCACGGGCCAACCGGTGTGAGGTCACCGAAATCGATATCGAGCTGACTCGCGACGACGGCGATGCCGTGGCCCCGGTGCTGGACGAGCAGTGGGTCGGCACGTCGAGTGAGTGGCACGCCAGCCGCGCGGGTGTGCGATACCGGTTTCACAGCTACCTTCGCGCGTGAGCGCACTCAGCGCCGTACAGGCCCGGCGAATCGCTGTGGCCGCGCAGGGCTTCGCTGAGGCGAAACCCAACGGTGCGGTCACCCGCGCGCACCTGCGTCGACTGATCTCGCGCATTCACGTGCTGCAGCTGGATTCGGTGTCGGTCGCGGTCCGGGCCCACTACGCGCCCGTCTTCAGCAGGCTCGGACCGTACAACCGCGACGTGCTGGACCGTGCGGCGTGGGCGCACAGCGCGCGCTCGCCGCGGCTCCTGGTCGAGTACTGGGCGCACGAGGCAGCTTTGATGGCGGTCGACGACTGGCCGCTGATGCGATGGCGGATGAGGCAATACCGACACGGGCGCTGGGGCACCCACATCGTCAAGGCCAACCTGGAACTCGCCGACAAAATCGTCGAGGCCGTGGCCGAGCTCGGACCCAGCACCGCGGGGCAGATCGAAGAACACCTCGCCACCGGGCCGCGCGGCCCGCGCGGGCATTGGTGGGGGAGCCGCACCGACACCAAGTGGGTGGCCGAGGCGCTGTTCGCCGCCGGCACGCTGACCACGGCGACCCGGGTCGGTTTCGCCCGGCACTACGACCTGGCCGAGCGGGTGCTGCCGGCGGAGGTGGTGGCGCGCGAGGTCGACGAAGACGACGCGGTTCGCGAGCTGGTGCGTCGGGCCGCCGCCGCGCTGGGGGTGGCCACCGAACCGGACCTCAGGGATTATTTCCGACTGGCCCCGAGCCAGGCGAAGCCGGCCGTAGCGGCGCTGGTCGCCGAGGGTGAGTTGGAGCAAGTCGAGGTCGACGGATGGTCGGCGCCCGCGTATCTTCCTGCAGGACAGACGATTCCGCGGCGCGACCGCGGGACGGCGTTGCTGTGTCCGTTCGATCCGTTGATCTTTTTCCGTCCGCGGGTGGAGCGCCTGTTCGGATTCCGCTACCGCATCGAGATCTACACCCCGGCCAACAAGCGGCAGTTCGGCTACTACGTGTGGCCGTTTCTGCTCGACGGCGAGTTGGTGGGACGCGTCGACCTCAAAGCCGATCGCTCAGCGGACGTCTTGCAGGTGGTAAGTGCGTTTGTCGAGGCGGGCCATTCGCCTGCGCGGGTCGCCGAGGCACTGGCTCGGGAATTGCAGACGATGGCGGGTTGGTTGGGTCTGTCCGGCGTGACGGTCGGCAAGCGCGGCGATCTGGCGGGCGCGCTGCGCAAGGCAATTGGCATTGCGCGGACGTGAAGTTGGCTTCACGTTCCGCGTCGAGCGTGCAACTACCTTCGCTCGGCACGCACTAGGGTGTTCGCCGTGGCCGAGACCGCGCCGTTGCATGTGCAACTGATTGCCAAGACCGACTTCGTCGCGCCGCCCGACGTGGACTGGAGCACCGACGCGGACGGCGGCCAGGCACTGGTCGAATTCGCCGGCCGGGCCTGTTACCAGAGCTGGTCCAAGCCGAATCCCAAGACCGCGACCAACGCCGGCTATCTGCGGCACATCATCGACGTCGGGCACTTCTCGGTGCTCGAGCACGCGAACGTCACGTTCTACATCACCGGCATCTCGCGATCGTGCACCCACGAGTTGATCCGCCACCGGCACTTCTCCTACTCCCAGCTGTCGCAACGCTATGTGCCAGAGACGCAGTCCCAGATCGTCGTCCCGCCGGGCATGGAAGACGACGACGAGTTGCAGCGCATCCTCACTGAGGCCGCCGACGCCAGCCGCGCCACGTACACCGAACTGCTGGACAAGCTCGAAGAGAAGTTCGCCGATCAACCCAATGCGATCCTGCGTCGTAAACAGGCCCGCCAGGCCGCCCGAGCGGTATTACCCAACGCCACCGAGACCCGCATCGTGGTCACCGGCAACTACCGCGCGTGGCGTCATTTCATCGCGATGCGGGCCAGCGAGCATGCCGACATCGAGATTCGGCGCCTGGCCATCGCATGCCTGCGGCAGCTGGTCGACGTCGCACCTGCGGTGTTCGGCGACTTCGACATCGCCAGGCTGGCCGACGGCTCTGAGGTGGCCACGAGCCCGCTGGCCACCGAGGCCTGAGCACTTAAGGCCTGAGGAAACGGCGCCGCGCCGGCAAACCCGTTTGGTACCGCCAGGTAACCTTGGGTCCGTGAGTACGGGCGGATTCGACGTGTATGCACGCTTGGGAACGCTGCTGACCGCCATGGTGACCCCGTTCGCCCCGGACGGCTCCCTGGATCTGCCCGCCGCGGCCCGACTGGCGACACACCTGGTCGACGCCGGCTGCGACGGTCTGGTGATATCCGGAACCACCGGCGAATCACCCACCACCACCGACGCCGAGAAGCTCGCGCTGCTGCGGGCTGTGCTCGAAGCCGTCGGCGACCGCGCCCGCGTGATCGCCGGCGCCGGCACCTACGACACCGCACACAGCGTCCACCTCGCGAAGGCCAGCGCGGCCGAGGGCGCGCACGGTCTGCTGGTCGTCACGCCCTACTACTCGCGGCCGCCGCAAGCCGGTTTGCTCGCGCACTTCACCGCGGTCGCCGACGCGACCCCGCTGCCGGTGCTGCTCTACGACATCCCGCCGCGCTCGGTGGTGCCGATCGAATACGAGACGCTGCGCGCCCTGGCAGCGCACCCGAACATCGTCGGCGTCAAAGACGCCAAAGGCGATCTACACGCCGGTACCCAGTTGATGGCCGAAACCGGTCTGGCCTACTACTCCGGTGACGACGCACTGAATCTGCCCTGGCTGGCAATGGGCGCAACCGGTTTCATCAGCGTCATCTCCCACGTGGCGCCCGGCCAGTTGCGGGACTTGTTGACCGCCTTCGCTTCTGGCGACCATGCCACCGCACGCAAAATCAACGTCGCGGTCGCGTCGCTGTGCAACGCGATGAGCCGGCTGGGCGGAGTCACGTTCTCCAAAGCGGGATTACGCCTGCAGGGCATCGAGGTCGGCGATCCGCGGCTGCCGCAGGTCGCCGCGACTCCCGAGCAGATCGACGCACTGGCTGCCGACATGCGCGCAGCTTCGGTGCTCAGGTAACCAGAGGGTCGCCCGCAGGTGGAACCAGACCTTAAGCCGCCGGGTCCGTTGGCCGTGGGTGGTCTGCGGGTGACAGCGCTCGGCGGGATCAGCGAAATCGGCCGCAACATGACGGTTTTCGAGCACTTGGGCCGGCTACTCATCATCGACTGCGGGGTGATGTTTCCCACCCACGACGAGCCCGGCGTCGACCTCATCCTCCCCGACCTTCGTCACATCGAACACCGGCTCGACGACGTCGAGGCCCTGGTGCTCACCCATGCGCACGAAGACCACATCGGGGCGATTCCGTTCCTGCTCAAGCTGCGCCCCGACATTCCGGTCGTCGGATCGAAGTTCACCCTGGCGTTGGTTGCGGCGAAATGCCGTGAGCACCGGGTCAAGCCGGTGTTCGTCGAAGTCGCCGAGGGGATGCGCACCACCCACGGCGTATTCGAATGCGAGTACTTCGCCGTCAACCACTCCATCCCCGACGCGTTGGCCATCGCGGTGCGCTCCGGTGCCGGGACCGTCCTGCACACCGGCGACATCAAACTCGACCAACTTCCTCTCGACGGCCGGCCTACCGATCTGCCGGGCATGTCCAGGCTCGGCGACGCCGGGGTCGATCTGTTCCTGTGCGATTCGACCAACGCCGAGATCCCCGGTGTGGGCCCGTCGGAGAGTGAAGTCGGGCCGTCGCTGCACCGGCTGATCCGCGGCGCGACGGGACGCGTCATCGTGGCGTGCTTCGCGTCCAATGTCGATCGCGTGCAACAGATCGTCGACGCCTCGGTGGCGTTGGGCAGGCGGGTGTCGTTCGTCGGACGATCCATGGTGCGCAACATGGGTATCGCGCGAGAACTCGGATTTCTCACGGTGGACGAGTCAGATCTGGTCGACATCGGCGCCGCGGAGATGATGTCGCCGGACCAGGTGGTGCTGATCACCACCGGTACCCAAGGTGAGCCGATGTCGGCGTTGTCGCGGATGTCACGCGGTGAGCATCGCAGCATCACGCTGACCGCAGAAGACCTGATCATCTTGTCGTCCTCGCTGATTCCGGGCAACGAAGAAGCCGTTTACGGCGTCATCGACGAGCTGTCCAAGCTCGGTGCTCGTGTGGTCACCAACCAGCAAGTGCGCGTGCATGTTTCGGGTCACGCATATTCGGGCGAGCTGTTGTTTTTATACAACGGCATCCGCCCGCGCAACGTCATGCCGGTGCACGGAACCTGGCGGATGCTGCGGGCGAACGCGAAGCTGGCCGCCAGCACCGGGGTGCCCGAAGAGTCGATTGTATTGGCCGAGAACGGCGTTAGCGTTGACCTGGTCGGCGGAGCAGTGAGCATCGCCGGTGCGGTCCCGGTCGGCAAGATGTTCGTCGACGGCCTGATCACCGGTGACGTCGGTGACACCACGCTGGGCGAGCGGCTGATTTTGTCGTCGGGCTTCGTCGCGGTGACCGTGGTCGTGCGCCGCGAGACCGGCCAGCCCGCAGCGCCGCCGCAGCTACACTCGCGCGGCTTCTCCGAAGACCCCAAGGCATTGGAGCCCGCCGTGCGTAAGGTCGAGGCGGAGCTGGAATCGCTTGTGGCGCAGAATGTCATTGATCCGACCCGGATCGCGCAAGCAGTCCGGCGCACGGTCGGCAAGTGGGTGGGGGAGACCTATCGACGCCAGCCGATGATCGTGCCCACCGTCATCGAAATCTGACCTCTGCGTCGATGAGACCCATCGCTTCGATGATGTGGCCGAACAGCATTCCAACGAAGGCCGCGAGTTGACTCCGCGCCAGAATCAGTTGCTGCCGTAGCGGCGTCGCCTTGGTGAAGTCGCCGCCGGCCATCTGGTCGAGCAGTGCGATCCCGCCGATGTACTGGTTGCGAAGTTCGGCCACGCGTTGCCGCAGCGATCCCACCGCGTGCAGGCCGCCGGGCGCGACGTTCAACACCGATAACAGCCGGTCGACGTAAATCGTCGCGCGATGCTCATCGGGGTCATTGTGCGGCCCGAGATCCAAACGGAGAGTTGCGGCGTCGAGCACTGCCGCCTGATGCGGCGACAAATAGCGATACGCCGGTTCGGCACAAGCCCCCGGCAGTAAGCCCGGTAGCGGGACAGCCTCGTCGCTGGCCACGTGTCGAGTATCGCCCTTCCGGCGGTCGCGCAGTGGGAACGCCCACGTCACGGCGTGTCGGGGCCTACGTCTTCTCGGCATATGCGGTCCATTCGATCGGCGATGCGGTGAGGTGACGACCGGTCGGTTCGATGTAGCGCTGCGTGATCAGGTCCGGTCCGGCTTGCTCGCAGAGCTGCCACCCGTGTCCGGCCAGAAATGTGGCAACCTCCTGCGGCGGCAACCCGAAGTGCCACACCCGTTCGCGCTGCACGAACCTGCGATACAGGGGTTCGGCGCCGTAGAGGTTGATGCCGTCGATGAAATCTTGTCGGACATAGGTGAACACGAGCCGGCTTCCGGCCGGAGCCGACCGCAGCTTGTCCAGCGTGGTGTGCACCGCGTTCGGGCTCAGATATTGCGTCACGGCTTCCCAGACGAAAAAGGTGCGAGCGTCGGCGCGGTAACCGTGATCGGCCAGGACCGCCATCACGTCGTCGCGTTCGAAGTCGACCGGCACCAACCGAACCGAGTTGGGCTGCGCGCCCAGGGCCCGTCGCACGGCCGCGGTTTTGCGGGCGACGTTGACGGGCTGATCGACCTCGAAGATCGGAACGGGGGATGTTCTGGCCAATCGGTAAGCGAGCGTGTCGAATCCAGCACCCAGCACCACCACCGCATCGATATCGTCGAGCGCCGCGGTGACCTTCTCGGCGATGTAGCGTTTGCGGCAGATCATGCTGGCCCACAGCCCGGGCCCTTCGCGTTCCATTGCGGCGATCGTCAACCGCCGCAGTAGATTTAGCGGCGCGTAGGTCACCAGCCACCGAGTCGCGGCGGGCAGGAACTGCCGCGCCAGATCGTCGTCCACCAGTCGCCGGCCCGGCCGCTCGCTCTGCTCGACGGCGACGAGCGCCATCGGGCCGAAAGCCGTCTGTGCCGCCGGGTTTCGGGCCACGCTAACGCTTGTTCAGATAGCCGGCATCCACGGGCAGGGTGATACCGGTGATGTAGCGGGCGTGGTCGGAGACCAGCCACGCGACAGCGTTGGCGATGTCGTCCACCGTGAGAACCTGCACCGGCATCGCATTGCCCATATCCGGCGGCGAACTCGACTCTGCCAGCATGGCGGCCAGCCATTGCCGGGTGTGCTCATTGTTGATCATCGGGGTGTCGACGCCGGCGGGGTGCACCGAGTTGACCCGAATACTATGCGGGGCAAGGTGATTCGCGTATACACGCATGAGCCCGACCAGTCCGTGCTTGGCGGCCGCGTAGCCGATCGAGCCGGCGTCGGAGCTGCCGATACCGGCCAATCCGGCCGCCGAACTGATCAGGACTATCGAGCCGCCGTCGCCCTGGGCGACCATTGTCGGTATCGCCGCCTCCACGGTGTGGTGAACGCCGGTGAGGTTGACGTCGATGACGTCGCGCCAGCCGTCGGCGCCCGACTGCATGGGAGCGATCCCCGCATTGGCTACCACGATGTCGAGTCGGCCGAATTCGTCAAGACCGGCCTGCACCGCGGCGTCCAACGCTGCCCGGTCGCGCACATCGCCCTGCTTGGCGACGACGCGCGCGCCGGTGTCTTCGACGAGTTTGACGGTGGCGGCCAGATCGTCGGCGGTGGCCAACGGATACGGCACGCTGGCGATCTGCTCGCACAGATCGACGGCGATGATGTCCGCGCCCTCGGCCGCCAGCCGGACCGCATGCGCGCGGCCCTGACCGCGGGCAGCGCCGGTGATCAGAGCGACCTTGCCCGTCAGCGAGCCGTCCGGTGATGCGCCCATCAGTGGCGCAAGACTCCCTGCTCGAGGGTGCCTGCCGGTACCGGCTGCAGCATCTTGATGTCGGGCGCACCGGCCAGGTGCTCGCCCGCCGCGGCGAACATCTTGCCGATCGCGGGGGCGGTGCTGTGGGTCTTGAGCGCCTCTTCGTCGGCCCACTGCTCGACGAAGACGAAGGTCTCGCCGGACTGGTGCAGTGAATACAGCTGACAGCCCGGTTCGTCGTGCACCTCCTCGACCGCCTTGGTGAGAATGTCGCGGACGGTGTCGACCGACTCCGGTTTGACGGTCAGGGTGGCGACGACGACGACGGGCATGGGGGCCTCCTGCAGGCTTCTGAGCAGCGAGTTGCTACGTGACGGATGTCACCCTACTCAGCTGTTTCGGCCGCTGAGCCGCCGGTGGCATGGTCACGGCGAGGTAACCAGTGTGGCGGATGGTGTAGATGGTGCCTTTGCGATTAGGCTTGCCGTTATGGCTAGCAAGACTGTCGCGCGGTCCGGCGCTCGAACGAGCAGGTCAAAGGCGGCTCCGCGAGGCGGATCCCGGGCCGCGCAGCCGCGGAAGAAACCGGCCCGTCGGCCGGCCCCGGCTCGCCGGCCGGCCGGGCGGCGTCAGCACGGAGTGATGGCCGGCGCGGGCCTGACCGCGGGCCGGGCGGTGCGTGCGACGTGGCTGTTGCTGGCCAAGGGGACCGGTAGCACCGCACGGTCGGTGGGCCGGGCCCGCGACATCGACCCGGGCCACCGTCGCGACGGCATGGCGTTGGCCCTCCTCGGCATCGCGGTGGTGATCGCCGCCAGTTCGTGGTTCGACGCGGCGCGCCCGGTCGGCGCGTGGGTCGACTCCGTTGTCCGCATTTTCATCGGCTCGGCGGTCGTGGTGCTGCCGCTCGTGCTGGCGGCGGTCGCGGTGCTGCTGATGCGCACCGAACCGAACCCAGAGGCCCGGCCTCGGCTGGTGCTGGGCGCCGCGATGGTGGCGCTGCCGGTGCTGGGCCTGTGGCATCTGTGGGCCGGCTCGCCCGACACCCCGGCCGGGCGCGCACACGCCGCAGGGTTCGTCGGCTTCGCGATCGGGGGCCCGCTCTCCGAAGGGCTGACCAAGTGGATCTGCGCGCCGCTGCTCTTCATCGGCGCACTGTTCGGACTGCTGCTGTTGACCGGCACCACAATTCGCGAAGTGCCCGAGACTTTGCGGTCGATGTTCGGCACCCGGATGTTCGACGACCACGACGGCGACGACGGGTACTACGACGACATTGACGCCGAAAGTGGTGTCGCTGAAGACTTTTCCGACGGCTACTACGACGATGCCTCGGCCTACGGCGGCGACGAAGACCAGGCGTGGCCGTCGAGCGCCGAGTCGGCCACGCCGGACGACACCCCGACGGTGCCCGAGCCGGCGATCTCACGCAGCCGTAAAAAAGAAGCCAAATCCGTTGCCAAGCAAGACACTTTGGTGCTCGACCGGGTCGTCGACGGCCCTTACACACTGCCGTCGCTGAATCTACTGGTCGCCGGTGACCCGCCGAAAAAACGCAGCGCCGCCAACGACCAGATGGCCGACTCGATCACCTCGGTGTTGCAGCAGTTCAAGGTCGACGCCGCGGTCACCGGCTGCACTCGCGGGCCGACCGTGACGCGCTACGAAGTCGAGCTGGGCCCCGGCGTCAAGGTGGAGAAGATCACCGCGCTGCAGAAGAACATCGCCTACGCGGTAGCCACCGAAAGCGTCCGGATGCTGGCGCCGATCCCGGGCAAGTCCGCCGTCGGCATCGAGGTACCCAACACCGACCGCGAAATGGTGCGCCTCGCAGACGTTCTCACCGCGCCGTCGACCCGTCGTGACCACCACCCGCTGGTGATCGGGCTGGGCAAGGACATCGAAGGCGACTTCATCTCGGCGAACCTGGCCAAGATGCCGCACTTGCTGGTCGCCGGATCCACCGGTTCGGGTAAGTCCAGCTTCGTCAACTCGATGCTGGTGTCGCTGTTGGCTCGAGCCACTCCCGAGGAGGTCAGGATGATCCTGATCGACCCGAAGATGGTGGAACTGACGCCGTATGAAGGCATTCCGCACCTGATCACACCGATCATCACCCAGCCGAAGAAAGCGGCGGCGGCGCTGGCGTGGCTGGTCGAGGAGATGGAGCAGCGCTACCAGGACATGCAGGCGTCCCGGGTGCGTCACATCGACGACTTCAACGCGAAGGTCCGCAGCGGCGAGATCACCGCGCCGCTGGGCAGTCAACGCGAATACCGCCCGTACCCGTATGTGGTGGCGATCGTCGACGAGCTGGCCGACCTGATGATGACCGCGCCGCGCGACGTCGAAGACGCCATCGTGCGGATCACCCAAAAGGCCCGTGCCGCAGGCATTCACCTGGTGCTGGCCACCCAGCGGCCCTCCGTCGACGTCGTGACCGGCTTGATCAAGACCAACGTGCCGTCTCGGCTGGCCTTTGCGACGTCGTCGCTCACCGACAGCCGGGTGATCCTGGACCAGGCCGGCGCCGAAAAGCTGATCGGTATGGGCGACGGCCTGTTCCTGCCCATGGGCGCGAGCAAGCCGCTGCGTCTGCAGGGCGCGTACATCACCGACGAGGAGATCCACGCCGTCGTCACCGCCTGCAAGGACCAGGCCGAGCCCGAATACACCGAGGGTGTCACCGCAGCCAAGACCACCGGTGAGCGCAAGGACGTCGACCCGGACATCGGTGACGACATGGACGTCTTCCTGCAAGCCGTCGAGTTGGTGGTGTCAAGCCAGTTCGGCTCCACCTCGATGCTGCAGCGCAAGCTCCGCGTCGGGTTCGCCAAAGCCGGCCGGCTGATGGACCTGATGGAGACCCGCGAAATCGTCGGCCCCAGTGAAGGTTCCAAAGCGCGCGACGTGTTGGTCAAGCCCGAGGATCTGGCCGCAACGCTGATGCTGATCCGCGGCGGCTCCAACGCCGACGGCTCTGACGCTGAGTCCGAAACATAAAGAGCTGACGCCGGCTACGTCAGAAGAGAGCCGGCGGGTAGACGGCGCGGCGTCCCTCGGGTGGCATCACGTACGACGTCATCGTCCGGCACTCTGACCGCCGTCCACGTGCAATATCTCGCCGGTCACAAAAGGTGAGTTCTCCAAGAACATCACGGCGTCGACGACATCGTCGATCTCACCCACCCGGCCCACGGGATGCCTTTTGGCCAGGGCGTCATAACTCGCCGGGTCGTGCATCGGGGTGCGGATGTCACCGAGAGCAACGGCGTTGCAACGGATTCCCCGCTTCGCGTACTCGATTGCCAGTTCCTTGGTCACCGCGTTGAGGCCCCCTTTGGTCAGCGACGCCAGCGCGGACGGGAGTGCAGAATCAGCGTGGTCGACCAGACTGGTCGAGATGTTGACCAGGTGGCCGCCTGCGCCGATGCTGAGCATCGCCGACACCGCAGCGCGCGAAACCTCGAAGAAGCCACGCAGGTTGACCCCGGTGATGGCGTCGAAGTCGGCGTCGGTGTACTCGGTGAAGGGCTTGGCGATGAAAATTCCGGCGTTGTTGACCACCGTCCGGATCCCTCCGAACCGCTCCAGCGCGGCGTCGACAATACGTTGCCCGACGCCGGGTTGCGCTATGTCTCCGGCTACCGCCAGCACCATCGGATCGTCGCTCTGCGACACGTTTCGCGAGTTGGCGACGACGGCGTAACCGAGCCTGCGGTACCCCGCAACCAAGCCGGCGCCGATGCCTTGGGACGCGCCGGTGATGATGGCAACGGGTTGAGAACTCACACCCCTGCACCTTTCCTGATCAAAGGACCAGCAGCATCCGCGAATTACCCAACGTGTTCGGCTTGACGTAGCTGAGGTCGAGAAATTCCGCGACACCGATGTCGTACGAGCGGCGCATCTCCTCGAACACCTCGGGAGTCACCGGAGTGCCCTCGATCTCGGCGAACCCGTGTC
This sequence comes from Mycobacterium sp. 1245111.1, assembly GCF_001673405.1. Lineage (GTDB taxonomy): Bacteria > Actinomycetota > Actinomycetes > Mycobacteriales > Mycobacteriaceae > Mycobacterium. The sequence goes on along the minus strand of NZ_LZLV01000034.1, from coordinate 165,577 downwards.
GGCCGAAGAACTCCGTCTCGAAGGTCAACACGAACAGTCGCTCCAGTCGAAGTTCGCGGGCCACCCGGAGAAGCTGATCCACGATCGCGTGGCCGATACCGCGGCCGGTCACCGAAGGGTGCACGGCCACCGTGCGGATCTCGCCGAGATCGGCCCACAACACGTGCAGAGCGCCGCAACCGATCACCACACCCTGATGCTCGGCCACCCAGAACTCCTGGACCGATTCGTACAGCGTGACCAGGTTCTTTTCCAGCAGGATCTTGCCTGCGTAGGTGTCGACGAGCTGCTTGATCGCAGGTACGTCCGAGGTGCGCGCGCGACGGATCGTCGGCCCGTTGGCCGGTGGTCCGCTCGCTTCGTTCACGAATTGCAGACTATCGGCTACGGCTCCTCGAACCGGTAACCGATATTCTGTTGCCGTGTCGGGGCAGCCTCAACCAGGTCCGGTGGTCCCGCGCGTTCGCGTCACCAACCTCGCCAACGTGCTCACGCTCTTGCGGCTGGTCCTGGTGCCGGTGTTCCTGTTGGCGTTGTTCGCCGGCAACGGACACGAAACTCCCAGCCGCATCATCGCTTTCGTGGTGTTCGCCGTCGCGGTCATCACCGATCGGCTCGATGGCGCGCTGGCCCGCAACTACGGCATGGTGACCGAATTCGGCACGATGGCCGACCCTATCGCGGACAAGACCTTGATTGGCGCGGCCCTGATCGGGCTCTCGATGCTCGGGGATCTGCATTGGTGGGTGACGGGGGTCATCCTGGCTCGGGAGGTCGGAATCACCGTGCTGCGCTTCGTGATGCTGCGCCACGGCGTCATCCCCGCCAGCCGCGGCGGCAAGCTCAAGACCCTTGTCCAGGCCGTCGCCATCGGGCTGTTCGTGCTGCCGGTCTCGGGGCTCTGGCTGAAGGCGGCCTGGGTGATGATGGCGGCCGCCATCGTGCTGACGTTGGTCACCGGGCTGGACTATGTCGTCTCGGCCGTCAAGGATTCCCGTGGACGACCCGCTGCTGACTGAGGATGCGCGCGGACTCGTCGCCGATCTGACCGTTCGCAAGCAAAGCGTCGCGACCGCCGAGTCGCTCACCGCCGGTCTGCTCGCGGCGACGCTGGCCGGCGTGCCCGGCGCCAGTGAAGTCCTGCGCGGCGGCCTGGTCACCTACACCGAACGCACCAAGGTGTCGCTGGCCGGTGTCGCGCCGCAGATTCTCGAGGAGGTCGGACCGGTTGCCGCCCCGACCGCGCGGGCGCTGGCCGTCGGTGCTCGTCAACGCTGCGACGCGACCTGGGGCGTGGGGTTGACCGGCGTCGCCGGACCCGATCCCCATGGCGGGCATGAGGTGGGCACGGTCTTCATGGGCCTGGCGGGCCCGGTCGACACCGAGGTGGTCGAGCTGCGGCTATCCGGGACGCGCTGGGACATCAGGCTCGCGGCGGTGCGGGAGTCGATCAGCCGGCTTCGGGCGCTCGTCACAGCGGCGTAGACCTCCGGCGACGATGCGAGCCGCAGCGGCTCGCTGAGGAGACGGTCACAGAAATCGCTGCGGGGAACCAATGGCCGAGCGACGTGCGTTGACCTGATGAAGAATCTTGTTGTCCGGACGTAAGGAGAGCGCGATGCCGTCATTGCTGCGCGAAGTTCTCGGCGACGTGCTGCGTCAAGCCCGCATCACGCAAGGTCGGACGCTGCGACAGGTGTCCGACAGCGCGCGGGTCAGCCTCGGATACCTTTCCGAGGTCGAGCGCGGTCGTAAAGAGGCATCCAGCGAGCTGCTCAGCGCGATCTGCGACGCGCTGGACGTGCCGCTGTCACAACTGCTCACCGACGCCAGCGAACAGCTGACCGTCCAAGAGTCGGCGCAGGAGCCGACCGTGGTCGACTCCCTGACGGCGGCCAACATCGACGCCAGCACCAAGGTCGTCATCCCGCCGGTGGTGTCGTTGGCTATCGCCTAGGCCGGGGTGGAGACGATAAGTTGACCCTGACGACAGACATCTACACACGAAGGCGGAGCTAACCGATGGCCAACCCGTTCGTCAAAGCGTGGAAGTACGTCATGGCGCTGTTCAATGCCAAGATCGACGAGCACGCCGACCCCAAGGTGCAGATCCAGCAGGCCATTGAGGAAGCGCAGCGTCAGCACCAGGCGCTGACCCAGCAAGCCGCACAGGTGATCGGCAACCAACGCCAACTCGAGATGCGGCTCAACCGCCAGCTCGCCGACATCGAAAAGCTCCAGGTCAATGTCCGCCAAGCGGTGACGTTGGCCGACAAGGCCACCGCTGACGGCGACACCGCCAAGGCCACCGAGTACAACAACGCTGCCGAGGCGTTCGCCGCGCAATTGGTGACTGCCGAGCAGAGCGTGGAAGACCTCAAGGTGCTGCACGACCAGGCGCTCGGCGCCGCCGCGCAGGCCAAGAAGGCCGTCGAGCAGAACGCCATGGTGCTGCAGCAGAGGATCGCCGAGCGCACCAAGCTGCTCAGCCAGCTCGAGCAGGCCAAGATGCAGGAGCAGGTCAGTAAGTCGCTGCGGTCGATGAGTGAGATCGCCGCGCCCGGCACCACGCCGAACCTCGACGAGGTACGCGACAAGATCGAGCGCCGCTACGCCAACGCCCTCGGCCAGGCCGAGCTGGCACAGAACTCGGTGCAGGGCCGCATGATCGAGGTCGAGCAGGCCGGGGTGGAAATGGCCGGCCACTCCCGCCTCGAGCAGATCCGAGCCTCGATGCGCGGCGAGGCCTTGCCGGCCGGCGGCGCGACCGCCGAACCGACGGCCGGCCCCGGAACCCCAGCGGCAGCGCCTCAGGCCGCACCCACCGAGAAACCGCTCGGTCAGTAGCGCGGACGCGCGGGCGATGGCAGTGCAGTCCGGTCGCAGCGGGGTATGGCGGACGCTGCTGTTGCGCGGGCTCGACACGGCCAGCGATCTTTCCGAGCTGGTTTTCCAAAAGATCAGCGCCGCAACCGATCCCAGGGAAAGACAGCTGCGGCGTCGCCGCCGTGCGCTGCGCTGGGGTCTGATCTTCGCCGCGGGGACCGTCTTCTGGGCCGTGGTGACCGCGATCCTGGCGGCCTGGGGATGGTTCGCGCTACTACTGGAGATCACCGGAGGAGTAGCTGTCGCGCAAGCGATGGTCGCAACGCTGCTGCTGATCCGGTACCGCTGGCTGAAGGCAGACCCGCTGCCACCACAACGTCCGACTAGCCTTCGTCGTTTGCCACCGCCGAGTTCAGCGGCCCGGCCGGCGATGTACGCACTGGGCGCTTCCGAGCGGGGTTTCTTCTCCCTGCTGGGCGTCATGGAGCGCGGTAACATGTTGCCCGACACCGAGATTCGCGACTTGACGGCGGCGGCCAAGCGGAGTTCGGCGGCGATGGCCGCCACTGCCGCAGAGGTGGTGTCGATGGAGCGTGCGGCGCACGGCACCCCGCAGTCACGGTCCTACCTGGCGCCCACGATCAACGCGTTCACCGCACAGCTCAGCGCTGGCGTGCGTCAATACAACGAAATGGTCACCGCGGCCGCGCAATTGGTGTCATCCGCGAACGCCGACGGTGGCGCGGCGCTGGTCGCGTCTCGGCAGCGGTATCGCGCGGAGCTGGCGGGCGCGACCGACCGCCTTGTCGGGTGGGCGCAGGCGTTCGACGAACTCGGCGGTCTGCCCCGGCGGGCGTAGCCGTCAGCCGTCGCGAGGCCCGTAGCGCTCGATGTACGACTGGCGCATCTGCTCTTCGCGCTTACTGCGGCGTGCGTCAACCAGATTCGGGTCGAGGCCGTGCACCTGCATCATGTGCCGGCGCCACACCTTGTTCAGCGCGTGCGAGAAGTACACGAACGGGATCAAGATCGGCAGCGTCATGCTCAGGTGCACGTCCAGCGTCGTCGGGATCAGCCAGAACGGGGCGAGCACCAGCACCGCCGGAACCGCGACCCGTCGCATCATCCGGCCCGTCGCGCCCTTACCGGTCAAATCGTTGCGCACCCAGTCCCGCATCGAATCGGGCAGCCGCGCGCCGCAGCAGTACCGGACGAACTGCCAGGCGTTGGGTCGTGCGCCGTTGTCTGACATGGTGATTAAAGCGATGCCCGCAGCGACGGCACCACGAGGCCAGCGAGGCCGCGAAGGGTCGCCTTGAACATGTCGAAGAAGTCGAAGTAGTCGCGCCAGAGCGTGATGTGCCCGTCGTGGACCTCGAAGACGCCACACACCCAGAACTGCAGGCGCAGCGGACCGAAGATCAACGCGTCGGTCCGCTCGGTGAGCACCGCCGCGCCGTCGGCTGCGATCCGGTGGATCTTCACCTCGAAGCCGCTGGCACCACCGAGGGAGCTGAACAGTTTCATGGCTCGGCGACGGCCGTGGATCGTCGGCAGGCCGACGTTCTGGTACACCAGATCTTCAGCTAGTACGGAGCCCGCGGTGTCGAGGTCGGCGTCCTGCAAAGCATGCAAGAAGACCTCGACAGTGCGGGTGTTTTCAAGGCTCTGCTCGGTCATGATCACCAGCCTAACCAGTCGCTGTGGCAGGGTAGGGCGATGCGCGTGGCGGTGGTGGCCGGACCGGACCCCGGCCACTCCTTTCCGGCGATCGCGCTGGGTCAGCGGTTCCGGGCGGCCGGGGATACACCGACCCTCCTGACCGGCGCCGAATGGCTTGCCACCGCGCGTGCCGCCGGTATCGACGCTGTCGAACTGACCGGGCTCGACCCGATGCAGGACGACGACGATGCCGATGCGGGAGCCAAGATCCACCAGCGCGCCGCGCGGATGGCCGTGCTGAATCGCGCGCAGCTGCAGGCGATGGAGCTCGATCTGGTGGTATCCGACGTGATCACCGCCTGCGGCGGGATGGCGGCCGAGCTGCTGGGAATTCCGTGGATCGAGCTCAACCCGCATCCGCTCTACCGCCCCTCCAAGGGTCTACCGCCGATCGGCAGCGGCTTGGCGCCGGGCACCGGGATTCGTGGCCGGCTGCGTGACTCCACGATGCGCGCGTTGACCGCGCGGTCGTTGCGGGCCGGCAATCGGCAGCGGGAGCAGGTCCGCGTCGAAATCGGTTTGCCCGCAAGTGATCCCGGGCCACTGCGGATGCTGATCGCGACGCTGCCAGCGCTAGAGGTTCCACGTCCGGACTGGCCGGCCGACGCGGTCGTGGTGGGTCCGCTGCACTTCGAGCCGACCGAGCAGGTGTTGCCGCTACCGCCCGGCTCGGGTCCCGTGGTGGTGGTGGCGCCGTCGACGGCGACGACCGGTGCCAAGGGAATGGCCGAGACGGCTCTGGAGAGCTTGGCATCCCTGGGCGTGCGTCTGGTGGTGTCGCGACTGGGCGGCCCGGAATTGGCGCTGCCCTCGTGGGCGGTCGCCGGGCTGGGGCGGCAAGACGATTTGCTCGCCCACGCCGACCTGATGGTCTGCGGCGGCGGGCACGGCATTGTGGCGAAGACGTTGTTGGCCGGCGTACCACTTGTGGTGGTCCCCGGCGGCGGCGATCAGTGGGAGATCGCCAACCGGGTGGCGCGCCAAGGCAGTGGGCGGCTGGTGCGGCCGTTGACGGGCGAGGCGCTGGCCGGTGCGGTCGCTGATGTGCTGGCGACGCCCGGCTACCGCGACGCCGCACGGCGCGCCGCGGTCGGCGCCGCCGACGTGGCCGACCCGGTGCAGGTGTGCCATCAGGCGCTCGCACTTGCCGGGTAGGTAGCTTGGCGGAGTGCGTCTGACGGAATTCAACGAACGGGTCACCCTGCGATTCGGCGCGACATACGGCGCCTCGGTGTTGGCCGACCACGTGCTGACCGGGTTCGACGGGCGCACCGCCGCGCAGGCGATCGAGGACGGGATCGAGCCACGCGACGTGTGGCGGGCGCTGTGCGCCGACTTCGACGTTCCCCGGGAGCAGTGGTGAGCCGGTTATAGGGCGGCGATGATCGCGATCAGGGCGATGATCGCGGTGACAACCAGTGCTGCTTGAAGGATGCGTACACGCGTGGCGAGGATTTGCGCTTGCTCGTGTGCTGAGGCGGCGTGGGTCCGCGCTGTCTCCAGCTGCTTCACGGCCGCCGTCAGCGCGTCGTGGTGGCGTTGGCTTTCGTTTTCCAGCCTGAGGTTTTCGTGGCGTCGCGACGCCTTGAGGTAGTCGCGAGTGTGGGCCACCTGATCGCCGAATTCGGCTGTGTCGGCTAGGTTTTCGGCGTCGATGAGGCGGGTCCCTGACATCAGCCAGTTGGCGTCGCGGTTACCGGCTTCCCATTCGGCGGCATAGCGTTGCAGGTCGTCCGCGGTGTTGAGGTTGTGCCGTTGCTCGCGTAGCCACCCATGCAGCTCGGTCCAGTCGTGCAGCAGGCTTCGGTGGGCGATCTCGACGAAGATCTCACCCACCTCACCGCGGTCACCGACGCCGCGTCGTTCCTTGACCAGGATTCGCTTGGCGACCAGGGCGTCGACGAGCGGCTGGCTGGCTTCGGGGATCTGACTCCAGCGCGCGACCCGGTGCACGTACTGATTGCCACCGTCGATGGTGGCCAGCCACGGGATGAACGCGTCCCGCAGAAGTTCGAGTTGGCGGGCTCGCTCGTCGGGATCGGCCGAAAGGACGTCGTCGACTTGGGAGTCGACGACGCTCGGCGGTCTGTTCGGCTCTGAGAACTCAGCCATCTAGGGCGGCGATCAGGGCCTTGATCTTGGTGGTCTCTTCCTGGGTGGTCGGCTCGCCGTTTTCGATGGCCTCGAGCAGATCCGCGCGGAGTCCGACACCGTTGGCCGCTTCCTGGATCGTCAGGTCGGCCCCGCGCCGAGCGGCGTAGATTTGCTGACCCAGCGACGCGGACGGCGCAAGCGCGGCGCGCTTCATCAGGGTGGCGTAGCTTCGGCGGGCTTGACTCAAGGCCACCACGACGGAGGGGGTGGCGCGGCTACGGCTGGCCGCAAGCGCCAACGACGCCTCGAGTTTGCGCAGACCGGTGAGGATCACGTCGGCGCGTTTGACGAAGCTGCCGTCCTTCTGGTCCGGCAAGGCCTCGATGGCCGCCTCGAACATGTGCATGGCCGCTTCGGCAGCGCCGACGATGGCCGGGGCCTCGCCGTCATCGGGCGTTTGTCCGCGGTCCGGCCGGATTGGCGGGGGTGTCGGGCGCTCGCCCTGGTGGTCGGATTTGTGGTCGACGACAGCGCCTTCGTGCGCAACCGGGGCGGTGTCCTCGGCAGGCTTCTTCTCCACCATTGCTTGTGAACCTTCCATAATCGCGGCCAGTCCGGCATCAGATGTGTGCTGTCGGCGCCGATTACGCCGCGACCGCGCTGTCGCAGGAGAGGCGCGCCAACAGCGCCCGGTTTGGGCGACCCTACGCAACGTAATTGCTGGCTGAACGTCTGCACCCAAACCGGCACAACCCTACGGTGGCGCAGGTGGCCGATACAAGGCCGAGGCGTTGAAGCTTCGGTGGGCGGGCGGCGCGCCGAAGACACGCCAGCGGCGCGCCTTCTTGCTTTCGAACACTTGTTCGCTACTGTGGTGATCGTTCGACAGATGCCGACTTGTCGGAGGGCTGCTTTAACGTCACGGCCAATCGACCAACACCGGTCAGACCGAACAACGACTACACCGAGAGGTAGCACCATGGCACAAGCCCCAGATCGCGAAAAGGCCCTCGAACTGGCGATGGCCCAGATCGAGAAGAGTCACGGCAAAGGGTCGGTGATGCGCCTCGGAGACGAAGTGCGTCAACCGATCTCGGTCATCCCCACCGGATCGATCGCGCTGGATGTGGCTTTGGGCATCGGCGGCCTGCCCCGCGGCCGCATCGTCGAGATCTACGGTCCGGAGTCCTCCGGTAAGACCACCGTCGCACTGCACGCGGTGGCCAACGCCCAAGCCGCGGGCGGCATCGCGGCGTTCATCGACGCCGAGCACGCGCTGGATCCCGACTACGCCCACAAGCTGGGTGTGGACACTGATTCGCTGCTGGTCAGCCAGCCGGACACCGGGGAGCAGGCCCTCGAGATCGCGGACATGCTGATCCGCTCGGGCGCGCTGGACATCCTGGTCGTCGACTCGGTGGCCGCACTGGTGCCGCGCGCGGAGATCGAGGGTGAGATGGGCGACAGCCATGTCGGCCTGCAGGCCCGGCTGATGAGCCAGGCGCTGCGAAAAATCACTGGCGCACTCAGCAATTCGGGCACGACGGCGATCTTCATCAACCAGCTTCGGGAGAAGATCGGCGTGATGTTCGGCTCGCCCGAGACCACCACGGGTGGAAAGGCTTTGAAGTTCTACTCGTCGGTGCGTCTAGACGTGCGACGGATCGAGACGCTGAAGGACGGCACCGACGCGGTCGGCAACCGCACCCGGGTCAAGGTCGTCAAGAACAAGGTGTCGCCGCCGTTCAAGCAGGCTGAGTTCGACATCCTCTACGGCCGTGGCATCAGCCGCGAAGGCTCGCTGATCGACATGGGTGTGGACCAGGGCTTCGTCCGTAAGTCCGGGTCGTGGTTCACCTACGAGGGCGAGCAGCTGGGGCAGGGTAAGGAAAACGCCCGCAACTTCCTGCTGGAGAACGCTGACGTGGCCAACGAGATCGAGAAGAAGATCAAGGAAAAGCTCGGCATCGGTGCCGTGCTGACCGACGAGCCCGCCAATGTCGAGCCCCTGCCCGCTCCCGTCGACTTCTGAGCCGTCTCGCGAAGAGCAGGCGCGGGCGTTGTGCCTGCGCCTGCTCACCGCGAGGGCCCATACCCGCGCCGAGCTGGCCGGCCAGCTGACCAAGCGCGGGTACCCCGACGATGTCAGCACCCGGGTACTCGATCGGCTCACCGACGTCGGATTGCTCGACGACACCGAATTCGCCGAGCAATGGGTGCACTCACGGCTGGCCAACGCGGGAAAAGGCAAGCGCGCATTGGCAGCTGAGCTGCACAGCAAGGGCGTCGACAAAGACGTGATCGCCTCGGTGCTCGGCGGCATCAATCCCGCCGCCGAGCGTGGCCGAGCCGAAGAGCTGGTTCGCAGGAAGCTGCGGCGCGAGAACCTCAGCGATGAGGCCGCCGATGCCCGGGTGACCCGCCGGCTGGTGGCAATGCTGGCGCGTCGCGGGTTCGGCCAGGGCATGGCCTTCGATGTGGTCAGCGTCGAGTTGGCCGGCGAGCGGGAGCGCCGGCGCGTCTAGGTCGCCCGAACGCCGGGCTGCTGCCGCGCCGTACCATGGCCCAGTGACTTCGACGGTGGAACCAGACGTGACGCCCGCGGCGGCGCCGCTGCCGTCGCAGCGCACTTATGAGGTCCGCACCTACGGCTGTCAGATGAACGTCCATGATTCCGAGCGCCTGGCGGGTCTGCTCGAGGCGGCCGGCTACCGGCGAGCGGACGACGGTGACGATGCCGACGTGGTGGTGTTCAACACCTGCGCGGTGCGCGAGAACGCCGACAACAAGCTCTACGGAAACATCAGCCACCTGGCCCCGCGCAAGCGGAGCAACCCCGACTTCCAGATCGCCGTCGGCGGATGCCTGGCTCAGAAGGACCGCGACGCCGTATTGGGCAAGGCGCCGTGGGTCGATGTCGTCTTCGGGACCCACAACATCGGGTCGCTGCCGACGCTGCTGGAGCGGGCCCGGCACAACCAGATCGCCCAGGTTGAAATCGCCGAGGCGCTGCAGGAGTTTCCGTCGGCGCTACCGGCCGCCCGCGAATCCGCTTATGCCGCTTGGGTTTCGATCTCGGTGGGCTGCAACAACAGCTGCACGTTCTGCATCGTCCCGTCGCTGCGCGGCAAAGAAGTGGACCGCAGCCCCGACGACATCCTGGCCGAGGTGCGCTCGCTGGTCGCCGATGGCGTGCTGGAAATCACGCTGCTGGGCCAGAACGTCAACGCCTACGGGGTGTCGTTCGCCGACCCGCAACTATCGCGCAACCGCGGCGCCTTCGCCGAACTGCTGACCGAATGCGGCCGCGTCGACGGCCTGGAGCGGGTGCGGTTCACCTCGCCGCATCCGGCCGAGTTCACCGACGACGTCATCGAAGCGATGGCCCGGACGCCGAACGTCTGCCCGGCGCTGCACATGCCGCTGCAGTCGGGGTCGGACCGGATGCTGCGCGCGATGCGGCGGTCTTACCGCGCCGAGCGTTACCTCGGCATCATCGACCGGGTACGCGCGGCCATGCCGCACGCCGCGATCACCACCGACCTGATCGTCGGTTTCCCCGGCGAAACCGAAGAGGACTTCGCCGCGACGCTCGATGTGGTCCGGCAGGCCCGCTTCGCCAACGCCTTCACCTTCCAGTACTCGAAGCGTCCGGGTACCCCCGCGGCCGAGCTCGACAATCAGGTGCCGAAAGCCGTTGTGCAGGAACGCTATGACCGGCTGATCGCGCTGCAGGACCAGATCGCGCTGGAAGAAAACCGTAACCAGATCGGCCGGACCGTCGAATTACTGGTGGCTACCGGAGAAGGCCGCAAGGACAGCAGCACCGCGCGGATGAGCGGGCGCGCGCGCGACGGGCGGCTGGTGCATTTCACGCCCGGCCAGCAGCCGGTGCGCCCGGGTGACGTCGTCACCACGACGATCACCCGCGCCGCGCCGCATCACCTCATCGCCGACGGCGACGTCCTGAACTACCGACGTACTCGCGCGGGTGATGCCCACGCCGCCGGCCGGCGTCCCAGCGGTGTCGGCCTGGGCATGCCCGCGATCGGACAGCCCGTCGCCGCGCCCGAACCGCTCGGGTGCGCGCGATGAGCGGGGGAGAGTTCGACGCGTTCCGCGACGACATCGAGGCAGCCGAGCGTCGTATCGCCCGCGAAATCGAGCCGGGCACAAGGGCTTTGGTGGTCGCGATCCTGGTGTTCGTGCTCATCGGGTCGTTCGTCCTACCGCACACCGGTGATGTGCGCGGCTGGGACGTGCTGTTCTCCACGCATGGCGCGGGTAAGGCGGCGATAGCGCTGCCGTCGCGCGTATTCAGTTGGCTCGCCTTGGTTTTCGGGGTCGGATTCTCGATGCTTGCGTTGCTGACCCGGCGCTGGTCGCTGGCCTGGGTGGCGCTGGCGGGTTCGGCGGTGGCCAGCGCCGCTGGACTGCTGGCGATCTGGTCGCGGCAGACAGTGGCATCCGGGCATCCAGGTCCCGGCATCGGGCTGATCGTGGCCTGGATTGCGATCCTGTTGCTGACGTTCCACTGGGCGCGAGTGGTGTGGTCGCGCACGATCGTGCAGCTCGCCGCCGAGCAACAGCGCCGTCAATCCGCGGCGCAGAGCCAGGCCCGGACCTTGCTGGAAACCCTCGACGACCCGCAGCCGCCCACACCCAACGGCAAGACCGACTCGAGCTAGCGCCGGCGAGTCAGCGCGTCGGCCGCCGCGTCGGCCCACTGCCGCCATTGGTCGGCGTTGGCCTTGGCTTCCGCGGCTTCCTTACTGCGGCCTGCCGATTCGGCCTTTTGCGCTTGACGTTCGTACTGCTCGGCGCGCTCGCGGAACTGGTCGGCGCGGGCCTGCGCCTCCGGGTCCGGTCCGGACGGCTCGGCGGCGTCGCGCACCTTCTTCTCGACCGCCCGCAGGCGCCGCTCGAGATCCGCCGATTTCTCCCGTGGCACCTTGCCGATCGCGTCCCACTTGTCGCCGATGGCCCGCAGCGCGGCCGAGGCCGCCTTGGGGTTGCTGGTGTCGATCTTCTCCGCCTCTAACAGCAGCGCCTCTTTCGCGGTCGCGTTCGCATTGAATTCGGCGTCGCGCTCGGCGGTCGCGGCGTTGCGGGCCTTGAAGAAGGTGTCCTGCGCTCCCTTGAATCGGGCCCACAGCGCGTCGTCGACGTCGCGGGCGGCGCGCCCGGCGGCCTTCCACTCGACGAGTAGCTTGCGGAATTCGGCGCTGGTGGCGCCCCAATCCGTCGAGTCGACAAGCGCTTCGGCCTTGACGCAGAGCTTCTCCTTGGCCTCGCGGGCCCCGGCCCGGTCACGGTCCAACTCGGCGAAATGCGAGCCGCGCCGCCTGTTGAACGTCTCCCGCGCCGCCGAATAGCGCTTCCACAACGCGTCATCGGTCTTGCGGTCCAGCCCGGTGATCGTCTTCCATTCGTCGAGAATCGCGCGCAGCCGGTCGCCCGCGACCTTCCATTGCGTCGAGGTGTTGGCCAACTCTTCGGCCTCGGCGGCCAGGGCATCCTTGCGCGCGGTCTGGGCCGCGCGATGCTCGTCGCGGCGGGTGCGGTCGGCCGCGGCGGCCTCGCTGGCGTGGTCGGCTATCGCGGTGAGCCGGATGGCGAGCGCGTCGATGTCGCCCAGGACGTTGGCGCTGGGCAATGTCTCGGCCAGCGCCGCTGCCGTGGCCTTGATCTTGCGCGCATCGCCGGTGCCGGCGGTCAGGCGCTCTTCGAGCAGCGTGATCTCGGTGCTCAGGTCGTCGAATCGCCGCCCGAAGTGGGCGAACGCGGCTTCGGTGTCGCCGGCCTGCCAGGAACCGACGACACGCTCGCCGGCCGCCGTGATCAGCCACACCGTTCCGTCGTCGTCGACACGGCCGAATTTGTGCGGATCGCTGGTCGGCACCGACAGAACCGGGTGTGCGGGGGGACGTGGAGTCGGCTTGGGACCTGGCCGGGGTCCCGGCCGTGGGATGGGCCGGGATTCAGTGGGTTGCTCGTCAGGCGTCATAGCTGCCGTTACCTACCCTCCGTGCGGTTTTTGACCGCACACCTGCCGCGCATAGCGGCGCCGTCGACACGGGGCACGCACTGGAGTGCCCCATCAGTATTGAAGCAGCTTGTCGTGCGAAGCGTCCCGAGTTGGCCGCTCAGTGCCTGTTGGTTAGCTGAAATTTGGTGCGCGACGACGGTGTGAGCGCGGACGAGTCGCGGACCCCCTTAGGCTGGTTCACGGGAACTGGGGATGAATGGGTGGTGAACGATGTCAAAAGTGGACGTGGCGGCGCTGATCGCGTTGTGCGCCGCTCTGGCATCCGCGATCGGCGACGTGATCCGCCAGCGTTCGGCGCAGGAGGTCACCGATAAAGAGGTCGGCCACCTCGAGTTGTTCTGGCTGTCGGTACGAGACCTGCGGTGGTGGCTGGGCGGCATGGGCGCCGTCGCCAACTACAGCCTGCAGGCCGCTGCGCTCGCCTTGGGATCGGTGCTGTTGGTGACGGCATTGCAGGTGACCTCGCTGCTGTTCGCCTTGCCGATCTACGCGCGCCTGGCCTACCACCGGGTGACGCGCTGGGAGTGGACCTGGGCGGCGCTGCTGGCCGGCTCGCTGGCGGTGCTGGTGACAGTCGGCGACCCGGCCGACGGGTCTGCGCGCGGTTCGGTCGGCAGTTGGGCGGCGGTGGCCACGGTGATGGGTCCGCTCCTGGTGTTGTGCGTTTTGGGCGCGCGGATCTGGGCCAGGACGACGGTTGCGCCGGTGTTACTGGCGGTGGTGGCCGGGTCGTCGCTGGCGCTGTTCGCGGTGCTGACCAAAGGTGCGGTCGGTGCGGCGTCCGGTGGGTTCGGGGCATTTCTGCGCGCACCGGAGTCCTATTGCCTGCTGCCGGCCGCGCTGGTGGGAATGATCTTTCAGCAGTCGGCATTTCGGGCCGGCGCGCTGACCGCGTCGCTGCCGACCGTGACGGTCGCCAAGCCGGTGGTCGCCTCCGTGCTTGGTGTGCTGGTGCTCAGCGAGACGTTGAATGCCAGTGGCCCAAGGGTATTGACGCTGGTTGCCGCCGCGGCGCTGGTGCTCATGTCGACCATCGCGCTGGCTCGCGGTGAAGCGGCCACAATGGCGGCAGGACCCGGGCAGGACGTCGTCGTGCCTGCGAAAGCGCCGTCGAATCGGTAGCTGCGACGCGCGCCGACGAGCCTTTCACAGCGGACGTCAGTACCGTGGCGTGGAACGAAGAGTGCGAGGAGGTTAGGGCGTGCCGAAGGCAGAGCTCGCGGGACTGCTCGCGCTGGCGGCCGCGTACGCATCGGCGCTCGGCAACGTGGCGCGGCAACGGTCCGCCCACGAAGTCACCGAGGGGCGAGTCGGCTACCTCGCGCTGTTCTTCATGTCGTGGCGCAACCGGGACTGGCGGCTCGGCGCCGTCGCGGCGATCGCGAATTACGGCTTGCAGGCCGCGGCACTGAGCCTCGGTTCGGTGATCCTGGTGACGGGGTTGCAGGTGACGGCGTTGCTGTTCGCGCTGCCGCTCTACGCCCGCATGACCGGATCCCCCGTGAGCCGGTGGGATTGGACGTGGGCGGCGATACTGGCCACCGCGCTGGCCGTCGTTGTCACCGTGGGTAACCCGGTGGCCGGGTATTCGCGGGCGCCGCTGCACACGTGGCTGGTGGTTCTCGCCATCGCCGGCCCGCTTGTTGCGCTGTGTCTGCTCGGCGCGCGGCTCTGGCCCGACGGGGCGATCGCCGCGGTGTTACTGGCCGCGATCTCCGGTGCGTCGTTGGCGTTGTTCGCGGTGCTGGTCAAGGGCGCGGTCGAGGCGGCCAAGGGCGGCATCGTCGCGGTGTTGTGCGCCCCTGAGCTCTACGCCTGCATCGGGGCCGCGGTTGCCGGGATGGTGTTCCAGCAGTCGGCGTATCGCGGCGGACCGTTGAACGTATCGATGCCGACGATGACGGTGGCCAAGCCAACGGTGGGTGCACTGCTGGGAGTGTTCGTGCTGGGGGAGACCGTGCATCCTGGCGACGAGACGGTGTTCGTCCTCGCGGTCGCGGTCACCGTGATGGTGATTGCCACCGCGGCGCTCGCCCGCGGCGAGGCCAAGACGGTCGAAGCGCACACCGACACATTCGCCGCTATCGGGTTGACCCGCTAGTTTGATGGCGTGCTGAGCGCCATCTCGATCATCCCGTCCGCGCCGGTGCTGGTTCCCGAGCTGGCCGGCGCGGCCGCCGCCGAGGTCGAGGAGTTGCGGTCGGCCATGATCGCCGCCGCGGCGGCGTTGCCGCGGCGGTGGATCGTCGTCGGCGTGGGCGCCGCGGACGACGTGATCGGCCTCGAGGCGGTCGGGACGTTCGCGGGTTACGGCGCCGACGTTGTGGTGCGGCTGTCGCCGCAGGCCAGCGGTCCGCCGGTGCCGATGCCGTTGTGTGCGCTGATCGGCGGTTGGATCAGGGATTTGGCTCAGCCCGATGCCGAGGCGCAGGTTCGGGTTTACGCCGACAGCCACGACACCGCGGGCGCGGTCGAGCTCGGCCGGCGGCTGCGCGGTGAGATCGATCGGTCGACGGAGCCGATCGGGGTGCTAGTGGTCGCCGACGGGGTGAACACGCTCACCCCGGCGGCGCCTGGCGGATACCGGCCCGACGACGCCGAGGTGCAGAGTGCCTTGGATGACGCGCTGGCCTGCGGCGACGTCGCCGCGCTGACGCGGCTGCCCGCCCACGTCGGGGGACGGGTCGCGTTCGAAGTGCTGGCCGGGCTGGCCGAGCCGGTGCCGCGGTCGGCCAAGGAGCTCTACCGTGCGGCGCCCTACGGCGTCGGATACTTCGCCGGCGTCTGGCAGCCGTGAGGCCGCTGGCCATCGTCGGGCCGACTGGAACCGGCAAATCGCAACTGGCCCTTGATGTTGCCGAGCGGCTCGGCGGGGAGATCGTCAACGCCGACGCGATGCAGTTCTACCGTGGCATGGACATCGGCACCGCGAAACTGCCCGTCGCGCAGCGCCGCGGCATCCCGCACCACCAGCTCGACGTCCTGGATGTCACCGCCACCGCGACCGTCGCGCGCTACCAGCGCGACGCCGCCGCCGACATCGAGGCGATCGCCGCCCGCGGCAATGTTCCGGTGGTGGTCGGCGGCTCGATGCTGTACATCCAGTCGCTGCTCGACGAGTGGTCATTCCCGGCGACCGAACCTGCGGTGCGCGCGAAATGGGAGCAGCGGCTGGCCGAGATCGGCGTCGGCGCTTTGCACGCCGAGCTCGCCGATCGCGATCCGGCCGCGGCGGCGTCGATCCTGTCGACCGACGGCCGGCGCATCGTGCGCGCTCTCGAGGTGGTGGAACTCACCGGTCAGCCGTTCGCCGCGTCGGCGCCCGTCATCGGAACGCCGCGTTGGGACACCGCGATCATTGGATTGGATTGCGAAACAAAGCTTCTCGACGAGCGGCTGGCTCAACGCACCGACACGATGTTCACCGACGGCCTGGTCGCGGAGGTGGTCGGTCTGCGCGACCGCGGGCTGCGCGACGGCGTCACCGCGTCACGAGCTCTGGGTTACGCGCAGGTCCTCGACGACCTCGATGCCGGCGGTAACGGCGATGCGGCCCGGGAGCCGACGTTCATCGGCACCCGCCGCTACGTCCGCCGACAGCGGTCCTGGTTCCGCCGCGACCACCGGATCAACTGGCTGGACGCCACCGCCGAGGGCAACGCCGATGCCGCGGTGACGGCGTGGCGGCACGTGTCCTAGCCGGGCGCGCCGGCATGGCCGGAGTTGCCGGTCGCGCCTTGGGTGCCGTTCGCGCCCGCCGTCCCATTGGTGCCGTGCTGCACGACGGTTCCGAGTCCGTTGGTTCCCGTGCCGCCCGTGCCGCCGGCGCCCCCCGATCCGCCGGCCCCGCCGGTACCGCCGGCCCCCGCTGTGCCGCCACTGCCGATGGCGCCGTTCGTGCCGTTGGTGGCGATGCCGGGTGCGCCGCCGGCCCCGCCGTCGCCACCCGTTCCGCCGATTCCGCCGTTCAGCCCGGCGCCGCCGGCCCCGCCGTTGCCGCCCGTTACCGTCCCGACGTTCAGCGGAATAGTTGCGTTGCCCCCCTTGCCGCCGGCCCCGCCGGCCGGGCCCACCGCACCGGTGCCGCCGGTGCCGCCGGTGCCGCCGGTACCGCCGTTGCCGCCGTTGCCCGAGATCGATCCGCCGGCCCCGCCAGCGCCGCCGGCACCGCCGTTGCCGCCCGTGCCTCCGGTAGCGCCGACGCCGGTTGCGCTACCGCCGTTGCCGCCGTTGCCGGCGCTTGCGGTGCCAACCCCCGCCACGGCCGAGGCATTGCCCCCGTTACCGCCCGTCCCACCGGCGGCGACGTCACCGTTGCCGCCGTTCCCGCCGGCCCCGCCCTGGGCCCCGGCGAGGCTTAGTGCACCGCCGCCACTTCCGCCGGTGCCGCCATTGCCCCCAGCCTGTCCGACGACAGTGCCGCTAGTGCCGTTACCCCCGGTGCCGGGCGGAGTGCAGACGACAAGGGTGCAGGATTGGTTGGCGCCGGTCCCGCCGTTGGCCGCCTGGCCGGCCGACGGATTGACGCCGGTGGTGCCGGTGGCCCCGTTGCCGCCGTTCCCGCCGTTGCCGCCGTTGCCCATGGTGCCGCCGTTGCCGCCGGCGCCGCCGTTGCCGCCGTTGGCGCCCAATGTTGTTGGGCTGTAACCGTTGCCGCCGTTCCCGCCATTGCCGACCGGGCCTGTCGGTGTGCTGCCGGTGCTGCCGGCACCGCCCGGCGTAGATCCGGTGCCGCCGCTGCCGCCCGAGCCCGGCGTGCCGACGTTGCCGCCGTTGCCGCCGTTGCCACCGGCCCCGAGGTTGCCGCCAGAACCTGCGACACCGATCGCACCGGCCGCGCCGTTGCCGCCATTGCCGGGCGTACCGGCCTGGCCGCCGGTGCCGCCGTTGCCGCCGATGCCGGTGGCGCCAGTCGTGCTGTTCGCGCCGGTTCCTCCACCACCTCCGTTGCCGCCGGTGCCGCCGGCGCCGCCGTTGCCGCCACCACCGCCGTTGCCGCCCACGCCATTGCTGACGTTCGACACACCGGTCGAGCCGGCCGCGCCGGTGCCACCGGTGCCGCCCGTGCCGCCTTGGCCGCCGGCTCCGCCATTGCCCGCGACGGTGCCCGAACCGCCGGTGCCGCCGTTGCCGCCGGCGCCGCCGTTGGCACCGTTGCCACCGGTCGCGCCGGGCGTGGCACCGGTGGTGCCGGTGTAGCCGGTGCCGCCTTTACCGCCCGCACCGCCGTTGCCGCCGTTACCTTGGCTGCCGTTGGCGGCTTGGCCGCCGATGCCGGTGCCGCCCTGTCCGCCGGCTCCACCAGCGCCTCCGTTTCCGCCGTTGCCGCCGGTGTAACCGGTCGGGTGGGAAAGGGTGCCGGTGGCGCCGGTGGTGCCGACCGCGCCGTTACCGCCGTTGCCGCCGGCGCCGCCTTGGCCGCCGGCGCCCTGCTGACCGGCGACGGCGCCGGAACCGCCCGCACCGCCGTTGCCGCCGTTGCCGCCCGCGTAGCCGGTCTGCCCGCTGGAGCCCGCGACGGTGGCGTTGGCGCCGCTGTACCCGACGCCACCGGCTCCGCCCTGACCACCGGCTCCGCCGTTGCCCTGGGCGCCGCTGGCGGCTTGGCCAATGCCGCTGTGGCCGCCGACCCCGCCCAAACCTCCGTTGCCGCCTGCGCCGCCGTTGCCGCCGTTGTAGCCGGTCGGGTGGGCCAGCGTGCCGTTCGCGCCGAGGGCGCCGGCCGCACCTGTGCCGCCGTTGCCGCCGTTGCCGCCGGTGCCGCCGTACCCGATCAACGAGGAACCATCGCCTCCAGCCCCGCCGTTGCCGCCGACGGAGCCCGTGTAGCCGACACCGCCAGCGCCGCCGTTGGCGCCGTTACCGAAAGCGCCTATGTTCGTGATGTTTTCGCCGGTGCTCCCGCCGTTGCCGCCGTTACCGGCGGCCACACCGAGGCCGCCCGCACCGCCGGTGCCGCCGAGGCCGCCGTTGCCCAGAATGCCGCCGCCGTCGCCGCCGTTGCCACCGTCGGCGCCCAGCCCGCCGGCACCACCCTCGCCGCCGTTACCGATGCCCACCCCGGCATCCCCGCCGTTACCACCGGCCACACCCGCCACGGTGCTTGTCCAGCCGGCGCCGCCGTCGCCGGCGAGCAGCCCGCCGTCGCCGCCGGTTGGGTCGGCCTCCGTTCCGGGGGCACCGTCGCAAATCAGGCCACAAAAAGCGGTGGGCGTGATGTCCAGGCCGTACTGCTGAAAGAATTGGGTCACTATCTGTTGACCCTCTGGGCTACTGATGAAGTACGCGTAAAGCGCATTGGCTTGCGCGTCGACGAACTGGCCGACCGAACTGTTGATCCAATATTCGAGGAAATAGTGCACCGGCTGATAGAAGCCCTGTTGGAAGGCCGCAGCTAGTTCGGGAGTATCGGGTGTCCCGTCGCTGGTAAAGCCAAGACCGGCCAGCAGACCGGCGAGATCGAACGTGCCCGCGGGCTCGGCGGCCGCCGCGACCGGGGCCGGGTCGGTGGCCGCCGCGAGGGTCCCGAAGTCGAGGGCGGCGGAGGGATCTGGGGCCGCCGCGAGGGAGCCGACATCAAGAGCTGCCGTGATCGAGGCGGGGTCGAGGGCTGCTGCGACCGCGCTGGGGTCGAAGGCCGTCGCGAACGCCCCGGGGTCGAAGAGGTTGATGATCAGATCTTCAAAGTCGGCCTTGGCCAGCGGCGCAGTTGCGAACGGGCTCACGGCGGCGGCGACAAGCGCACCGGCGGTCGTGGACAGGCCGGCGGCCGCACAGCGGCGGACCTTACGGTTGCGCGCGCGAGTTCTCCGCTTCGCGTGTCGACCTGCCATCCGCCCCCTATCTACTCGCGATCGATGCGTAAACAGGCGAGTGCAGCTTCGCCAAAGTTACTCGACGTATGTTCAATACAAAACAGCTACGCGGAACTTTTCGGTATTTTTGCCAATGCCGGGTGGCGTTCACGCTGGTCACTGGGCCGGCGGTGGATCGAGAACTTCCACGGCTAATCAACCAGCCGCGGTGCGACCCCTCTGGGCGAGTTCGGAGGGGACGACTCCTCGGCACGTATCCTGAGCGGGTGATCTTCGCCAAAGGCCATGGCACGCAGAACGATTTCGTCGTGCTGCGTGACCTCGACGCCGCGCTGGCGCTGACGCCGGGCGTGGTGTCGGCGTTGTGTGACCGGTGCCGTGGCCTGGGAGCCGATGGCGTATTGCGCGTCACGACCGCCGGGGCCGCACTGGCGGCGGGCGTGTTCGAGCGGATCCCCGACGGCGTCGACGCCGGCGACTGGTACATGGACTACCGCAACGCCGACGGGTCGATCGCCCAGATGTGTGGCAACGGCGTGCGGGTGTTCGCGCACTTCCTGCGGGCCGATGGGTTGGAAACCCGTGACGAGTTCGTCGTGGGGTCCTTGGCCGGCCCGCGACCGGTCGTGATGCACCACGTCGACGCCACCAACGCCGATGTCCGGGTCGACATGGGCAAGGCCAACCGGCTCGGGCCGGGTCAGGCCGTGGTCGGTGGGCGGACGTTCAACGGGCTTGCGGTCGATGTGGGCAACCCGCACCTGGCGTGCGTCGACTCCGCGCTGACGCCGCAGACGCTGGCGGAGTTGGACGTCGCGGCGCCGGTCAGTTTCGACCCCGGCCAATTCCCCGACGGGGTCAACGTGGAGATTCTCACCGCCCCGGTCGACGGCGCGCTGAGCATGCGGGTGCACGAGCGAGGGGTAGGCGAAACCCGTTCCTGCGGAACGGGAACCGTTGCCGCGGCGGTCGCCGCGCTGTCGCATGGCGGCGCTACCACCGGCACGTTGACGGTTCGGGTGCCGGGCGGCGATGTCGTCGTCACTATCACCGAGGCCACCAGCTACCTGCGTGGGCCGTCGGTGTTGGTGGCTCACGGCGAACTCAGCGAGGAATGGTGGCAGCGCGCTCTCCGTTAAATCGGATGCGTGCGGTCGCCTCGACGGGCAGCATGTGACATTGCCTATGACATATCCCGATATTCCTGAAACCCCGAGCACGGGTGACCTCGCGCTCGACGACCGCGCGGCGCTGCGCCGTGTGGCCGGCCTGTCCACCGAACTCACCGACATCTCCGAGGTCGAGTACCGCCAGCTTCGCCTGGAGCGGGTGGTGCTGGTCGGGGTGTGGACCGAGGGCAGTGCCGCCGACGCAGACGCCAGCCTCGCCGAGTTGGCCGCGCTCGCCGAGACCGCCGGCTCGCAGGTGCTCGAGGGGATGGTCCAGCGGCGTAGCAAGCCGGACCCGTCGACCTATATCGGCTCGGGTAAGGCCGGTGAGTTGCGCGACGTGGTGTCGGCGACGGGCGCCGACACTGTGATTTGCGACGGTGAACTGTCGCCCGCACAGCTGACCGCGCTGGAGAAGGCTGTCAAGGTCAAGGTCATCGATCGCACGGCCCTGATTTTGGACATCTTCGCGCAGCACGCTACCAGCCGCGAGGGTAAGGCTCAGGTGTCGCTGGCGCAGATGGAGTACATGCTGCCGCGCCTGCGTGGTTGGGGTGAGTCGATGTCGCGGCAGGCGGGTGGTCGAGCCGGCGGTAGCGGCGGCGGTGTGGGCCTGCGTGGTCCCGGTGAAACCAAGATCGAGACCGACCGCCGGCGCATCCGCGAGCGAATGTCCAAGCTGCGCCGCGACATTCGTGACATGAAGAAGATTCGCGACACCCAGCGTAGCCGCCGGGTGCACAGCGAGATGCCGTCGATCGCGATCGTCGGCTACACCAACGCCGGCAAGTCGAGTCTGCTGAACGCGCTGACCGGCGCCGGGGTGCTGGTGCAGGATGCTTTGTTCGCCACCCTCGAACCCACCACTCGCCGTGGACAATTCGACGACGGCAGGGCATTCGTCATCAGTGACACGGTCGGTTTCGTGCGGCATCTGCCGACGCAGTTGGTGGAGGCCTTCCGCTCGACGCTGGAGGAAGTCGTCGATGCCGATCTGCTGGTGCACGTCGTCGACGGCTCAGATGTCAACCCGCTGGCGCAGATCAGCGCGGTACGCCAGGTGGTGTCGGAGGTGTTCGCCGACCACCACAGCGGACCGGCGCCGGAGCTGATCGTGGTCAACAAGATCGACACGGCAACCGATTTGGGCCTGGCCAAGCTGCGGCGTGCACTGCCCGGAGCGGTGTTCGTCTCGGCCGCGACGGGGGAGGGTGTTGACGCCCTGCGCAGACGGATGGCGGAGCTGGCCGCGCCGACCGACACTGCGGTCGACGTGGTAATCCCTTACGACCGTGGCGATTTGGTGTCGCGCGTGCACGCCGACGGCCGGGTGCAGCAGACCGAGCACATCGGTGACGGGACGCGGATCAAGGCGCGGGTGCCGGTGGCGCTGGCCGCGAGTCTGCGGCCGTTTTCGGTGAACGGGTCCGATCAGGCTTGAGCGTTCTCAGGTCGGTTGGCTCTCAGATTCACCGCACAAACAGAAAGCGCCGGAGCCCCCGGCTCCGGCGCTTCTGTTCCCCCGCGTGTTAGAGCAGACCTCCGCCGAGCAGCGCGGTGATGTCGGTGATCACGGCGCTGAAGTCGGTGGTGAGGTTGGTGCCCAGGTCGCTGAAGCTGTTGCTCAGGTCGGTGAGTAGCGTGCCGATCTCGCCGAGGGCGCTGGTGTCACCCGCGAGCGAGGCCAGGTAGCCCTCGAAATCGCTTGCCGCGAGGGCGTAGTCCGCGTTGGCGATCGACGTCAGATCCGTGTCGAAGGCCGAGGTGCCCAGGGCGCTTGTGAGGTCCGCGAGAGTTACGCCGGAGCTGGCAGGGATCGGCACGAAATCGCTGCTGAAGACGCTGAGCAGCTCGGTCTGCGAGGCGAGCGTACTGACCCCTAGTGCCTGGTTCAGCTGATCTTCGCCGACGAGTCCGTTCAGGAACAGCGCCTCGAAGCCACGGCTCTCCGCGCCATTGAAGACCCCGCTGAAGATCGGGTTGGCGCCGGTTGCGTCAAGCAGGGTGGTCGCCTCGCTGGTGCCTAATGTCGTCGACAGGGCACTGAACAGTTGCTCTTCGGCTCCGGTGGGCCCTAGGACGTCGTTCCAGAAAGCGTTGTCCAAAACGCCTTCGTCGAGCAGGAGCGTTGCACCGGCATCCACCAGCGCGACGTCGTGGTGCTGGGTCGGCACGCCGAGCGCCTGCGTGGAGCCGTGGTATGGCAGTGACCCAAAGAGTCCAGCCGCGGTCAGCGCACCTGCTGCGATGATCGTTCGTCTGGTTGCAGCTTTCATGATTTCCCTTCCCCTGCACTGATGCGGGCTGACGGCGCGATTGCGACTGGAGTCGTCGCGAGCACCAATGCGACACCGCAGCCTCTGATGAACCCCTTGCTGCTGTGCCGACCGGCCATAGACCGTCCTCCCCTAAGGACTCCTGAGATTTCTCAGGTGGATTTAAGTTACCGCTTAAGATTTGCACGAGTAAAGAAAATTGCCGGCAAACTTTTGGACTTTTTTCAATAGCGTATTGATGCTGGTTGAACCGTTTTTTGGGAGTTCGAGACCGCTAAAAGGGCTGCTTTCCAAAACTCGGAAAACAAGGCGGCATTTCAGAAATTCGTGATCCGATTTGTCAGATTAAAAGGCCAATTCGTAGACGTCTTCGGCGGACGCTGCCAACAGCTGGCGCGCCAGCTGAATGTTCAGCTGGTCGAGGTGCGCCTCATCGGAGGCGTCACGCTCGGGCTTGGCGGTCAGCTCGAAAAATTCGTCGGTGATGAAGCCAGGGCGCATCAGCAGCGTCGCGGTGCGGCCTTTGACGGTGACCTGAAAAGCGAAGCCCTGCAATATGCGCCCCCGGTCCGGTCGAACCAAGCCTGGATCGACGGTGTACCGGCCATCGGTTACCGCGCGAGTGACGGCCTCGATCCCGTCGCGGATCCCGGGTTCGTCGAACGCGGCGCGAACAATGATCGCTCGACGTTGCGGCGGGTGATTGGGTGACAGGGCGGCGAACGCTCGCTGCAGCACCTTGAGTGCGCTCGCCACGCCGGCCCGCGAAAACGGCCCGGCATAACAGAGCATGTCGGTGTAAGAAAACTCGAGCAGCTGCCCAAGCTCTTGCACCAGGATCGTCTCGTCCATCTCGCTGACTTTAAGCGGCGGCCGGCCAACCAACCATCTGGTTGGTATATCTTGGGTGGCAGTGTTCCCAAGTCGCCGGAGGTCATCTCATGAGTAGCGCCGTCAAGTACCAGCGCACGCTGTTCGAGCCCGAGCACGATCTGTTCCGCGAGTCGTATCGGTCATTCCTCGAACGCCACGTCGCGCCGTATCACGACGAATGGGAAAAGCAGAAGATCGTCGACCGGGGCGTCTGGCTGGAGGCCGGCAAGCAGGGCTTTCTGGGAATGTCGATACCTGAGGAGTACGGGGGTGGCGGCAACTCGGACTTCCGCTACAACACGATCATCACCGAGGAAACCACCTACGGTCGCTACAGCGGCATCGGGTTTGGTCTGCACAACGACATCGTGGCGCCCTACCTGCTGAGCTTGGCCAACGAGGAGCAGAAGCAGCGCTGGCTACCGAAGTTCTGCACCGGCGAAATGATCACCGCGATCGCGATGACCGAACCGGGCACCGGCAGCGATTTGCAGGGGATCAAGACCCGCGCCGTCAAAAAGGGCGATCACTACGTCCTCAACGGTTCAAAGACGTTCATCACCAACGGTATTAACTCCGACCTGGTTATCGTGGTGGCTCAGACCGATCCCGACAAAGGCGCGCAAGGCTTTTCGCTGCTGGCCGTCGAGCGCGGCATGAAGGGATTCGAGCGCGGCCGGCACCTGGACAAGATCGGCCTGGACGCGCAGGACACCGCCGAGCTGTCCTTCACCGACGTCGAGGTGCCGGTCGAGAATCTGCTCGGAAACGAGGGCCAAGGCTTCATCTACCTGATGCAAAACCTTCCGCAAGAGCGGATTTCGATCGCGATCATGGCCGCGGCCGCCATGGAGCAGGTATTGGAGCAGACGCTGCAATACACCAAGGAGCGCAAGGCTTTTGGTAAGCCCATCGGCAGTTTCCAGAACAGCCGATTTCTGCTCGCCGAATTGGCTACCGAGGCCACCATCGTGCGAATCATGGTCGACGAGTTCGTCGCGCTGCACCTCGAGGAGAAACTCACCGCCGAGCAGGCCGCGATGGCTAAGTGGTACGCCACCGAGAAGCAGGTATACCTGATCGACCGCTGCCTGCAGCTGCACGGCGGCTACGGTTTCATGCGCGAATATCCGGTCGCGCGAGCGTATCTCGATGCACGGGTGCAAACCATCTACGGTGGCACCACCGAGATCATGAAGGAAATCATCGGCCGCAGCCTCGGCGTCTAGCTGCGAACACCTTCTCAGCGTCGATTCGTCGGCCAATCTCGCTGCCGCGTGCACGATGATATCGGCGGACCGTAATCTATTTGCCGAACGAGCAGAATGCGGCACAACCCGGCTTCCGCGGACGGCAATTCGGCATCGATGAGATGACCATTCCGTAGGGTCTGGAGTATGGCTTCCGATGCGTCGTCGCCCTCAGCAGAGTTGTGGCGACCCGCAGGGCGGTTGACATTGGGCCCAGATTCCGGACTGGGCGGCCGCGGGGAGGGCGGGATGACGAGGCAGCGACGGCGATCGGGCATCTTCATGCGCTCAGCGCGTGGCCTGGTGGCGCTGACGGCGGGACTCACATTCGTTGCGCTGCAGACGCCCATGGCGAAGGCGTCTCCAATCGGCGATGCCGACAACGCGATTACCGCGGCGTGGAAAGAGGCCGGCGGAGATACCTCGGACCTGGGTGCCAAGCAGGGTGATTGTTACGTCGCCGGTCAAGGGTTTGCTCAGGACTTTGTGCACGGCAAGATGTTTTTCACGCCCGCGACCGGCCCCAGGTCGATGACGGGAGCGATCCTCGAGAAGTACGAAGCTCTCGGTGGCCCGGCGGCTTCCGACCTGGGTTTTCCGACCGCCAACGAGGTGCGCGGCCTGGCCGGCCCCGATAGCCGCGTCAGCACTTTTTCGGCCGGCGACAAGCCGCTGATCTACTGGACCGCCGATCACGGCGCGTTCGTCGTGCGCGGTGCGATCAACGCCGCCTGGGACAAGCTGGGCAGTTCCAGCGGCCCGCTGGGAGTCCCGATCGGCGACGAGACCTACGACGGTGAGCTCGCGACCCAGGCGTTCAGCGGCGGCAAGGTGTCCTGGAACCGGCTGACCAAGGCTTTCAGCACGGTCCCGCCCAACCTGGCCGGCCAGCTCGTGGGGCTGCAGGTGCCCGTCGACCCGACCGCTGAGATCAACATGGCCTGGCGAGCGACCGGTGGCGCCGCCGGCGCGCTGGGCGCCAAGGAGGGCGACCAATATCCGATAGGCAGCAACGGGCTGGCCCAGAACTTCGCCGGCGGGAAGATTTTCTTCAGCACCGCCACCGGCGCCAATGCCGTCGAGACCGACATCTTGACCAAGTACGAGGCGCTCGGGGGGCCGGCCAAAAGCGACCTCGGCTTCCCGATTGCCAACGAGGCCGATGGTGGCCTGAAACCGGCCAGCAAGGTCAGCGCATTTTCTGCCGACGACAAGCCGGTGATCTTCTGGACGCCCGACCACGGTGCCTACGTGGTACGCGGGGCGATCAAAGCAGCATGGGACAAGCTCCTCGGCGCAACCGGCAAACTGGGCGCGCCGGTCGGCGATCAGACGGTCACCCAGGACGTGGTCACGCAGAAATTCTCCGGCGGTCAGATCGCCTGGAACAAGACCAAGAACACCTTCACCACGCAGCCGGCGAACTTGGCGTCGGCGCTGTCCGGTCTGGAGGTGCCGGGACAGAAGTCGCCGGCACATTCGGCGGCGCCCAACGCGGCCACGGGTTGGCTTACCGGGCACTGGTGGTGGTTGCTGACCGGTGCCGGCGCGCTGTTGCTGATCGTCCTTGTGGCACTGCTGGCCCGATGGTTGGGTCGGCGTCGTGCCGCCAGACGCGACGATAAACCAGGTGACCTCGGCGGGTCGGACGACTCCGGATACGCGCCCACCACCGAAGCGGTTTCGCAATGGTCGTCGCCGGCCGATTCTGACCTGGCGTCGTCAAGCTTGGCAGAGGACTATCGGCCGCCGCGCCCACGGACCGTGCGCCTGCCCAGCCAGCCGTCCAGTGCGTGGATGCCGCCGGATCACCAGAGCTTGGTCGACGAGCTGCTCGGCGATGACGAAACCGATTCGCATCCCGAGCTTTCCGAGTTCGACCACGACGCAGAGTTCAGTCGCGCCGCGGCGTTCGACCACGGCACCCACGTCGACCACGGAGGCGACGAGCACGGCACCGACGAGCACCTCGACGAGGATCCCGACGACGTCGACACGGACCCGACCGGGATCCCGGTCGCGGAGGAGCCCCGAGCCGGTCGGCACGCGGCGGCGGACGCCGACGACGATGACTCTCAAGTGACGGCAGCGGTGCCAATACCGCGAATTGCGTCCGGACAGTTGGCAATTCATCTTCCGATGGACGACCCGTACCAGGTGCCGGACGGCTACCCCGTCAAAGCCAACGCCAGCTCCGGTCTCTACTACATGCCCGACAGCGGCGTGTACGAGGACACCCCGGCCGAAATCTGGTTCGCCACTGAAGAAATGGCCAAGGCGAACGGGTTTCACAAGGCCGCCGGCTAGCCTGCGGCCGCGGCGCCGTCAGATCTTGCGGATGACCGTGACGACCTTGCCGAGCACGGCCGCATCGTTGCCCGGGATGGGATCGAAAGCCGGGTTGTGGGGCATCAGCCAGACTTGGCCACCGGTGCGTTTGAAGGTCTTGACGGTGGCTTCGCCGTCGATCATCGCCGCCACGATGTCGCCGTTGTCGGCGACGTTCTGCTGACGGACCACCACCCAGTCGCCGTCGCAGATCGCCGCATCGACCATCGACTCGCCGACCACCTTGAGCAGGAACAGCGCGCCTTCGCCGACGAGTTCGCGCGGCAGAGGAAAGACGTCTTCGACCGCTTCCTCGGCCAGGATCGGGCCACCGGCGGCAATCCGCCCCAGCACCGGCACGAACGTGGGCTCGGGCAACGCGTCCGAACCGGCGACGTCGGTGATCACCGACGGCTTCGCCACGTCGTCAGCCGAGCGGACGTCGACGGCGCGTGGACGGTTTGGGTCGCGGCGCAGGTAGCCCTTCTTCTCGAGCGTGCGCAGCTGATGGGCGACGGAGGACGTCGATGTCAGTCCGACGGCATCGCCGATCTCCCGAATGCTCGGGGGATATCCGCGGCTGGTGACCGACGCGCGGATGACGTCCAAGATGGTGCGTTGGCGTGGCGTCAGCGCTGAATCCGCCGATCGCGGGCCACGGTCAGAGTCGGCGTCCGGAGTATCGCTATCGCTCATATGGACGAATGTAGCGGCATTACGCCTGGATATCAAACATGTGTTCGAGGCATGTCGTGGTTTTTGGCCTGACCAGGGCTGGAAAATGTGTCAGTGGCCCGCCTTATCGTCATCAGCGTGTGCAACAGTTCGATCACATGTTCGGTTTTCGAACACATTATCGACTACTCTTCGAACAAGTGATCGACCACGAGATGACTGGAGGAACGCACATGACGCACATCGAGACGATCTCTCGGACACCGGCGACCCGGGTTCGCCCGGTCCAGGTACGTCCCGCCGGCCGCGGTGGCCAGCGCGGATCGAAACGCCCTCAGCCATCTAGGCCCAACACGGCGCCGCCGCGCTACCGCGGCACGGGTGTGCTGATGTCGAACGCCTTGCATCGGCCGCGCCCGATCACGCCCGCGACCACCGTCGCGCTCGCCATCGTCGCCGCCGGCATCACGGTGTGGCTGGGATTCGTGGCCCACTTCGGCGGGATGCTGCACAGCGGTCCCGAGAACGCCTCGGTGCAGATGCCCGACCGGCTCGCCGTGGTCCGGGTCGAGCCGGGGGAGTCGCTGCAGCATCTGGCGGCCCGGGTGGCGCCGGAGGCCCCGAGCGGTCAGGTCGCCGCCCGCATTCGCGAACTCAACCAGCTCGAGTCGTCTGCGGTGACCGCGGGCCAGACGCTGATCGCGCCGGTGGGCTGAACCGTTTACCAGCCGCAACACCCGATGATGCTAGGCCCGTGCCCTGAGGCACAGGTAGGCTCGTGGTGGTTCGGGATACCCCGAAGTCAGCGCGGCGAAGGAGCGGCCATGCACTGTCCGTTCTGTCGGCACCCGGACTCGCGAGTCGTTGACTCCCGTGAAACCGATGAGGGACAGGCGATCCGACGCCGCCGATCCTGTCCGGAGTGTGGCCGGCGATTCACCACAGTGGAAACCGCGGTACTCGCAGTCGTCAAGCGCAGCGGCGTGACCGAGCCGTTCAGCCGGGAGAAGGTGATGCGTGGGGTGCGGCGCGCATGTCAAGGCCGACAGGTTGACGACGATGCTCTGAGCCTGCTGGCGCAGCAGGTCGAAGACACCGTGCGAGCTGCCGGCTCGCCCGAAGTTCCCAGCAACGAGGTCGGCCTCGCGATCCTCGGCCCCCTTCGAGAACTCGACGAAGTGGCCTACCTCCGATTCGCGTCGGTGTACCGATCTTTTGAGTCTGCAGAGGATTTCGAGCGCGAGATCAAAGCGCTGCGTGCCCACCGGAAGGTGCCCGCGTCCGGTTCACTGTCGTAGGGTCAGGCCATGACGCAAGTCGTGCACACTCAGGTATGTGTTGCCGGTGGCGGCCCCGCGGGCATGGTGCACGCTCTTCTGTTGGCCCGCGCCGGGATCCGCGTCACGGTGTTGGAAAAGCACGGCGACTTTCTGCGTGATTTCCGCGGCGACACCGTACATCCGAGCACGCTGCGGGTCATGGACGAGTTGGGGCTGATCGACGAGTTTCTGCGTCTCCCGCACACCAAGGTCAAGCATCTCGCCTTCGACACCGATGGAACGCTGCGGACTTTCGGAAACTTCAGCGCACTGTCGCGGCTCGGGTTCAAACAGCCCTACATCGCGCTGATGCCGCAGTGGGATTTCCTCGACTTCCTCTGCGAAAAGGCAAGTGCCTACTCCGAATTCACGTTGATCCGTAACGCCGAGGTCACCGATCTGATCTTCGACGGGGATCGTGTCGCCGGCGTGCGTACGCCGGAGCTGGAGGTGCGTTCCACCCTCGTGATCGGCGCCGACGGGCGCAAGTCCGCGGTGCGCGCCGCGGCGGGACTCCAGATCGGCAGCGCGAACTCGCCGATGGACGTGTTGTGGTTCCGGTTGAACTGGCGCCCGGGCGATCCTGAGGAGCTCGTCGGGGTAGTCCGCAAGGGCTTGATGATGGCAATGATCTACCGGAGCGACTACTGGCAGATCGCCTACCTGATGCCCAAAGGCGAAAACCCGCGGGACGGGTCGCTGGACGCATTCAAAGAGCGCCTGGTCTCCGTCCAACCCAACTTGGCTCAGCACGTCCACGATCTGCATTCGTGGGACGACACCAGCCAACTCGACGTGCGGGTGGATCGACTGAAAACCTGGTGGCGCAAAGGGTTGCTGTGCATCGGCGATGCTGCGCACGCGATGTCGCCGGTCGGTGGGGTCGGCATCAACCTCGCGGTCGCGGATGCGGTTGGTGCGGCCAACATCCTGTGCCGCCCATTACGCGAAAACCGGTTGACCGACGCCGATCTCGCCAAGGTGCAGCGGCGGCGTGAGCTTCCGGCACGGATCATCCAGGCCGGTCAGGTGTTCATTCAAAACAACCTCATCGAGCCGAACTTGGCCGGCGACCTGTCGTCGGTCCGGGTTCCGAAGATCGTCGGGCGGGGACCGCTGCAGTTCATCCCGCCGATCCTCGTCGGCCGGGGCTTCCGACCCGAGCACGTCCGCACGCCGGACGTCCACGCGGTCTAGTTAGGCTGGCCCGATGGCGCCCGACCTGCATCCCAACCTACAAGCACTCGCGCCGCTGCTGGGCACCTGGCAGGGACGTGGATCCGGCGAGTACCCCACCATCGAACCGTTCGACTACCTCGAGGAAGTCACGTTTTCCCATGTGGGCAAACCGTTTCTGATCTACGCGCAAAAGACCAAGAGCGCGGTTGACGGGCTACCGATGCACGCCGAGACCGGCTACCTTCGCGTACCCCGACACAACGAAGTCGAACTCGTGCTGGCGCATCCGAGCGGCATCACCGAGATCGAGGTCGGCAGATATGTCGCCGACGGCACGACGGTCGAGCTGGAGATGACGACGAGCGATGTCGGGATGACCCCCACCGCCAAGGAAGTCACGTCTCTGGCGCGACGCTTCCGGCTCGCCGGCGACGAGCTGACGTACTCCGTGCAGATGGGTGCCGTCGGACAGCCACTGCTGCACCACCTTTCGGCAGCGCTGCATCGCAAAGACTGACGCGCCCTCGCGTCGGAGGTTACCCAAGGAGGCACCGGAATGGATGTCGTAAACCATCTGTACCCGACGCAATCCCGTATCACGGCGCTGCTCGCGGATGACTCCGCGGACCGTGTGGTGATGCTCAATTTGCTCAAGTTCCGCGATAAGGCGGAGTACCCCGACGGGCGGGCCAGCGACTTGAGCGGCCGCGAGGCCTACAACCTCTACGGCACTGCGATGAAGGCGATCGTCGAGAACAACGGCGGTCGGGTGGTGTTCGGCGGCGACATCGCGTCCACCGTAATCGGCGAAGTGGGGCAGCTCTGGGATACCTGCGTGCTTGTCGAATACCCTTCGGCCGCAGCATTTGCCACGCTCGTCGTGTCTCCGGAGGTATTGGAGGCGGGCGTCCATCGCGCCGCGGGACTCGAGGGCCAGTTGCTGTTGCGCGTGGCACAGCGCGACGCGATTCTCAGCTAGGCCAGCTGCCGAATTCCGTCGTCTACGACGCGACCGCCCACCCGCACCCACCCCTGCGGGCTCCAGCTGGTCTCGATGATCGATCCCTTGCCCTGCGTGATGTGCAGGTCGCGGCTGAGGTAATCGGTGATCCGGACTGCGGCCGAACCCGTCGCTTCGTCTTCTGCCACACCGAGATTCGAGGCGAACATCCGCGACCTCAGTGATCCCGCGGCTTCGTCGATCCATGCCCACAGGTAGTGCGCGACATCATCGGAGTAGTCGGCCGGGTCGGCGGCAGCCAGCGCATCGACGCTGTTCAGGTCGTGGATGGCGAACTCCGGCGACCAGTCCGAGCGGGCGCTGACCGTGGTGATGTCGCCGTCGTAGCTCACCTGGACCAGCCCGGCGGGGACCCGCAGGGTGCGAATCGGCGTGCCGAGAGATCGCAACCACCATGACGCCCCGACCGTCGGATGCCCGGCGAATGCCAATTCGGTGGCCGGTGTGTAGATCCGCGCGTCAGCGGAGGTGGTCCCAGCTGCGGGAATATTAACGAAAACTGTTTCGCTGTAACCTAATTCGGTTGCAATGCGCTGACGTTGCTCCGGCTCGACCGTAGCGGCGTCGACCACTCCGAGTGGATTACCGAAATTGCCCGTCGCATCGGTGAATACTCGCAACACCGTGACATCGACGCTCATGAAGGCGACTGTACGGCGTCACCGCGGCGATGCGATCAGGTGGCGCTGCGTTCGTCGGCACCGATGGCCTCCAGCACCGCGGCCCGGGTATCGACGGGTCCGGAGAGGGTCTGCGCGCCACCACCGGACCGGAGTAGTTCGCGAAGGGCGTTCTGGTCATAGTCGGCCGGGGCGGTGGTGTCGATGAAGCGCTCGACGACCTCGATGAACCGATCGGGGTCGTCGTGGAACGGAAAGTGCCCGGAGCGCTCGAATATCTCCAACCGGGATCCCGGCATCGCGGCGTGAGCCATGTGGGCGTGGCTGACAGGAACCACGACGTCATCGGTACCCCAAATGATCTGCACCGGAACGGATTGCGTCAAATAACATCGATCGAGCATGGTGACGCTCTGGCCGCGCCAGTCCACCACCGCGCGCAGGGTCCGGGTGAACGCCGCAGAGGCCATGGGTTCCGGAAGGCCCGCCAGGATCCGCAGGACGTCGGGTAGGTCGTGGCCGATCGCGGTGGAGCCCAACACCATTCCCGCCGCTCGGCCGAACGTCTGCAGGGCCGGCAACACCAACGGCAGTCGCAGCAGCGCAAGCGCCTCGCTGCCCATCGGCAACGAAGCCACCCGCAAAAGAACGTTCACGTCCTTCGTGACCCCACCGGTGCCGACCAACACCAAACGCTCGACGAGTTGCGGGAACTGGTAGGCAAATTGCATCGCCACACCGCCGCCGAGAGAATGCCCGATCACCGTTGCGCGTTCGATGTCCAAAACGGACATCAGGTCGCGCATTCCGTTGGCGTAAGCCGCAATTGAGTAGTCGGCGCGTGGCTTGTCTGACTCGCCGTGTCCCAGCAGGTCGACCGCGATGACGGTAAAACGTTGCGCGAGTGTGGATTGCACCATCGACCAGGTCGTCGAATTGTCACCGATGCCGTGGATCAGCAGGATCACCGGGCCGGAGCCGGCCACCCGGAACGCCCGCCGGTACCCGTGCACCGTCCGAAATTGGAGCTGGGGCGTAAGCTCGCGCACGGAGCGAAGATTCGGCTTGCGCTGACTCACGTCGCCAACGTCGCTGTCGGGTTGGGAGACACGGGCCACTCCTCCTGATCGCTGCTTTGCATTGTGGTGGCCCGCCGGCGGCGATCAGGTCGGATCGTCGTCGTCGAACTTCTTGTCGGCCTGCTGTGCCAGGAAACGCTCGAACTCCGCGCCGAGTTCGTCACCGCTGGGCAGGTCCTCGTCACGCGTCAGCAGCGACCGGTTCTCCTGCGCAGCAATGAAGGCATCGTACTGGCGCTCCAGCGCAGCTACCACTTGAGCGACATCCGAGCTGGCTTCGACCTGTTCGTCGACCTTCGCTTTGACGTCCTCGGCCGCCTCGGTCAGCGCTTTTAACGGCAACTGCAGCGCACCGGTCTTGGCCAACTGTTCGAGCAACGCCTGCGCTGCGGCCGGGTAGTCCGTCTGCGCCAGGTAGTGCGGGACGTGGACCGTGTAGCCGACCACCTCGTGGCCATGCTGAGCCATTCGGTACTCGAGCAGGTTCGATGCGCTACCCGGAACTTGCACCTCCGAGATCCACGGCGTGAAGTCCGCGATCAGCTCACGGTTGTTGGAGTGGGCAGTCAATGTGATCGGCCGGGTGTGCGGAACCGCCATCGGGATGGTGCCCAGTCCGATGGTCTGCCGGACGCCGAGGCGTTCGGCCAACAACCGCACGGCGGTGATGAACCGCTCCCACTTCAAGTCCGGCTCCATACCGGCCAACAACAGAAACGGCGTCCCGACGCTGTCGTGCATGGCGTAGAGGCTGAGCTCGGGGTCTTCGTAGTGGGTGAAGTGATCGGTCTTGAACGTCATCAGCGGTCGCCGTGACCGGTAGTCGAGCAGCTCGTCGATCGCGAAAGAGGCCACCAGTTCGGTGTCCAACGTGTCTTTGAGGTGGCTGGCGGCCAGCTTGATCGCGTGACCGGCATCGGAGAACCCTTCCAGGGCGTGCACCAGGACGGGGCCACGCCCGTCGGACAGCGACAGCTGCGGCGCCGGGAATTCGAGCTCGTACATGCCGTTCTGTTCGGACTGGTAGTGCTTGTCCCGGTCAGGGGTGTTGGGGGGCTCGTTGTCGCCCATCGCTGTTGCCTCCTCGCCGCGGCGCCACACACAGCACCGTGTCAGTTAGTGTCCCTCAGATCGCCGAGCGGCGGATAGCTGACCCGCTCGCCCCCGTGCTGCAAAACGTGATCAGCAGCGGTGACATTCCAGGCATACCCGCTTCACGGGCCGCCGAAAGTGCCGCACGCCACCGGCTACCCGCCACATCGGGCATCATCGGTGGTGATGCGATTTCTGGCTACAGGGGTGGGGCTGGTTCTGGTACTGGCCGGCTGTGGACACCGAGCGCAATCGGCGTCGGTCACCAGCACCGTGCACGCATCCGTCGCGAACAACCCCGTCGCGGCGCCTGTCGACCCAGACCCACGGGTGGGGGCACTTTTTCTCTCTGACGGCGACCTGCACGTCTGCACCGCCTCTGTGCTGCATTCGGCGGCCGGCAATCTGGTGTTGACGGCCGCGCATTGCCTGAGCATCGGCGGCGGTCCAGTGCGGTTCGTTCCCGGTTTCGCCCGCAGTGCCGACCCCGACGCGTTCTGGACGGTCGACGCGGCGTACCTGGATCCGCGATGGCTGGCCACCAGAGACCCGCAGGCCGACTACGCGATCGCACGGGTCCGCAGGCCGTTGGGCGGCTCGGTGGAGGCGGTCGCCGGTTCGGCGTTGACGCTTGGCAGCACGGCGCCGCGAGGCAGCCAGGTGAGCGTGGTCGCGTATCCGGCGGGCGCCGGGGGAATGCCGATCGGTTGCCGGGCCGGCACCAAGCTCAGCGACACGGGATACCCGGCACTGCCCTGTGCGGGCCTGGTCGACGGGACCAGCGGCGCGCCGTGGATCAGCGGCTCGAGCGTGACCGGCGTGATCGGCGGCCCACAGGGCGGCGGATGCGCTGACAATCTGTCGTATTCGTCGCCGTTCGATCAGCACATCGCCGATCTCATGGCGCGGGCCGAGGGCGACGGGCCGGGCGACGTCGCGCCCGCGGGGCTCCACGACGATTGCTAGACATCGAAGTGACTTAGCTCGCGCACCTTGTTCATCACGTCCAGCGCCGCGACCTTGTATGCCTCTGAGAACGTCGGGTAGTTGAACACCGCGTCGACCAGGTACTGAACCGTGCCCTCGCAGCCCATCACCGCCTGGCCGATGTGGACCATCTCGGTGGCGTTGCTGCCGAAGATGTGCACACCGAGCACCTTCAAATCGTCGGTGGAGACCAGCAGCTTCAGCATCCCGTACGAGTCGCCGGCAATCTGGCCGCGGGCAAGCTCGCGATAGCGGGCCACACCGACCTCGTAGGGGATCGAGTCCTTGGTCAGCTCGACCTCGGTGGCGCCGACGTATGAGATCTCGGGGATCGAGTAGATGCCGATCGGCTGCAGCGCAGTCAGGCCGTGCACGGGCTCGCCGAAAGCGTGGCAGGCCGCGACCCGACCCTGGTCCATGGAAGTCGACGCAAGCGCGGGAAAGCCGATGACGTCACCGACGGCGTAGATGTGGTCGACCTTGGTCCGGAAGTCCTCGTCGACGAAGATCCGTCCGCGGGCGTCGGCTTCCAGGCCGGCGTTCCCCAGGTCGAGGTTCTCGGTCTGGCCCTGGCGGCCCGCCGAGTACATGACCGTTTCGGCGGGGATCTTCTTGCCGCTGGCCAGGCTGGTGACGGTGCCCGACGCGCCGACCTGGACGCGGGTCACCTCTTCACCGAAGCGGAAGGTGACGGCGAGGTCGCGCAGATGAAAGCGCAGCGCCTCGATGATTTCGGGGTCGCAGAAGTCCAGCATGTCGCGCCGCTTTTCGACGATGGTCACCTTGGTGCCCAGCGCGGCGAACATCGACGCGTACTCGACGCCGATCACCCCGGCCCCGACCACCACCATCGATGTG
This sequence comes from Mycobacterium sp. 1245111.1, assembly GCF_001673405.1. Taxonomy (GTDB): domain Bacteria; phylum Actinomycetota; class Actinomycetes; order Mycobacteriales; family Mycobacteriaceae; genus Mycobacterium. The sequence continues at coordinate 129,345 of NZ_LZLV01000034.1, read as the reverse complement.
GGGATGGTCTTGAGGTCGAGGATTCCGTCGGAATCCAGCACCCGCTGGTCGTCGAATTCCACGCCCTCGGGGCGAGCTGGCTTGGTACCGGTGGCTATGACGAGGCGCTCCCCGCTGACCGTGGTCCGCTCGCCACGAGTGCGGTCTTCGACGAGCAGGGTGTGCTCGTCACGGAACCGGGCCTCGCCGGGAATAAGATCAATCCTGTTGCGCACCAACTGGTTCCGGACCACATCGGCCTGCTTGCCGATGACATGCTGGGTTCGCGACAGTAGGTCGGCCGGGGTGATCTTGTCCTTGACGCGGTAGCTGGCGCCGTAGAGCTCGCGCTGATTCATACCGGTCAGGTAGAGCACGGCCTCGCGCAGCGTCTTCGACGGGATGGTGCCGGTGTTGACGCACACGCCGCCGAGCATCGGACGCTGCTCGATGACCGCGACCGATTTGCCCAGCTTGGCAGCGGCGATCGCGGCCTTCTGGCCGCCCGGCCCCGAGCCGATGACGACCATGTCGTATTCGAGTATCGAACCCATGCACGACTCTTACGCCCTCATCGTTGCGGGGACGCGTCGAATCCGGCTACGTGCATGTGAACATTCACAGTCGCGACTAAGCCAGTACCGACATGAGCTCGGAGCGCGGTACCGGCACCCGCTGTGGCCCCGCGACTTCTGGCAGCCACATGCCCTGCCCGATGTAAAAGATGATCGTGTCGTCGGTGATCGCGAAGTTTTGATACACCTTCGCCCCGAGGGTGTTCTGCGGTGCGGGTCCCTCGTAGCCCTCCCAGCGCCTGTCCATGAAGCGCTGCACGATCGGATCGAGCGTCGCGACCGAGGACGCGCCCGGCTTGAACAGTGCCTCGAACGTGATCGGGGTGGCTCTGCCCAGGTCGTAGTTGAACGCCTTGAATCCGGTCACCGGGTGGGCGCCCGTATCGTCGTACACGTCGAAAACCACGCTCTGGGTACCGGTAGTCGAGTACGAGTGCGGTGTTAATTCGTGCCTGTAGGGGAGATCTCGCGGCCGGGCATGCGCCATGAAATCGACGAACACATCCCTGTCGTGCTTCACGAAGTCGCTTAGTGCCGGCTGGTCGACGTAGTCGAGCGGATAGCTCATGTCGATTGTGTACGTGGAGGTTTCGGTATGAACGCGGCAGCTCTGGTCCACGGCGACCGTCCCACCGATGTCGAGGCAGCCGGACGCTCCCGGCTGTGCAGCTGCACTGGCGCTCCATGCCATCGCGCAGAACAGGGCAGCCGTTGCCGCGACGGCCAACCGTGCGATCGTGGTCATTGCACTTCCTTTCGGTCAGCCGACGCGCGGGACGACCAGGTCCGCGAGTTCGATGTCGTCGGCGCGGTCCTGGTCGGTCCAGTCGCCCTTGATGTTGGCCACTTTTACGGTGATCAGCAGTCCGCCTTTGACGGCCACGATGCTTTCGCCAGGCCCGAACCAGTAAGCCTCGTAGCTAACGGCGTCAACTCGGTTGTCCGGGCGGATCACTTGGAAATGGTTGACGGGGGCGGTGGGGTCGGTCGGCCTCGGGAAGATCGAGACGTCGATCTCTCGTGTGGCGCCCGTGTAGTAGCACGCCGTGTCGCCTACAGGCAGCGGTGGGCGGGCTTCGTAATACAGTTGCCGTTGGGCGTCTTCGCCCACGAATTTCTTGGCGACGTCGGCAGTGAGCACGTCGCACGGCTTGCGTGTGAGTGCCGTGCTTGTGGGCGTTGGGCCCGTTGCCACCGCCGTGACTGTCGTCGTCACACGCGCCGGAGTGGTCGACGTGTGGCACGCTGACATCGCCGCGATGGCCGCAGCACTCATGAACGCCTGCAACAGAATTCGTTTGGACATTAGACGCCCTCGAGTTTGACGATCCGGCGATTGCCGTCGTCGACGACGTACACTTCGCCCTTGGCGCCGATAGCCACGCTGACGGGGCCGTTGAGTCCGGTGAACGGCAGCACGGTTGGTGTGTTCGATCCGGGATTGAGTTTCAGGATTTGATTCCGTTGTCCGTCAACCACATACACCGCGCCCTTCGCGTCGACAGCGATGTCTATGACGCTGCGGAGCGCATGGAAAGCGAGCTCCGCCGGCCTGCTCGCGCCTGGCGCCAACTTCAGGACCCGTCTGCCACTGGCGTCTCCGACGTACAGGTTGCCTGCCGCATCGACGGTCATCCCTGCGGCAACGCTCATGTGCTGGAACGGCAACGGCTCGGGGGTGTTTGATCCCACTGCTTGCTTGGCCACCTGAACGGGCAGACAGCATCCGCGACCTGAGTCCTCTCCGCCGCCGATCATGCCGTAGAGGCCGCCTGCGTCGTCTATAGCCTGAATCACACCGCGGTAATCGCGACCGAGCTCGGGCACTGGTAGCACGGCCTGCTGCTCGCCATCGTGCGCGAGCTTCACCAGTTGACTCGGCTCATGCCCCCCGTTGATGACCCACACCCGACCGGAGGGATCAGTCATCACCCTGGCGCGCGTAAACGGCAGCAGCCGTTGGGTATTCGAGCCGGCGGGCAACTCGATCACCCGATTGGATCCGTTCCTCCCCGAAGGGATGTCGGAAACGAACACGTTGCCCGTGGTGTCGACCGCGACATCGTAGGGTCCGTTCAGACCCGTGAACGGGAGCACTGACTGGGTGGGCGCCGCCGGCGGCGGCGGCGCAGGCGCCGGCGCGGACGCGTGACTGCATCCGGTGACGCCGACGGCGAGCACGAAAAGTGCTGCGATCAGGTGTCGCATCAGCCCGCCGCCAACTTCACGACACGGCCGAACCCGCTGGCGTCGAGCACGTACACGTTGCCTGCGCCGTCCACCGACACACTTTCGGGTCCGTTGAGACCGGCGAATGGAAGCTCGATGGATTCATTCGATCCTGCCGGCCGCTTCAGCACCCGTCGGTTCGTGTCATCGGTGACGAACACATCGCCGGCGGAGTCCACGGCGAACCCGCGGCCCCCGTCCAGTCCACTGATCGAGATCGTCGTCTGGTTGCTCGAACCGGCCGTGTACTTCACGATGCGATGGTTGCGCGAGTCTGCGATGTAGACGTTGTGCGCGCCGTCTACGGCCACACCGGCGGGGTACCTCATCTCCGCACTGAGCGGCAGCACCGTTTGCTCGCTCGCGCCCGCCGCCAGTTTCACGATTCGCGCCGCACTGTCAGTGACATAGACGGTGCCGTCGTCGTCCACCGCAAGATGTTGCGGGTTGTTCAGGCCCGTGAACGGTAGCGCCGTCGGTGCATTCGCCCCGCCGGTCAGCTTCAGCACGCGGTTGCCTTCGAAATCGACGACGTAGACATTGCCTGCGCCGTCCGCCGCGACATCGGCGATGCCTTTCACACCGGGCACCGGCAACTCCGTCGGTTCGTTGGATTCGGCCGCCAACTTCACCACTCCGCCCTGCTGGCTCACATAGACGTTGCCGTTCTTGTCGGCGGCGACCGCCCAGGGATTCATCAGACCCCCGACCGGCAACACGGACTGCCGATCCGATGGAACCTCCGGGCGCGCCGTAGGCGTGTCTTTGGGCGAGTCCTTCAACACGGTGAAGGGCAGATGCGCCATGCCGATCTCGACCAGGGAGTCCGGGACGACGGCCGTCGACTCCATACTGCCCTTACCCGCCGTCATCGAATGGTCCAGTGCCATACGATATTTGAGCGTCACGGCCTTGCCCTTGGGCAGCGGTTGTACATCGGTGAACCCACCGAGGAAGTCCATGCCGGTGGTGATGACTGGATGAACCAGCGGCACCCACGCGTTGGCCGCCGCGTCGAAACGCTCGATCCGACCCTGGGGCAGCCCCATCGGATTGATCGCGCAGCTACATCTCGTCAGCACCGTGGTGACACCCACACTTGGGTAGTCGACCGGTGAGTTATTGCAGAGCGTGACGTCGACCTCTGCCGGTGGGTCGCCGGGCTTGAGGGCTCCGGACGGGATGCCGCTCATCGTGACCGAGATTCGGCCGACCGGAGGCACGGGCCGGAATTTCTCGGCCGCAGGCATGGGCTCGGATTTCGGGTTGACCGCGCACTCCCCACCCTTCGCGGCGGCGGACGTCGTGGGGCCTGCGGGTGCGGTCTGCGGGTGGCTCGTCGAGCATCCGGCTAGTGCGAACGTCGTCGCCACGGCCGCGATCAGCGCGAGCTTCGAGATCGAAAAGTGCATGGTTGTCCTTCGTCAGCGAACATGTCGGGGTCAAGGGTGCGGCGGCCGCCTTAACGGATTCTTGGCACGTTTGCCCATGAATACGCGGATATCGGGAAACGGGGGATGTCGCCGTGCGATCGCGAGTTATCCCCAGCGCTGCATTTGTCCACAGTCTGCGGGTGACGCCGTCTGTATCGGGGACGTGCTGACGGTGTCGATTGCCAGCGTCATCGCCATGACCAAGCAGCGACGTGACTTTGAACTGAATCGGCCCGGCGCGGTGATTGCCGCGCTCCCAGCGATGTTGGGCTTCGTGCCCGAGAAATCGCTGGTGTTGCTGTCGATCGACGACGGCGAACTCGGGGCGGTGATGCGCATCGACCTCTCCGAAACGGTCGCCGAACAGGTCGGTCATCTCGCCGAGATCGCCGCGGCCGCCGGTCCGGAAGCGGCCATCGCGGTGATCGTCGACGCCGACGGCGCCGGCTGTCCGATGTGCAACGACCAATACCGCGACCTGTGTGCGGAGCTGACCGACGAACTCATCCGGCATGACATCGAGCTGTGGGCCGTGCACGTCGTCGACCGCGTGGCGCTCGGTGGACGTTGGCACTGCGTCGACGGTTGTGGCGCAGGCGGTTTCGTCGACGACCCGTCCGCCTCACCGCTGGCGGCCGCGGCGGTGCTGGACGGTCGCCGGCTCTGGGCGCGGCGAGCCGACCTGCAGGCGGTGATCGCGGTCGACCGGGCCCGCGCCGCGTCGCTCACCGGTCTGATCGCCGAGCGGGCCGCGTTGCGCGACGAGGCGCATCGCGCCGATCCGACTGCCTGCGCCCGTCGCGACGTCGAAGCCGCGATGGCGGCCGCCGCGGGAGTCGCCGACGGACAACAGCTCGGCGACGCCGAGATCGCCGGCCTGGCGTGTGCGTTGGCGGACGTCGAGGTGCGGGACACGCTGTACGCCTTGGCGGTTGGCCACAGTGCGGGAGACGCGGAGTCGCTGTGGGCGCTGCTGGCGCGCACTCTGCCGACACCGTGGCGGGCCGAGGCGCTGGTGCTGCTCGCGTTCAGCGCCTACGCCCGCGGCGACGGTCCGCTGGCCGGAGTGTCGCTGGAGGCAGCGCTGCGCTGCGAACCGGCACACCGGATGGCCGGCATGCTCGACACGGCGTTGCAGTCGGGCCTGCGACCCGAGCACATTCGCGAACTGGCGGTCACCGGCTACCGGCTGGCCGAGCGACTCGGCGTGCGGCTACCTCCGCGGCGGGCGTTTCGCCGACGTGCGGTGTAGATGGCCCGGCTCATCGTCATCGCGCTACGCGTCCCCCTCGCCGCTACGCGGCTGGGAGGTGTCCCACTGCATCGCCGCCGGACGTTAGACCTTTTCGACCTTGACGGCGTGGGCCATCTCATGCGGCAAGCTGACGTTCTCGTGACCCGGGATCACGATGGTCACGCCACCGGAGGGGTTGGACTCGACGGTCACCCGCGCGTTGGGCACGACGCCGGCGTCTTTGAGGCGGGTGATCAGGTCGATATCGCCCTGCACGTGCTCAGTCAGCTGACGCACGACTACCGCGACGGGCGGGCCGGCGGGCAGCTCCGTTAACCGCACCAGGTTGCCGTCGTCGCCCCCGAAGCCGTCGCCGATGCCCAGATCGATGAGCCCGGGAATCGGGTTGCCGAACGGCGAAGTGGTCGGATTGTTGAGCACCTTCATCAGCCGGCGCTCGACGTCGTCGCTCATCACGTGCTCCCAGCGGCACGCTTCGGCGTGGACTTCTTCCCATGGCAGGCCGATGACATCGACCAGAAGTCGTTCGGCAATCCGGTGCTTGCGCATCACGGAAACGGCCAACGCCCGGCCCTTGTCGGTCAGTTCGAGATGGCGGTCACCGGCCACATGCAACAGGCCGTCGCGTTCCATTCGCGACACGGTCTGGCTGACCGTGGGCCCGCTTTGGTCCAGTCGTTCGGCGATACGGGCACGCAACGGAGTGACGCCCTCTTCCTCGAGGTCGTAGATGGTCCGCAGGTACATCTCGGTGGTATCAACCAGGTCGTTCATTCCGCACCTTCCATTGCGGCTGAGTCTACTTGCCCAGCTGCGTCAATGGTTCGCTAACACTCCGCGCAGCCGTATGCCCGCCGCGGCGCCCGGCTTCGCCGCGCTTGCGATCGCCACGGCAGCAGTATGCCCGCCGCGGGTGCGGCGGGCATACGCGTCGACAGTGGTTCGAGTCGTCAGCTCGCGTAGGAGCGGAGCCGGTCGGCCCGCTCGCCGTTGCGGAGCTTGGCCATCACCTCGCGCTCGATTTGGCGAACCCGCTCGCGGGACAGACCGAACAGCTTGCCGATCTGATCGAGCGTGCGGGGCTGCCCGTCGTCGAGTCCGAAACGCAACCGGATCACCTGATGTTCCCGCTCGTCGAGCGTGGCGAGCACGCTGCGAATGTCGGTGTGCAGCAACTCGGCGATCACCGAGTTCTCCGCGGACATCGCCTCGGCGTCTTCGATGAAATCGCCCAGCGGCGCTTCCTCTTCCGAGCCGACCGGCATGTCCAGGCTTACCGGGTCGCGGCTGTGCTCGAGCAGATCGTTGATCTTCTCGACGGGAATGCCGGACTCCTCGGCGAGTTCTTCGTCGGTCGCCTCGCGACCGAGGTTCTGGTGCATCTCCCGCTTGATTCGGGCCAGCTTGTTCACCTGCTCGACCAGGTGGACCGGCAGCCGGATGGTGCGGCTCTGGTCGGCCATGCCGCGGGTGATGGCCTGACGGATCCACCACGTGGCATAGGTCGAGAACTTGAATCCCTTTGCGTAGTCGAACTTTTCCATCGCGCGGATCAGACCCAAGTTGCCCTCCTGGATCAGGTCCAGCAGCGGCATCCCGCGGCCCGTGTAACGCTTCGCCAGCGACACGACCAACCGCAGGTTGGCTTCCAGCAGATGGCTCCGTGCCGCCTCACCGTCGCGCACCACAGCCGCCAGGTCGCGCTTGCGGGCTTCGCCGAGCCGCTTGCGGGTTTCCAGCAGATGCTTGGCGTACAAGCCGGCCTCGATTCGCTTGGCCAGTTCGACCTCGTCGGCAGCGTTGAGCAAGGCCGTCTTGCCGATCCCGTTCAGATACACGCGCACCAAGTCCGCGGCTGGGCTTTGAGCGTCCAGATCGCCATCGATCCGGACTGTGTTGGCATTTGCCATGGCGGCCTCCTCAGAGCGTGAACTGTCATCGGGTACAACGACCAATCCGGCGTAGTAGTTCCCACCGGATGGCGTTCTCACACCGGTTGACGTGCGCGAATGTCCGTCAGCCCTGAGAATGTACTGAGAACCCGCTGCGCAGCAGGCTTATTCGGAACCGTCAACGGGTTGGTGATGCCAGTCCGGTTGCGGGGCCGTACGGCTGCGGCGTTCGAGCGCCGGGCGCTCGGCCGTGGGGAACAGGGGAGTCCGTCGTTCGGGCCCGTCGAAACGGCGCGGTTCGTCGGCCCTGCGCGGCGGGCGGTCGTTGGCGATGAGCACCGCGATCCATGGCAGCGGGATCGACGCGGCGATGATCGCCAGCGAGATAAGACCGTTGTGCCACAAGCCATACGCCACGGCGGCCAACAACAGGGCCGGAATCCGAAACGACATGATCGTCAAATACTTCCGGACACGTTGCCGGTGCTGAACCTCGTACGCGGGTGCGGCGGCGGTGATGAGGATCGGTCGACCATCGTCGTCGAAACCCAGCTCTTGGCTGCGCTTCATGACTCCACTGTTCCACAACTTGCTCACGGCGGCGGCCCCGGTTCCGGCACAATATGTGACATGGACACCCAGACGATCGAGCGCACCGACACCGACGAACGCGTCGACGACGGGACCGACAGCGATACCCCCAAGTACTTCCACTACGTCAAGAAGGACAAGATCGCGGAGAGCGCCGTGATGGGCACGCACGTGGTGGCGCTGTGCGGAGAGGTCTTTCCGGTGACCAAGTCCGCCAAACCCGGCTCGCCGGTGTGCCCGGACTGCAAGCGGATCTACGAGTCGCTCAAGAAGAGCTGACTCGGTCGGAGCCCGCTGGGGACGGTTCGTCGTCGTCCGTTGCGGCGCCGCCGTCGTCGACCACTTCCTTGGCCCGTTTGACCAGCCACCGCCGCATCCGGTGGGCATGCGTGCGGGGGGCCGGCCACTCCTCTTGGATGGCGGCGTTGAGTTCGGCTCCCAACATGATGGAAAAACCCGCGAAGAACGCGAACAGTAGAAACGCGATCGGGGTGGCCAGCGCGCCGTAGGTGTAACCGGTGCCGGTGATGTAGCGCAGATAGATGCGCAGCCCCAGGGTGGCGATCACGAACGCCACACTGGCCAGGGCAGCGCCGACGACCAGCCGATGCGAGGGGATGGGGTCGGGCAGGGCCACCCGGTAGAGCACGACCACCGTGGCAATCAGCCCGGCGAGCAACGCCGGGTAGTAACCGTAGGCCAGCACATCCTGCAGGCCGTCAGGAATGAGTTCGGCCAGCTTGCGGGGCCCGCGCACCAACAGCGGCGCGGTGACGATGACGAACAGCAGCATCACCACATACAGGGCCAGCGCGTACAGACGCTGGCGTACGGGATGGCGCAACGGGGTTTGGTCGTGGGCCTCGACCACCGAGTCGACGAACGCCGAAATCGCCGACGATCCCGCCCACAGCGAAATCAGAAAGCCCAACGACACCACTTCACCGCGGGCGCCGCGATCGATGTCGCGAATGGTCGGCTCGATGATCTCGTGCACGACGCTCTGCGAGAAGATCTTGTTCGACATCGAGACGAGGTAGTGCTCGATGACCGCCATCGTGTCCGGACCGAAAAGCGGTGCCACGTAGGCCAAACTGCCCAGCATTCCCAGCAGCAGCGGTGGCAGCGACAAGGCCGACCAGAACGCCGCTTGCGCGGCCTCGGAAAAGATTGAGTCGTCCCAGCTTTTCGACAGCGCACGCTTAGTGATATGCCAAAGGTGATGCCGCGAAGGTTTTACCGGGTGGTCAGTCATGACCCGTTCAGGATTACTGACGAACGCCACCGCCGCCAAGACCGCTGGTGGCGAGTCGTGTGCTTAAGCGTCGATCGGGTCGCCGCTGATTTCGAGCACGGCGGACAGCTCGATCAGCTTGGCCTCATGCTCGTTGGCGTGGTGTTGGCAGAACAGGAGTTCTGCTCCGGAGGGCAGCTTGGCGCGAACCCGTGCAGCGGCGCTGCATCGATCGCACCGATCAGCCCGGGTTAATTCTGGACTGGTCAACGTCGCGTTCATGGCTACTCCGTTCTGCCCTCTCCACTGTCCCAGATGTCTGCCCGTTTAGCCGTCTTCACCACGGGTTTACCCGCTGTGTCGTTTCTCACCCCTCGCCGTTTGGCGGCTGGAGCAAGATGGCGGTATGAGTCAGCCACCGGCGGTGCTGGTGCACCTTTGTCCTACCGACGATTGGTCAGCCGCCCAAGTTCACCGTGAAGTTCGACCCGAGTCGCTCGCGAGCGTCGGATTCGTCCATCTGTCGACACCAGAGCAAGTGCACCTGCCCGCTAATCGCCTTTACTGCGGTCGTACGGACCTTGTTCTGCTGCACATCGATCCGACTCATCTGGGCGCTCCCATTCGTTGGGAACTAGGTGTAGCAACGGATCCGGAGTCGATGGTGTTCCCGCATCTCTACGGCCCCTTGCCCGTTGACGCTGTGATCAACGTCACCAGCTACCTGCCAGACGCCGATGGCACGTTCCCGGCGTTGGGCGAATAAGCGTCCGCTTCGATCTCCACCAGCAGGCCGGGCTCGATCAGTGTGGCTACCTCGACCATGGTTGCCGCTGGGCGGATCTGGCTGAACACCTCGGCGTGCACCGCCGCGACGTCGCGCCATCGCGAGATGTCGGTGACGTAGATCCGGGTGCGGACCACGTCGGCGAGCGTGACACCTGCCTCGACGAGCGCTATTTCTATGCGGCGCAACACTTCTCGGGTTTGCGCGCCGATGTCACTTCCTGGTGCGGTCGTCCCGGATACGACGACGAACGGTCCGACCCGCACCGCGCGCGAGTAGCCGACGGTTGCCTCGAATTCGGTTCCCGAGGAGACGAGGATGCGGCTGGTTGACATGCGGTCAACCTAGGACAGGGGATGGCTGGCGTGCATCCGAATTAACTGCGCGACAGGCTTAGTCGCAGGCTCAGTCGAGGTAGTCGCGGAGCACCTGCGACCGGCTGGGGTGGCGCAACTTCGACATCGTCTTGGACTCGATCTGCCGGATGCGCTCACGGGTCACGCCGTATACCTGACCGATTTCGTCGAGGGTGCGCGGCTGGCCGTCGGTCAGCCCGAAGCGCAGTCGCACGACGCCGGCTTCGCGCTCGGACAGCGTCTCCAGCACCGACTGCAACTGGTCCTGCAGCAACGTGAACGACACCGCGTCGACGGCCACCACCGCTTCGCTGTCTTCGATGAAGTCACCGAGTTGGCTGTCGCCCTCATCGCCGATGGTCTGGTCCAGTGAGATCGGCTCCCGGGCATACTGCTGGATCTCCAGCACCTTCTCCGGGGTGATGTCCATTTCCTTGGCCAGCTCTTCGGGCGTGGGCTCGCGGCCCAGGTCCTGCAGCAGCTCACGCTGGATGCGCCCGAGCTTGTTGATCACCTCGACCATGTGCACCGGGATGCGGATGGTGCGGGCCTGGTCGGCCATCGCGCGGGTGATCGCCTGGCGGATCCACCATGTCGCATAGGTGGAGAACTTGTAACCCTTTGTGTAGTCGAACTTTTCGACTGCACGGATGAGGCCGAGGTTGCCCTCCTGGATCAGGTCGAGGAACGCCATGCCACGGCCGGTGTAGCGCTTGGCCAGCGACACCACGAGTCGCAGGTTCGCTTCCAGCAGATGGTTTTTCGCGCGGTCGCCGTCGCGGCAGATCCACATCATGTCGCGACGCTGAGCGGCGGGCAACTTCTCGCCCTTCTCGGTCAGGTCGGTCATCAGTTGCGTTGCGTAGAGGCCGGCTTCGATGCGCTTGGCCAGCTCGACTTCCTCTTCGGCGTTGAGCAGCGCCACCTTGCCGATCTGCTTGAGGTACGCGCGAACCGAGTCCGCCGAGGCCGTCAACTCGGCGTCCTTGCGGGCCTGCCGCAGTGCCTCGGACTCGTCCTCGTCCCAAACGAAATCGCCTGAGGCCTTGTCCTTTTCGCTCGGCTCGACGATCTCTTCGTCTTCAGACTCTTCGTCCGCGGCCTTGGCGGGCTTCTTCGCCACGTCCTCGGCGTCGTCGGCCGGCTCGGCCGCGTCATCGTCGGTGACGTCGGCCGCGTCGTCCTCGAGGTCTTCGTCCTCGAGGTTCAGATCTTCGTCGGCGAGATCGATCTCGTCGACGGGAACGTTTTCGAGCTCGGCATCGCTGTCGAGGTCCTGCTCGTCGGTGTCGAGATCAGGAGTCGTGGCCTCGTCGTCGGCGCCCTTTGTGGTCGCCTTCTTCGGGCGGCCGCGCGCGGGTGCGGCCTTGGTTGCGGCGCTCTTGGTGGCGGTGCGGGTCTTGGTGGCGGTGGCCGCTTTGGCGGCCTTCGCCGGTGCTTTGGCTGCCTTGCTGGCGGAGCCGTTGGTGGCCTTGGCCGGCGAACGCTTGGCGGGAGCTTTGGCTGCGGTGCGCTTCACCGGCTCATCGGTTGCCGGTCGTGCTTTGGTCGCTGCCACGTAAACCCCTTCGGTAGAACTCTGTTCCGGTGCTGTAGGCATGCTCAACCGGAATGCGTCAGCTATGTCGGATGTCGGCGTCGATTATCAGGCTAGATATTCGCCGCTATCGGTCAGGCGGCCGCCGGTGACCATTGTAACGACCGCGGGGCATTACCCCCGCCAGTGAGCGCAAATCAGTGCGTCACGTCGCGCGTCGCCGCCATGGCTGCTCCGACGATTCCGGCGGTGTTCTGCAGCGCGGCCGCGACCACCGGGGTGCGGTTTTTCAGCAGCGGGATCCATTTGTCCGCTTTGCGGCTGATTCCGCCGCCGGCGATGAACAGCTCGGGGCACATCGCGTTCTCTATCGCGATCAGCACCTTGGTCACCTGTTTGGTCCACTTCTCGTAGCTCCAGCCCCGCTTGTCGCGCACCGAGGAGGCAGCACGGCGTTCGGCTTCCTTGCCGCCCACTTCGAGATGTCCGAACTCGGTGTTGGGCAGCAATATCCCGTTGTGAATCACCGCCGACCCGATGCCGGTGCCGAATGTGAGCAGCACCACTACTCCGGTGGTCCCCTTGCCCGCGCCATAGCGTTCCTCGGCCAGTCCGGCCGCGTCCGCGTCGTTGAGGACGACGACCTCCTGGCCATCCAGCCCGGCGCTGATGATGTCGCGCGCGTTGGTGCCGATCCACTTCTTGTCGACGTTGGCCGCGGTCCGGACGATGCCGTGGGTGACGACGCCGGGATAGGTCACGCCGAGCGGGCCGGTCCACCCGAATTCGTTGACGACGGCCGCGATTGTTTTGGCCACCGCCGACGGAGTGGCTGGCTGCGGCGTGAGCAGCTTGTAGCGGTCGCCGACGAGCTCGCCGGTGTCGAGGTCGACGATGCCGCCCTTGATGCCGCTGCCGCCGACGTCGATGCCGAAGCCGCGTCTCGCCGGCGTGACGGTCCCGCCGCTCGTCGGTGAGGCGTGGGGCGGATCGGCAGTGGTCATCGAATCTCCTCGGCGAGACGTAGGCGCATCGACGAAAACCCTAGTGCGTAGCTGGGGCGTTGGTTGGCCTGTTACCCCGACGTTGCCGAAGCCGGCCAGACCTGTGCTGCGATGGGTCGGTGAGCACACCTGAGAACCAGCCGGCGCAGCTGCGTGCGGTGGCCGAGACGCTGGCGACCGAGGCGGCGACATTCGTGCGGCGCCGCCGCGGCGAGGTCTTCGGCGCGGATGCGGGCACCGACGGCGACGACGCGGTGCAAGCCAAGACGACTCCGACCGACCCGGTGACCGTCGTCGACACCGAAACCGAGCGGCTGCTGCGTGATCGATTGGCGCAATTGCGATCCGGCGACGCGATCCTCGGCGAGGAAATCGGTGGCCCGACCGACCCGGTGAGTCTCGCGCCCGGGGCGGTCACCTGGGTGCTCGACCCGATCGACGGCACGGTGAACTTCGTCTACGGGATCCCGGCGTACGCGGTGTCGGTGGCCGCACAGATCGGTGGCGTCTCGGTGGCTGGCGCGGTCGCCGACGTCGTGGGCGGACGGTTGTACTCGGCTGGGGCCGGGCTGGGTGCGCACGTCACCGATGCGGGGGGAACCCGCCGTCTGCAGTGCAGCGGCGCCGACGATTTGTCGCGGGCATTGGTCGGCACCGGGTTCGCCTACTCGGGGCGACGCCGGACGGTACAGGCGCAGCTGGTGTCGAGGATCCTGCCGATGGTCCGCGATGTGCGCCGAATCGGTTCTGCCGCATTGGATTTGTGCATGGTCGCCGCGGGCCGGCTGGACGCCTACTACGAGCACGGCCTGCACGCGTGGGACTCCGCGGCGGGCGCGCTGATCGCCGCAGAGGCCGGTGCGCGGGTGGTGTTGCCGGAGCCCGGCGACCCGGAATACAACGCGGCGTTGGTGGTCGCCGCGGCGCCGGGCATCGTCGACCAGTTGCTCACCGCATTGCGCGAATTCGACGGTCTGACACCGATTCCGGGCTGACAGGTCAGCAGCTGCCGGCGTGGATCTTGGCGAGCAGGGCAGGGTCGGCCGGCTCGGTGTTGCCCGGACGCAGGCCGCTGAGCACCGCGGCGATGTCGTCGCTGTGCGCCAGCGCGCCGAACTCGGTACCGATGGCCAGGTCGACGGAGTCGTCGGTGCGGTCGTCGCGGTACAGCTCGGCGCACGGCGCGACCAGCCACACTGCGGCCGCGCCGGCCTGACCGGCCTCGCCGAACCGGATCTGGCCCTGACAGTTCAGTCGCGTTTTCGCGTAGACCGGGTCGTTGGCCGCCGTCGGCTGCGCGAACCCCAGGTCCCGCAGCGCGCCCGACACGTCGGCGGCCTGACCGCCCCGGCCGCTGGCATTCAGGACCCGGATCTTGGTGTCCGCGAGTTTGGCCGGCGCAACGTTGATCATCGTGCTGCGCGACACCGCCGTGCCCAGGTGCGGCTGCGCGGGGTCGGGCTGCTCCGGCGGTGGGTTGCACACCGTTGCCTCGTGCACTTCGGCCGGACGGGTCAGGGCGACCGTCCACACCACCGCGGTGGCCACCAGCAACACCACCAGCAAGGCAATCGCCGGGCGGGCGTTGCGACGCCGGAAAGGCCGACCGTGCTTGTCGAACGCTGTGCCTTCAGTGATTTGCGCGACCACGTACGCACTCTAAAGCTCGATGTTTAGCGGGAGGTAGCGCGGCTAAACCCTGCATGTGACGTAAATCACACTGGAACACCCCGCGATACGGGCACGAATCGTTTTGCGGATGCGTTCGACGCTGGTACAAAGCTTTGCTTGCAGGGTTACGAGGGGACAGACGATGGCTACCGACTATGACGCCCCACGGCGTACCGAAACCGACGACGTTTCAGAGGACTCTTTAGAGGAGCTCAAGGCACGACGAAACGAGGCGGCGTCGGCGGTTGTCGACGTCGACGAATCCGAGTCCGCCGAGTCGTTTGAACTGCCCGGCGCCGACTTGTCCGGCGAGGAGCTGTCCGTCCGTGTCATCCCGAAGCAGGCCGACGAATTCACCTGCTCGAGCTGCTTCCTGGTCCAGCACCGCAGTCGGCTCGCGAGCGAAAAGGGCGGCGTGATGATCTGTACGGACTGCGCGGCCTGACTAGCTGCGCAACGCTGACAACACCCGCTCGGGGTGGCGGGTACTCACCAGCCAGTAGGGCGTCGGGTCGTCCGCATCGTTCAACACCACCAGCACCATGGGCCCAACCCAGCCGCGGTGCACGACGTAGGCGGCCGGGTCGAATTGGCGCCCCAACGCCGCGGACTTGGCCGAGCGCGGAATGTCGGCGGAGCGGGCGATGACGGAGACCGGCAGATGGGCCTCGCCGGCCCACAATTCGACGCCGTTGTCGCCCCTGGCGACGCGGACCTCGATGCGGCCCAGCCAGAGCAACGTCCCGGCGGCCACGGCGAACAATGCGACGAACGGGATCCAGTGCGGCAGGCTCGGTACGCCCATGTTGACTTCGACGGCGATCAGCGCCGCCAACCCGAAACCCAGTGGCCACCACCACCACGGCACCCACAAACGCTCGCTGTACCGCACGCTTTGCGGCGTGACTGGCGTCCCTGACATCCGGTCAAGGGTAATCTGTGCCCCCGTGTCGACGAGTCTGGCGGTTGTTCGTCTCGACCCCGGGCTTCCACTGCCCGCCCGGGCCCACCACGGTGATGCCGGCGTAGATCTATACAGCGCCGAAGACGTCGAGCTCGCGCCCGGGCACCGGGCGCTGGTGGGGACGGGGATCGCGGTGGCCATCCCGGTCGGGATGGTGGGTTTGGTGCATCCACGGTCCGGTTTGGCTGCGCGGGTGGGCCTTTCGATCGTCAACAGCCCGGGCACCATCGACGCGGGTTACCGTGGTGAGATCAAGGTGTCACTGATCAATCTCGACCCCGCGGCGCCGATCGTGGTCAATCGCGGCGACCGGATCGCGCAGCTGTTGGTGCAGCGTGTCGAGTTGGTCGACCTGGTCGAAGTGACGTCGTTCGACGAGGCCGGCGTGGCAGAAACTTCCCGTGGTGCCGGCGGCCACGGTTCCTCTGGCGGACATGCGAGTCTTTAGATGGCATTTGGCAGACGTAGAGCAAAAGACCAGTCGGTCGACGAGCCGGAATCGGCGGGTTCGCACCGGAAGCCGGAGGCGCCCGCCGAAACTCCGGCCGACGACGACATGGATGGCCCGTTCGACATCGAGGATTTCGACGAGTCGACGGTCGCGACGGAGGGTCGCCTGGACCTCGGCTCGGTGTTGATACCGCTGCCCGAAGCCGCACAGCTGCAGGTCGAGTTGACCGAGAACGGCGTCCCGAGCGCGGTGTGGGTGGTGACGCCCAATGGTCGTTTCACCATCGCGGCCTACGCCGCGCCCAAGACCGGTGGGCTGTGGCGGGAAGTCGCCGCCGAGCTGGCCGACTCGTTGCGCAACGACGGGGCGTCGGTGACCATTGAGGACGGCCGCTGGGGCCGTGAAGTGGTCGGCACCGCGTCCGGCGTGGTCCGCTTCATCGGCATCGACGGTTATCGCTGGATGATCCGATGCGTGGTCAATGGCTCCATCGAGAGCGTGGATGCGTTGACCGAGCAAGCGCGAAACACCTTGTTGGACACGGTGATTCGTCGAGGTGACACGCCGCTGCCGGTGCGCACACCACTGCCGGTGCAGCTGCCGGAGCCGATGGCGTCGCAGCTGCGCGAGGCCGCGGCCGCCCAGGGCGCTCCCGTGCCGCCCGTCGAGCCGACCGACGCCGACGGCGCCAGCCAGGAAGAACCGGTCGAGCCCGAGCGTCGCGGTGCCTCCGGCTCGGCCATGCAGCAGCTGCGCGGCACCGGCAACTAGGCACCGGCAACTAGGCCTCAGCGAGCGCCGCCAGGCAGGCGGCGCCCAGCTCGGCCGGGTCCGCGCCGATCTGGTCCAGCGTCACCGTCCGCAGCGCCGCACGCGGCGCGGCGGCCGCCCACTGCCGCCCGACGTCGATCGGATGAATCGGATCATCCTGCGCCGCCGCAACACCCAGCGGCGTCGAGAGCCGCTGCAGGTCCTCCGTCCTCGGGGCGACGTAGCCGGCGGCCGCTTCCATCGCATCGGGCAGGTGCGGCCACTGGCCCAGCCATGAGCGGGCCAACTCGTCGGCCAGCCACGCCGGGCTGGACGCGCGCATCTGCGCCGTCGTCGCCTCCAGACCGTCGTCGCGCAGTTGTCGTGCGGAGTGCTGCGCCGCGACCGCGGCGGTGGCGCCGTCAGGTGCGCCCGTCCATGCCGGCAGCGCGGCCAGCGCGGCGACCGTGCGATCGGGGTGCTGTAACGCCCACGCGACGGCCACCGCGGCGCCGATCGACACACCGCCGACCAGGATCGGTCCGTCTCGCGCGGCGTCGTTCAAGGCGTCGACGTAGCCGTCGATCAGACGTGACGGCTGCGGGCACGGCGCCAGCAGCCGGACACCGGCGCCACGCAGCGGCGCGCCGAACGCCCGGGCGATGTAGTCGTCGTCGGAACCGGTTCCCGGCAGCACGACCGCGGTCACCCCGCGCAGCTCGATGGTCACCCCTAGATATTGCCTGGGCGTCGCTTGGCGTTTGGGGAACCATCGGGTCTACGGTGTCCGTTGTCGTGAGAGGATCGCGGGTACCCGGTCCGGGTGAAGCAATGGAAACGCTCAGGAGAGGCCATGGCGGCGGAAGGCTATCTGCGCCGGCTGACTCGTCGGTTGACGGAGGACCCCGAGCAGCGTGACGCCGAGGAACTGTGTGACGAGGCGGTGACGACCGGCGCGCAGCGGGCCGTCGACTGCGAACGCGGCCAAGAGGTCACCGTCGTCGGAACCCTACGCAGCGTCGAATGCAACGGCAAAGGCTGCGCCGACGGGGTTCGCGCCGAACTGTTCGACGGCACCGACACCGTCGAACTGGTCTGGTTGGGACAGCGCCGGATTCCCGGCATCGAGTCGGGCCGCACGCTGCGCGTCCAGGGTCGGCTCGGCAAGCTGGAGAACGGCAGCAAAGCGATCTACAACCCGCACTACGAGATTCAGCGGTGAACCGTGCCACTGGCGCTGGCGACATGGCTGACACCGTCGACAGCGAACTAGACGGCGTCGGCGTCGGCCGCACCCCGGCAGACCGGATGATGCAACAACTGGGTGGTGTCGCCGGCATCGTCTATTCGTCGCTGCCGGTGCTCGTTTTCGTCGGGACGTCGCGGTTGCTGGGCCTTGGCGCCGCATCCGGCGCCGCGCTGGGCGTCGCCACGCTGATCCTGCTGTGGCGCCTGGTCCGCCGTGAATCCGTCCAGCCGGCCGTGTCCGGCTTGATCGGCGTCGCCGTCTGTGTGCTGATCGCCTACCTGATGGGGGAGTCGAAAGGCTATTTCCTGCTGGGCATTTGGACGTCGCTGATCTACGCGGCGCTGTTCGCGGTCTCGATCGTGATCCGCCGGCCCGTCGTCGGCTACATCTGGAGTTGGCTGCACGGGCACGACCGCGGATGGCGCGGCGTGCGCCGCGCGGTTTACGCGTTCGACGTCGCCACGTTCACCTGGGTGGTGGTGTTCGCCGCCCGCTTCATCGTCCAGCGGGTGCTCTACGACACCAACCACACCGGCTGGCTGGTGGTCGCGCGGATCGGGATGGGCTGGCCGTTGGCCGCGGCCGCGGCGCTGGTGACGTTCCTGGCGATCCGGACGGCACAGCGCGCGCTCGACGTCGCTCTTACTGCGACGGCAGCAGATGCTGACGCAGTTCCTCTTCCGCCTCGGTGACCGCGACGAACAACAGCTCGTCGCCGCCTTCCAGGGGCTCGTCGTCCTGCGGCACGATCACCCGCGGCCCGCGCAGGATGGTCACCAGCGCGACGTCGCGCGGGAGCTGCAGTTTGCGCACCGGCTTGCCGCCCCACGGCGTGTTGTCCGGCAGCGTGATCTCGACCAGGTTGGCCTGACCCTTCCGGAACTCCATCAGCCGCACCAGGTCGCCGACCGCGACGGCCTCCTCGATCAACGAGGCCAGCATCCGTGGGGTAGAGACCGCCACGTCGACCCCCCATGCGTCGGTGAACAGCCACTCGTTGCGCGGGTCGTTGACCCGGGCCACCACCCGCGGCACCGCGAACTCGGTCTTGGCCAGCAGGCTGAGCACGACGTTGGCCTTGTCGTCGCCGGTTGCGGCCACCACCACGTCGAACTCATGCAGCTTCACCTGCTCCAGCACGCTGACCTCGCAGGCGTCGCCCAGCCGCCAGTGCGCGGCCGGAATGGCGTCCTCCTCGATGTGCTCGGGCTTGCGCTCGATGAGCGTGACGTCGTGCTCGTTGTCGATCAGCTCGCGGGCCACCGAGCGGCCCACCGCGCCCGCGCCTGCAACAGCGACTCTCATTGCTCTGCGTCCTCGGTCGGCGGCAGCGCCGCAATGGCCAGCGCCTCCGCGGCATGTCCAGAAATCGCGGCGATGTAGACCTGGTCGCCGGCTTGAATGACGGTCTTGGGCTCGGGCAGGATCCCGGTGCCGAAGCGGATCAAAAACGCGACCCGGGCACCGGTGGCGGCCTCGAGATCGGTCGCCTTGCGGCCCACCCAATCTTCGTGCAGCGCCACCTCCAGGACGGCGACGGTCCCGCTCGGGTCGCGCCAGCGGGCGGTCTCACTTTCGTGGGTGAGCGCGTGCAGCAGCCGGTCGGTGGTCCACGGCACCGTGGCGATCGTCGGGATGCCGAGACGTTCGTAGACCTCGGCGCGCTTGGCGTCGTAGATCCGTGCCACCACCCTCCGCACGCCGAAGGTTTCCCGTGCCAAGCGGGCCGAAATGATGTTGGAGTTGTCGCCGGACGACACGGCGGCGAAGGCATCCGCCCCCTCGATGCCGGCCTTGAGCAGCACGTCGCGGTCGAACCCGAGCCCGAGCACCCGCTGCCCGGCGAACTCGGGGCTCAGCCGAGTGAACGCCGTGGCGTCGCTGTCGATTACCGCAACGTCGTGGCCCAGCCTGGACAGGCCGTCGGCGACCGACGAGCCCACCCGGCCGCATCCCATCACAACCACGCGCACTAGAGGTCCTCTCGGCCCGCCAACCACAGTGGCCAGTCGGTTTGGGAGACATTCTCGTCTACCGAACCGTACCGGGAGGGGCGGTTGCCTTTACTCTTGGCTCTCGTGTCCAAACTTTCGACTGCGGCGCGCCGACTGGTGTTGGGCCGGCCGTTTCGCAGCGACCGGTTGACCCACACCCTGCTGCCGAAGCGGATCGCCTTGCCGGTGTTCGCCTCCGATGCGCTCTCCTCGGTCGCGTACGCCCCCGAAGAGGTCTTCCTGACGCTGTCAGTGGCAGGACTGGCGGCGTATTCGCTGACACCGTGGATCGGTGTCGCGGTGGCGGCGGTGATGCTGGTCGTAGTGGCCAGCTACCGGCAGAACGTGCACGCCTACCCATCCGGCGGTGGCGACTATGAGGTGGTCACCACCAACCTGGGATCCAATGCGGGACTGATGGTGGCCAGTGCGCTGATGGTGGATTACGTTCTTACCGTTGCCGTTTCGACGGCATCGGCGATGTCTAACATCGGCTCGGCGATTCCGTTCGTGGCCGCCCACAAGGTGCTGTTCTGCGTCGCCGCGATCCTGCTGGTGATGAGCTTGAATCTGCGTGGAGTCCGCGAGTCCGGCCTGGCGTTCGCGATTCCGACTTACGCGTTCATCGCCGGAGTGGGGCTCATGTTGGCCTGGGGCCTGTTCCGGGTCTACGCGCTGGACGAGTCGATCCGCGCCGAGTCGGCGGCCTTCGTGATGCACGCCGAGCGCACGTCGATCGCCGGCTTCGCGATGGTGTTCCTGCTGGCGCGGTCATTCTCGTCGGGCTGCGCAGCGCTCACCGGCGTCGAGGCGATCAGCAACGGTGTGCCGGCCTTTCAGAAACCGAAGTCGCGTAACGCGGCAACGACGCTGCTGCTGCTCGGCACCATCGCGGTAAGCCTGTTCATGGGCATCATCCTGTTGGCTAAGGAGACCGGCGCCCAGGTAGTCGACGATCCGGCCAGGCAGTTGAGCGGCGTCCCGGCCGGCTACGAGCAAAAGACTCTGATCGCGCAGATCGCGCAAGCCGTGTTCGGTGACTTTCAGATCGGCTTTCTGCTAATCGCCGTCGTGACCGCACTGATCCTGGTGCTGGCGGCCAACACCGCATTCAACGGTTTTCCGGTTCTGGGTTCGGTTCTTGCGCAACACAGTTACCTGCCCCGACAGCTACACACCCGCGGTGACCGACTGGCGTTCTCCAACGGCATCGTGTTCTTGGCGATGGCCGCTCTCGCGTTCATCGTTGCTTTCCGGGCTCAAGTCACCGCGCTGATCCAGCTGTACATCGTCGGGGTGTTCATTTCGTTCACGCTGAGCCAGATCGGCATGGTGCGGCACTGGACTCGCCTGCTGCGCAACGAAACCGATCCCGCTGGCCGGCGGACGATGATGCGGTCCCGGGTGGTCAATACGATCGGGTTCGTGGCTACCGGGGCGGTGTTGCTTGTCGTGATGGTCACCAAGTTCCTGGCCGGGGCCTGGATCGCGATCGTCGCCATGACGCTGCTGTTTGTGCTGATGAAAATGATCCACAAGCACTACGACACGGTCAGCCGGGAGCTCGAACGCCCAGCCGATGACGAGATGGTCTTGCCCAGCAAGAATCACGCGATCGTGTTGGTGTCGAAGCTGCATCTGCCGACGCTTCGCGCGCTGGCCTACGCCCGGGCGACACGGCCCGACGTGCTGGAGGCGGTCACGGTGAGCGTCGACGACGCCGAGACCCGTGCCCTGGTCCGCCGCTGGGAAGACAGCAAACTCAACGTGCCGCTTAAGGTCATCGCCTCGCCCTACCGCGAAATCACCCGTCCGATACTGGATTACGTGAAGCGCGTCAGCAAGGAATCGCCGCGCAGCGTGGTGACGGTGTTCCTGCCGGAATACGTGGTCGGCCACTGGTGGGAGCACGTGCTGCACAACCAGAGCGCGTTGCGGCTGAAAGGCCGGTTGCTGTTCATGCCAGGCGTGATGGTGACATCGGTTCCCTGGCAACTCAATTCGTCGGAGCGGCTCAAGACGCTGCAGCCTCACGCGGCTCCCGGCGATGCGCGTCGAGGGATATTCGATTGACCTCCGACATCACCGCGGCGCCGCCACCGGCACTGGGGGAGCTGACGTTGACCGTCGGCCCACCGGCAAACGGGGGCAGTTGCGTGGCGCGTCACGACGGCCGGGTGGTGTTCGTCCGTTACGCGCTACCCGGCGAGCAGGTGCGGGTGCAGGTCACCGCGGACCGCGGTTCGTATTGGCATGCCGAGGCGATCGAGGTGATCGAACCCTCCGCCGACCGGACCGCGTCGCTGTGCCCGATCGCCGGTGTGGACGGCGCCGGGTGTTGCGATCTGGCCTTTGTCGATCCGGCCGCCGCGCGGGCGCTGAAAGCCGAAGTGGTGTCGAATCAGCTTGCCCGGCTGGGTAATTACCAATGGCGTGATCCGGATGTACAGCCGCTGAAGCCGACCGGCCCGACCGGCTGGCGGACCCGGATCCGGCTCGACGTCGGGGCGGACGGCCGGCCAGGTTTCCACCGTTATCGCAGCGATGAACTGGTGACCGGTCTGAACTGCGCTCAGCTCCCGGCAGGCATGACCGACGGCCTGGCGGATACGGCGTGGCCGTCCGGCGCGCACCTGCATGTGGTTGTCGACGACGACGGTCAACGGCATGTGGCGCGCACGGTACGCCATGGGCGGCGCAACGCGACCGAGGTTGTCGAGGGCAGTCATCAGGGTGTGCACCGAGCCGGGCGGCACAGTTGGCAGGTGCCTGTAACGGGCTTCTGGCAGGCCCACCGTGACGCGGCGCGGACCTACAGCGACCTGGTGAGTGACTGGGCTCGACCCGATCCGGGGATGACCGCGTGGGATCTCTACGGTGGCGCAGGGCTTTTCGCCGCGATCCTGGCCGACGCGGTCGGGGAGTCGGGTCAGGTGCTCAGTGTCGACAGCGCGCGGGCAGCATCGCGTGCGGCGCGTGCGACGTTGGCCGATCTCCCTCAGGTGCGGGTGGTCAGCGACTCGGTTCGACGGGCGCTGACCGCGCAAAACGGACGGGCCGACGTGGCAGTGCTGGATCCGCCGCGCGGCGGCGCCGGGCGTGACGTGATCGACCTGCTGGCCGCGGCAGAAGTCCCACGTATCGTCCATATCGGTTGCGAGGCGGCATCATTCGCCCGCGACATTGGCTTGTACCAGGGTCACGGATACGCGGTGCACAAGCTTTCGGTGTTCGACTCGTTCCCGCTGACCCACCACATCGAGTGCGTCGCGCTGCTGGCCCGCTGAAGGTCTGCGTGAAGCCTGATTCGGCACCGACCGATCGGCTGGCCGTACCGTCTCAGCGGGCGGCTGCACTGTAAAGAAAGCGTTAGGGATTTAGCCACACCGATCGACGATGTCTAACGTCGTCTTAGGATCTCGATTTCCCGCCGAATTGGCAGTCGAGCACGAATTGGCATGCCCGGAAGTGGATTTGATCGCGATCAACCTGACCGGCTTGTTATGAACGGAGACGTGATGTCTGTGATCACATACGTCTGGGTGGCGGTGGGTGGCCTGGGTTGCGCGCCACAATCGGCACGGCTTCCTGCCCCGTGTCGCCGGTGACATCGTGCGTCCTTCGGCGGCCATGACTGACGTGACGGACCTTCCGGATGACCAGCGGATCTCATCAACCTTTGCCGACAGGTGGAAGCGGTTCTTCCTCGGCAAGCCGCTCATCAACGAGCACTTAGAGGACGAGAGCTTATCCAACACCGTCGCACTGGGCGCGCTGTCACCGGACGCGATCTCGTCGACCGTTTATGGCCCCGAGCAGATCATGGTCGAACTTCTGCCTGCCACCGGGTTGGCCGCGTTCGTGTTGGTGCTTCCGATCGCCGCCGTGATCCTGTTGATTCTGGCACTGGTCACCGCGTCGTACCGGCAGGTCGTCATGGCCTACACCCAACGTGGCGGCTCCTATGTGGTGGCGCGCAGCAACTTCGGACCGCGAGTCGCCCAAATCTCGTCGGCGGCGCTGCTGATCGACTATGTGGTAACCGTCGCGATGCAATGTGCGTCAGGCACGTTTGCCGTGGTGTCGGCAATACCGCGGCTGGGCCCCTACCACGTGGAAATCACCGTGGCAGCACTGTTGCTGATCTCATATGCGAATCTCCGTGGAATGAAAGAAGCGGGCCGACTATTCGCGGTACCCGTTTATGCCTTCATCGCGATGCTGTCAGTTCTGATAGTGACCGGAGTGGTACGCGACATCGTATGGGGCCTACCGAAATACGATGCCGAACACATCGCCGGCGCGGTGCCCGTCCATCACGGCAGCGGACTGATCATGGGCGCCACCGTCCTGGTTCTGCTGCGTGCGTTCGCCAACGGCGGAACCTCACTGACCGGGGTCGAGGCAATCGCCGACGCAGTCAACGTCTTTCGGCAGCCGCAAGGCCGTAACGCGCGTCAAGTGCTGACCGCAATGGCCTGCACCCTCGCATTCTTGCTAGTTGGCGTCATCTTCCTAGTCCATGCCACGCACGCCACCCCGTACGTCTCCGAATACCCATCCATGCTGTCCGAAGTCGGCCGCGCTGTCTTCGGCGGCGGCCTGATCGGCAAGACCATGTACGTCTTGCTGCAGACGGCTAGCGCGGCAATCCTCTTCTTCGGCGCTAACACCAGCTTCAACGGGTTCCCCGCGTTAACCAGCTTTGTCGCCGAGGACAGTTTCCTGCCGCGGCCGATGATGAAACGCGGTCACCGGCTGGTGTTCTCCAACGCCATCATCGTGCTCACCGCGCTGGCCGTGACACTGGTGATCGTGACGGGGGGATCGGTCGATGCAGTGGTGCCGCTGTTCGCGATGGGCGTGTTCACTGGATTCTCGATGGCCGGCTACGGCATGACCAAACACCATCTGACCCATCGTGATCCGGGATGGCAGCGCAAACTGGCGATCAACTTGTCCGCGGGCATCCTGTCTACGGCTGTCGTGTTGATCTTCGCGGTGGCGAAGTTCACCGAGGGTGCCTGGCTGGTCGTGGTGGTCTTCCCGATCCTGGTCTTCGGGCTGATGCGGCTCAACCGCCAATACCGTGCCGAAAACTCGGTTCTCGAAATGTCCCGCACGGAACGCCCCGAGTTTGCCCGACATCCGCAACACCGGATCTTCGTGTTCGTCGATCACTACGACCTTGCCACCGTCGAGACGCTGCACTACGCAGCCGAGCAGCACGCCGAGCAATTGACCGCAGTGCACTTCATGATTGATGAGTTGCACGCGCTGCAACTGCAGCAGCGCTGGGAACACTTCGAGCAGCAGATTCCACTGCTAACACTCCACTGCCCGGATCGGAATCTGATCCGGACTGCACGAGACCTCATCACGCAGGAAATCAATGACAACCCCGACATCAAGATGACCGTGCTGTTGCCGCGGCGAACCTATGCACCCCTCATGGGTCGGTTGCTTCACGATCGCACCGCCGACAAGATCGCAAACAAAATCAGCCGCATCCCCGGTGCGACCGCGCAAATCCTGGTCTACGACATAGGGTCTCGGATCGCGCGAACGGCCGTCGGCCGGTGACAGCTCACCCGAATACGAAGTAGCGCAGCCACAGATAGAGCGCGGACACAACGGCGGACATTGTCGTCACGACAATGCCCTTGCGGGTGAAGTCCCAGAACGAGATGGAGTGACCGGAGCGCAGCGCGATTCCGATCATCACGATGTTGGCGCTGGATCCGACGGCGGTGAGATTGCCGCCCAAGTCGCCGCCGAGCGCCAACGCCCACCACAACACATTCTGGTGTTCCTGGTGCGGCATAGCCGCACTCAAGTGGGTCACGATCGGCGTCATGGTTGCCACGTAAGGGACGTTGTCGATCAGCCCGGAGGCCACTGTCGACACACCGAGGATCATCATCGTTGTGAATAACATGCTGCCGCCGGTCGCGTTTGACGCGATCCTACCGAGATGCTCTATCGCGCCCGTTTTCATAAGTGCGCCAACCATGACGAAAAGCCCGACGATGAACAGCAGGGTGTCCCATTCCACGCTGTCCAGGTAGTCGGACTTCTCCATCTTGGAGATCAGGATGAGGGCACCCGCGCCCAGTAGCGCGACAAGCGACGGCTGTACGTGGATCGTCGGCGACACAACGAATCCGACGAACACCACGCCCATCACAGCGCCGCACCTGACGAGTAGTTCACGGTCTTTGAGAACTTCCCGCTCGTTGAGTGCCATGACGTCGGCGACCCGTTCAGGGGATACCGTCGTGAAGCCGCGGAATAGCACCGGCAGCATGGCGCTGAACACCAGCATGATGATGATCACGATCGGTGCCATGTGGAACAGGAAAGCGTTGAACGACAGGCCTTTGCGCGCGCCGATGATGATGTTCGGCGGATCGCCGACCAACGTGGACGTGCCGCCGATGTTGGAGGCGAACACCTCGGCTATCAACATGGGTATCGGATTGACGTCTAGTCGGTCGCACACCAGCAGTGTGACCGGGGCGATGAGGAGTACGGAGACCACGTTGGGCAGCAGCGCCGAGGACAGCGCCATCACCAACGTCAGCAGGATCATGATGCGCATCGGAGATCCCTTGGCGCGCTTGGCTGCCCAGATCGCCGCGAACTCGAACACCCCGGTATGACGCAAGATACTGACGATGATCATCATGCCCAGCATCAAAAAGATGACGTCCCAGTCGATTCCGGTGTCTTGGGAGTAGAAGACATCGGGCGCGTCGATCGCCGGCAAGATGACCATCAATCCCGCGCCGAGCAGGGCGACCGTGGTCTTGCTGAACTTCTCGCTGATGATGAAACCGTAGGAGGCGATGAACACCGCAGTGGCGACGTACATCTGGATTTCTGTCGATGTCATGCGCGCTGCTCCGCAAGGACGATCGAGGTCGTCCGGCTGCTGTTACCAACGCTGCCAGAGAGGCGCGGGTGAGATACGGCTGCCAGCACTTCGCTGCTCACGTTTGGAACGTCTCCACAGCATCGATCGCGCGCATGCGAGTAATAGTAAATTGCGCAGCGCACTTCGGGCCTAGCCGTAAAAAAATCCTTACACCCGTCCAGTTTCATGGCGCTCACCGGCTGCAACTCAGGTCAGCACGAAATAGCGCAACCACAGGTAGAGGCCACTCAAGATAGCGGACATGGCAGTTACCACTACTCCCTTACGAGTGAACTGCCAAAACGAAATGGGGTTGCCAGATTTCAACGCGATGCCGAGCATCACGATGTTGGCGCTTGACCCGACGGCGGTGAGGTTTCCGCCCAAGTCGCCACCGAGGGCCAACGCCCACCACATCACATTGTGGTGGTCTTGCAACGGGAGTGCAGAGGACAGGTGATCCACGATCGGAGTCATGGTCGCCACGTAGGGAACGTTGTCGATGATGCCGGACAACAACGTTGAGACACCCAGAATCAGCATCGTCGTGACCAGGACGTTGCCTCCGGTAGCGTCGGCCGCCATCTGGCCGAGCGACTTGATGACTCCGGTCTTGAACAACGCACCGACCATCACGAACAGGCCGACCATGAACAGCAGGGTGTCCCACTCGACGTTGGCCAAGTAGTCCGACTTGTCCAGTTTGGAGATCAGGATGAGGGCGCCGGCGCCCAACAGCGCGACCAATGCGGGCTGAATATGGATCGCCTCGGAGACGATGAATCCGACAAGGACCAGCGACAGCACCGCAATGGACTTGAACAGCAGTGCGCGGTCCTGGACGGCTTCCTTTTCGTCGACTGCCATCACGTCGGCGACTCGGTCGGGATCCGCGGCGGACAGGCCGCGGAACATTACCGGCAGCATGGCGACAAACACGAGCAGGATCACCAGCACGATCGGCGCCATGTTGAACAGAAAAGCGTTGAACGACAGACCCTTGCGTGCGCCGATGATGATGTTGGGCGGGTCTCCGACCAGCGTGGCTGTACCGCCGATATTGGAGGCAAACACCTCGGCCATCAAGAGCGGGACCGGGTTGAAGGCCAGGCGCTCGCACACCAGCAAAGTGACCGGGGCGATCAGCAACACCGAGACCACATTGGGCAGTACAGCAGAAGCCAGCGCCATGATGATGATGAGCAGGACCATGATGCGCAACGGGGATCCGTTGGCGCGCTTGACGGCCCAGATCGCGACGTATTCGAATATTCCGGTATGCCGCATGATGCTGACGATGATCATCATGCCCAGCATCAAAAAGATGACGTCCCAGTCGATTCCGCTGGCTTGCGAGTAGAACACGTCGTGCGATTCGATCACGGGCAACGTGATCATCAGACCCGCGCCGACCAGCGCAACAGTGGTGTTGTTGAATCGCTCGCTGATGATGCATGCGTACGCCGCGACAAAGACGGCTATAGCGAAGTACGTCATCGGTCGCCGTCGCTGCGTCCGGTCAAGATCCCCTGAGCCTCGGCGCTCACAATCAGGATTCTCTCGACGACGATCTCGGCACGGGCCTACCCTATTACACGATTGTGTTCACTGTGCTGCGCCCGTTCGCTGGTTCATTGCGGGTCCCATGATGGCGTACCGCACCGGCCGAATAACGAAAACTCCAGGCGTCCTTCACAACTGCGACAACGACGCCGCGAACTGTGGCCTACTCCTCTTTGAGGGCGGCCGAGAGCAACCGGGACGCGGTGATCACGCCGTGCAGCTTGCCGTCTTTGACGACCGCAACCAGCGGACTACGGAGCCTAGCCATGACCTCGGCCACCTCGATGATGGTGTCGTCAGCCTCGGCCACCGGGATGTGCTGCCGCTGCTTGGGCAGCATGTCGCGGATGGTCTTGCCGCTCAGCTTCTCCGCCGCGTGGTCGGCCATCGTCTCGGTGACGACGCTGGCCAGCCCGGGGTCGTCTTGCACGTAGCCCGGCACGATGAAGCGCACCACTTGTGAGGCCGGCAGTACCGCGAACGGCGTCTCCGACGTGTCCGTGACGACCACCAGTCCATTGAGCCGGTGCTCAGCGAGCAGACGGACTGCGTCTAGCGCGTTTGAGTCGATTTTTACAACTGGGAACTTCTCGTCGAGATCCTCTGCCCGCACACCGCCACAATACTTCCGCGGAGAGCATTCGGTAATCGGGATAGGTGTTAGGGAATTCTCAGGTTGCGTTCGATGCCGCTGTGAGCGCGCCCAGGTTTGCGGGGGCCCAGCAGCACTCAGGATTTGAGCGCCGCGGCCAACAAACGTGATGCCGTGATCGCACCGTGCAGGATTCCGTTCTCCGTCACCGCCATCAACTGGCACCGCTGCTGAGACATCTCGGCGGCCACCTTGATCACGCCGTCGCGCGCATCGACGGACGGAACTTTGCGCAGGTCCTTCGGTAACAGGTCGCCCACCGTCTTGCCGGTCAAGTTCTGTGCGTGATCGGCCAGAGCGTCCCCGAGCACGCCGGCCAGCGTGACGTCAGCCTGCACGTAGCGCGGTAAGACGAAATGCAGCATCTCGGAAGCCAGAATCATCGCATAGGGCTTGTGCGAAGCGTCTGCAACGACAAGGCCGGGCAGACCGTGCTCCGCGATCATCCGGGCGGCGTCCATGGCGTCGGAATCCATCTGCACGATCGGAAACTGCTCGTCGAGGTCCTTTGCCCGCACTAGGCCACCATACGACCAAATCTCGCCGCTAGGCGAAGTAGCGCAGCCACAGATAGCCAAGACAGAGCACGAACGACATCGCCGTCACAACCACCCCGCGTTTGGTGAAGTCCCAGAACGAAACCGGATGGCCTGAACGTTGCGCGATCCCGACCGCGACGATATTCGCGCTGGCGCCGACCGGGGTGAGGTTGCCGCCGAGCACGGTGCCCAGCAGCAGGGCCCACCACAGCACGCCGGAGCTTGCGTGCCCGGGGATTGAGTCAGCGAATTGCGCGACGATCGGCGTCATCGCGGCCGCGTACGGAACGTTGTTAATGACGCTGCCCAACGTGAACGAAATGGTCAGCAGCAGCAGCGTCGCCTTCCACGCGTCTCCCTGCGCGACATGGGCGGCTAACTGTGCCAGCTCCTTGATCACGCCGGTTCGCACCAGGGCGCCGACCATGACGAACAGCCCGGCGAAGAACAGCAACGTCTCCCACTCGACGCTTGCCAGGTAGAACTCACGCTCGATGCCCGTGATCAAGATGAGGATTCCGGCGCCGGCCATGGCGACCATCGACGGTTCCATATGGATCTGCTGATGCAAGACGAATCCGACGAACACCAGGACCAGAACGATCGAGCACTGCTTGAGCAGTTTCGGGTTACGGATCGCTTCGCGTTCATTCAGCGCCATCACGTCGGCCACCCGCGCCGCATCGGCGACGAAGAAGCCCGGGTAGAGCCGCGGCAGGATCAAGATCAGTCCGCAGAGCACGAGCACCACCGCCGGTGCCATGTTGGCGCTGAACTCGATGAAGCTGAGGTGCGCTCCGGTACCGATGATGATGCTGGTCGGGTCACCCACGAGGGTTGCTGCGCCGGCGATGTTGGCGGCGATCGCCTCGACGACGAGGAACGGCGCGGGGTTGATCGCGAGGCGGTCGCACACCAGCAAGGTGACCGGTGCGATCAACAACACCGTGGTGACGTTGTCCAGGACAGCGGTGCCGAGCGCCGTGACGAGGATCAGCAAGATCAGAATGCGTAACGGAGATCCCTTGGCGCGCTTGGCCGACCAGATCGCGACGTACTCGAACGCACCGGTCTGACGCACCACGCTGACGATCATCATCATGCCGAGCAGCAGGAACAGAACGTCCCAGTTCACGCCGGTGTCCCGGGAGTAGAAGACATCCTCGGAACTGATAAGCGGCAAGAAGAACATCAAGACCGCGCCGGCCAGCGCCACTTTGGTCTTGTTGAAGCGCTCCGTGGTGATCAGCACGTAGCAGACCACGAACACCACCGACGCATAGATGGAGTGGAACAGGGCGCTACTCATCGGATGTCCTGTCGGGCGTGTGCGCTGCTCGGCATGGACGGATCAGTGGCTCTCAAAGCCCGGGCGCCGCAGCCAATGGGCGTGACGTCATGATCACGTCGTTCAACCCTGACGTCTGTCGCCTAAGCGCGGTGGCGCTGATCGAGCAAGTCATGCCGCACTCCCGAATGGTCCGTAATTGCGGGAAGACTCGAACAGCACGTCAAAGAACGCCGACCAGGCTTCCCGGCACACCGGGGGCTTACGTTAGCAGGCTTGCCTGTGGTGTTTCTGAGCGCGGGCATGCTATGAGGTCGGGTATCTGCGCAGGTCCGCGTGGCTAGTTGGGGGCTCTGCGTACACTGACACAATGCTTGAACAGATCCGTGGACCCGCCGATCTGCAGCACCTCTCGCAAGCCGAACTGCGCGATCTGGCCGCCGAGATCCGCGACTTCCTGATCCATAAAGTTGCGGCGACGGGCGGCCACCTCGGCCCCAATCTCGGGGTCGTCGAGCTGACCCTGGCGTTGCATCGGGTGTTCGATTCGCCGCACGACCCGATCGTCTTCGACACGGGTCACCAGGCCTACGTGCACAAGATGCTGACCGGCCGCGCCGCGGACTTCGAAACGCTGCGCAAAAAGGGTGGGCTGTCGGGATATCCGTCGCGCTCGGAGAGCGAGCATGACTGGGTCGAGTCCAGCCACGCCAGCGCCGCGCTGTCCTACGCCGACGGGCTGGCCAAGGCGTTCGAGCTGACCGGACATCGCAACCGGCACGTGGTCGCGGTCGTCGGCGACGGCGCACTCACCGGTGGAATGTGCTGGGAGGCTTTGAACAACATCGCGGCGGCGCGGCGGCCGGTGGTGATCGTGGTCAACGACAACGGTCGCAGCTACGCGCCGACTTTCGGCGGCCTGGCCAACCACCTGGCCATGCTGCGACTGCAACCCGGCTACGAACATCTGTTGGAGCGCGGCCGCAGTGCGGTGCGCGGCATGCCGTTCTTCGGTGACCTGGCTTACCAGTTCATGCACAGCGTGAAAGCCGGCGTGAAGGACGCACTTTCGCCGCAGTTGCTGTTCACCGACCTCGGGCTGAAATACCTGGGTCCGGTCGCCGGCCATGACGAGCACGCGGTCGAGGCCGCGCTGCGGCGGGCGCGCGGATTCCACGGCCCGGTGCTGGTGCACGTCGTCACACAGAAAGGTCGGGGCTATGGCCCGGCCGAGGACGACGAGGCCGAGCAGATGCATTCGTGCGGGGTGATCGACCCGGTGACCGGTTTGGCCACCAAGGTTCCCGGGCCGAGTTGGACGGCCACCTTCTCGGAGTCGCTGATCGAGCAGGCGACCAAGCGCCGCGACATCGTCGCGATCACCGCTGCCATGCCCGGGCCGACCGGATTAAGCGCGTTCGGAGCACGCTTCCCAGACAGGCTGTTTGACGTCGGCATCGCCGAGCAGCATGCGATGACGTCGGCGGCCGGGCTGGCGATGGGCGGCATGCACCCCGTGGTCGCGATCTACTCGACGTTCCTCAACCGGGCGTTCGACCAGATCATGATGGACGTCGCGCTGCACAAGCTGCCGGTCACGATGGTGCTCGACCGGGCCGGGGTCACCGGCAACGACGGGCCCAGCCACAACGGCATGTGGGACATGTCGATCCTGGGCATCGTTCCCGGCATCCGGGTCGCCGCGCCCCGCGACGGCGCCCGCCTGCGTGAGGAGCTCGGCGAGGCACTGGCCGTCGACGACGGCCCGACGGTGATCAGGTTCCCGAAAGGTGATGTCGGCGAAGACATCCCGGCAGTGCGACAACATTCCGGGATAGACGTGCTGGCGGTGCCCGCCGACGGCCTCGGTGCGGACGTGCTGTTGGTGGCTGTCGGAGCGTTCGCGTCGATGGCGCTGGCGGTGGCCGAGCGGCTGCGCGATCAGGGCATCGGGGTGACGGTGGTCGACCCGCGGTGGGTGCTGCCCGTGTCAGAGGCGTTGGGGGAGTTGGCGATCGCGCATAAAGTGGTTGTCACGCTGGAAGACAACGGGGTGGCCGGTGGTGTCGGCTCCGCCGTGTCGGCCGCGCTACGGGCCGCCGAGACCGATGTGCCATGCCGCGATGTCGGTCTGCCGCAACAGTTCTTCGAGCATGCGTCGCGCGGCGAGGTGCTGGCCGACGCCGGACTGACCGATCAGCACGTCGCGCGCCGCATCACCGGTTGGATCGCGGCGCTCTCGGGCGACAGCGTCGACTCCGGTGCCGCAATCACCGAGCACCTGGACTGATCCAGCGACGCGAGGGCTTCGCGACACGTAAACCGTTGCCACGACACGCCGGCGAGATTCGCAATGGCTTAAGTCTCGGCAGGTTGCGGTGGAGATTTCAGGGCTTCGGCCAACACGGGCACCGTCAGCTCCCGCTGCCAGCTGCGGGCCTGGCCGGCGGCCAGGAATCCGTCGATCACCTGCTCGTCACCGCCCTCCCAGTCCCAGCACAGCCGCCGAACCAACTCAGGCGTGACCAGATTCTCGGTCGGCACCCCCACTCGCTCGGACAATTCGCGCAGGGCGGCACGGGCTGCGTCGAGTCGCGCGGCGGCCTCGGGCCGCCGGCGGGCCCACCGCGCCGGCGGCGGCGGACCGTTGAGAGGTTCGACTTCCTCTGCAGGAACGGGATTTTCGCGTGCGGCCTGGAGTGCCGCCAGCCAGGTGGACGCGCTGCGACGTTGCCTCTTTCCCCCGAAGATCGGCAACGCGACCAAGTCGTCAAGGGTCTTCGGGTCGGCGGCTGCGGCATCGATGATCGCCGAGTCGGGCAGGATGCGGCCCGGTGCGATGTCGCGCCGTTGCGCGATTTCGTCTCGCACGAGCCATAATTGGCGCACCGCGGCCAGACCGCGCTGGGTGCGCACCTTGTGGATGCCGGACGTGCGGCGCCAGCGGTCCCGGCGGGTGGTCGGCGGGCCCTGGCCGGCGCTGCTCCGAAGGTAGTCGAATTCTTCTGCGGCCCAAGCGGTTTTGCCCTGCTCTGCGAGTACGGCCGCGATCGCATCGCGCAGGTCGACGAGCACCTCGACGTCGAGCGCCGCGTAGTTGAGCCACGCGGCCGGTAGCGGCCGCCGAGACCAGTCCGCGGCACCATGACCCTTGGCCAGGCCCACCCCGAGCAGCCGTTGCGCCTCGGCCGCCAGGTTGACCCGGTCGAAACCGGCCAGTCGCCCCGCGAGTTCGGTGTCGTAGAGCGCTGGCGGTCGCATGCCGACCTCGGCGAGGCACGGCAGGTCCTGATCGGCTGCGTGCAGAATCCACTCGTCTTCGGCGAGCACCTCGGCGACGGGCCGCAGCACGGTCAGCGGGTCGCCGCCATGGCTGACCGGATCGATCAGCACGGTGCCGGCGCCGGCTCGCCGAATTTGAATCAAGTAGGCGCGGTTGGAGTAACGAAACCCCGAGGCACGTTCGGCGTCGACGGCGAACGCGCCGCTGCCACTGGCGAGCAGTTCTGCGGCGGCGGCGATCTCGGCGGGACTCGTCGACAGAGCGGGCACACCGTCGGCAGGTGCAAGCAGCGGCGTTACTTCTGGTTCCGCGTTGTCCGGTGTTTCGGCGGTCGCCTCGACCATCTCAGACGCGGGACCGGGTGCCCAGATCCGTCACCCCGACCGGCGGCAGCCCGGCGGCGTGCTCGAGCACCTCACAGAACGCTTCGACATGGGTGCCGATGTCGGTGGTGAGTGCCGTCCAGGACGCCCGAAGCTCCAGCTGGTGAGCCCGCGGCGGTCCGGAGATGTCGCCGTAGCGCACCGAGGTGGTGGCGGTCACGGTGCCGCCGAGCGCGGTGACCTGTTCAGCGCGCGCATCCAGCGCCTCCACCAGCCAACTCCAGGCCACCTCCGGCAGCAACGGGTCGACGGCTTCGCTGGAATCCAGGTCGGCCTGGATGTAGGCGACCAGCCGCATGGTGCCGTCCCATGCGTCGGCGCCCTCCGGGTCGTACAGCAGGATCAACCGGCCGAACGCGTCGCCGTCAGACCGCTCCGGGACGACGTCGACCTCGGGGCGTTTCACCTCGGCGCCCAGCGCATAGCTGTAGGGCGCAAGCCGTTGCGGTGGCCGGATGGGGCCCAGCTCGATCTCGGCTCGGACGGTGGCCCCGCTCATCGCCTCCACGGCATCGCGAAACGGGGCCGGCTCGGCTGCTGTCATGGGCGCCGCACCTCCTCGTCGCTTCGCCCCGCCTCGCAGCGTTGCTGGCGGTTCACAGCGTTTGACGCTAGACCTATCCGCCGACACGCGGACACAGGCGCGCCGTTTGGGCCCGACAGGCGCCGTCAAAGTGGTGTGCAGCGCCATCGTTAGTCGGCGGTGAAGCGGGCCGGTCGCTTCTCCCGGTGGGCGGCGAGACCTTCGGCCACGTCGGGCCCGCTGAAACTGAGGAATTCCAGGCCAAGGGAGGTTTCGAAGGCGGGCGCGGCCATCCGGTACCAGTGGTTGAGGCTGTGTTTGGTGAACCGGATCGCCGACTGGGCCCCTTGCGCCAGCTCGCCGGCGATCCGGGTGGCCGTCTCGAGCACGTCGCCGTCATCCACGCACAGCGACACCAGCCCGATGCGCTCGGCTTCCTCGCCGGACAGCGGCGCGCACGTGAGCAGGTAGTACTTGGCCTTGGCCATCCCGACCAGCAGTGGCCAGCAGATCGCGGCATGGTCGCCAGCGGCAACGCCCAGCTTGGTGTGCCCGTCGATGATCTTGGCGTTGCGCCCGGCCACCGAGACGTCGGCGAGCAGCGCCACCACCAGGCCCGCGCCCACCGCCGCGCCGTGAATAGCCGAGATCACCGGCTTGTCCAGGTTGACCATGTTGAGCACCAGGTCGCGAGCCTCACGCATGATGCGCATCCGGTCGTCGAACCCGCCCATCGTCTCGTCGATCAGGTCAAAGCTGCCTCCGGACGAGAACGCCTTGCCCTCCCCGCGGACCAGGACCGCGCGCACCTCGGGGTCTCGACCGATCGCGGGCCAGATGTCGGCGAGGTCGCGGTGCATCTGCGGACCGACCGAGTTGAGTCCGGGCGAGTCGAGGACGACGTGCAAAACACCGTGCTCGGCGCGTTCGAAGCGAAGGCTGGGGAACTCGTCGTAGCTGACAGCTGGGTGGCGAACTGGCATCCGGGCTCCTGACGACTGGCTCACGGGCATTACCGACGACGAGATTACGCATGGGTTTGTCGGTGACTAAAAGTCGGCGTGTCGATGACGAGGAGGCCAAACGTCCGCAACGCGTTCGGGCCTGATGGCTAACCTCAGGTGGTGCGATCAACAGTGAGACTGTCGCAGTACCGACGCGAAGTGTTGTGGACCAACTTCTGGTTGATACCCACCATGGAGGTGTTCGCCGCGATCGCGCTGTTCTGGGCGACCTTGCAAGTCGATCGGGCGGTTTACCACCACGTCTTCACCTTGCCTGCTTGGGTCGAGGCCGGCAGCGCCGACACCGCACGCGAAATCCTGTTGGCGGTTGCAGCCGCGATCATGACGGTGATCGGTATCAATTTCTCGGTCACCATCGTCACGCTGACCCTGGCATCTACCCAGTTCGGGCCCCGGATGCTGCGCAACTTCATTCGCGATCGCGGTACGCAATTAACCCTCGGCACTTTTGTGGCGACAGCGGTGTATTGCGTGCTCGTGTTGTTGGCCGTCGGGCCCGGCGAGCATGGCGAGTTCGTGCCGCACTTCTCGGTCTCGATCGTGTTCGTGCTGGTGCTGGTCGATTTGGCGGTGCTCATCTATTTTCTGCATCACATCGCCATCGCGATCCAGCTCCCGTTTGTCATCGCCAACATCGCGGGCGACCTGGGGCGCTACCTCCGAGTGCGGCGGCCAGACATACGGATGAGACGGCAATCCGACCCAGATGATGCCGAAGAGATCAGCGGATTGATTGCCACCGTCGAGTCATCAGGGTCGCGCGTGCCCACACCCAAAGGCGGCTATTTGCAAGCGATCCGCTACGACAAGTTGGTTCGGCTGGCGTCGGAGTTCGATGGGGTGATACACGTGCCGTATCGACCCGGCCACTTCTTGGTTGAGGGCAGCGAGCTTGTCCGCGTATGGCCGCCGCACGCCGCCGAAGCGGTCGCCCGCTGCCTGAAGCGGGCCCAGGTCACCGGACCGGTCCGCACGCTCGCCCAAGATCCCGCCTTCGCCGTCGATCAACTCGTCGAAATAGCCATCCGCGCACTGTCGCCCGCGGTTAACGACACCTACACGGCGATGACGTGCGTGGACTGGCTCGGTAACACCTTGTGCCGGCTTTCTCAAGTGTGGACGCCCGCACCGGCCTACCGCGACCGCGCCGGACGAATACGCGTCATCTGCGAGCAAGTCAGCTACGAAAACCTCATGCGACGATCGTTCGACAAGATCCGCCAGGCCAGTAGCGGCATGCCCGCATTGTTCATGCGGCTACTCGAGGCGCTCAAGGCGATCATGGACCAGACGAAAGATCCACGCCACGCCGAAGTCCTGATGGATCAGGCAAATATGGTCCATCGCGCCAGCCTCGAAACGGTCTCAGAACAACTTGACCACGCGGGCGTGGAACTTCGATACAACGCCGTCGCCGCCAGTTATGCGGCAAAAATGCCGGCATGAAGGCACTCTGCCGCGCCGCCTGAACCACGCCTCCCGTGCCGTGGCAGCATTGAGGCTGATGAGTGACCGCCGCACCCTTCCCGACTCGCCGTATCTGGCCGCGGCCACCGGCCGCAAACCCAGTCGCGTGCCGGTGTGGTTCATGCGCCAGGCCGGCCGGTCGCTGCCGGAATACCGCGAGCTGCGCAGCCAGAACACCATGATGGAAGCCTGCTTCGACGCCGATCTGATCGCCGAGATCACGCTGCAGCCGATCCGCCGTCACGACGTCGACGCCGCAATTCTGTTCTCCGACATTGTCGTTCCGCTGCGCGGGGCCGGCGTCGATGTGGACATCGTCGCCGATGTCGGACCGGTCATCGCGGCACCGGTGCGCACCGCCGCCGACGTCGACGCCCTGGGGCCGCTCGATCCGGGCGGTGTGCAACCGGTTTCGGACGCGGTCGCGTTGTTGGTGCGCGAGCTGGGTCAGGTTCCGCTGATCGGTTTTGCCGGCGCGCCGTTCACGCTGGCGTCCTACCTGGTCGAGGGCGGGCCGAGCCGCAACCACGCCAAGACCAAGGCGATGATGCTGGCCGAGCCTGACTGCTGGCACGCGCTGATGGAGAAGTTGACCGAGCTGTCCGTCGCGTTCCTGCGGGTGCAGCTCGACGCAGGAGTGGACGCGATTCAGGTGTTCGATTCGTGGGCCGGTGTGCTGTCGCTGGCCGACTACCGCCGATACGTCCTGCCGCACAGCTCGCGGGTGTTCGCCGCACTCGCCGATCGCGGTGTTCCGATGACGCACTTCGGGGTGGGCACCGCCGAGCTCCTGGGCGCGATGTCGAGCGCGGGTGCGACGGTGGTGGGGGTCGACTGGCGGACGTCGCTCGTCGACGCCGCGGCGCGGGTCGAGAGCGGAAAGGCGTTGCAGGGCAACCTCGATCCGGCGGTGCTGCTGGCCGGCTGGCCGACGCTGGAACAGGTTGCGCGTACCGTGGTCGACGACGGGCGCCGCGCCGTCGACGCCGGCGCGGCCGGGCACATCTTCAACCTCGGCCACGGTGTGCTGCCCGAGACCGACCCCGCGATTCTCACCGACCTGGTCGCACTGATCCATTCCTTATGACCCCTGCCAAGCCCTCGTATTGCGTTGTCGGTGGCGGGATTTCAGGCCTCACCGCCGCCTACCGGCTGCGTCAGGCCGTCGGTGACCAGGCGAACATCACGCTGTTCGAGCCGTCGGACCGACTCGGCGGCGTGCTGCGCACCGAGCGGGTCGGCGATGTCGCAGTCGACGTCGGCGCCGAAGCGTTCGTGGTGCGCCGACCCGAAATGCCCGCACTGATGGCCGAATTGGGGCTAGCCAACGAGCAGCTCGGCACCACCGGTGCGCGGCCGCTGATCTACAGCCAGGCCCGGCTGCACCCACTGCCGACCGGGACGCTCAACGGCATCCCCTCGTCGGCGGAGTCGATGGCCGGCCTGGTCAACGACGAGACGCTGGCCCGCATCGCCGCCGAACCCGATCAGCCGTTGAATTGGCGCGCCGGCGATGACCCGGCCGTCGCCGATCTGCTGGTGGACCGATTCGGCGAGCAGGTGGTGGCCCGGTCGGTGGATCCGATGCTCAGCGGGGTGTACGCGGGATCGTCGGCAACCATCGGTCTGCGTTCGGCCGCCCCGACGCTGGCGGCCGGCTTGGACTCCGGCGCCAGGAGCGTGACCGACGCAGTCCGTCAGGCGCTCACCAGCATCACCGCGGGCCCGATCTTCGGCGCGGTCGGCGGGGGATACACCGTGCTGGTGCAGGAACTGGTCCGCCGCGGCCGTTTCCAGTGGGCGCAGGCCGCGGTCGAGGGGATCGACGCCGCCGGGCAGGGCTGGACGCTGCGCGACGCCACCGGTGAGCAGTGGCACGCCGACGCGGTGATCCTCGCCGTACCGGCGAGACAGCTTGCCGGGCTGGTCAATACCGTCGCCCCGCGCACCGCGGCGGCGGCCGGCCGCATCGAGTGTGCTTCTTCGGCGGTGTTGGCAATGGCTGTGCCCCGCGGGCTTGCTTTCCCGCAGAACTCCGGTGTTTTGGTAGCCAGCGGAGAACGGTTGCACGCCAAGGCGATAACGCTGTCGTCGCGCAAATGGGGACGGCGTACCGACGTCGAGCTGTTGCGGCTGTCGTTCGGACGTTTCGGGGACGACCTCGCGACCCGCGCGACCGACGACGAACTGCTGGCGTGGGGGTTGGAAGACCTGGCCACCGTTTTCGAACTCAACGTCGACCCGGTCGACGTCCACGTGCAGCGATGGCCCGACGCGATGCCGCAATACGGGCCCGGGCACCGCCAGCTGGTCGCCGAACTGCGCGCCGGTCTGCCGCCGACGTGTCAGGTGGCGGGCAGTTACCTCGACGGGATCGGAGTCCCGGCTTGTATCGGCGCTGCCGGGCGGGCTGCGGCTGCCGCGGTCCGGGCCGTCGAATCGCCCGTGGCACGATAGTTCTCATGGCTCGCTTGGACTATGACGCTCTGAACTCGACCGTCCGATACCTGATGTTCTCGGTGTTCGCGGTCCGTGCCGGTGAGCTCGGCGATCAGCGGGAAGGGGTCGTCGACGAGACGGTGACCTTCTTCAAGCAGCGCGAGGACCAGGGGGTCGTGGTCCGCGGTCTGTACGACGTCGCGGGTCTACGCGCCGACGCCGACTTCATGATCTGGACCCATGCCGAACGCGTCGAGGCGCTGCAGGCCACCTACGAGGACTTTCGCCGCACCACCGCCCTGGGTCGGGCGTCGACACCGGTGTGGAGCAGCGTCGCGCTGCACCGGCCGGCCGAGTTCAACAAAAGCCACATCCCGGCGTTCCTGGCCGGCGAGGAGCCGGGCAACTACGTCTGCGTCTACCCATTCGTTCGATCCTACGAGTGGTACCTGTTGCCCGACGAGGAGCGCCGCCGGATGCTCGCCGAGCACGGCATGGCGGCCCGCGAGTACAAGGACGTCCGAGCCAACACCGTGAGGGCGTTCGCGCTCGGCGACTACGAATGGCTGCTGGCGTTCGAGGCGCCGGAACTGCATCGCATCGTCGACCTGATGCGCGAACTGCGGGCTACCGATGCGCGACGTCACACCCGCGAAGAGACG
The DNA here is from genome assembly GCF_001673405.1 of Mycobacterium sp. 1245111.1. Classification (GTDB taxonomy): domain Bacteria; phylum Actinomycetota; class Actinomycetes; order Mycobacteriales; family Mycobacteriaceae; genus Mycobacterium. The sequence continues at coordinate 88,654 of NZ_LZLV01000034.1, read as the reverse complement.
CCGTTTTTCACCGGGCCACGGGTGCCGGTCGAGCAGCTGGTCAATTCGCTGCCCTAAGGCGCAGCAGAGGGGGAGACATGACAACGCAATTCGATCCCAACGATCACACGCGTTTCGAGGAGATGTACCGCGACACACGGACATCGCACGGTCTGCCCGCCGCCACCCCGTGGGACATCGGCGGGCCGCAACCCGTCGTCCGGCAACTCGTCGCACTTGGTGCGATCAAGGGTGAGGTCCTCGACCCGGGCACCGGCCCGGGACACCACGCCATCTACTACGCGTCCAAGGGCTATTCGGCCACCGGCATCGACGGCTCGGAAACCGCGCTGGAACGGGCCCGGGAGAACGCGCGCAAAGCCGGAGTGTCGGTGAACTTCCAGCTGGCCGACGCGACCAAGCTGGAAGGTTTGGACAACCACTTCGACACCGTGGTGGATTGCGCTTTCTACCACACCTTTTCGACCGACCCAGAGCTGCAACGGTCCTACGCCCGAGCATTGCATCGGGCAACCAAAGCTGGGGCGCGGCTCTACATGTTCGAGTTCGGCGCACACGAGGTCAACGGCTTTCGGATGCCAAGATCGCTGTCCGAGAACGACTTTCGCGACGTATTTCCCGACGCCGGATGGGAGATCACGTATCTGGGGCCGACCACATATCAGGTCAACCTCAGCGTCGAGGCCATCGAGATGATGCTGGCCCGCAACCCCGATCAGGCCGAGCAGATCAAACCATTTTTGGAGCGGTTCCGTGTCATCGAACCGTGGTTGACCCACGGTCGCGCCCACGCCCCGTTCTGGGAGATGCACGCCACCCGCGTGGGCTAAGCGTCATCTCGTCGCGAAAGTGCGACTAGCGACATCGCCTCTCGGAAAACGCGTCGCCAGCTGCACTCTCGCGGGCGGTCTCGCCACCCGGGATCAGGAGCCGGAAGGCACCAGGCGCAGCGAAATCGAGTTGATGCAGTAGCGCTGATCGGTCGGGGTGGGGTAGCCCTCGCCCTCGAACACATGGCCCAGGTGGCTGTGGCAGTTGGCGCACAACACCTCGACGCGCGTCGTCCCGAGCGAGTGGTCGGGGCGCAGGATCACCGCGTCGGAGTTCGCCGGATCGAAGAACGACGGCCAGCCGCAATGGGATTCGAATTTCTCTGTGCTGCGGAACAATTCGGCGCCGCAGGCCCGGCAGTTGTACACGCCTTCGGTCTTGGTGTCGGTGTATTCACCGACAAACGGGCGTTCGGTGCCGGCCCGGCGCAGCACGTCGAACTCTTGCGGGTTGAGCTTCTTGCGCCATTCGTCGTCGCTGAGTTGTACGCGCGGCTGGGGAATTGTCATGCATCCACGCTAGCGCGGGGTTGCGGAGGCGTCACCCAGACTGCATCGATGCCCTCGTCGAGGCGGTTCTCGGCCTTGGCATCCAGATAGCGGAAGTACAGCACGCTGAACGTCACGATCAGCAGCAGCGACCAGCCGTAGGTGATCTTGAGGTATTCCAGCGGCCGGCCGATGTCCATCCAATTGAACAGCAACCAGCGGTCCATGGTGAGGAATCCGTAGATGCCCAGCCATGCCGGCCAGTTGCGGATCACCGAGTTACGCAGCACCACCGTCATCAAGAACGGGAACAACATCATCGAGTAGTAGCCCTGGGCCAAAGCCAGCGCCAGCCACGACCACAGCAGCAGCACGCCCGACGATGTGGTGAACCAGAACAGCGGGTCGCGGGTGCGGTAGTAACGGTAGAGCAACCACAGGCTGCCAATGGCCAACAGCGTGAACAGGATTCGAAGCGACGCGATCAACCAGAATGGCAGACCGAAGTACACCCCGTTGCCTTCGATCGAGCTGTTGAAGTAGTCGCGGACACCCAGGATGTAGGGGAGTGTGCGGCGGAAGAAATCCATTGGATGACTGACGAGCGGAAACGCGACCGCGTTGATCACGATCGGGACGACGAAAGCAGGCACCAGCGTCCGCCATTGGCGGTTCAGCAGCGGCAGCAACAACAGTGGCAGCAACGCGGGCTTGAGCGTGAAGGTCAGGCCGACCACGAGACCGGCCCACCATTGGCGGCTCTGTCGGCCGTCCAACAGCCAGCGCAGGAACAGCACTTCGGCCAGCAGGACGCATCCGTTGATGTTGGTGAAAACCAATGTGTTGGTGACGGATTCGGTGCAGAACATGGCCAGCAGCAGCGCCGGCGCCGCGACCGAGCTCAGGCTGAATTTGAACATCTTCAGCAGCACGTACGCGGCCAAGACGATGGCAGCACTGTTGATTGCGATGAACAGATACCGCGATTCGGCGAACGGCAGATAGCCGAACGGCGCCATGATCAGCGTGCCGCCGGGCGGATATAGGTAGTGCGGGTCGACGTAGTCGAAATGCTCGTTGTAGATGTCCCAGCCGTGCCGGAAGTTCAGTACCGCGCGATAGACCGGCTTGAAGTCGTCGGTGATGTTGCCGTTGGTGGTGACCACGATGGTGCGGTGAATGACCGCCAGGATGGCCACCGGCCAGAGCGCCGAACGCAGCACCGTCGCGGTGCTCGGCGCGGCGGTACGGGGAGCAAACCAGTCGCGCAGACCCCTGCGCGTGGAATCGACTGCCGTCACGAGCGAACCCTATCTGGCGTGCAGGATCAGGACGGACAGTAGGTGTCGGTGTCCGGCAGCGTGCCGCTGTCGAGGTAGCCGATCAGCGGTGGGACCGCACAGGACGAGTAGATGCTGGCGCCGTGGCCAATGCCCTGCCACATCACCCGTTTGCTCGCGGCGGACGCGTTGATGATCGTGGCGGCGGTGGCCGAGACGCCCTCGGACCCGACGATCGGATCGTTTTGCACGCCCATCAGCATCACGTTGACGTTGAGCTTTTTCGGCGGCTGCGGGGGCGTCGAACTCGGCCAGGAGACGCACTTGACCAGGCTGAGCGCGCCGACCGTGCCGAACTGCGGGTAGAGCTTGCCCCAGGCGACCACCAGTTCCCGGATCCGGTCGGGTGTCGGCCGGTTGACGGCGTCGCTGCAGGAGTTGACGAACTGCCCGTCGGTCCCGCGCATGCTCTGCGCGCGGTTGATCAGGTTGGCCAGCAGATTGGTGTCCCCGCTACGGGCGTTGGCCAGCGCGGTGGCCAGTTCGTTCGTGGTGCCGATCCGGTCGCCGGACGGATAGCCCAGTGCGGTGCTGATCGCGCTGACGATGGAGGCCACTGACGCGCCCGCCGGGCCGTGGCCGGCGCGGGCGTCGGCCAGGATCCCGCTGACCGCGGCCTTCGGATCGGGTCCCAGCGGGCAGTTCACCGCGGCGCACTGGGCTGCGAACGCGTCGAGCGCCTCCTGCTGCCCTTTGACTCGCTGCTCGGCGGCGGCCTCGGCGCCCACCCCCAACGCCAGCGGCGAGTCGAGCACCAACCGAGCGACCTTGTCGGGGTGTGCGCTGGCATACGACAGCGCCACCTGTGCGCCGTTTCCGATACCGATCAGCGCCAGCGACGGCACATCCCAGATGCTGCGCAGCCGCTCGATGTCGGTCGCGGCGTGGGTGTTGTCGTAAGCCGAGTCGCCGGGCGCGATGGTGTCGGTGCAGCTGGTCGTGGCGTTGTGCACGATGTCGGCGAGGTTGGCGACCGGGTCGTTGCCGGACTCGAACTGCGCCTGGTCGTGGATTTCCTGGCGATCGAACTGCTCGAGGCAGTCGACCGGGCTGGAGCTGCCCATGCCGCGCCGGTCGACGGCGACGATCGGATGTTTGGCGAGCACGTCGGCGCCGGCGCGGGCGAGCCAGACCGGCAGCTGCAGCGACGACGGCAGATCCGACCCGGTGGTGAACACCAACGGTCCGGCGTCGTCGGGTGTCTTCACCGATTTGGCGCGCACCACCCCGATGCTCAGCGCCCCGGCCGCTCCGTTCACCGGGTCGAGGTCGGCGTCGTAGCTCGCGCAGTCCAGTTTCACGCCGCCCGGCGCGGGCGCGCCGGCATCGGCGAAATCCTTCGATGTGCAGTCGTGCCAGGACAATTCGTTCTTCGGCTTGGCGATCGGCGGCGGGCCGGAGGGAGTGGCCGACTTCGTTGGCTTGCCCTGCGGGCGAGCGCCGGCGTCGGTGGCGAAGCGCGGGTTGGCGGCCAGACCGGGCGCGCAGCCGGCCAGCAACGCGGTCACCACGACCAGTGACGTGGTGAATGCGGCGCGCCTGCTCATGCCGACCACAGTAGCGATTGCCCGTCGTCAGGGCCCACTGCCTGACTCGCCCCCTCGCCGCTACGCGGCTGGGGGTGCCCCCACCTCAGGCCGGTTTCCGGCCTGCATCGTCGTCCGGCGCGTCGGTGCGCACGTAGCGCGTGTACAGGTAGCCGTCGTCGTCGGTGAGGATGTGCGCGCACCGCATGGGGGTCAGCACCTGCCCCGCCCCGGTGGTGATGCGCTCGGCGGAACCGCCGACGAGGATCGGCGCGACCGTCAGGCACAGCTCGTCGAGCAGGCCGTCGGCGACGAACGCGCTGAACAGCATCGGGCCGCCCTCGGTCAGTACCCGCGGCAACCCGCGGTCGGCGAAGGCGGCCAGCATCGCGGCAGAGTCGACGTTGTCCGGGTCGGAAGTCGAGCAGTCGACCACCTCGGCAAGGCCCGCCAGCGTGCGCCGGGTCTGGGCGACCGACGCCGTGCAGGTGCAGACCAGCGGCGGCACCTCGGTCCGGGTGAACACCGGCATATCCCGGTCCAGGCGACCGGATTTGGAGACGATCGCCAGCTGAGGGACTTCGGTTTGCCCCCGTTTTTGACGACGCTGCCGCTGCGCGACGGTCGGCCGGGCGCCGGAATAACCCTCGATTCGCACGGTGCCGGCGCCGACCAGGATCACGTCGGCCATTTCCCGCAACGTGCCGAACACCGCGCGGTCGCCGGGGCTGCCCATTTGGCCGGTCTTGCCGGCGAACGTCGCGCCGCCGTCCAGGCTGGCGATGAAGTTGGCGCGTAACCACACCCCGCTGGCGGCTCGGAGGTCCGGGTAGCGGTAGAACTCGGACAACTCGTTGCCGTCGACATCGCCCGAGGAGCCGAGCAGTCGCATCTGTACCGCACCGGACCCGTCAGCCATGCGCATGATTGCAACACGTCGATAGGGTGCGTCCATGCACGGGGTTGCTCGTCTGGTCGACCGGCAGCCGACCGTCTCGCCGGAGCGGCTTGTCTCCCAGCTGACACCGCCGCCGACGTTCGCCGATGCCAGCTTCGCGAGCTATCACCCCGACCCGGCCGAGCCGTCCCAGTCGGCGGCCGTCGCCGCCTGCCAGCAGTTCTGTGAGCGGGCCGTCGAACGTCGTGCCGGTCGCAAGAAATTGTTCGGCCGCCGCGAGGTACTGCCCGGCGTCGGGCTGTACCTGGACGGCGGTTTCGGTGTCGGTAAGACGCACCTGTTGGCCGCCGCTTACCGTGGGCTGCCCGACGATGCTATGCACGCCAAAGCGTTTGCGACGTTCATGGAGCTCACCCAGCTCGCCGGGGTTTTCGGGTTCGCCGAATGCGTGGAGCTGCTCGGCGGTTACACCCTGCTGTGCATTGACGAGTTCGAACTCGACGATCCGGGCAACACCACGCTGATCTCGCGGCTGCTCACGCAGCTCGTCGAGCGCGGTGTGTCCGTGGCCGCCACGTCCAACACCCTGCCCGAGCAGCTCGGCGAAGGGCGATTCGCGGCGCAGGACTTCTTACGCGAAATCGCCACGCTGGCAGCAATTTTCGAGGTTGTCCGCATCGAAGGCCCCGATTACCGGCACCGCGATCTGCCGCCTGCGCCGCGGCCGCCGTCCAATGACGAGGTCGCCGACTACGCCTCGCGGGTACCTGGCGCGACCCTCGACGACTTCGACGCGCTCTGCGCTCACCTGGCGACCATGCATCCCTCGCGGTATCTGACGCTGATCGACGGGGTGACGACGGTCTGCCTGACCGGCGTGCACGCCATCGAGGATCAGAACGTGGCGCTGCGACTGGTAGCGCTGACCGACCGGCTCTACGACGGGGGCATCCCCGTCCTGGCCTCGGGAGAACGGCTCGACCGCCTCTTCAGCGCGGACATGCTGGGCGGTGGCTTCCGTAAGAAGTATCTGCGCGCCACCTCGCGGCTGCTGGCGCTGAGCGCCGCCATTACTGCGTAATCGGTCGGATCATCACGTAGTCGCTTTCGAGGTGGCTGCCCAACCGAAAACTCCTGTGGCCGTTGATGGTAAAGCCGCTCTTTGTGTAGAACTGTTGAGCGCGTTCGTTTTTCTGATTGACGCCGAGCCAGACGCAGCGCTCGCCCCGATCTGCGGCTGCGGCCAGGGCGGCTTCCATCAACGCGGTCGCCGTCCCCGAGCCGTGATGAGACGGCAGCACATACATCTTCGACAGCTCGGTGGCGGGTCGAATGCCGACTGCGCGCTGCACGTCGGGATCGTCGGGCGCGCCGCTGATCAGCATGGCGTAACCGGTGAGTCGGCCGTCGTCGCTGGTAGTGAAGATCAGCCGTTGCGGGTCGGCCAGGTAATCGGTGAAGCACACGTCGGACAGGTTCGCGTCGACGAACGCAGCGATGTCGCTCAGCGCGACCGACGGGGGACAGGCCAAGGGGAATGTGCGCGCGGCGACCGCGGCCAACTCGACCGCGTCCACGGAATCCGCGGTGGCGATGCGCGCTACAGGTTCCACTGCGCTAGGTGATACCCCGTCTTCTTGTCCAGCAGAACAACTGTGGAGACCGGATCGCGGTAGGCCTCCCAGTACACGCCGCCGCGAACGATCGATCCGGTCGGCGCGTTCGTCAGCGCGGCGTCCAGGGCGTCAGGCGCGTCGGAGGCGCGGGACTTGTAGGCGTCGCCGAACGGAGTGACTCCGTCGAACGTGAAATCGGTGACCATCTGATACGGGGTGGGCACCCGGACCGCGTGGATCGCCACATCTGCGCGCACCACCGCGCTGTTCGGGAAACTCTTGACCGGAATGCCCACCCGGTTGTAGCCGAACCCCGGCGGCGGGTCGACCGGTTGCACGCTGCTGACCGTGACGTCGGCGATCATCTTGCCGGTGTCGACCCGCAGGGTGTCACCGAGGTGGCCGATGGGGGCGTCGCTCGCCGACGCGCGCGGTACGGCAATGAATGTGGCCGCGATGACGGTGATCACGACAACCAGATAGCGGGGCATCTGTCCTCCTCGGCGACCATCGCATGATGGCACACCGCGGCGCTCACGTGGTCGGCTTGCGTCGGCGGCTATGTGCAACCCTCAGCTCTTCTCGTCGGCCGCCAGAGACTTGAGTACGGCGGCCAAATCCGCCTCGGTGCGATCCTTGTCGACGCCGGCCTGATGCAGTGGACCGCTGCCGTCTTCGAGCTCAAGCAGTGCGAGCAGAATGTGCTCAGTCCCAATGTAGTTGTGGCCCAACCGAAGTGCCTCGCGGAAGGTCAGCTCGAGCGCTTTGCGGGCCGTCCCGCTGAAGGGGATCAACGCGGGCATGGTGTCCGCCGCGGGTGGCAGCGTGATCGATGCGCGCAGTGATTCGGGGTCGATGCGTTGTGCCCGCAGCAGCTTGGTCACCAGGGCCTCGGGGTCGCTCAGCACCCCGAGAATCAGGTGGTCGGGAGTGATCTCGTCGTTGCCGGCCTCGTGTGCGGCATTCTGGGCGGTCACCACGGCATTGCGGGCCCGAGGAGTGAAGCGTTCGAAGCCGCCGTTCGGGTCGAGTGTGGTGGTCTCGGCGCGCAGCACGAAGCGCTTCTGGGCGGCCTGCTTGGTGACGCCCATGCTCTTGCCGATGTCGGTCCAGGAAGCTCCGGACCGGCGCGCCTGGTCGACGAAGTGCCCGATCAGGTGGTCGGCGACTTCGCCGAGGTGCTCGGCCGCCAGCACCGCATCGCTGAGCTGGTCGAGCACGTCGGCGTGCACCTTTTTGATGGCGTTGATCAGCTCGTCGAGTCGAACGGGGTGAGATTGGACCATGCCGTCAACGATAGGTTGACGCAGTGGATTCGTCAACTTTTGGTTGACGCGCGAGGGGGTCAGGCCTTCGGATAGCCGCGCCGGACCGTCCGATCCAAAATGCCCAGTGATGCCCGGAGTGCCGCCTCGGAGACGACCGGGAAGATCTTCGCTTCGCGCCACTTTTCGTCGATCTGCGACCAGTCGTAAAACGATGTGACGACCGTGGCTTCGCCCTGCTGATCGGGCTCCAGCCGGTACCCGTAGACATGGCCGATCTGCGGCCGGATCTGACCCAGCACGGTCCAGGCGATCAGCCGATCCTGCTCGAATTCACGGATGGTGACGGTGACGTCGTACGTGCCGAGCTCCGGAAAGTCGTTGAGCGCTTGACGATCCATGTGCACGACGAAGTTGTCGCCGACGGCGGCGACAGCGGCGCCTTCGGCGTCCTGCAACATGCCAGATGAGTCGATGGCGACGTGACCCTGCGGGTCGCAGAGGACCGCGAAGATGTCGGCGGGCGGTGCGGCGATCGTGCGCTGGACTTCGATTCTTTCGGCCATTTGTCCGATCTTGTCAGCGCGGCCGATTCGACGGGTCGCTTCGGTCATCGCGACAACGAAGCCGAGATGCGCGACGATGTACCGATGACGTCTCGGCCGCTGATCGCGGTGGTAGCTGTGACGCTGGCGGTTGTCTGCTGCGGTGCGAGTCCAGCGGCGGCAGATCCGGGCGTGGACGCGAGTTTTCTCGACGCTCTCGGCAAGACGGACATCACGGTCAAAAGCGAATCCGGCGCGGTGAAAGCCGCGAAGGCGGCCTGCGGGATGATGCAGCAGGGCCGACCGGAACTCGACGTCATCCAGCTTGTGTCACGCCAGAATCCGGGCCTGGACACGACTCGGGCCGCCCAGTTCACCGCGATTGCGGCCAGCGCCTACTGCCCGCAATTCCTGCAGCGCGCCGAACAGCCTGCTGCGCCCAGTAACCCGGCACCTCCTGCCGGTTAGACGACGGGTCAACATCGGCCCCAATGGGTTCGGTGTGAGCGACAATGGAGCAATGCGGCGTCTACTTGTCGCGGTTGCTGTTGCGTCCATACTGGGTGGCGCCGTGCCGGCGCACGCCGACCCGGCTACTAACGCGAGCTTCCTCAACGCGGTGACCAACGCCGGTATCACGTTCAGCGACGATCAGAGCGCAATCAAGGCGGGCAAGACGGTCTGCGCGCTGATGGATCTGTGGCAAACCGAACCCGACGTCGTCGACGAGGTGACGCAAAAAAATCCGAACATCAGGCCCGACAAGGCAGAACTGTTCACGGTGATCGCGCGAACCACCTACTGTCCGCAGTACCTGCCGACGGGCCGGTGACACACCCGCGGGTTCGACTACCGCGCCGGGGTAGGCGATGATGTGGGCCATGAGGCGTCTTCTGATGGTGCTCGGCGTTGCGGCGGTAGGTCTCGCAGCACCGGCACACGCGGAACCGGGCGTCGACGCGAGCTTTGTCGACGCGCTGACCAAAGCCGGTATCACCTTCAACGATCCCGCCAATGCCGTCGAAGCGGGCCATACAACGTGTGAGCTGATAGCGCAGGGAAAGCCGGGGTTGCAGGTGGTTCAGCTTGTGCAGCAACAGAATTCGGGAATCAGTACGACCAATGCGGCCAAGTTCACCGCTATCGCGGTGAGCGCCTATTGTCCCCAATACGTGCAGCAGGTCGGGGGATCCGGCGGTCAGCAGTAGTCGACGGCTGCCGAGGAACTGGTTGTGAGGGTTGGACTGGCGGCGCAGGCGCTGCCCATGCGTCTTTCACCGATGGCGGTGACGCGAAGTAGCTACCTGTCCGCGGTGGCTACTGGCGCGGACTCCTTCTGGCTGGCCGATCACCTGAATTCGTTGTTCCCGCGTGCGATGGCCCAACCGAAGTACATCGGGGCGGCCCGACTGACGCCGAAAGTCGACGCGAACCTGGAGCCATGGACGGTGCTAGGTCATCTGGCGGCCCGAAATCGGTTGGGGCGCATGCGGCTTGGGATCGGCGTCACCGACACGGGCCGCCGCAATCCCGCGGTCACAGCGCAGGCCGCCGCGACCTTGCATCTGCTGACCAAGGGGCGGGCGATTCTCGGCATCGGCACCGGCGAGCGTGAGGGCAACGAACCCTACGGGGTGGAATGGTCGCGACCGGTGGCGCGGTTCGAAGAAGCCATGGCCACGATCCGGGCGCTGTGGAATTCCGGCGGTGAGCTCGTCACCCGCGACTCGCCGTTCTTCCCGCTGCACAACGCGGTCTTCGACCTGTGGCCCTATCGCGGTAAGTGGCCGGAGATTTGGATCGCCTCGCATGGACCCAGGATGCTGCGGGCGACCGGCCGCTACGCCGACGCGTGGTTTCCGGCCGCGGTGTTCTCGCCCGCCGATTACGCGCGGGGCTTGGAGGCGGTGCGGGTCGCGGCGTCGGATGCCGGACGGGATCCCTCGTCGATCGACGCTGCCGTCCTGTTCTTCACCGTGACTGGTCGCAGCCGCCACGAGATCGACGAGGCGCTGGAGTCGACCGCGATGAAAACGTTCGCATTGAATGCGCCGGCGGAATTGTGGAAGCGCCACGGTGTTTCGCACCCGCTCGGCGACGATTTCACCGGCTCCCAGGACATCATTCCGCAGGTCTTCGACGAGGAATCGGTGTTGGAGTACACCTCGAACGTTCCGCTGTCGCTGCTGAAAGATGCCTGCCTGCAAGGCACTCACGACGAAATCCTGGACCAGCTTGCCGACTGGCGCGACCACGGGCTGGGCTATCCCGTTCTGATGAACTTGAGCACGCTGCAGCCGAGCCTTCGCCGCGGGCTCGTCGCCGGCGGCCCGTTCGCCAAAATCATGCGTGGTGTTCGAAAGCTGTAGTGCCGACCGCTTCTGAGGCGTTAAATCCCGCCCCAATACCAGTTTTGGGAGCCTTGGTCCCACCTGGGCTGCATGTGCTGTGCCCACGGTGGAGGGGGAGGTGGCGGCGGGACGTCTGCCGGGGCGTAGGGCGGCGCGTACGCCGGCCGGACGGTGTACCAGTCAGGTGGTGGCGGTGGCGGATGGCACTCGCCGGTTAAGGGGTTGTGCGCCCAATTCGGATCACAACCCGCGGAACTGACCGCGGGCTTCGCGATCGCGACGGCTGCCAGTGGAATGCCGGCCGCGACGGTCGCGGCGGCAAGGCGGCGAAGGAACCTCGTCATAGCGGGCCTCTCGGTGGGCGGGTCCGCCTCAGCTTATTAGCCCGCGGCCCGTCCGCGGCGCCGAATCAGGCGCGGGCCGTGAGCTGGCTCACGATCGGGCTGGATCGGGCAGGGTTCGGGTATTCCGGGCGTTAATACACGGCAACGGCCACTAACTCAGAACGGTGACCTCGACAATCGCGAGGCTGACATGAGGCACAACACCAGCAACGGACACAGCATCATCCGTTGGTCACTCTTTGCCGCCGGGGCCGCGATGGCCGCAGCGCTGACGCTCCCCGCGCCCGCGGACGCCGCCACCATCGACTCCCGTTTCGACATTTGCGCCGCACTCCGGAATGGCACCAGCCTGGCTTCGATCGAGACGACCCTCGAGGCCCGCGGATACAACGCGACAAATGCCGGAGTTTTGACCGGCAACACCATTCGTCAGCACTGCCCCGACCAGGCCCCCAACGCGGTGGCCCAAGTGCGGATGGCGGGCTAGCCACAAGGATCGAAAGCTAGTCTGAGCTGCGGTAATACCTGGTGCGCGATACTGGGATTGAACCAGTGACCTCTTCCGTGTCAGGGAAGCGCTCTCCCGCTGAGCTAATCGCGCGGGGGAAACAAACCTGGAGGTGGAGACGGGAATCGAACCCGTGTGCACGGCTTTGCAGGCCGTTGCCTCACCACTCGGCCACTCCACCGCTGGATTGATGCCATTTGCACCTTCGAGCGGATGACGGGATTCGAACCCGCGACCCTCACCTTGGCAAGGTGATGCGCTACCAACTGCGCTACATCCGCGCGCCACGGACGAGATCGTCGTCCGGTGCGAAGCACGACGATAGTCCACCTAAGCGCGACCGCACAAATTTCTCAGTAACAATGGGCGCGCCGCGAATTGAGCGCAGGCAGCGCGTTCTGCCGTGATGCCGTCTCGTGTTAACCTTCGACGTCCTTCGCCTCGGCATTTCGGTCTCGTAGCTCAGTGGAAGAGCGCCCGCCTCACACGCGGGAGGTCGCTGGTTCGAACCCAGCCGGGACCACCACATACGCCCCTTCGCGACTTCGTCGTCACCGTCTGTGACGACATCACCTGGTTTCCGAAGCCGCCGATTCGGGGATGCGTATGGAATGCGCCGTCAGCAGCCACGGCGATTTGCAGTTGCCGAGGCGGTCACCGCGATGGTGACCAATGGAGAGTCGCATGGATGATCGGGTCGACGAGCTACGAGTTGCTCGTGACCAGATAGAACAGCTGGTGCAGGCCATCGTCGAGATCGGTTCCGACCTTGACCTGCACGGCACGTTGCAACGAATCGTCAAGGCAGCGATGGAGCTGACCGGAGCGCGATCCGGCGCGCTCGGCATCCGCGGTGGAGACGGCGGATTCGCGTCATTCATCTGCGCGGGCATAGACGCCGACCTCGGTCGGCAGTTCGGCAAGCTATCGGTCGGCGAGGGATTGCGAATCGACGACTTCAGAGCTCATCCGCAGGCGTTCGAGATGGCAGCGGGCCCCCTGCGGGTCCAGGCACTGCTCGCGGTGCCGATCACGGTGCGGGGGGCCGATTTCGGCAACCTCTACCTGGCCGACGATCGGCCGGGATATGTGTTTTCCGACTCGCAAGAACGCGCCGCGCGTGCGCTGGCCTCGGCGGCAGCCGTCGCGATCGACAACGCACGACTCTTCGCGCGCGAACGCGAAACCGCGAAGTGGACGACCGCGAGTCGCGAGATCACGACCGCTCTGCTGTCTGGTGATCCACAGACCGGACCGTTGCAGCTGATCGTCAACCGCGCGCTGGAATTGGCCGAGGCCGAGCAGGCGATCCTCCTGGTTCCCAGCGAGGCGGGCCTGTCCGCCGCGGAGATCGACACGCTTGTCGTTGCGGCGACGGCAGGTCGATATGCCTCCGAGGTCATTGGTCAACAGGTTCCGGTGGACCGCTCGACCACGGGCGGTGTGGCGCGAAGCGGCATTCCGCTGATCACCGATTCCTTCCAATACCCGATCGAAGGTTTTACCGACGTAGGTGACCGGCCGGCGATCGTCATACCGCTGGTTGCGGACGAGACGGCGCTCGGAGTCATCGCGGTGGCGCGGAATCCGCAGCAACCAGCGTTTGACACCGGATATTTGGAGCTTGTCAGCGACTTCGCCAGACATGCCGCAATTGCGTTAGCACTGGCGGCGGGCCGCGAGCACGCCCTGAATCGCCAACTCGCCCAAGCAGATACGCTCGACGATGCGCTCCAGGGCGCAGCAGAGGAACTGCGCCGGCTATGGCGGGCCCGACGGGTCATCGCGGCCACGTTCCCCGCCCGCCGGCATCCCGGCGAAAATACCGAGGACAGCGTCGATTTGGTGTCAGTTGGCGAACCTACGCGCTGGGCCGAGCTACCCGCTCACACTCAACAGATCCTGCTTTCGCTGCGCGACGGCGACCTGCTCAGACCTTATGTGCTAGAGCCCGGAACGGCGGGCATCGCCGTGCAGCATCCAGAGGGTGTTCTAGTCGTGTGGATTGACCTCGTCGAACGGCGAGCGTTCACCCTCGAGGATCAGACCGTGCTCACCATGCAGGCCGGCCGACTGGGTCAGGGCCTGCAACGGGTCCATCAGGTCGACCAACAGCGCGAAACCGCGCTCGCGCTGCAGCACGCCATCCTTGGCCCAGCTCACCTGCCGCAGGGATTCGCGGTGCGCTATCAGGCTGCCAGCCGACCACTCCAAGTGGGCGGCGACTGGTACGACGTCGTCGACCTCGATGACGGTCGCATCGGGCTGATCGTCGGTGATTGTGTCGGGCACGGCCTAGCTGCCGCTACCGTCATGGGCCAGCTGCGAAGCGCCTGCCGTGCCCTGCTGCTCGAACGTCCAAGTCCCCGTATCGCTCTCGCCGGTCTGGATCGGTTCGCCGCGCGACTATCAGGTGCTCGGTGCACCACGGCCATATGCGCGGTGCTCAACCCCGCGACCGGGGAGTTGGTGTATTCCAGTGCCGGACATCCTCCGCCCATATTGCTGCATGCCGACGGCACTACCCAGGTGCTCGAGGACGGCCGCACCATCCCCATCGGGGTGCGCCCCGACCGAGCACGGCCTGAAGCCAAACTGTCTCTGCCGCCCCGCAGCGTCTTACTGCTGTACACCGATGGTTTGATCGAGCGCCGTCGCCACTCGTTGGACGACGGCATTGCGCGGGTATGTGCGCAAATGCGACAGAACCGCGAAGGCGACCTCGATCATCTGGCGAACCAGATCATGGCGGGGCTTGCGCCGAGCGACGGCTATCAAGACGACGTGGCGCTGCTGCTGCACCGTTACCCCGTCCCCTTGGAGATCGACTTTCCTCCCGACGCCAAAGTTCTTGCGGACATCCGAGTTACGTTGCGCGACTGGCTGAGTCGCGCTGGGGTGGGCGCTGATCAGGTTCACGCTGTGCTTGTCGCGGCAGGAGAAGCCGTCGCGAACTCCATCGAGCACGGGCACCGTGAGGTCCCGTCCGGAGTGATCAGTTTGCGGGCGATCGCCAGCGCCACAGAGGTGAAGCTGACGATCGCCGATTCCGGCTCATGGAGGCGGCCTCGTCCCGCTGACGAACCTCACCGCGGTCGTGGGATGAAGCTCATGCGGGCGTTGATGCAAGAAGTCGTGATCAATCCCGAAACCGGCGGAACCACTGTGCATTTGACTGCGAGGATCGTCTAATGGCCGCGACGCTGACTCTCGATACCGCGCGATCCAGCGACGGACAACTCGTGTTGACGGCCACCGGTGAAATCGACTTGAGCAATGTCGAACCCTTCAACGACGCCCTCAAGACGGCTGTCGCCGAGGCCGAGCGCAGCGGCAGCGGCACATTAGTCGTCGACCTCAGCGCCGTGGCGTACCTCGACAGTGCCGGCGTCACCGTCCTGTTTCCCCACGCCGAGCGCATTCGCGTAATCGCCCATCCTTTCCTGGTCCGTCTGCTTGACATCAGTGGTTTTAGCGCGCTGGCGCCCGTGGAGGCCGCGCCGTCGGCGGACGTGTTTAGACATCCCGCTGGGGGGTAGCACTGCTGGGTCGGCAGAGCCCGCACTCTTTCAGCCTCGCTGCGCGTAGGTGCGGTTCGACCGCAGTGACCGATCCGTAGCGAAAGGCATAGGCAGGCCAGTGGTGAAGCACGAAATATTGGTAAGCATCGCGGCGGCGGCAACCGTGGTTGCGGGTTTGGCCGGATGTTCCAGTAACAAATCCAGCACGGGCTCGAGCAGTAGTGGCGCACCAGCCCCGGTTGGCAACAAGGTCACCATCGACGGCCAAGCCCAGAACGTGACCGGGGCGATCAGTTGCACCCAAGTCAACGGCAACACCAGCATCGGTTTCGGTGATCCGACGACCGGTATAGGTGCGGTGGTGACAAACGCTGACCCGCCGGTCGTCCAGGCGGTCGGGCTGGGCAACCTCACCGGCGTCACGCTGGGTTACTCGGCCGGAGCGCCGAATCAGGGCAACGCTCAAGCGACTAAGAGTGGTAATTCCTACACCATCAAAGGCACCGCGACGGGCGCCGACGCGGCCAATCCCCAACAGCCGGTCAGCAAGTCGTTCGAGATGGACGTGACTTGTCCCTAGAGAGGAACTGACAGGTATGTATGTGAAGCGCGTGGCAAGCGCAGCGTTCGCGGCAACCCTGGGCATGTCAGGAATGACGCTCGGCACGGGACTAGCCAGCGCCACACCGTTCAAGACAGACCCGGCGTGCATTCATTGTGGGCCGATCGCTGACGATCCGCCCGGTCCTGGCGGGCCCGGCCCCGGTCCCGGTGGTCCGGGTGGGCCCGGCGGTGGGCACGGTCCCGGCGGTCCTGGTGGACCTGGTGGGCCGGGTGGCGGTCCCGGTGGACCCGGCGCACATGGCCCGGGTGGACCTGGTGGCGGGGGTGGTCCTGGGCCCGGTGGACCTGGTGGCCCTGGCGGACCTGGTGGCCCCGGGGGAGCGCATGGGCCGGGTGGACCTGGTGGCCCGGGCGGTCCCGGTGGCCCGGGTGGTCCCGGTGAGCCCGGTGGCCCGGGTGGTCCCGGTGGAGGTCACGGGCCGGGCGGACCTGGTCAGCCCGGAGGTCCGGGAGCGGGTCCGCACGGACCCGGTGGCCCGGGTGAGCCTGGTGGACCTGCTGGCCCCGGTGGTCCTGGTGGTCCTGGTGGTCCGGGTGAGCCGGGTGGTCCCGGCGGACCCGGGTGGCACGGACCTGGTGGGCCCGGTGGTCCGCCGCCACCTCCGTACGTGCAGCACGGTTACTACGACCGGGGTGGCCCGCAGTGGGGTGGTCCTCGCGACGCACCGCACGGCTTCAGCGCGCCGGACCATGGTGCGCCGCCACCACCACCCCCACACGGATTCGGTTGGAACGGTGGACCCCCTCCCGGAGCGCCGCCACCCAACTGGGACGGCCCGCCGCCTCCGGGTGGCTGGAACGGACCGCCACCCCCTGGGGGCTGGAACCAGCGATGGGATGGGCCGCCGCGCGACATAGGTTATGCACAGCGCGATTTCGGTCCGTTCAACTACGGCGGCTTCAATGCCATACCGGTCTTCAATCCGCTTTTCGGCGGATGGGGATTCTGGTTCTTCGGCAACTGGATACCGCTGTACTGACGGCTCCGCGGCCCGGCGCCGTGGACCGAAAAGAATGCATCGATCGCGATTCCGTTGCAAGATGGCCGGCGTGGCTATGTTCGAAGGCAGGGCGCTCGCAGACATCAATCTCACCGGACGCGCGTTAGGCGAGGCGATCGAGGCATACATCGCTCGTCGGGATCCGGGTCTGGAGAACATCCAGCTCAAGCGAGCGACTCCGACGGGTGATATCGAAACGCGGGTGCAGCCCCACAAGCGGTGGTACGAGGTGCTCTTCGAGGTCGATGACAACCCCGAGGACGAGGAAGACGAAGAGCTTGACACCTTCGAGGCGCGGAAGAAGGCGGAAGCCAAGGCGCGGGCCGCCGAGAAGGCGCGGGTGAAACACTGGTCGGGGCGCAATCAGGGCGTCTTCCCGACAAGCGAGGTATGGCCGGAAGCCAATCAGTGACGCGAATCGGTCTCTATCGCCGATGATGTAGGGCGGCAGACCGAGAGGAGCGGGTGTGGTGGCTGACGTGCCGCTGGTCGATCGGGCGCGCGGGATGCGCGACCTCGTCCGTGGTGAGGCTGCCGAATCCGAACGCCTACGGACATTGTCGCCGACGATCGTCGAGGAGATGTGGGCCAGCGATCTGATGTCCGCATTCAACCCCAAGGAGGCGGGCGGGATCGAGCCATCGTTTCAGGAGATGATCGACACCTGGATCGAAATGGCATGGCAGGACGGCTCTTTCGGTTGGATCGGCATTGCCAACCTGCCGTCGACGTTCGCGGCCGCGACGTATCTTCCCGACGACGGTTTCGCCGAGGTCTTCACCGCAAACGACAACCGCATCACCATCGGTGGCCAGTATTTCCCGAACGGGCAAGGTGCCGCAGTCGACGGCGGCTACCGGTTGAGCGGCGCGTGGAGCTTCGGCTCCGGCACCGGACACTCGGCGTACATCGGCGCCGGCTTCTTCCCGATGGACAACGGTGAGATTCGCTGGGTCAGCGAAGGCATCCCGGACATGCGGGTGGCCTTCGTGCCTCGCGACGAAGTCACCTTTACCGATGGATGGCATGTCCAGGGGCTCAAGGGAACTGGCTCCTACGACTACGCCATCACCGACGTCTTCGTCCCCGAACGGCGGACCATTCCGCTGTTCGTCCGCGAGCCGGCGCGGGGGAGTTCGGCGGCGAGCCGCATGGGTCTGATGCCCGTCACCGCCGCGGGCCACGCTTCTTTTGCGCTCGGCGTCGCCAAGAGCATGCTGGACGACGTGGAGGAGCTGGCAGCCACCAAGGTCCGGATGAGCGACATGGCGACGCTGGCGACCCGGCAGACTTTCCAGAAGGGGCTCGCCCATCATGTCGCCGCGTGGCGGGCTGCACGCCTGCTCGTGCTCGACGCGTTCGCCACGGCCGAGGCGGCCGTCGACGCGGGTCAGGACCTGACACCCCAGCTGCGCGCCGACATGCGGGTGGCGGCGGTGTATGCCACCGACACCGCGCGTGAGGCCGCAGAGTGGGCGCATTTGGCCGCCGGCACCACCGCGATCCGCGAGGGCAGCCGCCTCGAGCGTGCGTTCCGCGACATCTACACCGGCACTCAGCACGCGTTCATCAGCGAAAAGGTGGCGATGGACGTCGCGCAAATCTGGCTCGGACTCATCGATGATCAGTTTGGACTCTGACTGCGCAGCAACGGAATTCGAGAGGACCAGCCGTGGTGAACGCTGATCGGGCCCGCTCGCGGACTTATCTGGTGACGGGTGCCGCCTCGGGCATCGGCCTGGCCACCGCCGAGCGGCTCCTGGCAGAAGGTGGGAGCGTGATCGGCGCCGACGTGGCCGCGCCGCCCGACCTCGGCCCCGACTTTCGCTTCGTGGCAGCCGATATCACCGATGAGGCCGCGATCGCCGCCGTGCTGGCCGCGGTGCCGGAGCGACTCGACGGCGTCGTCCATGCCGCGGGCGTCGCCGGCGGTGGGCCGGTTCACCTGCTGGATCGCGCCGAGTGGGAGCGGGTGATCGCGATAAACCTGACCGGCACATTTCTCGTCGCGAAGGCCGCCTTAGCGCGAATGATCGACCAACCCCGCGTCGACGGCGAACGGGGCTCGATCGTGACGTTGGCGAGCGTCGAGGGCATCGAGGGAACCGCGGGTGGCAGCGTATACAACGCCGCTAAAGGCGGAGTCGTACTGCTGACCAAGAACATTGCACTTGACTACGGCCCCAGCGGCATCCGGGCCAACGCCATCTGCCCCGGATTCATCGAAACACCGTTGACAGAGCGCGTTTTCGGGCTCCCGGGGATGGAGGGGCCCCGAGCGTCGATCACCAAGGAGCACGCCCTCCAACGGATGGGCCGGTCAGAGGAGATTGCGGCGATGGCGGCATTTCTCGTCTCTCCTGACGCATCGTTTGTCAGCGGCCAAGCCATCGCCGTCGACGGCGGCTACACCGCCGGCCGCGACCACGGCGTGGTGCAACTGTTCGGTCTGCCGACCTGAGGGGTCCGGCGTTTGGGTCGTGCCAACAGCGGGGTAGCCCACACCACCGATGAGTACGACGAAACCGGTCGGAGCGGACCAGTTCTTACCTGCTGATCGCGACTTGAACTCCTTGGCGGAAGCGGCAAGTCGCTGTCGTGGGTGCGCTTTGTACGAGGATGCCTCGCAGACCGTTTTCGGGCACGGGCATCCCGACGCGTCGATCATGCTCGTCGGCGAACAACCCGGCGACCGCGAAGACGTGGCCGGGCTGCCGTTCGTCGGCCCCGCCGGACGTCTGCTTGCCCGCGCGCTCGGTGATGCCGACATCGATCCTGAATTGACGTACCAGACCAACGTGGTCAAGCATTTCAAATTCACCCGAAAGGGCGGCACGCGCCGAATACATCAGAAGCCGAATCGCAGCGAGGTCGTTGCCTGCCGCCCGTGGCTGATAGCCGAGATCCACGCGTTGCAGCCGACGACAATCGTGCTCCTCGGCGCTACTGCGGCTCAGGCATTGCTGGGCAACACTTTTCGCGTATCCGAGAACCGCGGAGAGCTGCTCTCGCTTCCGATCGAGATCGACGTCGATCCCGCGCCGTTACTCTCGGCGACCGTCCATCCCTCGTCGGTCTTGCGCGCCCGCGTCGACCGCGAAAAGGCATACCAGCAGTTGGTAGCGGACCTCAGCAAGGTTCGCGCCAACCTGGCGAATCGGGACTGAGTCGTCAGTCAGCGAAGGTGCACGCGGACAACGCCGCGTCCACACTCGCGTCCACGGGCAGGAGATCGGTCAGATCGCACGCACGCACGATCCGCGCGACCATCGGCTGGGCACTCACCAGCCGCAACTCGACGCCGCGCTCACGAGCGCGCTTAGCCTCCTCGGCGAGCGCCGCGTACGCGCAGCACCCCATGAAGTCCAGGCCGTCGGTGTCGACGATTAGAGATCCCGGAGGACCCGCTGCCGCGGAGGCCTCGCTCAGCAGGCGTCGCCACACGGCATCGTTCGATGCATCGAGCTCGCCGCCGGCATTGACAATCACAGCCGAGCCGTAACGCTCAGTGGTCGCGCGCAGTGTGCTGCGCGCCTGCGCCAGCTCGGATATCAGCCGGCTGCTCAGCACCAGCGGGTGAAAATATGGGTCAGCCATCAGAAAAGTGCTCATAGCGCTCCTGATCCATCGGCGCCTAACGCCGTTATATGGATGCCTGCCCTAGGAAGCTTAAGACCGACGTCGATTAGTAGATATACTGTTTATAACAGGAACGCACCGGTCGTGTCTATGTGCAACCACCTGAGAATTGAGTGAGGAACCCCCCGATCCCTTCGGGTTATTGGACGAAGGTTATTAACGATCTCACGATCTTGATTTGGGCGGGGGTGCTTCTGCCACTGTCGAACGGCCCTAGGCGTGGAACCAAAATCGAGCTAGGACAACACTTTTCGCTCGCGTGCGAGATCGGAAGAAGGTCTTGGTTCGTTCTCGGCCGGAGTTCGAATCCGGTGGTTCGATTTATGGCAAATCTCGAAACTCCGTTCCTGTAATTTGCCGGCAAGTTTTGTCTGATTCCGGGAAATGGAATAGATTCTTTGCTACGAGAGTTCGGCGGCGCATCGGTAATGGCCGGAAAGGCGTGACGCAGCGGGGGCCGCTTACGCCGCGGAGGTGTCAGATTCGTCGGAGTGCTCGGCTTCAAGGTCGGCGATTGCGCGGGATGTGCGCTCGCGCAGCACTATTGCGGCAATCACCCCGCATGCGATGGCAACCAGCAACGCGATCCACGAGAAGCGGGTCAGCCAGCGCTCGGCGGCGATCCCCGCGTAGTACACCAGCGCCGTGGTGCCGCCGGCCCAGCAGACCGCACCCGAGACGTTTGCGATGAGAAATCTGGCGTAACGCATCTTCAGCGCCCCGGCCAACGGCCCGGCGAAAATCCGCAGCAGCGCAATGAAGCGGCCGAAAAACACCGCCCGCGCCCCCCAACGTTCGAACAGGCGCTCCGCATACAGCACATGCCCGGGGCCGAAGTGGTTCGGGAAACGACGTCCGAGCCGATCGAACAGCGGTAGGCCCAGGCGACGCCCGATCGCGTAGCCGGTCGAGTCGCCGATAACCGCCCCGAGTACCGCGGCCGCACCCACGCCGATCGGATTGACCGCCAGCTCGTGCCGCGACGACATCAGCGCGGCGCTCACCAGAACGATTTCGCCAGGCAGCGGGATACCTAAGCTCTCGATGCCGACGACAGCGCCGACCAATCCGTATACGGCCAGCGGAGGGATCGACTGCAGGAAGGCATCCACCGTCATGGGTAAAGGATGCACGACCTCACCGCACCGTGCCGCAGGGACCAGCCGTAACGGGTTTTTACCCGAGCGAAGCCGGGAACACTGCCCAGGACTTGTCTGCAACAGCACGATCGCGGCGATGCCGCTGCTGTCAAAGACGCGTGATTGCAACGTTTTTCGCTGAACCTACGATTTCTGTAACGTCGAATGTGGTACCACGCGAGAAAGGGCCGATGCCATGGCCGAGGCGTCTCCCCAAAAGGGTTCGCGTAAGCCGGCCGAGCGCCTGCTGTCCACCATCGGGCGTCAACGCTGGCTCGACCGGCCCAGCTATCGGCTCGAGCACCTACTCGGCATAGCGCTGAACTCGTTGGGCAGCAGCCGGGATCGCGTCGCCAATGCGCTGAACGGCGTGTGGCTCGGCCACCCGGTGCACCCGCCACTGGCGTCGTTGACCAGCGGAGCGATCGCGACCACCGTCGGATTGGATGCGCTGAGCCTGCTGCCAGGGCGCCCAAAATCCGCATCTGGCGGCGCCGATGAGTGACGGCTGGGTCGACCGTGGTCGGCTGGTGTGTCCATGGCACGGTTCGCGCTTCGACGTCTGCTCGGGCGCGGTGCTGCGTGACCCCTCCGCAGCGGCGTTGCCGCGCTATCAAACGCGAATCAACGACGGGATGATCGAGTTGCGCGGCGACGGGCATTCCCTCGCCGCCGGGACGGGAGTAGGCAAGTGAACGCGTACACGGTATTGCGGGACCACCACAAGGTGCTCAAGGGGTTGCTCGGCAAGATTTCGACTATTCCTGCCGTCGCGCCCGAGCGCCAGGATTATATGGACGACCTGCTGGTCGAGCTCGACATCCACTTTCGTATCGAGGACGACTTGTATTACCCGGCGCTCGCTGCGGCCAGCTCGTTGATCGCGATCGCGCACGCCGAGCATCGTCAGGTGACCGATCAGCTCTCCGTAGTGTTGCGCACGCCGCCGTCCGCTCCAACCTATGAGGACGAATTCAACTCCTTCGCAACGGTTTTGGAGGCGCACGCCGAAGAAGAAGAACGGGACATGATCCCGGTGCCCCCGTCGGTGAAGATCTCCGATGAAGAGCTTGTCGAATTGGGTGACAAAATGGCATCTCGCATCGAGCAGCTACGTGAGTCGACGGTCCACAAGCTTCGGGTCAAGGGCCGAAAGTCGATGTTGCGAGCTCTGTAGAGACTGGGAGCCACATGACCACTGCCCGTTACGACCAAGGCATGGCCGTGCGCCGAGAAGTGCTCGGCGACAGCTACGTCGAGCAGGCGAACGCCAAGACCACCGAATTCACCCGCGATTTCCAGCAGGTCGTCACCGAATTCGCTTGGGGCACGGTCTGGACCCGGCCCGGATTGGATCGCCGCAGCCGGTCGATGGTGACGCTCACCGCCCTCATCGCGCTCGGCCATAACGACGAACTGGCGCTGCATCTTCGGGGCGCGCTACGCAATGGGTTGACGCGGGAGGAGATCAAAGAAGTGCTGTTGCAGGCGGCGGTCTATTGCGGGGTGCCGGCCGCCAACGCCGCATTCCGGGTCGCCCAGCGTGTGCTCGATGAGGTTGAGCCGCAACCTAATCCGACGATATGACGCTCCCGCTCGCGGTTTCTATCGCCGTCGTCTTCGTCTGGCTGGGCATGGTGCTGGCGATCTCGTTCCTCGAGGCGCCACTGAAGTTCCGCGCCCCCAACGTCACGCTGCCGATTGGCCTGGGCATCGGCCGAGTGGTGTTTCGCGCGCTCAACGCCGTCGAAGTCGTCTTCGCAATCGTCATCACGGCGGCCATCGTCGCCCGGCCACCATCCGTGTCTGTGACAGTGACCCTGGCGGTCGCGATCGTGGCCCTGGCCGTGCAGATCGGTGTGGTTCGGCCGCGGCTGACGCGGCGCTCGGACCAGGTGCTGGCCGGACTCGACGCGCCGCGTTCGCGCGGGCATCTGGTCTACGTCGGGCTCGAGGTGGTCAAGTCGCTGGCATTGATCGCCGGCGGGGTTCTTCTACTATCCATCTAGGGAACCTCCGGCAGTTGCGGGCCAACCGAAGGGCTGAAGATGGAATCCGTTTCACTGACCAACCTCGCCGCCGAACAGCTCACCCAGGCGCGCCAGGCGCACAGCGGTCGCGCCTCGCTCACCATCCACGGTGGTCACACCCATGAACTGCGGCAGACCTTGGTGGCGTTGCTTGCCGGGCATGAGCTCTCCGAGCACGACAGCCCCGGACAGGCGTCGCTGCAGGTCCTTCAAGGACACGTGCACCTCACCGCCGGTGACGATGCGTGGGACGGCAAGACCGGCGACTACGTGGTGATCCCGCCGCAACGGCACTCCCTGCAGGCAGTCGACGACTCGGTGGTCTTGCTGACCGTGTTCAAGAGCCTGCCCTCGGCGTAATCGGATGCTCGCGACACCGTGGTCCCGGGCCATGGGCCTGCGCGTGCCGATCGTCAATGCCCCGATGGGCGGGGTCGCGGGTGGGCGGCTGGCCGCTGGGGTGAGCGCCGCCGGCGGACTCGGCATGGTCGGCATGGGCACCGCGGGTTCGACGTCGGCGCTGCACGCCGAGCTGCCGCACGTGGCGGGCACGTTCGGCATCGGCCTGGTGGACTGGGTGATGCGCAAGGAGGCAGGCCTTTTCGAGGCCGCGCTGGCCGCGCAGCCGAAGCTGATCTCGGTCAGCTTCGGCACCGACCTGTCCTGGGTCGATCGTGTTCACGACGCCGGAATCGTTGCTGCCACACAGGTTTACAACGGCGAGGAGGCCCGCAGGGCGCAGGACGCCGGGATCGACCTGGTGGTGGCACGCGGCAGCGAAGGGGGCGGACACGGCGAAGCGACGATCGGCACGCTGCCGCTGCTTGATGCGGTGCTCGACGCCGTGTCGGTGCCGGTGCTGGCGGCCGGGGGAATCGCGTCGCCGCGCAGCCTCGCCGCGGTGCTGGCCGCTGGGGCCAGCGGAGCGTGGCTGGGCACCTGCCTGTCGGCGTCGGTGGAGGCGCTGACCAGTGACGCCGGCCGCAAGGCGCTGATCGAGGCCCGCGAAACCGACACCACCAGCACCCGGGTGTACGACGTCGTCCGCCATCTGCCGTGGGCGGAGCGGTTCCCGTCGCGCGTGCTGCGCAACGACTTCGTCGCGCGCTGGACCGGACACGAGGACGCCTTGGCCGTGGACGCCGACGCGGAAGCGGAACTCGCGACCGCGATTGCCGCCGACGATCGGCGTATCGCCGCGGTGGACGCCGGGCAGGGCGTCGCGATGGTCACCGATGTCGCGCCGGTGGGCGAGGTCATCGACCGACTCTGCACGGGCGCGCGCGAGTTGCTCGCGGGTTGGGCTTAGCGGCGCGTCGGCGGCGCGAAACGTAAACTAGCGCGACTCGACCCGGCATGTCGGCGCAACCAGTTACGTGTCGAGGCAGCCTCGCCTGCGCAGCGCCGCTCGGACCCGTCGCGCGACGTCGTCTGGCGTGTCCTCGGCGATGACTCGGATGACGATCCATCCCAACGACTCCAGCTTGCGCAGTCGCCACTGATCCTTCGCGTACTGCCGACGGTTGGTTCGGTGCTGATCACCGTCGTATTCGACGGCCACTTTGTATGTCTCCCAACCCATGTCGAGCACAGCGACAAGTCGCCACTTTGCATGTACGGGTATCTGGGTGGTGGGCGTGGGAAATCCTGCGTCGATCAGGAGCAGCCGGAGCCACGTCTCCTTCGGTGACGCGGCCCCGCCGTCGACCAGCGACAGGGCTGCCCGCAGCCTTCGCAGACCCCGAGCGCCCGGGTGCCGCTTGACGAGAAGTCGCACGTCCTCAATTGAGAATGGGGTGGCCCTCATGAGCGCATCGAGTCGCGCCACCGACTCGCCGCGCGGTAAAAGGCGACCGAGGTCGTACGCCGTGCGCGCGGGCGTGGTTACCGAGAGCCCCGCGACGCGAGTGATCTCGTCATCGCCAGTCGAATAGTTACGGGTGATGATGCCTTCGGGCGGATTCGGGTTGCGCCATATCAACTCGACGGGCACGTCGTCGTCGATCCAATTGGAGCCGTGCAATGCCGAGGCAGCAAGCCCGGCGAGGACGCCGCGACGATCCGACCACAGCCACGCCCCCTCGGAACGTTGCCGGAGCGAGGGAGTTGTGTACTTCGGCAGGTACACGTCGGGATAGATCGACCGGAATCGCGATCTGAGCTGATAGGGAGTCAGGCGGCCTTGGCGGATAGCTGCACTGCCGACGAATACGTCACGCATACCAGGATCGGAGCCTCGCGCGACCCCGACGGTTCCCGAAACTTAAACCAGCGCGACTCGGCTCGGCGTGTCGTCGCAACCGGTTACGTGTCGGCGCGCCGCCATGGCGTCAGACCGGCCTAGACCGCCCGCACGTAGCGCTTGTTCATCACGCGCTGCAGCAGCGAGGTGAAGGGCCCACCGGCTTTGCTCCACCAGGTCGCCGGCCGCGAGAAGGCCGAGACTTCGGCGAACACCGCCGAGGTGACTGGGTCATGGCGCACCACGAACCGCTCCTCGCCGATCTCGGGATGGCCCGGCAGCGTGCCGTACGCGAACCCGCGCACATGTGGCTCGTCGACGACGTAAACCACCCGGCACGGCGCCTTGAGGAAACCGATTTTCACCACGACCACCGTGCCGGGCGTGATCGTGTCGGTGCTCGGTTCAACCCGCAGACCCGATCCCCGCTGCATGCCCCAGTGCATGACCGCGTCGGCGGCCTCTTCGAAGCGAAGCTGACCCATGCCGATGTGGGCCGAGTAGCCCATGTGCCGGTACCCCGGTGGAAACGGCCCAGCGGTCGCGCCCACTTCCGGATAGGTGAACGGCAACTGCGCAATCGTGTGCAAGTCCACCGACTCAGCTTGCCACGCGAACGTGGCCGGCCTGTCCCGGCAGGCGTACGGTCGGCGAGGTGACTACCCAAGCTCCCGCTCAGGCATCCGGAACGTTCACTCTCGGCGGCGATCTCACGATCAACCGCCTCGGCTACGGCGCGATGCGTCTCACCGGCAAGGGCGTGTGGGGCCCGCCCGCCGACCGCGACGAAGCGATCCGCGTGCTGCGGCGCGCGGCCGAACTCGGCGTCAACTTCATCGACACCGCGGATTCCTACGGCCCGTACTTTGCCGAAGAGATCATCCGCGAGGCGCTACATCCCTACGACGGTCTGGTCATCGCCACCAAGGCCGGTCTGCTGCGCACCCGGCCCGACGTGTGGATTCCGCTGGGCTTCCCGGCCTATCTGCGACAGGAGACCGAGCTGAGCCTGCGCCGCCTCGGCGTCGACGCCATCGACCTGTTTCAGCTGCACCGCATCGACGACAAGTTCCCACTCGAAGACCAGATCGGTGAGCTGGCCAAGCTGCAGCAGGAAGGCAAGATCCGGCACATCGGGCTGTCGGAGATCAATGTCGACCAGCTGCACGCCGCGCAAAAAATCGCGACGATCGTGTCGGTGCAGAACCTCTACAACCTGACCAACCGCAGCGCCGAAGCGCTGCTCGACGAGTCGACCAAGCAGGGGATCGGCTTCATCCCGTGGTTCCCGCTGGCGGCCGGGCCGCTCGCGGGCCCCGACGGCCCGCTGGCCAAGCTCGGCGAGGAGCACGGTCACGCCACGCCCTCACAGCTGGCGCTGGCCTGGCTGCTGAAGCGCTCGCCGGTGGTGCTGCCGATTCCGGGTACCTCGAGCGTCGCGCACCTGGAGGAGAACGTCGCGGCCGCCGAGATCGAACTCAGCGACGACGAGTTCGACAAGCTGAGCGAACTCGGAAAGCAGAACGCCGACTAAGGGCACGTCGACACCGGGCAATACGGTGTTCGGGTGGCTTCCGACGACGCGTGGCATCCCGGTGGCGGCTTCAACCCGCCCGACCCCAGCTCCAAAGGCGGACCGGATTACGGCCGGTTCATCGACGGTGTTCGTGCGCTGCAGGACCACGCCCGCGCGGTCGACGCGCCCGACGAGGTGATCACCGAGGCTGCCGACCTGCTCGACAAGTTGTCCGGGCTGCTCGCCCCGTACGACACCGACGAGTGGAATTCGCCGTCGGGCCGGCGGATGGACCTGCCGATGCGCGGCAACATCCTGACCGTCCCGATGAATGCGCACAAGACCGACGACGGCCGCATCGAGGGCTGGGCTCGATTCGCCCGATTCCACCTGGGCCGCAACGGAGCCGTGCACGGCGGATGCCTCGGAATGCTGTTCGACACCGTGCTCGGGTTGACCTCCTCGGTGCTCACCGGCGGACCCCGGCAGCGCACCGCGTATCTGCACATCAACTACCGCCAGATCGTGCCGATCGAGAAGAAGTTGCAGATCGCGGCGGGAGTCGACCGGGTGGAGGGCCGCAAGGTCTTCGTCTCCGGCCGGTTGAGTGACGGGGACACCGTGCTCACCGAAGCCGAGGCGTTGTTCGTTCTGCTCAAACCCGGCCAGCCGTAAGGCTGGCCGTATTCACCCCGATAGCATGGTCTCCGACCGTTTGAACACCCGAAAGCCATGGAGACCGCGTCGATGACCGCCCTCGCACACCCCGCGTCAGCAACCCCGATCCGGGTGGCTGCCGGGACGACCGCGGCGGCGGCGGTGCGCGAAGCCGGACTGCCGGGCCGCGGGGCCGCCGACGCGATCGTCGTGGTGCGTGACGCCGAGGGCAAGCTGCGCGACCTGAGCTGGGTTCCCGACGCCGACGCCGAGGTCGTCCCGGTGGCGGCGGACACCGACGACGGGCGCAGCGTGATCCGGCATTCGGCCGCCCACGTGCTGGCTCAGGCCGTGCAGGATCTGTTCCCGCACGCCAAGCTCGGCATCGGGCCGCCGATCACCGACGGCTTCTACTACGACTTCGACGTCGCGGAACCGTTCACGCCCGAGGATCTGGACAAGCTGGAAAAGCGCATGCGCCAGATCGTCAAGGAGGGTCAGCTGTTCGACCGCCGGGTCTACGAGTCCAAGGACCAGGCCCGCGGCGAACTGGCCGGCGAGCCCTACAAGCTCGAGTTGGTCGACGACAAGTCCGGCGACCCCGACATCATGGAAATCGGCGGCGACGAGCTGACCGCCTACGACAACCTGAATCCCCGCACCCGCGAACGTGTTTGGGGCGATCTGTGCCGCGGTCCGCACATACCGACCACCAAACACATTCCCGCCTTCAAGCTGACTCGTAGCTCGGCGGCGTACTGGCGCGGCGATCAGAACAACGCCAGCCTGCAACGCATCTACGGCACCGCGTGGGAATCGCAAGAGGCGCTGGACCGTCACCTGGAGTTGCTGGAAGAGGCTCAGCGACGCGACCACCGCAAGCTCGGCGTCGAGTTGGATCTGTTCAGCTTCCCCGACGAAATCGGTTCGGGCCTAGCGGTTTTCCATCCGAAAGGCGGCATCGTCCGCAGCGAACTCGAAGATTATTCGCGGCGTAAGCACCTGGAG
The DNA here is from genome assembly GCF_001673405.1 of Mycobacterium sp. 1245111.1. Classification (GTDB taxonomy): domain Bacteria; phylum Actinomycetota; class Actinomycetes; order Mycobacteriales; family Mycobacteriaceae; genus Mycobacterium. The sequence goes on along the minus strand of NZ_LZLV01000034.1, from coordinate 59,565 downwards.
GCGGGCTACCAGTTCGTCAACACCCCACACATCACCAAGGAACAGCTGTACATCACCTCGGGCCATCTCGAGTGGTATGCCGACGGCATGTTCCCGCCGATGCACATGGACGCGGAATTCAACGAGGACGGCACGGTCCGCAAACCCGGGCAGGACTACTACCTCAAGCCGATGAACTGCCCGATGCATCATCTGATCTATCGGTCCCGGGGTCGCTCCTATCGCGAACTTCCGTTGCGGCTCTTCGAGTTCGGCACCGTCTACCGGTATGAGAAGTCCGGCGTCGTGCACGGCTTGACCCGCGTGCGCGGCATGACTCAGGACGACGCGCACATCTACTGCACGCGCGAGCAGATGCGCGACGAGTTGGGGTCGTTGCTGGGCTTCGTGTTGGATCTGCTGGCCGACTACGGCCTCAACGATTTCTATCTGGAGCTGTCCACCAAGGATCCCGAGAAATACGTCGGCTCCGACGACGTGTGGGACGAGGCGACCGACGTCCTGCGCGAGGTGGCCGAGGCCTCGGGCTTGCACCTGGTTCCCGACCCGGGCGGCGCCGCGTTCTACGGCCCGAAGATCTCGGTCCAGGTGAAGGATGCGCTGGGTCGCAGCTGGCAGATGTCGACCATCCAGCTCGACTTCAACATGCCCGATCGGTTCGACCTGGAGTACACCGCTGCCGACGGTTCGCGGCAACGTCCGGTGCTCATCCATCGCGCGCTGTTCGGATCGATCGAGCGGTTCTTCGGCATCCTCACCGAGCACTACGCCGGGGCGTTCCCGGCCTGGCTGGCGCCCGTCCAGGTGGTCGGCATCCCCGTCGCCGACGGCCATCTGTCCTACTTGGAAGACATTGCCGCGCAACTGAAGTCGAACGGGATCAGGGTCGATGTTGACGCCAGCGACGACCGGATGGCCAAGAAGATCGTCAACCACACCAACCAACGGGTGCCGTTCATGTTGCTCGCCGGCGATCGCGACGTCGAGGCCGGCGCGGTCAGCTTCCGGTTCGGCGACCGCACGCAGATCAACGGCGTTCCTCGCGACGAAGCGGTGGCCGTCATCAAGCAGTGGGTTGTCGACCGTGAAAACGCAGTTCCCACCGCCGATTTGGTTAAGGTGACCAGCCGTGGCTGACGACGACTCGATCGTCGACTTCGGTGACGGCGGCGACGAGCGCGAGTGCGAGGAGCCGACGGCCCTAATAGACCGAGGTGTCGGAGAATCCGATCACCTGCAGCGGCTGTGGACGCCCTACCGGATGAGTTACCTGGCCGAGGGGCCACTGAAGCGGGACAACGGCAACAAGGAACAGCCTTTTACCGACATCCCGCAACTGTCCGACGAGGACGGTCTGGTGGTGGCACGTGGCGAACTGGTCTACGCGGTGCTGAACCTCTACCCATACAACCCCGGGCACCTGATGGTGGTGCCTTACCGTCGCTTCTCCGAGATCGAGGATTTGACGGAGGCGGAAAGCGCCGAACTGATGGCGTTCATCCAGAAGGCAATTCGCGTCATCAAGAACGTGTCCCGCCCGCACGGGTTCAACGTCGGGGTCAACCTGGGCCACTCGGCCGGCGGCTCGCTGGCCGAGCACCTGCATGTGCACGTGGTGCCGCGATGGGGTGGCGACGCCAACTTCATCACGATCATCGGCGACTCGAAGGTGATCCCGCAATTGCTGCGTGACACCCGCAGTCTGCTGGCCGCGGAGTGGGCCCGGCAATCATGAGCGGGCCGTCGTGAGCAAGCTGTTATCCCGCGAGGGAGTCGCGCGAGCCACCGCACCGGTGGCGCGGGCATTTCTGCGCGCGGGGTTCACGGCGGACGGTGTGACCATCGTCGCGACCGCCGCCGCGGTGCTGGCAGCGTTGACACTCTTCCCGACCGGACGGCTGTTCGCCGGCACACTGGTCATTTGGTTCTTCGTGATGTTCGACCTCGTCGACGGTGCGATGGCGCGAGAAAGCGGCGGCGGCACCAGGTTTGGCGCGGTGCTCGATGCCACCTGCGACCGTATCAGCGACGGTGCGGTGTTCTGCGGGCTGGCGTGGTGGGCGGCTTTCGGCCTCCACAGCCGCCCACTGGTCGTGGCGACGTTGATCTGCTTGGTGACTTCCCAAGTGATCTCGTACATCAAAGCCCGCGCCGAAGCCAGTGGGCTGCGCGGCGGTGGTGGTTTCATCGAGCGGCCGGAGCGGCTGATCATCGTGTTGGTCGGCGCGGGATTGTCGGACCTGCCGATCTTTCCGTTGCACTGGGCGCTGCCCTCGGCGATGTGGTTGCTGGCCGCCGCGAGCATGGTGACCTGTGCTCAGCGGTTGCACACCGTGCGGGACTCGACCGGCGCGGGCACTCCACTACCGCCGCCGGGCAACCCGGGAGAGACCGAGTCGTGATCGGCGGTCTGAAACTGCCTGGCATCAGCGGTCTTTCGCTCGGCAGTCGACTGACCGACTGGGGTTATGCGGCCGGCTGGCTGACAGTGCGAACGATGCCGGAATTCGCGGCACGCAACGTCTTCGACGCCGGAGCGCTCTACGCGTCGCGCAACGGGGGACCAGAGCAGCTCCGCAAGAATCTCGCCCGGGTCGTCGGTGTCGAGCCGAAAGACGTGCCCGCCAGCCTGGTGCGGGCGTCGCTGGCGTCCTACGCCCGGTACTGGCGTGAAGCGTTTCGGTTGCCGTCGATGGACCACCAGGCGCTCGGCCGGCTGCTCGCCGAAACCACAACGGGCACAGAGCATATCGACGCGGCGCTGGCCAGCGGTCGCGGCGTCGTTGCGGCGTTGCCGCACAGTGGGAACTGGGACATGGCCGGGGTGTGGATGGCTCAGACCTACGGCAAGTTCACCACCGTCGCCGAGCGGCTGAAACCTGAGTCGTTGTTCCTGCGGTTCATCGAATACCGGGAAAGCTTGGGATTCGAGGTGATTCCGCTGTCCGGCGGTGAGCAGCCCCCGTTCCCGTTGCTCAGCGAGCGGCTGCGGGACAACAAGGTGGTGTGTCTGATGGCCGAGCGCGACCTGAGCCGCAGCGGCGTCCAGGTCGACTTCTTCGGCGAACCCACGAGAATGCCGGCCGGACCGGCGAAACTGGCGATCACCACCGGGGCAGCCTTGCTGCCCGTGCACTGCTGGTACGACGGCGATGATTGCCGAGTCACGTTCTTCCCGCCGTTGGACTGCTCCAGCGGCGACGTCGGCGTCGTCACCCAGTCGCTGGCCGATGTCTTCGCCCGCAACATCGCCGAGCATCCCGCCGACTGGCACATGCTCCAGCCGCAGTGGCTGGCGGATCTGTCGGAGGAACGCCAGGCCCGATTGGCGGAGAGCTGATGCGGATCGGGATGGTCTGCCCGTACTCGTTCGACGTGCCGGGCGGAGTGCAGTCGCATGTCCTGCAGCTCGCCGCGGTGATGCGCGGCCGCGGTCAGGACGTCAGCGTGCTGGCACCGACTTCGCCAGGCCGGCACGTCACATTGCCCGACTACGTCGTCTCGGCCGGCCGGGCGGTCCCGATTCCCTACAACGGCTCGGTGGCACGCCTGCAGATCAGCCCCGCCGTCAGCGGCAAGATCCGGCGCTGGCTAGCCGACGGCGACTTCGACGTCCTGCACCTGCACGAACCGAACGCCCCCAGCGTGTCGATGTGGGCGTTGCGGATTGCCCAAGGGCCCATCGTGGCCACCTTCCACACCTCGACCACCAAGTCGCTGATGCTGTCGGTGTTCGGCGGATTGCTGCAGCCCATGCACGAAAAGATCATCGGCCGCATCGCGGTGTCCGACCTGGCCCGGCGGTGGCAGATGGAGGCGCTGGGGTCCGATGCGGTCGAGATCCCCAACGGCGTCGACGTCGAGGCGATGGCCTCGGCGCCGCTGCTCGACGGGTATCCGCGGCCGGCCAAGACGGTGTTGTTCCTGGGACGCTACGACGAACCCCGGAAGGGCATGGCGGTGCTGATCGGGGCGCTGCCCAGCCTGGTCGAGCGATTTCCCGGCTTGCAGGTGTTGATCGCCGGCCGTGGTAACGAGGATGAATTACGGTCCAAGGCAGGGGATTTGGCCGGTCACCTCCGTTTTCTCGGCCAGGTCGACGATGCCGCCAAGGCGTCGGCGATGCGCAGCGCCGACGTCTACTGTGCGCCGAACCTGGGCGGGGAGAGCTTCGGGATCGTGCTCGTCGAGGCGATGGCGGCCGGCACGCCGGTGGTGGCCAGCGACCTGCACGCATTCCGGCGGGTGCTGCGCGACGGGGAAGCCGGGCGGCTGGTCGCCGTCGACGACAGCGCGGCGCTGGCCGAGGGCGTGATCGCGGTGCTGGACGACGAGTCGCTGGCGCAGCGCTACGTCGCTGCCGGCGCTGAAGCGGTGCGCCGCTATGACTGGCCCGTGGTGGCCAGCCAGATCATGCGGGTCTACGAGACCGTTGCTGTCAGCGGCAACAAAGTCCAGGTGGCCGGCTGATGTGGTGGACGATTGGGCTGGTCGCGGCCCTGGTCGCGCTGCTGCTGGTGCTGGTCGGGTTCGGCGCCTGGGCATATCGGGCGGCCAATCGGCTCGACCGCCTGCATGTCCGTTACGACCTGTCCTGGCAGGCGCTGGACGCGGCGTTGGCCCGCCGGGCAGTGGTGGCTCGGACAGTCGCCGCGAACGCCTTCGGCGGCCCGGTGGACGCCGAAGCCAAGGAACTGGTGGCCGCCGCCGACGCGGCAGAGACCGCTCCCCGCCAGGCCCGCGAAGGATGCGAGAACAAGTTGGCCGCCGCGCTGGCGATGGTCGATCCGGCCTCGGTGCCGGCCGGTGTGATCGCCGAGCTGGCCGACGCCGAAGCCCGCGTGGTGCTGGCCCGCCGATTCCACAACGATGCGGTTCGCGACACGCTCGCGCTGCGCGAAAAGCGGCTGGTGCGGCTGTTCCGGTTGGCCGGAACAGCCAAGCTGCCAACCTATTTCGAGATCGCCGAGCGATCGCAGGCACTCCGGCAGGCCGATCGCCATCCCGTCGACCGCCGCACCTCGGCGCGGGTGGTGCTGCTCGACGAGACCGGGGCGGTGTTGCTGCTGTGCGGTTCCGATCCCGCGGCCGGCCAGGACCTGGCCGCGGCGCCGCGGTGGTGGTTCACCGTGGGTGGCCGGGTCGGCGACGGAGAATCCCTCGGCCAAGCCGCCGTGCGCGAACTGGCCGAGGAGACCGGTCTGCGGGCCGATCCCACCGACATGATCGGACCTATCTGGCGGCGCGACGCGGTGTTCGACTTCAACGGCGCCGAGATCGACAGCGAGGAATTCTTCTTCGTCCACCGCACCCGGCGCTTCGAGCCGAACACCAGCGGACGCACCGAGCTGGAGAACCGCTACATCCACTGCCATCGCTGGTGTGACGCTGCCGACATCGTTGAGCTGGCAAACTCCGGGGAGACGGTCTATCCGCTTCAGCTGCCCGAACTGCTCGCCGAGGCAGCTGCGCAGGCCAGCGCGCCGGATCGGCCACGGCAGCTACAGTCCATCCGCTAAGGCGCTGGCAGCGCGGCCAGGAAATACGATTTGGCGTCCACCCCTAGAATTGGGTGAGACCAGTTGAAGGAGATCGACCGTGGATAGCGCTCAGCCGCACGGCGCAAATGGCACAGCGCGGACCGGAACCGCGCGGGTCAAGCGCGGCATGGCCGAGATGCTCAAGGGCGGCGTGATCATGGACGTCGTCACCCCCGAGCAGGCCCGGATCGCCGAAGGCGCCGGCGCCGTCGCGGTGATGGCGCTCGAGCGCGTTCCCGCCGACATTCGCGCTCAGGGCGGCGTATCGCGGATGAGCGACCCCGACATGATCGAGGGCATCATCTCCGCGGTCACCATCCCGGTGATGGCCAAGGCGCGTATCGGTCACTTCGTCGAAGCGCAGATCCTGCAGAGCCTTGGCGTGGACTACGTCGACGAGTCCGAGGTGCTGACACCCGCCGACTACACCCACCACATCGACAAGTGGAAGTTCACCGTGCCGTTCGTCTGCGGCGCGACGAATCTCGGTGAAGCGCTGCGGCGGATCAACGAGGGCGCCGCGATGATCCGCTCCAAGGGTGAAGCCGGCACCGGCGACGTATCCAACGCCACCACGCACATGCGTGCCATCGGCGGCGAGATTCGTCGGCTCGGCTCCCTGTCCGAGGACGAATTGTTCGTGGCGGCAAAGGAATTGCAGGCGCCCTACGACCTTGTCGTCGAAGTCGCCCGTGCGGGCAAGCTGCCGGTCACGCTGTTCACCGCCGGCGGTATCGCGACGCCGGCCGACGCCGCGATGATGATGCAGCTCGGCGCCGAGGGTGTCTTCGTCGGCTCGGGCATCTTCAAGTCCGGGGATCCGGCGCAGCGCGCAGCGGCGATTGTGAAGGCCACCACGTTTTACGACGACCCCGACGTGCTGGCCAAGGTGTCCCGCGGCCTCGGGGAGGCGATGGTCGGCATCAACGTCGAGCAGGTACCGGAGCCGCATCGCCTGGCCCAGCGCGGCTGGTAAAAACAGTCCGTGTCGATCGAGAAGATCCTTGACCTCGAGCAGCTCGAGGTCAACATTTACCGGGGCAGCGTATTCAGCCCGGAGCAGGGAAATTTCCAGCGCACCTTCGGCGGCCAGGTGGCGGGCCAATCGCTGGTGTCCGCGGTCCGCACGGTCGACCCGCACTTCCTGGTCCACTCATTGCACGGGTACTTCATCCGCCCCGGAGACTCCTCGGCGCCAACGATTTTTATCGTCGAGCGGTTGCGCGACGGCGGTTCGTTCTGCACGCGACGGGTCAACGCGATCCAGCACGGCGAAACGATCTTCTCCATGTCGGCGTCGTTTCAGACCGATCAGGAGGGCATCCACCATCAGGACATGATGCCCTCGGCACCACCGCCGGACGACCTGCCGGGGCTCAAGTCGATGAAGGTGTTCGACGACGAGGGCTTCAAACAGTTCCAGGAATGGGACATCCGGATCGTGCCGCGCGATCAGGTCCACCAGGTCGCGGGCAAGGCTGCCCAGCAACAGGTCTGGTTCAAGCATCGCGATCCGCTGCCCGACGATCCGGTACTGCACATCTGCGCGCTGGCCTACATGAGCGACCTCACCCTGCTCGGCTCGGCCCAGGTCACCCATCTCGACGAGCGTGACCACCTGCAGGTGGCGTCGCTGGACCACGCCATGTGGTTCATGCGGGTGTTCCGCGCCGACGAGTGGCTGCTCTACGACCAGTCCTCGCCGTCGGCGACGGGTGGGCGTGCGCTGTGCCAGGGCAAGATCTTCAACCAGTACGGCGAGATGGTCGCGGCCGTCATGCAGGAAGGCCTGACGCGCTTCTCGAGCGATCACCGTTGACCGCCGTTCGCATCGGCGTCTTGGCGCTGCAGGGCGATGTCCGTGAACATCTCGCGGCGTTGCGTGATTCGGGCGCATCGGCGTGCAGCGTGCGACGGCGTTCGGAGCTTGATTCCGTCGACGGGTTGGTGATTCCCGGCGGGGAGTCGACCACGATGAGCCACCTGCTGCGTGAGTTGGAGTTGCTGGAACCCCTGCGCTCGAGGTTGGCTTCCGGAATGCCGGCCTACGGCGCCTGCGCGGGAATGATACTGCTGGCCAGCGAGATTCGCGACGCCGGAACCGCCGGCCGCGAAGCGCTTCCGCTGTCGGCGATCGACATCACCGTGCGGCGCAACGCTTTTGGGCGTCAGGTCGATTCGTTCGAAGGCGATGTCGCGTTCGACGGCTTCGACGAGCCGGTGCACGGGGTGTTCATCCGCGCGCCGTGGGTGGAGCGGGTCGGCGACGGCGTGCAGGTGCTGGCGCGGGCCGCGGAGCATCCCGTTGCGGTCCGGCAGGGCCCGATGCTGGCGACGGCGTTTCATCCCGAGGTGACCGGCGACCGGCGCATCCACCAGCTGTTCGTCGACATCGTCAACGGCCGGAGTGTTTGAAGTCAGACTTCGCGGTCAAAAGCTGAGCATGAACTCTTCGGCCGGCGACGCGGTGACCAGTAAGTTCGACGATCCCGTCCGGAGTTGGCGCGACATCCCGGGGTGGTTTCAGTGGCGCCGTCATCAAGAGGAGGCGGTGGCGCATTTCCCCGACGGCAGTTGGTTCGGCGAAGTGGGCTGCTATCTAGGGCGCAGCATCTGCTCGCTGGGCGAGGTGGTGCGCGACGCGGGGCTGGGCAACCGGATCGTCGGCGTCGACACCGCGCGGGGAAGCGGCAGCGAAGGCCGCGCCGACATCGACGCGCACGGGCCCGCCGTCGAGCATGGCGGCGGCACCTTCGCCGGGCTCTTGCACCGCAACATCATTGGCTGCGGGCTGGACGACAGGATCCAGCTGGTGATCAGCGACTCCGTCGCCGCCGCTGCACTATTCGCCGATGAATCGTTCGCGTGGGTGCACATCGACGCCCGCCATGACTACGACAGCGTGGTCGCCGACATCACGGCGTGGGCCCCGAAGGTGAAACCGGGCGGCTGGCTGTCCGGGGACGACTACCAGGCCGACTGGTGGCCCGGAGTGGTGCGAGCGGTGAGCGATCTGTTGCCCGACGCCGAGTCCTGGGGGTCGATGCAGTGGCGGTGGATCAAACCGGACTGAACTGGTGCATCGAAGTGCGTCGGCGGTCCATTACACTTCCCGACGTGCGATATGTATCCAGCGTCGCAGCGGTTTTCGCGGCGGTATGTGTCCTCGTCGCTTCACCCGCAGCAGCCAACCCAGTGGTACCGCAAAACAAGATCGACTCTCTGGTGCTCTCCGACGACGACGTCAGCTCGGTCGTCGGGTTGCCGCTGCATCGGATCGGGGGCGTCTACCCGTCGCCCGGTGCCGCGCCGGCTGGCCACGACGAGTGCCAGACGCTGGTCAGCTCCGACGTCAACCAGTGGAGTGGTGACTTCACCGCTTTCCGCCAGCTTGCGCAGCAAGACAATCCGGATGATCTCCAGTTCTCCGTCACGCAATATGTGGCGACATATCCGAATTCGCTCGTCGTCGCACGTGTCTTTCGGCATACCTTCACCACTGATCTGGTAAACCGTTGCAGCTCAAAGATATTGACTGACGCGGGCGGAAACCAGTGGAGCGTTCTCGGCGTCTCGGTGATGGGCGCCGGCGCAACATGGAAGATTGCCGAGTTGCAGGACGGGCAGGATTCCAGCTGGCATTGCGCTTACCAGGTTCAAGCGAAAGGCAACGTGATGTTTCAAATTTCGGAGTGTCAGTTCGGCAACGGAACTCCGGTGGCCGCGCAACTGGTCGACCTGATCGCAAACCGGATTCCGTCCTGATGCGGGCCGATCGCGTAGATGCGCACCCGATGAAACGTGTCCTTGTCGGCGTCGTCTCCATCGGGTTCGCGGCCGTGCTGAGCGTGGGTTGTTCGCACTCGGGACCGGGCGCCAGCCCCGCGCCGGTCCGCCTTCCGGCACCGACGGACACCGCGAAGGGCCAGACGTCCGACGCGCTCGCACCCAGCGGCCCACCGTCGGCCAGCGCATCCGCGAAACCCGTTCCGCCGCCGTTGGTCACGCCGGACCGCCTGCGCACTTTGTTAGTGCCGCCCGACGTGTCGGGACCGATGGTCGGTTCGCCGCTCGGCTTCGAGAAGCTGTTCAATCAGCCCGCGCCGGCAATCGATTTGGGCGACCGCTCGTCATGCGCCGTGCTGTTCGGGCCGACGGTTCACGACTACGGCCGAGATTGGACCGCCTATAAAGGCGCGCAACAGAAAAACGCCGAAGACAACGCCGACCACGTCGTCGGGCAGGGCGCCGGGTCTTACGAGGACCCCGAAGCCGCGCGTCGCGCATTCGCCGCCGCCTTCCCGCCGGCTCTGACGAACTGCAACTCGGTGGCCGTCAACAACCCGCGCGACAACAACACGCAAATCACGTGGCGTTTCGACGTTTCCAGTGTCGACGGCGCCACCGCGCGTTGGAGTCGGGTCCAACTCAACGGGGGCCAACCGACCGATTGGAGCTGCGGGTACGAGGCCCGGCTGAAAAGCAACGTCGTGGTGTACGCCTCGGTGTGTGAGCGCGGCGATCGCGGAGCCGCGGCCGCCGCTCAGCTCACCGACCGGATGCTGATCTGGTTCCCCGACGCCTGATCGGGTTGTCAGCCAACGCGATCGAGAATGTGATCGGTCAGCCGCTTGACCGCCTGAGCCGGATTGCCCTGCTGTCCGACGCTTGATATCGCGATGACGTTGGCGAGGTGCCAGGCGACCACGACGGTGTTGTACCCGGTGTACTGCCCGTAGTACTTGCTCGCCAGCGTCCACATCATGACAACGTCGTTGAGCTTGAAGTCGTAGAGTTCGACCGAGATGCCGGGATGCATCGGGATCCCGCGCATCTGCGCATGGTCGCAGGTGTGGAAAAGGTTGGGGTTGTAGACCGCGTTGAAGCGATCTACTGCGTTGGCTGTGCTGGCGAACGTGCCTACAGCCTGGCTTACGTACATTTGATCTGCGTCGGGCTGATACGTCCACACTTGGCTGCGGAATGCGGAGTAGTCCGTGCCGAACACATCGACGGTGTTGGTGTACGTGAGCACCCGGCAGTCGTCGCGCTCATCCAGGTGATCGGGTGCCCGGGGCCGTACGCCGACCGGGCCCGCTTGCGTGACCGGCAGGCCAACATATTGGCTCACCTCGTCGTCGGATGGGATCAGCGAAACTATCCGTCCCGGAGGGATATTGGTGGCATGGGCGGATGGTGACAGCACGCACAGCGTGGCAACTGTGACGGCGCACAGTGCGGCCGCTCGTACTACCCACGAATGATTCGTCCCGTCTCCGCCTGAGCCGCTATGACGCACGCGGCGATCATATCGACCCGACGGTGCCGCGCAATTGTTGATTGCGAGCATCGATGTCCGACTGGGTGGCCGGGACGAGCACATCGCCGCCGGGGCCTGCGGTGCCCTGCGCGTAGGTGACGTGTGGAAGCTGTTCGCGCTCATACTGATCGAACGCGGCGGCGACATCGTTGGGGTGGTCGCTCAATGCCTCGGCGAGCAGCCAAGCGCCGGTCATCGCCAGGCTCGTCCCGCGGCCCGACAACGGTGACGCGCAGTAGGCCGAGTCGCCGACCAACACCACCCGGCCGCCGTGCCAGCACGGCAGATGGATCTGGCTGACGGAGTCGAAGTAGAGCTCGTCGTCTCGCGAGGCCGCGTCCAGGAGTTCGGGGATCTTCCATTCGGTGTGACCGTCGAAGGCGTCGCGCAGGATCTGCTTCTGTGCGTTCAGATCGTGGTAGTCGTAGTCAATCCAGGACGAGCGAAACATGAACACCGCCAACGCCTTATCGCGATAGGTCGCGATGCCCGCCATGCGGCCTGGGACGTTGTACATCGGGTTGCGGCGATCGGCCTGCACGTGGCCGGGTAGGTCGGCCAGCGCCACGTAGAAGCCGAGATGGCGCAAGTACCGGTCCTCGGGCCCGAACACCAGCCCACGGGTCGCGGAGTGCATCCCGTCCGCGCCGACTACCACGTCGTAGCGCTGCCGCTCACCGGAGGCGAAACGCACGTCGACACCGTCGCCGTCGTCGCGCAGTTCGACGATCGATTCGCCGAAGCGCAGCGCGGTGGCCGGATTCAGGGCTTCGCGCAGTACGGCGGCGAGATCTTCGCGGGGGATCTCGGTGTCGTCGAGGGAGTCGTTGAATTCGCTGTCGGGCATCTCGGCGAGCAGCTCACCGTTGCGACCGACGAACTCGACGCGTTCGCTCATGTCCACGCGGCGAGCGCGAATCGCGTCGAGAACGCCCATCTTCTCGGCGACCTCCAGCGACGCGCCGCGGATGTCGATCGGAGACCCGTTCACCCGCAGATGATTCGCGCGCTCGACGATGGTGACGTCGTGGCCGGTGGCGCCGAGCGTGATGCCCGCGCTGAGTCCGGCCATGCCGGCGCCTGCAACCAGAATCCGCATCAAAACCCTTCCCTCGATAAGATACGATGTGTATCTAACGGACCTTAGCGCGAGCGGATAGGAAACGCAATGTCTCTTAAAGAAGGGGCGCCGCCGCAGCGCCGACGTGGTGAGGCGCTGGAAACCGCGTTGCTCGATGCGGCGTGGGAGGAGCTGACCGAGCGCGGGTACGACGAGCTGACGATGGATGCGGTGGCGACGCGCGCGGGGACCAGTCGGGCGGTGCTGTATCGGCGGTGGCCGAGCAAGCAGGACCTGGTGGTGGCCACCCTGACGCAGTACGTCAAGACGGAATTCGTCGATGCGCCGGACACCGGGAGTCTGCGCGGTGACGTGATCGGGCTGCTGAAACTGGCCAACAAGCTGCGGGTGCGGCTGGCCATGCTGGTGTTCACCCAGCTCGGCGGGTTCTACCGCGACGCCAACACCAACCTCGCCGAACTCGGGGCCTTCGTTCAGGGCGGTCGCGATGCGATGCTCGACGAGGTGATGGCCCGTGCCGTTGCGCGGGGTGAGATTCGGGCCGGCCAGGTCAGCGACCGCGTCGCGCGGGTACCCGTCGAGCTGTTCCGTTACGAGCTGATGATGACATTGAAGCCGGTCGCCGACGAAGTGATCGAAGAGATCGTCGACGAGATTTTCTTGCCGCTGGTCAGGCTCGGTGCCGCGAAGACGCCGTAAGCGAACCGCCACGTAGACTCGGCAGGCGAATTATGAGCGACAGAAGAGGTAACAGCTGATGAGCGGCCATTCCAAGTGGGCCACCACCAAGCACCAAAAGGCCGTCAAGGACGCGCGCCGCGGCAAGGAATTCGCCCGGCTGATCAAGAACATCGAGGTTGCGGCGCGAACCGGTGGCGGTGACCCCGCGGGCAACCCGACCCTGTACGACGCCATCCAGAAGGCGAAAAAGACATCGGTGCCCAACGACAACATCGAGCGGGCCCGCAAGCGGGGCGCCGGCGAAGAGGCCGGCGGCGCCGACTACCAGACGATCATGTACGAGGGCTACGGGCCGAACGGCGTCGCGGTGCTCATCGAGTGCCTGACCGACAACCGCAACCGCGCGGCCGGCGAGGTGCGGGTGGCGATGACCCGCAACGGCGGCAACATGGCCGACCCAGGATCGGTGTCTTACCTGTTCTCCCGCAAGGGCGTGGTGACGCTGGAAAAGAACGGCCTGACCGAGGACGACGTCCTCGCCGCCGTGCTGGAGGCCGGCGCTGAGGACGTCAGCGACTTGGGCGAGAGCTTCGAAGTCGTCTCCGAGCCAACCGATCTGGTTGCGGTGCGGACCGCCCTGCAGGACGCCGGCATCGACTACGACTCCGCCGAGGCGAGCTTCCAGCCCTCGGTCAGCGTGCCGGTCGACGTCGACGGTGCGCGCAAGGTCTTCAAATTGGTTGACGCGCTGGAGGATAGCGACGACGTGCAGAACGTCTGGACTAATGTCGATCTGTCCGACGAGGTGCTCGCCGCGCTCGACGAGGACTAATCTCCCGCATCGCCGAAATCGACGTTAGCGAGGAGCTGTCTCGCGCTTTCTCACGCTAGCGTCGATCTCGGCGTAGAAGGATTAGTCGTAGCCGTGGCGCATGTCTTCGACGACGCGCGGGTGTTCCAGCGTCGACGGCTCCAGCGTTCGGCGTTGCACGTCGGGTGCGAAAACCGTTGCAGCGTCGAGGACCGACGGGTTGAGGAAGCGCAGTGGCGGCGCGTCGCGGGGAACCGCGGGTCGCGGCGCCGTGTCGCCCCGTCGTGCCAGGGCGAACCCCCAGTCGCCGAACGTCGGGACGTACACGTGGTACGGCGTGACCGCGTAACCTGCTGCGGTGACAGTGGAAATGGTCCGCCAGAACGCGATTGGGGTCGAGTATGGGCTGCCCGATTGCACCACCATCAATCCGCCGGGTGTGAGCACGCGCGACACCAGCGCGTAGAACTCGGTGGAATACAGCCGGCCCAGCACCGGTGTGTCGGGGTCGGGCAGGTCGACGATGACGGCGTCAAACGACGGCGCCTTCGCGGCGCGCAGCCAAGTCATGGCGTCGGCGGTCACGATGTGCACCCGGGGATTGTCCAGCGATCCACTGTTGGCGGAACGCATTGTGGTGCGGGCTAATTCGATGACGGCCGGGTCGAGTTCGACTTGCACGATATTGTCGACGGCGGGGGAGCGCAGCAGTTCACGCGCCGCCAGACCATCGCCGCCGCCCAGTACCAGCACCGAGTGGGCCCCGGCGCCGAGCGCGGGATAGACCAGGCTTTCGGTGTAGCGGTACTCGTCGCGGGTCGAGAATTGCAGGCCGCCGTCGAGGTAGAGCCGCATGTCGTTTCCGCGGCGGGTGACGACGATTTCCTGGTACGCCGACTGTCGGAAAGCGATGATCGGGTCGGCGTAAAGCCTCTGGCGGCTGGTGGTTTCGATGTCCTGGGCTCGCGCCAAGAGGGTGGCAAGCAGTGCAAGTGCCAGGCCCAGCGCGGCCAGCCCCGTCAGCAGCTGCCGCAAGGTCACCACTCGTCGCAGCAGGAAGATCGAAACGACCGCCGCGGCAACCAGATTGATGATGCCGGTGGCCGCGGCGCCGCGGATCATGCCGAGGTGGGGCAGCAGCACGAACGGCCACACCAGTCCACCGATCAGCGCACCCAGGTAGTCGGCGGCGTTGAGGTTGGCCAGCGTCCTGCCGGTGTCGGTGGCACCCGCGGTCCGTCCCTGCTGCAACAGCGTCATCAACAGCGGTACCTCGGCGCCGACCAGTGCGCCGATCAGTGCCGTGCCCACCGCGAGCATCAGCAGGGAGCCACCGATGAACGAGAACATCACGTACAGCGCCGCGGCGGACAACCCGCCGATAATGGCCAGCAGGGCTTCGACCGTGACGAAAGTGATTGCTGCCCAGGGCAGTAACGGCTTGACCAGTAGGGCGCCGGCGCCCAGCGCGGCGATGTAGCCGGCGACGATCAGTGAGGTGGCGACGATGCCGCCGCCGTTCAGGCTGGTCGACAGCGTCAGTAGGGCCAGCTCGTAGATGATGCCGCAGGCCGCACACGCGGCCACCGCGGCGAGCAGGACTGCGCGCCAGCGGGTAGATAGCTCCTGGGCCGGATCGGGCTGCTGCTCAGTCGATGTCATGTCAGCGCGGCAGCGGTCACTCCTCCCACGGCCAGCAGCATCACGGCGGTGGCGAACGCCGCCGGGTGCAATTCTGGCTCGTCGATGTGTTCGTGGAAATCGCCCGGTATCACGAAGTGCATGGCCAAAATGGCGACGCCTTGCAAGATGACGCCGATGATCCCGTAGATGGCTACCCCGATGAGCCCCTGACCGAGTTGTCGGTAGCTGCTGGTAATCGCGCAGATGACGACGGCGGCCACCGCGATGTAGTTGGCGCAGGCGAGGATCACCGCATTGGGGCGACGGTCGATGAATACGAGCTGTCGCAGCTTTCCCGGGGTCAGCACGTCGACGACAGTGAAGCCGAGGACGAGGACGGCCGTGCCGACCAGGAAGTAGGAAATGGTGGCCAGTGCCCCTTGGAAGACCGGATTGAGGTCGATGGAGCCCAACTCAACGGCTAGATACATGACTGAATCTCCTTCTTCTGCAGGTCATTTTGTTCCGCCCGGGCCGCCGGTGCTGCCGCCCGATCCGTGTGACGGAGACCCGGGGTAGAACCCGGGACCGAGGAAGATGAACGAGCCGTGGCTGTAGCCGGCGGCCAAGTCCTCGACGCGGATGCTGCATGGATGCGTCCCGTCGGCGCCGACCGAGACGATCGCGTCGTCATAGCGCAGGTATTCGGTGCCGCTGTTGGAGGCGTGCGCGGCCGGGTTCTGGTAGCCGATCAGGGTGTTGGCCGTCTGGGCGGGCGAGCCCGTGCACAGATATCGGGCGCCGCCGGCATCGCGGGAATATTCGTGGTAGTGCGACGCGATATAAGAACGAATGTCTTTGTGCTGCAGGGATATCCCGAAGATCAGGCTGAGCAAGGCGGAGGCGGCCAGCCCGAACGCCATCACGAACATTCCGCCGCGGCTCATGGGCGCCATCGGCTGCTGGTGTAGACGACGGTTCCGCCAACTTCGGCGGGGTAGAGGTGCCAGGTCTGCCAATGCCAACCCGGCCCGTCCGGCTCGGCGGCAAGCGCGGTCAGCGCGGCGTCGTCGCCCGGGAATGTGCCGCCGAGCCAACCGTTCTCGGTGGCACAACGCGCGCGCAGTCGGTCGGCGAGATCACGGAACGCGGACTCGTCGTGCAGGTCCATGCTCGACTCGAGATGGTATCCGGCGGCCTGGCTGGATTCGGGAAGCTCGCCTTCGAGGTCACACGAGACCTGTTCGGAGAACACGCTATTCGGATGCTCGACGGTGACGACGTGCGATGCGCCCAAGACGCCCAGGACCAGTATCCCGCCGTCGGGATGAGCCAGACGGCACGCCGCCAGGGGGAGCGGAGCGGGTGTGTTCAGGGCAAGCCCGAGCTCGGAACCGCGGACGTCGACAGGGGTGACCGACAGATAGTGGAGGGGCACGGATGACGGTCCCTACTCGGATGCCGGCGGCGGTGCCGGGTACACGGTGAGTTCGCCGGCCAGCACGGCTTTGCCGGTCGATACCTCCCAGGGTGTTTCCGGCGCCCAGCGCTCGAAGGACAACAGGGCGGTCTCATCGGCATTGACGTAGTCGACGAAGTCCATGTCGCCGCCGGGCGGCAGTCCGGTCGTGCCCTCGGTGGTGTAGCCGGCATGGCCGCGCTCTGATTCGTGGTAAGTCACGCCGTCGACCACATGCTGGCCGCCCGGCTGCAACTGCAGGTCCTTGCGGGCCGTCCACATCGCCAGTTTGAGCCGACCGTCGTCGTCTTCGACGCTGAACCAGATCGGCTCGTCGCCGCCTTCCAATAGGTGTTCCCACCAGACGAACGGGCCCTGGCGGTAGGTGACCGAGCCGCGCACCACGTAGTCGACGCCGCCGTGGCTGACGATCGCGCCAGGGCCGAGCTGGCGGGGCCCGAATTGCGGTGCCGCGGTGGCGAACGCGAGCGGATCCTCGCGGCCGCTGCCGCGCGGAGTCTTAGGGCGACGTAACGCGACGATGAAGACGGCGACTGCGGCGATGAACAACACCGCGGCGAGCACCAGCAGCACTGAACTCATGCGCAACCCTTCGTGCACCCCGACCGCGCCGCGGCGATGAATAGTGCCGATAAAGTAGCAGCTTTGCTGGGCTCGCGCGGTTATCTAGTCGATGTCCGCGGCGGCCAGGAAAGATATCGATTCAAAAGATCACGGTCTGGTTGCCGTATTGGACGACGCGGTCCTCGCAGTGCCACCGCACAGCGCGAGACAGCGTGGCCCGTTCGACGTCGGCGCCCAAACGCACGAGGTCGTCGACGCCGTGGCGATGATCGACCCGCACGACGTCCTGCTCGATGATCGGGCCCTCGTCGAGGTCAGCGGTTACGTAATGCGCGGTCGCGCCGACCAGCTTGACCCCCCGCTCTTTGGCCCGCCGGTAGGGGGCTGCGCCGATGAACGCCGGCAGGAAGGAATGGTGGATGTTGATCATCGGGCAGCCCAATTGCTCCAGGAACTGCGGAGTGAGGATCTGCATGTAGCGGGCCAATACCACGAGATCGACGTTGCCCCGCAACAAGTCGAGCTGACGTTGCTCGGCCTGTTCGCGAATGTCCTTGTGTGCCGGGATGTGAACAAACGGTGTGCCGAACGGGCGGACCTGGTCGGCCAGGTCGGGATGGTTGGCGATCACCATCACCACCGACATGCCAAGGTCGCCCCGACGGTTGCGCCACAACAGATCTAGCAGGCAGTGGTCCTCGGTCGACGCCATGATGGCAACTCGTTTGGGCTTGGCCGCCTCGGTAAGCCGGAAGTCCATCCCGAACTTCTCGGCAACCTGCCCGGCGAAGTCGCGAGCCAGATCGTCTCGTGCAGCGGCCAACCCCGGCAGATGAAAGACGGTGCGCTGCATGAACATTCCACCGGACTGCTCGGTTGAGTGCTGATCCAACGAGACGATGTTGGCGCCCGCCTGAGCTAGGAACGTGCTGACCGCCGCCACCAGACCGGGCCGGTCGTCACAGCGCAGCAATAGTCGGCCGATGTCCTTGGCGGGCAGGCCTTCGCGCTTCGCACGGGCGAATTTGTCACTGTCGACTGGGCTGGTCATCTTCCTCACGATCCCTCGCGCGTGCAGAGCCCGGCCCGAGCCTGACGCCGCCGACCTCAGCCTGGTTGGCCGGGCTCTCCTGGTTGGCCGGGCTCTCCAGGCTGACCGGGCGCGCCACCGGGGCCACCGGCGCCGCCCTGGCCGCCCTGACCGGGCATGCCACCCGACCCGCCCTGGCCGCCATTCCCGCCGTTGCCGCCCCGGCCGCCGGCACCTCCGTGGCCGCCAGCTCCGCCCTTACCGCCTTTGCCACCCGCACCGCCGTTGCCATTGTCACCGGGCGCGCCGTCGCCGCCGTTGCCGTCAGGGTCGTCGGTCGCAAAGCCGGTACCGCCGGGATGCACGACAGCCACGCCGCCGATGGTGTGATTGCACCCGGTCGAAGCGGCGCCCACAAGGGTCAATACCGCAACCAGCATCATGCTGGCGGCCGCATTTCCGCCCATCGCGTTAATGATGTTGTGTGATCGGCGATCTCGTGGACCACCGCTGCGACGGGCCATAGGTCTACCTCCATGTCAGCAGGGAATTCTCACCCTTGCCGCCAAAATAGTTCGACAAACGGGGTCGAGTCGCGAAACGCACGAATTCAAAGAGACTTATTGGCTGCGCGGCCGACTAGCGCGGACCACTCACTGTCAGCGGCAGCGATACGTGTCCCGCTCCGCCCTGCATCGTAATGAGCCAGCGGCCATTGAGATTAAGGGTGAGTTGGAATTGGAAGCAGGCAAAGCCGACGGCGGCGTTCGTCAAGTTCATGGGCAGCTCGCGGTGCATATGCAAGGGCTCGCTACCGTTGGGCGGCGACACCTCGATGACGACCAGGCGATCCGAACTACCGGTGTCGTCGGCGTCGTCGCTTTGCGTCAGCACCACGATGTCAAATTTCGCTACTCGATCGCGTCCGACTTTGTAGTTCGAGATCACCCCGCCCTTCACATTGAGTTTGTTGTCGACCGCTTCGACCTTTTCAGCCAGGAACGCCCCGCTTATCCGCATGCCTCTCAGTATGCGTGAACACTGGTGCGCGGTACTGGGTTTGACCCAGATGGTTTGGGGAGTTGAAAAACCTTTCGCAACAGCTTGTTCCGGTGAGCGGGGGACCTCTGGCGGGGGTTGCCGATTTCGTCACGCCGACGGGTTGGGCTGGTGTAGAAGGATTTGATGGAGGATCAACCGTTGCCATCGATCGATTCGGCGGCGTTGCGCGAAGCGATGGCCCGACGGTTGCACCGAGGATCGGTGGCCACCGGGCAGATCAGCCTATCGGCCGCTCCCGGCATGATCGACGAGTACGTCAAGATGTGCGACACGGTCTTCACCGGCTTGGGCGCGCCATTCACTGCAACAGAACTTGCTCACCTCAGGAACGTGCTGGAGAGCCAACTTGCCGAAGCATTCCGAGCGTCGCCGCGGTCGAGAATTGTGATCTCGTACGACTTTCCGGTCGGCAGGGCGCTGAACTACCATGTGCGATCCGAGTGGGCGACGATCGAGAGCAGCTACGACCACTGGGTCGGCACGCGCGAGCCGCCCCTGTTCGGCGTCGAACCGGACGCGCGGATATGGGCGCTTGCCGGCCAAGCGGCCGATCCGCGATCCCACTGGGTGCTGGACATTGGCGCCGGAACCGGGCGCAACGCTTTGGCGCTGGCCCGACGCGGCCACCCGGTGGACGCGGTCGAGATGACCGCCACGTTCGCCGACATCATCCGCGCGGAGGCGCAGCGAGAAGCGTTGGATGTCCGGGTGATTCAACGCGACGTCTTCGCGAGCACGAATGACCTGCGCTGGGACTATCAACTGATCCTGCTCTCAGAAGTGGTGTCGGACTTCAGAACAACGCAGCAATTGCGGGGCGTGTTTGAACTCGCGGACCGCTGTCTGGTGCCCGGAGGACACTTAGTGTTCAATGTGTTCCTCGCGTGTCCTGGATATCTTCCTGACGACGCCGCGCGCGAGCTTGGGCAGCAGGTCTATACCGCGATCTTCACCAGAGAAGAACTCGAGAACGCGATGCGCCTGCTGCCGTTCACACTCGTAGGCGACGACTCGGTCTACGAATACGAGAAAGCCCATCTGCCCGAGGGCGCCTGGCCACCCACCAGTTGGTACGCCCGTTGGGTCAGCGGTCTCGACGTGTTCGACGTCGAACGTGAGGCGTCCCCGATCGAAATGCGCTGGCTCGTCTACCGAAAAAGCGGTAGCGAGTAGCAGCATCGCGGTCCGTCAGGCGCACAACTTATCGGCCTGAGCGATCTGGGAGTCCAAGTCCTTGCGCAGCGGATCCTGAGCTTCGGGCCCCGCTCCGGCCAGGTAGTTGGTGCCCAGCTGCTCAATCGTGTTGGCGAAAGAATTGACGGCGTCCTTGATATCCGCCGGCGCCGCAGCGTTCGCGTCAAGCCGGTCCTTCAGATAAGCGCCGCCGCCGATAAGGGCCAACCGCGCGTTGGTGGCAACCGCGAGCTCCGCAACCGCATCATTCGGGTTTCGGCTCTGCATATGGGTATTGCTGACCACCGACCTTTTGGCCGCCTTGTAGGCGGAGCACACGTTTGCCTTGGCGTCACCGCTCTGCTGGGCTACCGACGCTTGGTGGTGTGCCGGGTGGAAATACGCCAGTGCGGCAAGGGTAGTCGCGAGCACCGCGACCGCCAAGGCCGCAGACGCGATCCAGCGTGACACGTCCGATCCGCCCAGCGAAGGCAATGGATTTCTTGTCGACCCGCTCTCGGCGGCTGGCTTCTGGGTTTCGGTGGACGAGGACTCAGTCACAGGCCTATCAGTCATGGGGCGAGGATATCGTGCATCAGTAGCGCTGTTAACGCATTGCTCAAATCATCTCGGCCGCACCGAGTTTGTCGTATTCACTTCGTCGCATTGTGGTCTGTCGTATATTGACCGACCCCGGCTCTCATCGGGTCAAACGGACGCAAGTGCACCTTCAATGTGGTTGGCAAACCGGCAGTTCCCGAGGACGAGAATTTTCGTGAAAGTCAGGCGTCAACGGGATGGGACACACAGCACAGAGGCCCGCTTATCGCGGGCCTCTCGAATTGTGTTGCCTACCCAGAGCCTTTGAGGTAGGACGCCCGGGGCTGCGTGGCCGCCGATGCCGCCAGTTCCCCCGGTATTAATGCTGACTAAACGCCGTTATTCCGGTACCACCGACTGCTCAGCGCCTTGATAGAGGCACACGGCCCGTCTACCGTTCATCGCCTCAGTGCTGCGAACCTGGGGGGAGCGCCATTGACAGGAAGTCGTAGCGCCACAGCGCCTCGAATAGCTTGCGGGCGAATTTCTCGACGTCAGCCACGCTGCCCCGCGACGAGGCTTCCCCGTGCACGGACGCAGCGATTTCGCGAATGGTCCGCTGTCCGTCGACCTGCTGCACGAAGGGCAGCTGGGCTGAATTCAGCGGTGTCCGCCAGTCCGGGCGGTAGATCTCATTGCCGGACAGTCCACAGCGCATCCGCATCAACGGCACGTAGTCCAGGCTGGCCTGCGCCGAAAAATCAATTTGATAGGAGTCTTTCGGGCGCTCTGGGGAGCACGCCATGAAGAAATGGCAGGCGTTGACGGTGTTCAACCGCTCCGTCGCCGCCCACTTCGCCGGCTCGGGTAATGCTTCGATTGACGGGTAGATCGCATTGGGGCGCGCGAACAAGGTGTGCGGGTAGTACGGCGAGTTGATGAACCAGCCCTGGAACACAAGTCCGGCGGCGGTGACGAGGTCGACGCAATCATCGACGGTGTAACTGCGTTCGCGGCCGTGCAGGAAGGTGTCCACCAGCTCGGCGTCGGATTGCAGGCTTCCGGCTCGTCGCAGATACGGTTGCACCGGGTGCTCGGACGAGAGCAAAGAAAGCGTCTCGCGCACGGTCGCGATCGATGATTCGTTCTGTTTCAGTCCCAAGTCGCGGAAGAGCTGCTGCAGCAACTCGAGCCCGGCCCGACCGTATTTCGCGTACAGCATGATGCCCATGGCACCATCAGGTCGCAGACAGGACGCTATAGCGTTCATCCCCACCTGCGGATCCGCCATGTGGTGTAGTACGCCGGTCGACACAATCAGATCGAAATCGCGGTTCAGCGAGGAGACTTCCTCGATAGGCAACAGATTCAAATCCAGGTTGAACAGCCCGTGTTTGTCCTTGAGGTATTGCTGATGATCCAGTGACGGCTGGCTGATGTCGATCGCTGTGACTTTCGCATCCGGATTCATGAAGGCGAAAACCGCCGCCTGATTGGTGCCGCAGCCCGCGATCAAGATGTCGAGATCGGGTCGGTACTCCCGGTCCGGCCACAACACTCGGTGCGCGTGGCTGGGGTCGTACCACTGCCAGTTATTGGCCAGCCATACTTCGAGGTCCTCGATGGGGTGGGGGTACCGGTAACGCTCGTACTGACGGGCTACCACATCGGCGCGCGGATTGTCGTTCACTTCGGCGCTGCCCCCTTTTGACCATGGACTTGTTGAGTCGCGAATCACGCCGAGTTTAGCGGTGACGCACGGAGTTCGTGGCCAGTTGGAACATCCGAGCGTCTTGTAAGGCGCCGATGAGATCGGCTATGCGAGAGCAACTTTCAAGACTCTAAACGACCTGCAGGCCCTCGGGAATGTTGTGCGGGTCGCGCCAGAACGCGTCGTTGACGAAACGGTTGAACAAGTCGGGCGGCAGCACGGTCGGGCGGGCGTCGGCCTTGACCGTGTGGCGCACGGTGTGCAGTCCGGGAGTACCGGCCCGTCGGTCGAATTCGGTGACGTCGTAGTCGACGTTGTCGAAGTCGTGCTCGAACGCCGGCTCGCCGATAAACGAGTAGATCGCATGCATGGTCTTGGCCGGGTCGCTGGTCAGCGTTTCGTACTGGACCAGCAGCAGGCGGTCTTTTTGCGCGCCGTAACAGGCCTGTTTGAGCGCGTCGTAGGGGGCGCCAACCATTCCTTCGGGTCCCACCACGCCATTGGCGCGGGTGTACACGGTGCCACCGGCGCTGTAGTTGAAGATCGACGACGGGCTAAAGACGTTGCGCTGCACCAAACGTTCGATGCTGTCGATCACCCAAGGCAATTCGCGAACGCAGGCAATCACTTTCGCCCCGGGAAACAGCGTCGCGATCGCCGGCATCCATGCGCACCAGAAGCGGTTGGTGTCAAAGACCACCTGGGCGCCGCAGTCGGCGTAGTAGTTGTCGAACAATCCCCGCAGCATGCGCTCACGCTTGGCGTCGTCGATGAACACGGAATACTCGTTGCGCGCGCTCATCTCGCTGAGCAGGGCGCCGAACAGGCCGGCCAGCGGACCCGACATTCCGGCATCGAAATTCGGGTTCTGTCGCAACAGCGCCGCCAGCAGGGTGGAGCCCGAACGCGGCAACCCCGAGATGAAATGAATGGCCGGCATAGCGCTCCCCCTAACGTCAGCACATATTAACTAGCAGCAGACGACGAACGCTGGCTATTGCGACTCAAGCGGCAGTGACGGACTCCGAGCACAAAAGAGAGGCCCGCCGAAGCGGGCCTCTCTGTTGTAGTGCCTCCTTAGACCGAGGGAGGAACGGTTTGGCCGAGGCCGCCGGTGCCATGGTCACCGCCGGTGCCGCCAGCTCCGCCCACATTGCCGGTCGGCGGTTGGCCAGGCGTGCCGGCGGTGGGTCCGCCTGCGGTGCCCAGTCCTGGCGCTGTGGTGCCAGGAACGCCGTTGCCGTTGGCGCCGCCGTTGCCGCCGACGCTGCCGTTGGTGCCGTTGCCGCCGGTGCCGCCGGTGCCTGCGGCGGTTGCGCTGCCACCGGCTCCGCCGTCAGCGCCATCGCTGCCGTAGGATGCGTCGCCGCCGGCCCCGGCAGTGCCTGCCGTGCCGCCGCCGGGTGCGCCGGCTGCGCCGCCTGCCCCGCCGTTGCCACCATTGCCGCCGGTGCCTGAGGTGCCGGCGTTGCCGCCGTTACCGCCGGTGCCGCCGGGTCCGGCGTCGCCGCCGTTACCGCCGGCGCCGCCTTCGTCACCGTTGGGAGGCGTGCTGTAGCCGCCGGTGCCGCCGTCGCCGCCGTCGCCGCCGTTGCCGCCGCCGACCACGTTGCTGGCCGCTCCACCGCTGCCGCCGTTGCCGCCGGCACTGTCGTTGACGGCGTTACCGCCCGCACCGCCGTTGCCGCCGTGCCCGGATCCGGCCGCGTTACCGCCGTCTCCGCCGCTGCCGGCCGTACCGGCGTAGTTGCCCACACCACCGTCGCCGCCGTCGCCGCCGTCTCGGGTGGCGCTGGCCGCCCCACCTGTGCCGCCGTTGCCGCCGACAGCGTTGGCGCCGTCGTTGCCGCCGGCTCCGCCGTCGCCGCCGTTGCCGTTGCCGAGGGCGTCGCCGCCGGTGCCGCCATCGCCTCCGACGCCGCCAGAGCCGCCGGTGCCACCGTCGCCGCCGTTGCCGCCGACATGGGTGGCGCTGGCCGGGCCACCGTTGCCGCCAGTACCGCCTGCGACGCTGCTGCCGCCGAGGCCGCCGGCGCCGGCGTTGCCGCCGTTACCGGTCGGGCCGTTGGCGGTACCGCCGTCGCCGCCGGTGCCGCCGTCGCCGCCAACGCCGCCGTAGCCGCCGGTGCCTGCGGTGCCGAGCGGGCTGTCGCCGCCGTTGCCCGCGCTGGCGCCGGTGTTACCGCCGGCACCACCTGCGCCGCCGAGGCCGCCGTTACCGCCCAGGCTGCCGCTGTCACCGCCGGTGCCGCCGTAACCACCGTCACCGCCGTCACCGGCGTCGCCGCCGGCTCCGCCGTGGCCGGTGCCGATGGCTGCTCCGCCGTTGGCGCCGGTGCCTCCTACACCACCCGTGCCGCCCGCGGTGGCGTTGCCGCCATTGCCGGTCAGCGAGCCGCTGCCGCCGTCGCCGCCGCTGCCGCCGTCACCGCCGGTGCCGCCGTCGCCGCCGCTACCGCCGCTGGCGTTGGTCACCCCGGGGGCAAGTAGGGCGTTTGAGCCGGCTGCGCCGTTGCCGCCAGCACCACCGTCACCGGCTGCTCCGGCGTTGCCGCCGTTGCCGGCTTGCAGGGTGCCTACCGCGTTACCGCCGGCTCCGGCGTCACCACCGTCACCACCGGTACCACCGTCACCGCCGCTGAAGCCTGGCGATCCGACCACGTTGCCGGTGGCCTGGAAGGCCGCCCCACCGTTGCCGGCCGCGCCGCCGTCACCGGCGCTACCGCCCTGGCCGCCGTCGCCGCCGAGGCTGCCGCTGTCACCGCCGGCCCCGCCGCTACCACCGTCACCACCGGCGCCACCGTAACCGCCGTTGGCCTGAACGATGTTGCCGCCGGCGCCGCCGTTGCTGCCGGTACCACCCTGGCCGCCGGTACCACCGGTGCCGCCGGTGCCGAAGCCGTTGCCGCCGGTGCCACCGGCACCCGCGTCACCACCGTCACCACCGGATTCGCCATGCCCGGCGGTGAAGAGGCTGGCACCCGTGGTGCCGACGCCGTTGCCGCCGTTACCGCCGTTACCGCCGGTGCCGCCGGTCCCGTTGGTGCCGGCTGCGCCTGCGGTGCCGCCGGTGCCGGTGCCGGCACTGCCGCCGTTGCCCGCGGTGCCGGCGTTACCGCCGACCCCACCGGTGCCGCCGTCACCACCGGGGTGGTTGCCGCTGGCGAAGGTGAAGCCATCGCCACCATTGCCGCCGTTGCCGGCTGTGCCGGCACTGCCGCCCTGGCCGCCGTTACCGGCGCTGCCGACCGCCCCAGAGCCACCGGCCGCGCCGGCCGCGCCGCCGTTGCCACCAGTACCGCCGATACCGGCGTCACCGCCCGCACCGCCGTCATAGCCGTCGGGGTGCACCGACGTGCCGTCGACGCCGTCGCCACCGTTACCGCCCGAGCCGGCCGTGCCACCGATGCCGCCGTTACCGCCGTTGCCGCTGACACCGGAGACGGTGCCGCCCTGGCCACCGTTACCGCCGTTGCCACCCAGGCCGCCGTTGCCGCCGTCGGTGCCATCGGTGCCATTACCCAAGTTGCCGCCGGTTACACCGTTAGTGCCATCGAGGCCCTGGCCGCCGTTACCGCCGACCCCGCCGTTACCGCCGTTGCCGACCGATCCGGCGTTACCGCCATCACCGGCCTGGCCACCGTTGCCGCCGGTTGGGTGCGACGCGATGCCCTGGGCACCGGCGCCGCCGTTACCGCCGTTGCCGCCGTTGTCGGTGAACCCGGCCGCGCCGTTGCCGCCGTCACCACCAAGGCCGCCGTTGCCGGCGCTGGCTGCGACGCTGAAGTCGCCGGTTGCGCCGTCGCCACCGTTGCCGCCGTTGCCGCCGATGGTCGAGGCGCCGCCTGCTGCGCCGTGGGTACCCGCGACTCCGCCGGTGCCACCGGTGCCCGCGGCACCGCCGTTGCCGCCCTGGCCGCCCACGGTGCCCGGGGCACCGCCGTTGCCGCCATCGCCGCCGGCGCCGTTGACGCCGTTGGAGCCGGCCAGGCCCCAGACGCCATCTGCGCCGTCGCCGCCGTTGCCGCCGGCGCCGGCGTTGCCGCCGGCGCCGCCGTTGCCGCCGTTGCCGTTGACTCCGGTGCTGCCGAACAGGCCGCCCTTGGCGCCGTCACCGCCGGCGCCACCGTTGCCGCCGTTCATGCCGACACCACCTTGGCCGCCGTCACCGCCGGCGCCGTTGTTGACCCCGGCGACACCGGCCAGACCGGTCGCGCCGGTCGCGCCGGCACCGCCCATGCCGCCGATACCGCCGTCACCACCGGATCCGCCGTTGCCGAAGAAGTTGAACGCGCCCACGCCGCCGCCGTCGCCGCCGGCGCCGCCGTTACCGCCGATGTTGCCGATGGTGCCGGCCACTCCGGCGCCGCCGTCACCGCCGTCGCCGCCGTTACCGAAGAACAGACCACCCATGCCGCCGTCACCGCCGGCTTGGCCGTCGATACCGATGCCGCCGTCACCGCCGTTGCCCCACCAGCCGGCGTCACCACCGGCGCCACCTTGGCCCAGCAGGTCGGTGGCGCCGTCACCACCATTACCGAAGAAGATGCCGCCGCCTTGACCGGTAGCGTCGGCCAGCGAGCCGCCGCCGATACCGTCGGCGCCGTTGCAGATCAAGCCGCACGCGCCCGCAGCGGAGGAGGCCGCCGGGTCGACCTGGTCGAACCAGGTGTTCAGTGCGGTGTCGAACTGCTGACCAAACGATGAACCGATCCAGTCCTGTTCGAGGGCCTGCAACCACGCCGGGGTGGTGGAGTCAGCCACCGAGGCCGCACTGCTGGCGTCACCGAAGACATTGGAGAAGTCGCCGAACAGCGACTCCCAGCCCGCGGTCGCAGACACCGCGTCGGTGGTCGGCAGCGCCAGATCACCAAAGGCGCCCGGGTCGATGCCCAGAAGCGCATCGAAGTTGGACACCGAGCTCAGAACCGAGTTGATGATCGGATCCAGAATCGCATCCAACCCATCGGCATGCGCCGGCGGAACACTGGCCAACGGGGTCAACCCGAACGCCAAAAACGCCCCGGCTGAACCACCGAGGCCAAGCGCCGCACGACGACGGGCTTTCCCCTTACCCCGCCGATTCTTCTTTGAATGCTGTCCCGACATCTCCCCGAACCTTCCTTCAAGTTAAGCATGAGCTGAGTCTTCTCAGGTGTCGCTAAGGTACTACGCGGCCTACCTGAGCGAAACAAGAAAACGCAAAAAAAATCAGACTTTTTTCCGATCTTGAATTCTGGGTCCACCGAACGTATGAATTGGTTTCCTCAGTTAATGAAATGTCAGGCTGTTGTATTTACGTCTGCGTCAACAACAGCCTCAGGAAGCACGGAAGGTTCGCGGCGTGAAATAGCTGCAGCAATCGATTGAGAACGCGCGCGAGTCTTATTACCGCAAGTTTGACCCTGCTGTCGGGCCGGCCAATACCATCACCGTGTGGTGTTGAAGTGCAGATATGACGAGAGTTCGATGCCTGCAGGCGGTACCCAATCTAGGAGTTGCACAGAGCAGATATAGAAATTCCATTGTTTAGCAAAGTAACAAGCTCCCGTACTGGATGGGGCCCTAACGGCTGACTCAGACACCGATCGCTCAAGGCGTGATGGGACTCCCGTTACTTAAACGTTAAGTGAGAAAAGCTGCTCAGCAACCGGCTGTGGACGTTAACCTATGGGAGACGAGCAGCCTTATATGACACGTCTTATCGGCGAAGAAACTTTGTGTCATATCGTTGTCAAGAGGGTTGAGCGGGGTGACCGAACATGAGAAAAGCTGAGAAAAACAGATGACTGGCCTGTTGCGTGCTGTGCGCAGGCAGCGCGGCTTGACGCTCGCCCACCTCGCTGAGCAGACCGGTTTGACGAAGAGCTATCTGTCGAAGATCGAGCGCCGGCAAAGCACGCCGTCGATCGCGGTGGCGCTCAAGGTTGCGCGGGCGCTAGATGTCGACGTCGCACAGTTGTTCTCGGACAATTCGGCGGACGACACGATCGTGATCGACCGTGCCGAGGACCGCAATGGCGACGGTCACTACCGCCTGTTAGCCCCGAACTTGCTCGGAAAAGCTATGTCGCCGTTCGTCATTCGGCCCCCTGATAGCTCAGACGGTCCGAGGCCAGCCCATCCTGGACAGGAATTCTTGTTCGTGCACGCGGGGACGGTTGAACTTGAGTACGGCGACCACATCGTCATACTCGCCGCGGGCGATAGCGCCTATCTTGACGCGTCGGTCAGCTATCAACTCCGGGCCATCGAAGCGGCGCGCGCCGAGGTCGTTGTGGTCGCCTACAACGAGCCGAGCGGCAACCGCGCCTAATCGCTCGCGCCGCGCCGATTTCGCCGCGTGTCCTGCCTGGCGGAGTCGGCGCGGGCCGCTAAGGTATCGAACAAGCGTTCGGCCCGAAGGAGACCAAGGTGCGCGTGATGGGCGTCGACCCGGGGCTGACCCGCTGCGGGCTGTCGGTGATCGAGAGCGGCCGCGGCCGCCAGGTGATCGCACTCGACGTCGATGTGGTGCGCACCCCGTCCGACGAGCCACTCGCGCGCCGCCTGCTCACGATCAGCGACACCGTCGATCACTGGATGGACACCCACCTGCCCGACGTCGTCGCGATCGAGCGGGTGTTCGCCAATCAAAACGCCAACACCGCGATGGGGACCGCGCAGGCCGGCGGCGTGATCGCACTGGCGGCCGCCAAACGCAACATCGACGTGCATTTCCACACGCCCAGCGAGGTCAAGGCGGCGGTGACCGGAAACGGGCGGGCCGACAAAGCGCAAATCACCGCGATGGTCACCAAAATCCTTGCGCTGCAGACGAAGCCGACGCCCGCTGATGCCGCTGATGCGCTGGCGCTGGCGATCTGCCATTGTTGGCGCGCGCCGATGATCGCGCGGATGGCAGCCGCGGAAGCCATGGCGGCCGAGCAGCGACGCACCTACGAGGCGAAAGTGAAGGCAGCCAGATGACCGCCGGCGACGATGCAGAGCGCAGCGATGCTGAGGAGCGGCGCAGATGATCGCGTCGGTGCGGGGCGAGGTGCTCGACATCGCCCTCGACCATGTCGTCATCGAGGCGGCCGGCGTCGGTTACAAGCTGATGGCCGCCCCATCGACGCTCGCGACCCTGCGGCGGGGCAGCGAAGCGCGCTTGATCACCGCAATGATTGTCCGTGAAGACTCGATGACGCTCTACGGCTTTCCCGACGCCGATGCCCGCGACCTGTTCCTGACCTTGCTCGGTGTCTCCGGCATCGGCCCCAAGATCGCGCTCGCCACCCTCGCGGTCTACGACGCGACCGCGCTACGGCAGGCGCTCGCCGACGGCGACGTCACCGCCTTGACCCGGGTGCCCGGCATCGGCAAACGTGGCGCCGAGCGGATGGTGCTCGAGTTGCGCGACAAGATCGGGCCGGTCCCGGCATCGCCCGGCGCCGTGGTCAACGGCCACAGTGTCCGCGGCCCGGTGGTGGAAGCCCTTGTGGGACTTGGCTTTGCGGCTAAGCAGGCGGAGGAGGCGACCGACAAGGTACTGGCCGCCGACGACGAGGCCACCACGTCGACGGCGCTGCGGTCGGCGTTGTCGCTGCTGGGGAAGACGAAGTGAATCGCGCCGACGACGATGACGCCGAGGACCGGGAGGTTTCCGCGGCCCTGACGGTCGGCGAGGGCGATGTCGACGCCAGCCTGCGCCCGCGGTCGTTGGGGGAGTTCATCGGCCAGCCGCGAGTGCGCGAACAGTTGCAATTGGTGATCGAAGGCGCCAAAAACCGCGGTGGCACACCGGATCACATTTTGCTGTCCGGGCCGCCGGGGCTGGGCAAGACGTCGCTGGCGATGATCATCGCCGCCGAACTGGGTTCGTCGCTGCGGGTGACATCGGGTCCGGCGCTGGAACGCGCGGGGGATTTGGCGGCGATGCTGTCCAACCTCGTCGAGCACGACGTGCTGTTCATCGACGAGATTCACCGTATCGCCCGGCCCGCCGAGGAGATGCTGTATCTGGCGATGGAAGACTTCCGCGTCGACGTCGTCGTCGGCAAAGGCCCTGGGGCAACATCGATTCCGTTGGAGGTGGCGCCGTTCACGTTGGTCGGTGCGACCACTCGGTCCGGTGCGCTGACCGGACCGCTGCGGGACCGATTCGGCTTCACCGCGCACATGGACTTCTACGAGCCGGCCGAATTGGAGCGGGTACTGAGCCGCTCGGCGGGAATCCTGGGAATCGAACTCGGCGCCGAGGCCGGCGCGGAGATCGCGCGCCGCTCGCGGGGCACCCCACGAATCGCCAACCGGCTGCTGCGCCGGGTCCGCGACTATGCCGAGGTCCGTGCCGACGGGGTGATCACCCGCGACGTGGCAAAATCCGCGCTGGCGGTTTACGACGTCGACGAGCTCGGCCTCGACCGGCTGGACCGGGGAGTGCTGACGGCGTTGACCCGCAGCTTCGGTGGCGGACCCGTCGGTGTCTCGACGCTCGCGGTCGCTGTCGGCGAAGAGGCCACCACCGTCGAGGAGGTGTGCGAGCCTTTCCTGGTGCGGGCCGGCATGATCGCCCGCACTCCGCGCGGCAGGGTGGCGACCCCCCAAGCGTGGACGCACTTAGGGATGACACCGCCCCCGCGGGCCAGCGGTTTAGGGCAGCCGGGACTGTTCGAGTAGGAGCTCGTAATGATCACTGCCGCAATGGTATTCGCTGTACTGGCTGCACTGCTGCATGTCTACATCTTCACGATGGAGTCGTTGACCTGGACCAGCAAGCGCACCCGCGCCACATTTGGTACGACGGCCGAGGAAGCCGAAACCACCAAGCTGCTGGCGTTCAACCAAGGCTTCTACAACCTTTTCCTGGCGATCGTCACCGGCGTGGGCATCGGAGCAATTGAGTTGGGGCACAAGGGCATCGGCGCTGCCCTGATCTTCGCGGGCGTCGGGTCGATGGCGGCCGCGGCGATCGTGTTGCTGGCGTCTGCGCCGGACAAGGCGCGTGCGGCTCTGTCGCAGGGCACTTTCCCGGCGATCGCCGTTGTCCTGCTTGTCGCCGGTCTGCACTAGTTCGAATCCTTAATAAACTCAGCAGTTGCTGAGCCACCCGAACCGGTCAGTAATTCGTGGACTATCCATTCCGCCTTCTGGTCAGATCGTTGCCCGTTGGGCCGATGGGTCGGTTAGCTCTGAGGTGGATCTAAGGCGCGCCGATTAGCGTGACGCGCACGTTGACGGCACGAAGTTACATCGCCGGGGCGCAGGGGTACTCAGCTCGCTCGTGACACCGCGGTGTCCACTGTTTGAGGAGACTCGAAAAAATGAATGACTCCCGGTCAGGTTTCGGCAGCCTGCACATGCCACGCAGTCGTGGCGCCCTAAGCGGACTGCTCCTACTCATCCTCGGCGCATGGGGAGCACTGATCCCCTTCGTCGGGCCATACTTCCACTTCGCTTACACCCCCGGCCAAGTCTGGGTGTGGAGCACGGCACGTGCCTGGCTGGAGGTATTTCCCGGCGTGACGGCCGCAGCGGGCGGATTTCTTCTACTGATTTCTGGAAACCGGGCCACCGCCATGTTCGGCGGCTGGCTCGCCGTGATCGCCGGCGCTTGGTTCGTCGTCGGGCGCACCCTCGCATCGACGTTGCGCCTCGGTGATATCGGCCAACCCCTGGCGGCGACGGACGCCCACCGCGCGATCATCGAGATCGGGTATTTCTCCGGCCTGGGCGCGTTGATCGTCTTCATCGGCGGAGCGGTGCTGGCGCGCGTGACGATCCGGACCGCCCGCGACGTCGAATTGGCCCAGCGGGCTGCCGAATCTCTGGCGCCTGCGGACTCGGGCAACTTCAACGCGTTCGCGGAGTCCGCCCGCACCGAGGCGTTGACTTCCGCGCCACAGCGTCACCGGCGCGAAGGCAAGGGCGGCTTGTTCCGCCGAAGCAGCGCCGGCGCGACCAGCCACTGACCGCCAGTCAAAAGCCTGGGCCGTGAATCAACGGGATTCACGGCCCAGGCTTCTGTTTTAGAACCCTAGAGCAAACCGAGCAGCTGCAGATCGGTGATGTACTTGACGATCACCGGCTGCGAGACATGCGGAATATCTTTGTCCGGGCCAATTTTCGCCTCTTGCACCGCGGCGCGGAATCGATCGGTCGGTGCCATCGAGCCGTTGAGCGGCAGCTGCGGCTTCTGGTAGTTGTGCAGCAGCGGCAGGAGCGAGTACTGGCGTTGGCGCTCGGGCAGGCCCCGCAGCGTCATCTCGAAGCGCTGCAACCAGCTGCCGTAGTCGCCCACTCGCTGGATCGGGTACCCCGCGTCGACCAGCCAATCCACGTACTCGTCGAGGCCGATGCCGTCGTCGTACGGGTTCATCACGTGGTACGTCTGGAACCCCTCGACCACTTGCGCACCCAGGCTCGAGATCGCCTCGGCGATGAATTCCACTGGCAGACCGTCATAGTGGGCACGTTGGCGGTTGCCGTCGGCGTCGAGCTCGTAGAACGAGCCGGGCGCGATACCGGTGGCGACCAGGCTGAGCATCAACCGGGTGAACATGTCCGGCAGGTTCAGCTGCCCCGCGTAGGTGGTGTCGGCCAGGATCATGTCGCAGCGGAACACCGCGACCGGCAAACCGCACAGGTCGTTGGCTTCGCGTAGCAACACCTCGCCGGCCCACTTACTGTTCCCGTAGCCGTTGGCGTAGCCGTCGTTGATCTGACGGGTAGCACTGATGTCGCGGACATCGGCGTCCTCGACGAACTTCCCGGGCTGGATCTGGTCGCCCACGCCAATCGTCGAAACATAGGTGTACGCCTTGAGTTTCGTGGTCAGTGCGATGCGCAGCAGCTCCGCGGTGCCGACCGCGTTAGGGCCGAACAGCTCGCTGTAGGGCAGCACGTGGTTCACCAGAGCGGCGGGGTCGACGATCAGGTCGACGGTGTCGGCCAGCCGCTGCCAGGTCGCCGCGTCCAGTCCGAGGTTGGCCTCGCCCTTGTCGCCGGCGATCACCTCCAAATGCTCGGCGGCGAGTTTGCGGTAGTGCGCCAACAGCTTTGGGTCGCCGCTGTCGAACGTGCGGTCTAGCCGCGCACGCGCTTCTGCGTCAGACTTGGCGCGCACCAGCGCGATCACCTTGCCGTCGACCGCATCCATCCGCTCCAGCCAGTCCAGCGCCAGGTAGCGACCCAGGAATCCGGTTGCGCCGGTGAGCAACACCGTCCGGACCTGGCTGCCGGCCTTCGGCAGGGTGGGCGCGGCGGCCAGCGTGGCCTCGTCGATGAACTTGTCCAGCGTCAGGTCGGCGGCGTGCACCTCGGTGGCGTCACGGCCGTGCACCGAGGCGAAGCTGGGTCGCTTGCTGCCCTGTCGCTCGCCTTCGATGTAGTCGGCGATCGCCTGGAGGTCGTTGGCTGGGCTGACGATCACGCCCACTGGCACATCCACGTCGAAGATCTCGTGCAGCAGATTGCCGAATGTCAACGCGGACAACGAGTCTCCACCGAGATCGGTGAAATGCGCGTCGGCAGTCAGGTCGGACTTCGCCGCGCCCAGCATCGCCGCCGCGGCCCGGCTGACGGTCTGCAGCACCGGCGCGTCGGCGCCGGTGCTGCGCAGTTCGGCCAGCTCGTTGGCCTGACCCTGCGCCAAGTCAGCGTAGAGCTGCTCAAGGCGCTCGCCGTAGTGCTGCTTGAGCTTGGGCCACGCCAGCTTGCGAATCCCGGTCAGCAGACCGTTCTCCAGGCTGAACGGCGTGGTCTCGATGATGAAATCACGCGGCACCTCGTAGGACTGCAGATTCGCCTGTCGCGCAACGGTTTGCAGCGATTCGGCGATCGCCGACTTCGACGCGTTCACATCCGTCGGTACCACGACGGCCAGCAGATAAGGCTGCGCGCTGTTGCCGTAGATGTAGATCTGGCGGACCAGCGGGCTGTTGCCGAACTCCGCTTCCAACTTGGCCAGCGTGACGAATTCACCCTGCGCCAGCTTCAGCACGTTGTTGCGGCGGTCGACGTAGACCAGGTGGTCTGGAGAAATCTCGGCGAAGACGTCGCCCGTGCGGTAGTAGCCCTCGTCGTCGAACACACCCGCGGTGGTCTCGGGCCGCTTGTAGTAGCCGGGGAACATGTTGGGGGTTTTGAGCAGCAGCTCGCCCCGGGGGTAGGGCCGGTCTGTGGCGTAGTAGCCCAGGTCCGGGACGTCGACCAGTTTGTAGTCGAGAACGGGCGGGCGCTGGATTTCGCCGTCGAGCAAGACCATGCCGGCTTCGGTGGAGCCGTAGCCGTCCACCAGATGAATTTGCAGCAGCGACTCGACCCAGCTCCGCAGCTCGGGGGAGGTCGGAGCGGAGCCGGTCATCGCGAAGATGAACCGACCTCCGAGCAGCTCGTCACGCAGCTCGGTCAGCACCTGCGATTCCGCGGTCTTCTGGTCGACGCCTTCGGCGGTGCGCTTACCGACTTCGCTCTGGTACTCGCTGTAGAGCATCTCCCAGATGCGCGGCACGAAGTTCAGCTCGGTCGGCCGCACCAGGCGCAGATCTTCGAGCAGCGTCGACAGGTCGCTTTTGGCGGCGAAGTAGGCGGTACCGCCGTTGCCCAGCGTGCCGTAGAGGGTGCCGCGACCCATGACGTGGCTCGTCGGCATGAAGTTCAGGCTGATCGACGCGGCGCTGGGGCCGAACCAGTTCTTGGTCGAACGATTCCACATCTTGGCGACGTTGCTCTGCGGGTACATCGCGCCTTTGGGGGCGCCGGTGCTGCCCGAGGTGTAGATCAACAGCGCCAGCGGGTCCTCGTCGTCGTCGGCTTCGTCGGCGACGGTTTGCGTCGCAGGCAAAGTCGCGCCGCGCTCGCGTACATCGTGGAGGGTCTCGATGGTCAGTCCGAGGTCGGCCAGACGCTCGTGGGCGCTCTGCAGGGCTTCGCGGTTGTCGTCGACCTCGCCGCGGTAGTCGAAGACGACCAGCCGGGCCGGGGTGTGGCCGGCTTCCGCGGCCGCGAGGATCACGTCGACGCCGTCGGCCAGGTAGTCGATGCTCGCCGCGAAAACGGTGGGCTCGGTCTCGAGAACGATGGGCTGCAATTGTGCGACGGCGGCGCTGGTCTGCAGCGGGACCGAGACGGCGCCGACGCGGCCCAGGGCGATGTCGATGGTGGTGTAGTCGACGCTGGTGAAGCCGAGTACGCAGACGCGGTCACCGCGGGCGATCATGCCGTCGGTCAGCGCGCGGGAGAGTTGGTCGACGCGCTCGGCCAACTCGCCGTAGCTGACATGGGAGAACCAGGGGAGCAGTTTGGCCG
Organism: Mycobacterium sp. 1245111.1; assembly: GCF_001673405.1. GTDB lineage: Bacteria > Actinomycetota > Actinomycetes > Mycobacteriales > Mycobacteriaceae > Mycobacterium. The sequence goes on along the minus strand of NZ_LZLV01000034.1, from coordinate 23,659 downwards.
TCGTCCGGCCGGTCTCGGCGTCTTTGACCAGCTCAAACGCCCGCTGAGCCAGCGCCGGCCGATCGGCGTACCCGTCCAGTACGGCCTTGGTCACCGCCGGCAGCCGCGTTCCGGCGGCCTCGATGGCCGCCGCCACGTCGTCATCCGGCCGGGCGGCGGCGAACTCGGGGTCGTTGGCGGCCAACACTGCTGCGCGACGTTCTTGGTCTTCCTGGATCTCGATCGACATAACAGAACCTCACAACTTGCGAACTGGGAAATCTATTTCGGTGCGACGCTGCACGTAGTCAGTACTACGTTAGCAAGGGTAACGATATTCCTGGCGGCCACGGTTTGGCGAGGGTGTGTGACTAACTGCACGGACGCGCGTAGCGTTTTGGCACGCGGGGTCAAATTCGATTATCTGGGTACCCCTAACCATGTCCCGATCACCTCAGCGGAGCAGAATTTCTGATCGCAGCCATGTCGTCCCGCGCAGGGCTCGTTCCGCAAACGCCCAAAGGTGGTGCAATTGTGTACGCCCTGCACGGTTCTAGGCTCGTGATTTACCGCAGACGTTGGCGGACAACGTGTTTGGTACTTCCGACGCGATACGGCGTCCTGTCATGACCCGCACAGACCGGCGCGGCAGGCCGCTCAAGGCCTTTCTGCAGGCCGAGATCGCCGGCACCGACGTCACCATCGAAGAGATGCGCCGGGCGTGTGGCCTGACGCGGGCGAGTTACTACGGGGAACCGAGCGGCACCGGCCGCGGCTTCGACGACAGCTTCCCCAACTCCGAAGAACTACGACAGGTGGCCGAGTACTACAAGTTGGGCGACAACGGGTGGGTCAGTCTGCTGGTCGAATTCGGTTGGCTGGAGCCAGTACCCGGCACACTGCGCATGCCGTACACCGCTGACAAGTCCGATCAACTGACCGCGCCGCCGATCGGATTGGTCGCGCTGCGCGACGCTGTTGATCGCTACCAGAACGCCTCCGTCCTCGTCGTGTCGACCGACGGAACAGAGGTTTCGCTCGCGCCGATGCGCCAAGCGCTCGAGGAGAACCCCGACGACTACCTGGTGGTGTTCGGTAGAACGCCGCCCCGGGAGGGCCCGGGCTAAAGCGCGCTGAGCAGACCGGCCAGCACGTCGAGGCCTTCGCTGAGCAGCTCGTCGCTGATGGTCAGCGGCGGCAGAAAGCGCACGACGTTGCCGAACGTGCCTGCCGTCAACACGATGACCCCGGCCGCGTGGGCGGCGCTGGCGAGCGCGTTCGTGAGTTTGGCGTCCGGCTCGGCATCGTCGGGGTTGACGAACTCGAGGGCGATCATCGCCCCGCGACCCCGCACGTCGCCGATGCGGTCGTCAGAGGCCTGCAGGGCATGCAGGCGGTCCTTCATCAGCCGCTCGATCTCACAGGCACGTTCGATCAGCCCTTCGGCCTCGATGGTTTCGAGGGTGGCCAACGCCGCCGCGCAGGCCAGCGGGTTACCGCCGTAGGTGCCGCCGAGGCCGCTGTTGTGCGGGGCGTCCATGATCTCGGCGCGACCGGTGACCGCGGACAGTGGCAGGCCGTCGGCGATGCCCTTGGCGATGCAGATCAGGTCGGGCTCGATGTGTTCGTGTTCGCAGGCGAACATGGCGCCGGTCCGGGCGATCCCGGTCTGGACTTCGTCGGCGATGAACACCACGTTGTTCTCTCGGCACCAGCGCAGTAGCGCAGGCAGGAATCCTTCGGCCGGGACGATGAAGCCGCCTTCGCCCTGGATGGGTTCGATGATGACAGCGGCCAGATTGTCGGCGCCGACCTGCTTGGAAATGATGTCGATGGCGCGACGCGCCGCCAATTCGCCGTCGGTGGCCAATTCCTTGTCGATCAGCCCGTCGCGATACGGGTAGGACAGCGGCGCGCGGTAGATCTCGGGCGCGAACGGGCCGAACCCGCTCTTGTACGGCATGGATTTCGCCGTCAGCGCCATCGCCATGTTTGTGCGGCCGTGATACGCGTGATCGAAGGCCACCACGGCAGATTTCTTGGTGTGTGAGCGGGCGATCTTGACGGCGTTCTCCACCGCTTCGGAGCCGGAATTGAGCAGCACCGAACGCTTTTCACCCTGGCCTGGGGCGAGCCGGTTGAGTTGTTCGGCAACGGCCACGTACTCCTCGTAAGGCGTCACCATGAAACAGGTGTGGGTGAAATCCGCGGCCTGCGCGGACACCGCGTCGACTACGCGTGGCGCGGAGCTGCCGATAGTGGTGACCGCGATGCCCGACCCCAAGTCGATCAGCCGGTTGCCGTCGACGTCCTCGACGATCCCGCCCGCCGCGCGTGCCGCAAACACCGGCATTGTCATACCCACGCCGGCCGACACCGCCGCGGCGCGTCGCTTGGTCAGCTCAACCGACGCCGGGCCCGGTATTTCCGTGACGATGTGGCGGCTCTGTTCGATGGCAGACACGCCGAAAAGCCTATCCGGCGACGATGCGAGCCGCGAGGCTCAACGTGGCGGTACCTCCCAGCCGCGCAGCGGCGAGGGGGCATGTCGGGCCCGTTGAATGGCGGCCGTGTCGACCGCGAGTCATGACTTCCAGATCAGCCGGCGGCGGTGTGCCCCAGCTCCCGGCACACATTGCCGTTGGGGTCCCACCACTGGCCAGGAGGACAGTTGAGCGCGGGGCCTTGACCGAGGGGTCGACAGATGTTGCTGTACCCGTCCCAATACTGGCCCGGCTCGCAGTTCGCGGGCGGATCGGCCCAGCTCGTGGCCGGCGTTGCGATAGCAACGGCTGCGCCTGCCAGAACCAGAGCACTTGCCAGCCGGCCAATCAGGTTTTTCACTTCGGACCTCCTCGAGAGCGATGTGAAGCCGCTGAATAACAACGGTTCACTCGTGCCACGGTTCGGCTCGGTCTAAACCTCGAAGGCCGCGCCGTCGACCGAATCGACCGTAACAAAAGAGCTCACCGGCTCGCGGCGAAGTCGGCGTGGTCGCCGAACGGGATATCCGAGCGCGATGACAGCGGCGAGCGCCAACGGGTCCGCTGCTCCCAGAATGGTTTTCACCTGAGCCTCTTCCCTAATCGCGATGGTGGTGATAACGCCGCCCAATCCTTCTTCGCGGGCGGCCAGCAACACATTCCACGCAAACGGATAAATGGATGCGCCGGCGGCGAACGTATATCGATTGGCGTCACGATCGATCGCCGCCAGCATCGACAAGTCGGCGAACAGCGCCAGCAATACCGGGGCCTGGTCGAATTTCTCCGCGAAACCCCCTGGCGCAGCGACGTTTTCGGCAGCCAGTGCCCGGGCCTCGGCCTCGCGGTCGTTGGTCGGTGACCACGGCCGTAGGCCGGCGGCCGCCAGCGCCAGGTATTCCCGGGAACCCTGCAGGTAGCAGTCCCGCAGCCGGCGACGCTTCGCGGCGTCCTTGACCACCACCACCCGCCAGGCCTGGGCGTTGCTCCCGCTGGGTGCGAAGCGTGCGGTGTCGAGCACCCGGGCCAGCACCACGTCGTCGACGGTCCGATCGGTGAATTCGCGAACGGCGCCGGTGGTGCGCAGCGCGTCAATGAGCTCCATTGCCCAATGATCAGGCACCGCGTCGGCCTGATGGCACACTGGTGACCGTTACACGACGTCGACGAAAGATCTGTTGCCTTCATGAACCAAACGGTTGTCTTCCTGCCGATGCTGATCGTCTTGGGAGCGTTCATGTTTTTCGCGTCGCGCCGACAGAAGCGCGCGATGCAAGCGACCATCGACCTGCACGAGTCACTGAGGATCGGCGACCGAGTGCAGACCACGTCTGGGCTGCACGGCACGATCACGCGGATCACCGACGACGTCGTGGATCTCGAGGTCGCCGCCGGAGTGGTGACGACCTGGTCCAAGCTCGCGGTGGCGAGCCGCATCGAGCCGGAGGTCCCGGACGCTGAAGCCGGCGAGTTCGGCGATCTGGCCGACGACCCGGGCCGACTGCCCAACGACTGAGGTCGAGGGTCCGCCACGTACTCTTTTCGGTGCAGTCCAACCGAGCGGGGCCCGAGAGGCGAACGGCGGGGTGACCGACCTGCATAAAAGCGCATCGCGCATGAGCGGAGGAGACTCAACACGTGGCATCGCCATCGGCGCCGGTGCATCCTCGCCGCTACCTGGCGGTATTCCTGGTCCTGCTGGTCGGTGTCTACCTATTGGTGTTCTTGACGGGCGACAAGCGCGCCGACCCGAAACTCGGCATCGACCTGCAAGGCGGCACGCGCGTCACGTTGACCGCACGGACACCTGACGGGTCGCGGCCAACCAGAGAGGCGCTGTCGCAGGCGCAGTCGATCATCAGCGCGCGGGTCAACGGGCTGGGCGTGTCTGGGTCCGAAGTCATCGTCGACGGCGACAACCTGGTCATCACCGTCCCGGGAACCGACGGCAGCGAGGCCCGCAACCTCGGCCAGACCGCGCGGCTCTACATCCGCCCGGTGATCAACGCCTTACCGGTCGACAGTGGCGGCATGCAAGGCGGTCCGCGGCTACCTGCGCCGCGCGGCCCTCGTGGCCAACGGGGTGGACCCGGCGCCCCAGCGCCCGGTGGACAACCGGGCGCCCCCGCTCCTGGCGTGGTGCCCGGTGCACCCGCGCCCGGCTTGGCCCCCGGAGCGCCCGCCCCTGGCGTCCAGCCTGGCGGGCCGGCCCCGGGAGCGGCCGGGGTGGTCCCGGGTGGCGCACCGGCACCCGGCGGCGGCCCCGCCGAACAACCGGGTCTGCCCGGTGATGAGCCGTTGTTGCCTGGCGGCCCCGCGGTTCCGGCGCAGCCGCGGCCCTATCCGCAGGACGCGCCGAGCACGCCCTCCCCGACGGCGCCCGCTCCGGCCTCCCCTGCGCCATCGTCGCCCGCTCCGGCCCCGCCGTCTCCCGGACCGGTGTCGCCGACGGCGGAGCAGCCCGCAGCCCCGCAGTTGCCCCCGATCCAGCCGGGGCCGCCGGATCCGCGCAAAGACCTCGCCGAGCGCATCGCCAAGGAGCGCGAGTGGCGGCAGAGCACCAACAAGGGTGTGCAGTTCCTCGCGTTGCAATATGAGGCCACCCGGTGTTTTCAGGAAGACATCCTGGCCGGCAACGACGATCCCGATCTTCCGCTGGTGACCTGCGACAAAGACCACAAGCAGGCCTATCTGCTGGCGCCGTCGATCATCAGCGGTGACCAGATCGAGAACGCCAGCTCCGGCCTGGATCAGCGCAGCGGCGGCTACGTCGTCGATGTCCAGTTCAGGAGCGGTGCGGCCAACACGTGGGCAGACTTCACCGCCGCTCACATCGGCACCCAGACGGCGTTCACGCTGGACTCGCAGGTGGTCAGCGCACCGCAGATCCGGGAAGCGATCCCCGGTGGCCGCACCCAGATCACCGGCGGCGACCCGCCCTTCACCGCGAGCACCGCGAAGGAGCTCGCCAACGTCCTCAAGTACGGCTCGCTGCCGCTGTCATTCGAGTCGTCGGAGGCCCAAACCGTCTCCGCGACACTGGGATTGACATCGCTGCGGGCCGGCCTGATCGCCGGCGGAATCGGACTGATCCTGGTCCTGCTGTACTCGTTGCTGTACTACCGGGTGTTGGGCCTGCTAACGGCTTTGTCGTTGGTGGCTTCGGGCGCAATGGTTTTCGCGATCCTGGTGCTGCTCGGCCGATACATCAACTACACGCTGGACCTGGCGGGTATTGCCGGTCTGATCATCGGTATCGGTACCACTGCCGACTCGTTCGTGGTCTTCTTCGAACGCATCAAAGACGAGATCCGCGAAGGCAAATCGTTCCGGTCCGCGATTCCGCGGGGCTGGCATCGGGCCCGCCGGACGATCCTGTCGGGTAACGCGGTCACCTTCCTTGCCGCCGCCGTGCTGTACGTCCTGGCGATCGGCCAGGTCAAGGGGTTTGCCTTCACGCTGGGGCTCACCACCGCCCTCGATACCGTCGTCGTGTTCCTGGTGACGTGGCCGCTGGTGTACCTGGCGGGCAACTCGAAGCTGCTGGCGAAGCCGGCCTACAACGGCCTCGGGACAGTCCAGCAGATCGCGCGCGAACGTCGCGCTGCGAAGACCGGGGCCTATGCCGGGGGACGGGGGTAGCGAGATGGCGCCAAACGCGGACACGACAGGCACCGACGACACGACTGCCGTCGAGATCGACAAGGAGACCGCACGAGCGGTCCGCCCGAGCGGCGACGACACGGCCACGCTGCCGCAGCACAACTTCCTGGCCCGCCTCTACAGCGGTACCGGCGCGTTCGAGGTCATCGGGCGACGACGGTTGTGGTACACGATCAGCGGGGTGATCGTCGCGATCGCGGTCGTCAGCATCCTGCTGCGCGGGTTCACCTTCGGCATCGACTTCAAGGGCGGCACGACGATGTCGTTCCCGCGTGGCACCGCTACCGTCAGCCAGGTCGAGCAGGTCTTCCGGCAGACGCTGGGCAGCGACCCCGAAACCGTGGTGATCGTCGGCAATGGTTCGTCGGCGACCGTGCAGATTCGCTCCGAGACGTTGTCCAACGAGAAGACCGAGAAGCTGCGCGACGCGCTGTTCGACAAGTACAAGCCCAAGGGCTCTGACGGGCGGCCCAGCAAGAAGGCCATCTCCGATTCGGCGGTGTCCTCGACGTGGGGCGGGCAGATCACCAAAAAAGCCGTCATCGCCTTGGTGGTGTTCCTGGTACTGGTCAGCCTCTACATCACCGTCCGCTACGAGCGATACATGGCGATTTCGGCGCTGACCACAATGGTCTTCGACTTGACCGTCACCGCCGGGATCTACTCGCTGGTCGGCTTCGAAGTCACCCCGGCCACGGTCATCGGCCTGCTGACCATCCTGGGTTTCTCGCTGTACGACACGGTGATCGTGTTCGACAAGGTCGAGGAAAACACCCACGCCTTCCAACACACGACCCGGCGCACGTTCGCCGAGGAAGCCAATCTCGCGGTCAACCAAACCTTCATGCGGTCCATCAACACCAGCCTGATGTCGACGCTGCCGGTGCTGGCGCTCATGGTGGTCGCGGTGTGGCTGCTGGGTGTCGGCACGCTGAAGGACCTGGCCCTGGTTCAGTTGGTCGGCATCATCGTGGGCACCTACTCGTCGATCTTCTTCGCCACGCCGTTGCTGGTGTCCCTGCGCGAGCGCACCGATTTGGTGCGGACCCACACGCGTCGGGTCCTCCGCCGTCGGGGGCCGGATGGCTCCAAGGCCTCAGATAGGGCGCCCAAGAGGCCGGCGGGCGGCGAGGCGGACGACACCGAATCGACCCGCGCGTCCTTCGCCACCCCGGCGCCCAGCAAGCCGGCTCCCGGCGCGCGGCCGGCAAGGCACGCCGCGGGCCGGCATTCGCGGCCGACCGGCAAGCAGAACAAGCGCTAACGCCGATGATGGCCTGGCGTCGGCGTGTGGCCGCCTGTTGTCTGATGGCCGCGCTGGCGGCGACGGGTGCGCTGACGGGGTGTTCGGGGAGCGCAGCGGGGCAGGTCGACTACATCGTCGACGGCGCCCTGGACTCCTACAACACCAACACGGTCAGCGGCGCGGCCTCGGCTGGGGCGCAGGCCTTCGCGCGCACGCTCACCGGCTTCGGCTACCACGGTCCCGACGGTCAGGTCGTCGCCGATCACGACTTCGGTTCGGTCTCGATGGTCGGCGGATCGCCGCTGGTCCTCGACTACCAAATCGCCGACAACGCGGTGTACTCCGACGGCAAGCCGATCACTTGTGACGACCTGGTGTTGACGTGGGCCGCCCAGTCCGGCCGGTTTCCCGGCTTCGACGCCGCGAGCCAGGCGGGCTACGTGGACGTCACCTCGGTCGACTGCCAACCCGGGCAGAAGAAAGCCCGGGTGTCGTTTGCCCCTGACCGCAATATCGTCGACTACAACCAGCTGTTCGCGGCGACCGCGATCCTGCCGTCGCATGTGATCGCCGACGAACTCGGCATCCCCGAAGCCACGGTCACCGCGTCACTGCTGGGCAACAACCAACCCGTCGTCGCCCGCATCGCGCAGACCTGGAATACCACCTGGAACCTCAAGCCGGGCACGGAGTCCGGCGTGGTCGCCAAGCATTTCCCGTCGTCGGGGCCGTACAAGATCGAATCGGTATTGGACGGCGGCGCAGTGGTTTTGGTCGCCAACGACAAGTGGTGGGGCGCCAAGCCGATGACCAAACGGGTCACGGTGTGGCCGCAGAAAGCTGACATCCAGGACCGGGTCAACGCCAAGAGCGCCGACGTCGTCGACGTGGCCGCCGGTTCCTCGGGCGCCCTGGCCACACCAGACACCTACCGTCGCACCGACGCGGCGTCGGACGGCATCGAGCAGTTGATCTTCGCGCCGGGTGGGCCGCTCGCCGACATCGCGGCCCGCCGCGCCGTCGCGTTGTGTACGCCGCGGGACGTGATCGCGCGGGATGCGCAGACGCCCATCTCCAACGCGCGGCTGCACCCCAGCGTTGACGATGCCATCGGGCAGGCCGAAAACATCCCCGAGGTAGGACGATTCGTCAAAGCTGACCCGGTTGCGGCCCGCGCCGAGCTGAAGAACAAACCGCTGGCGGTGCGGATCGGATACCGGGGACCCAACGCGCGATTGGCCGCCATCGTCGGTGCGATCGCCAAATCCTGTGGCCCCGCCGGCATCACGGTCTCCGACGTAACGTCCGACTCGGTCGGCCCGCAGGCGCTCAAGGAGGGCAAAATCGACGTGTTGCTGGCCAGCACCGGCGGCGCCACCGGCAGTGGTTCGACCGGCGCGTCGGCGATGGACGCCTACGCCCTGCACACCGGAAACGGGAACAACGTCTCCGGTTACACCAACGGTCAAATCGATGGGATCATCGGCTCGCTCGCGGTGTCGGCCGACCCGGCCGACCTGGTCCGGCTGCTGGCCGAGAGTGCACCGGTGCTGTGGGCGGGGATGCCGACGTTGCCGCTCTATCGCCAGCAGCGGACCTTGTTGGCCTCCAAAAAGATGTATGCCGTCGGGACCAATCCCAGCCGGTGGGGCGCCGGCTGGAACATGGATCGTTGGGTGCTGGTGAGGTGACGGCAGCCGATCTGGTCGCCGCGCTGACCCGGCAGGTCGCCGATTTCCCGTCGCCCGGAATCCAGTTCAAGGACCTGACCCCGGTGTTCGCCGACCCGCGCGGGCTGGCCGCGGTGACCGATGAGATCGCCGCAACCGCGTCCGGCGCCGACCTGATCGCCGGCCTCGACGCGCGTGGGTTCCTGCTCGGCGGTGCCGTCGCCGCGCGGCTCGGAAAAGGGGTCCTGGCCATCCGCAAGGGCGGCAAGCTGCCGCCGCCGGTGCGCACCGAGCATTACCAACTCGAATACGGCACCGCGAGCCTGGAACTGCCCGGCGACGGGATCGAATTGGCCGGCCGCAGCGTTGTGATCGTGGACGACGTGCTGGCCACCGGCGGCACGCTGGCGGCCGCCCACCGGCTGCTCGAGCACGCCGGCGCGCGGGTGACGACAGCCGCGGTGGTCATCGAACTCGCCGCGCTCGGCGGACGCGACCGGATCGCGCCGCTGCCGGTACACAGCGTCAAGGTCTTCTAGCGGGTCGGTAATGCTGCCGGGCATCCGGCGTAGAACGTTATCCTGGAGCTTTGGAGGTGAGAGGCGTGGCGGACGAAAAGGGTACGGCGATCCAGCCGCCCACCGAGCCGCTGCAGCTCGCCGACCTCCCGTCGCCTGCCGCGCAGGCGACGAACGAGCCCGGGATCGGCCTCAAGGCGCCCAGCAGCGCGTCGCGGCGGGTCCGCGCCCGGTTGGCGCGACGAATGACCGCGCAGCGCAGCACGATCAGCCCCGTGCTCGAGCCGCTGGTCGCGGTGCACCGGGAGATCTATCCGAAGGCCGACCTGTCGTTGTTGCAACGGGCCTACGAGGTGGCCGAGCGCCGTCACGCCAGCCAGCTGCGGCATTCGGGGGACCCGTACATCACCCATCCGCTGGCGGTGGCCAACATTCTCGCCGAATTGGGCATGGACACCACCACGCTGGTGGCGGCCCTGCTGCACGACACCGTCGAGGACACCGGCTACAGCCTGGAGGAACTGTCCGCGGACTTCGGCGAAGAGGTCGGTCATCTCGTCGACGGGGTGACCAAGCTGGACAAGGTTGTTTTGGGCAGCGCCGCCGAGGGCGAGACCATCCGCAAGATGATCACCGCAATGGCGCGTGACCCGCGGGTGTTGGTGATCAAGGTGGCCGACCGGCTGCACAACATGCGCACGATGCGTTTCCTGCCGCCGGAGAAGCAGGCTCGCAAGGCCCGCGAAACGCTGGAAGTCATTGCGCCGCTTGCGCATCGGCTGGGTATGGCCACCGTCAAGTGGGAGCTCGAAGACCTGTCCTTCGCCATCCTGCACCCCAAGAAGTACGAGGAGATCGTGCGGCTGGTCGCCGGCCGGGCGCCGTCGCGCGACACCTACCTCGCCAAGGTCCGCGCCGAGATCATCGCGACGCTCAACGGGTCCAAGATCAACGCGGTCGTCGAGGGACGCCCCAAGCATTACTGGTCGATCTACCAGAAGATGATTGTCAGGGGCCGCGACTTCGACGACATTCACGACTTGGTCGGCATCCGGATTCTCTGCGACGAGGTCCGGGACTGCTATGCCGCTGTGGGCGTGGTGCATTCGCTGTGGCAGCCGATGGCGGGCCGGTTCAAGGACTACATCGCCCAGCCTCGCTACGGGGTGTACCAGTCGCTGCACACCACCGTCGTAGGACCCGAGGGCAAACCGCTCGAGGTGCAGATCCGCACCCGCGACATGCACCGCACCGCGGAGTACGGCATCGCCGCGCACTGGCGCTACAAAGAAACCAAGGGCCGCAACGGCATGCCGCATGTACAAGCGGCCGCCGAGATTGACGACATGGCTTGGATGCGTCAACTGCTCGACTGGCAGCGGGAGGCCGCCGACCCCGGTGAGTTCCTCGAATCGCTGCGTTATGACCTTGCGGTGCAAGAGATCTTCGTTTTCACCCCCAAGGGTGACGTGATCACACTGCCCACGGGATCCACCCCGGTCGACTTCGCCTACGCGGTGCACACCGAAGTGGGGCATCGCTGTATCGGGGCCCGCGTCAATGGCCGACTGGTGGCGCTGGAGCGCAAGCTCGAAAACGGCGAAGTGGTGGAGGTGTTCACTTCGAAAGCGGCCAACGCCGGTCCATCGCGCGACTGGCAGCAGTTCGTCGTCTCGCCGCGGGCCAAGACCAAGATCCGGCAGTGGTTTGCCAAGGAGCGCCGTGAGGAGGCGCTCGAAACCGGTAAAGACGCGATCACCCGCGAAGTACGCCGCGGCGGACTTCCATTGCAGCGCTTGGTCAATGGTGGCTCGATGGCGGCAGTGGCCAACGAACTGCACTACGCCGACGTCTCGGCGCTCTACACCGCAGTGGGCGAGGGTCACATCTCGGCCAAGCACGTGGTGCAACGGTTGCTCGTCGAACTCGGCGGCATCGACCAGGCCGAGGACGATCTCGCCGAGCGCTCCACGCTCACGGCCATCCCGCGCCGCCCGCGCAGCGACGACGTCGGGGTGTCGGTGCCCGGCGCGCCGGGTGTGCTGACCAAGTTGGCCAAGTGCTGCACGCCGGTGCCCGGCGATCAGATCCTCGGATTCGTCACCCGCGGTGGGGGAGTGAGCGTGCACCGTACCGACTGCACCAATGCCACGTCGTTGCAGCAGCAGTCCGAGCGCATCATCGAAGTGCACTGGGCGCCGTCGCCGTCGTCGGTGTTCCTGGTGGCAATTCAGGTCGAGGCGCTGGACCGGCATCGGCTGCTCTCGGACGTGACCCGCGTGCTCGCTGACGAGCGGGTGAACATTCTGTCGGCCTCGGTCACCACCTCCGCCGGCGACCGAGTCGCGATCAGCCGCTTCACTTTTGAGATGGGCGATCCCAAACATTTGGGACACCTGCTCGACGTGGTCCGCAATGTGGAAGGCGTCTACGACGTCTACCGGGTGACGTCAGCGGCCTGACGGGTGACGGTAGAGCGACAGCGGGCGCTGGTCATGGGAGCCAGCGGCAACGTGGGAGCGTGCGTGACCCGCCACCTAGTGGCCGGCGGCGCCGACGTGCGGGTGTTACTACGAAAGACGAGCTCCACCAAGGGAATCGACGGCTTGGAGGTCGACCGCCGGTACGGCGATCTGTTCGACGCCGATGCCGTGGCCGCCGCGATGGCTGACCGCGACGTCGTGTACTACTGCGTCGTCGACACCCGCGCGGAGTTACGGGATCCCGCACCGCTGTTCAAGACGAACGTCGAGGCGCTGCGTCACGTGCTCGACGTGGCCATTCACGCAGACCTGCGGCGCTTCGTCTTCTTGAGCACCATCGGCACCATCGCCGTCGGACGGGACGGTGAAACCGTCGACGAGGACACCCCGTTCAACTGGGCCGATCAGGCCGGCGGCTACATCGAATCACGGCGAGCCGCCGAAGATCTGGTGCTGTCCTATGCCGCGGACCACGGGCTGCCCGCCGTGGTGACCAACGTGTCGAACCCGTACGGACCACCCGATTGGCAACCGCGCCAAGGGATGTTCGTCAAGATGGCCGCCCAGGGCAAGATGCCGTTCTACGTCCGCGGTGTGGGCTCGGAAGTGGTCGGCATCGACGACGTGGCCGAGGCGCTGCTGCTGGCGGCGGAAAAAGGGCGGATCGGCGAGCGTTACATCATCTCCGAGCGTTACATGAGCCAGCGTGAGCTGGTGACCATCGCCGCGCAGGCAGTCGGTGCCCGCCCGCCCCGACTCGGCATTCCGATGGCAGTGATCTACGGCTTGGGGTGGGTCAACGACGCGCTGGGTGCGTTGCTGCGCAAGGACTTTCCGATGAGCAGACAAAGCGCACGGCTGGTGGAGTTGACCTCGCCGGCCAGCCATGCCAAAGCGACCCGTGAACTCGGCTGGCATCCGGCGCCCACCGAAGACTTCATCCGGCGCGCGGCCCATGCCTACGTGGAGAGGTCAATCCCGGCGCGCTGAGGTGATGGCGACCTCGTTGTTGGGCCTACCGTCGTCGCCGCCACCGACCACCCCGCCCGCGGCGATCTTGTCGATCACGGCCAGCCCGGCCGGGGTGATCGTGCCGAAAATCGTGTAGGTTGGCGGCAACAGCGAGTCGCGGTAGACCATGAAGAACTGGCTGCCGTTGGTGCCCGGCCCGGCGTTGGCCATCGCCAGCGTTCCGCGCGGGTAGACGACAGGCACCTTCAATGCCGGCTCGCCCGGCGGATACTGGATGGTCGGAAACTCGTTGGCGAACTGATAGCCCGGGCCCCCGGTGCCGTCGCCCTTGGGATCTCCGCACTGCAACACCGACAACGCGCGGGCCGTGGTCAGCCGGTGGCATTCGGTGTTGTCGAAGTAAGCCTGCTGCGCAAGACTCACGAAACTGCTTACAGTGCAGGGTGATTCGTTGTTGGCAAGCTGCAATCCGATCCGGCCGCGGTCGGTGACGATGGTCAGCCCGATCGTCGCCGGGTCGGTCGGCGCCTTACCGTTGGGCGGCGGGGCCGCCTGCTTGCCGGGTGGTTCCGTGGTCCGCGGATACTGACAATTCGCGCCCACTGTCGGTCCGGGGAAGAACGGCGGCAATTTCGGCCCGGTCACCGGCGCGACCGGCGGCAAGGTCGATGTCGGCGCCGCAGTACTGGCCGACGTGGTGGGCGCCGTCTTGCCAGAGTCGTGGCGGGTGCACGACGTCACGGTCACGGCGACGGCCAGGATCCCGAGCGTCGCGGCAATCCGGTTGAGCTTCATCGTCATCAGTCCAGTAGCACCGACTTGACGGTGACCTCGTTGGCCGGTGGCCCGTCCTCGCTGCCGCCGGCGATGCCGTCCTTCGCGATCTTGTCCAAGGTGGCCAACCCGTCCTGCTGGATCTTGCCGAAAACCGTGTACGCGGGCGGCAATGGCGTGTCCTTGTACACCAGGAAGAACTGGCTGCCGTTGGTATTCGGCCCACTGTTGGCCATTGCCAGCGTGCCCCGCGGGTAGATCACCGGTTCGTGGGCCGCCGGGTCGCCCGGCTTGTATTGGTCGACCGGATATTCGTCGGCGAACTGGTAGCCCGGTCCGCCGGTGCCGTCGGCGCTCGGGTCGCCGCATTGCAGAATTGAATGGGTCAGGCGGTGGCATTTGGTGTCGTCGAAAAACTTCTGTTGCGCAAGACTCGCGAAATTATTGACGGTGCAAGGTGATTCGTTATTTGCGAGCAGCAGACCGATGTGACCCTGGTTGGTGACCATGCTGACGCTCACCTGCGCCGGATCGGTGGGTACCTTCCCGCTCCGGGGCGGTTTCACTTGTTTGGCCGGCTGCTCCGACGACGGCGGATACTGGCAGTTGGCGCCGATGCTGTCGTTCGGCTTGAAGGCCGGCAGCGGCGTACCCGTGGCGCTGGGAGCGGCGCTGGACGAGGTGTCCGAACTGGCCGACGCCTTCTTGTCGTCGTGATTGGTCAAAACCACGGTCGCCACGATCGCCGCCACCACGACCACTGCGGCTACCGACCCTCCGACGATGGCCAAGGTTCGACGACGACGGGCTTGCTGCGCACGGCGTTCGAGCTGCCGCTCCAATTTGCGCTTGGCTGACGCGCGTCGTTGTTCGTTGCTGGGCACCGCCTGTCCCTCCATGATCGTGGGCTGGGTCGGAGACGAGTGTGCCAGTTCACCCCCGATCAGGGTGGCGCGACCCGTCGGCGATCGCCTAGATGGGAAACTGGACCTCGTGTTGATCACCGGATTTCCCGCCGGGTTGCTGCAGTGCAACTGCTACGTGCTGGCGCCGCACCCCGGAGCTGACGCGATCGTCGTCGACCCAGGCCAGCGCGCGATGGGCCAGCTGCGCCGCATTCTGGACAAGAATCGGCTGACGCCGGCGGCGGTGCTGCTCACCCACGGCCACATCGACCACATCTGGTCTGCTCAGAAGGTGTCCGACACGTTCGGCTGCCCGACCTACATCCATCCCGAAGACCGGTTCATGCTGACCGACCCGATCAAGGACTTCGGGCCGAAGATCGGTCAGCTGCTGCTCGCCGCGATCTTCCGCGAGCCAAAGCAGGTCGTTGAACTCGACCGCGACGGAGACAAGATCGATCTGGCCGGGATCAGCGTCACCGTCGACCACACCCCGGGCCACACCCGCGGGTCGGTGGTCTTTCGGATAACCGAGGCCAGGGACGGCAAAGATGTGGTGTTCACCGGCGACACGCTGTTCCGGCGATCGGTGGGCCGCACCGACCTGTTCGGCGGCAGCGGCCGTGATCTGCTGCGTTCGATCGTCGGCAAACTCCTGGTCCTCGACGACCCGACGGTAGTCCTGCCCGGCCATGGCGACGCCACCACCATCGGTGACGAGCGGCGGTTCAATCCCTTCATCGAAGGGCTGAGCCCATGAGCCAATTCAGTGCGCCGAAGGGTGTGCCCGACTACGTCCCGCCGGATTCGGCGGGGTTCGTCGCGGTCCGGTCGGCGCTGCTGGACACCGCCCGTCGCGCCGGATACAGCGACATCGAGTTGCCGATCTTCGAGGACACCGCGTTGTTCGCTCGCGGGGTGGGCGAATCCACCGACGTCGTGTCGAAGGAGATGTACACCTTCGCCGACCGCGGGGACCGATCGGTGACGCTGCGGCCGGAAGGCACCGCCGGGGTGGTGCGCGCGGTGATCGAGCACGGCCTGGACCGCGGAGCACTGCCGGTCAAGCTGTGTTATTCGGGCCCGTTCTTTCGCTACGAGCGTCCGCAGGCCGGTCGCTACCGCCAGATGCAGCAGGTTGGGGTGGAAGCGATCGGTGTCGACGACCCCGCATTGGACGCCGAGGTGATTGCCGTCGCCGACGCGGGTTTCCGTTCGCTGGGTCTCGACGGATTCCGTCTCGAAATTACCTCTCTCGGCGACAACAGCTGTCGCCCGCAATATCGGGAATTGTTGCAGGACTTCCTGTTTCACCTCGACCTCGACGAGGAGACGCGGAGACGCGCCGAGATCAACCCGTTGCGGGTGCTCGACGACAAGCGCCCCGAGGTCAAGGCGATGACGGCCGATGCGCCGGTGATGCTCGACCACCTGTCCGACGAAGCCAAGCAGCACTTCGACACCGTGCTGGCCCACCTCGACGGCCAGGGCGTGCCGTACGTCATCAACCCGCGGATGGTTCGCGGTCTCGATTACTACACCAAGACCACCTTCGAATTCGTGCATGACGGCCTGGGTGCCCAGTCGGGCATCGGCGGCGGCGGTCGCTACGACGGGCTGATGCGCCAACTCGGCGGACAGGACCTGTCCGGCATCGGATTTGGGCTCGGCGTCGATCGCACGATGCTGGCGCTGCGCGCCGAGGGCAAAGACGTCGGGGCGACCGCCCGCTGCGAGGTGTTCGGCGTGCCGTTGGGCGAACAGGCCAAGTTGCGACTGGCGGTGCTGGCCGGGCAGTTGCGCGGGGCCGGTGTGCGGGTCGACCTTGCCTACGGCGCACGCGGCATGAAGAGCGCGATGCGCGCCGCCGACCGGTCCGGGGCGCGGCTGGCACTCGTGGCCGGCGACCGCGACATCGACGCCGGCACGATCGGGGTGAAGGACCTGACAACGGGAGAGCAGGTCGATATTGCGACCGATTCCGTTGTCGGCGAGGTGCTTTCGCGGTTAGATGCGGTGTGAGCTAGGCCGACTCAAGCGTGCTGGACGTGCTTGCCGCGAGTCTCGCGGTTAACGCGGCCAGTTTCTCGTCGAGCGCCTGTGCGGCCGCCTGCAGCGGCGGATTGTCTTCGATGACCATCAGCGATGACGGCTTGATGTAGGTCACGCTGCTTCGATCGTTGTCCTCTTCGAGAAGCAGTAACTCGGCTGGCGCGAACAACCCGGCCGTGAGGTCGTGCCGGAGCATCGTCAGCGAAATCAACGGATTACCGAGGATGACGCGTAACGCCTTGCGGTTGATGCCGGCCGTCTGTAGCCACTCACCGTGATCAATGAGGTGCATCAGCATGAACTCGCTGGAGCCGAGGTGTCGGGTGATCTCCGTGGAAAACGATCCCCAGTCGTCGAAGAAAGCGGTGGGGAGTTCGGTTATCGACTCCGGTCTTTCGCCGACCTCCGCGTGTAATGCGGCGATGAGATCTTCGTAGCTGTTGTCGCTGTCGATGCGTATCCGAATGCCGTCGAATCGGATTTCCTGAGGATCAAGGGATGGCACGGCGCCCTCCTCGCTAGGCAATGTAGGGCAATTGTAGGCCTCGCGGCTCAGGCGCGTCCGTGCTTGACCTGATTGAACGGCACCCCGCGGTCGGCCGCGAATTCGCGGGGAAAGCCCAGGATCCGTTCACCAATCACGTTGCGTGCCATCTCCGTTGTGCCGCCGCCGAGATGCGCGGTTTGACGAGACAGGTAGCGCTCGCCGGCGAACAGCAACTCTGCGGGACCGTCGACGACGCCGGCGCTGCCGGCGATCGCCAGGGCGGTATCGATCTCGAGGGAGACCTCCTCGGCCTGGAACAGCCGGATCAACGAACCGCCGGTAGGGGGAAGCGATCCGTCCAGCACACCCCGGAAGACGTGGTCGATGAGTTGTTCCCACACCGCGCGATGGGTCAGCGCGCGGCCGGCCAGCTCGCGCACCCGCTCGTTGCCGGACAGACCCGCCGCACGAATCATCGCGTGATAGTCCGGCGGCTGCTCCTGGTTGTTCTCGGCACCGCTGCCGCTGGCGAATTCCGAGCCACCGCCGACCGCGCGTCGCTCGTGATACAGCTGACGGGAGGCCACCTCCCAGCCCCTGTCGACTTCGCCGACCACCGCGTCGCCACCGAGTTCGACATCGTCGAAGAATTCCTCGCAGAATTCGGTGGAGCCGTTGACCTGTTTGATCCGCCGCAACGTGATGCCCGGGCTGTCCAGGGGCACCAGGAACATCGTCAGGCCTTCGTGCTTGGGCACGTCCCAGTTGGTCCGTGCCAGCAGCAGCCCGTAGTCGGCGGCGAAGGCTCCAGTGCTCCAGGTCTTGGCGCCGTTGATGATCCACTTGTCGCCGCGCCGCTCGGCGCGGGTGATCACCCCCGCGAGATCGGAGCCGCCGCTGGGTTCCGACAGCAGCTGGACGAGCACCTCGTCACCGCGCAGCGCTGCCGCAATGTGTTGTCGCTTCTGGTCTTCGCTGCCGGTGTCGAGGATCGTCGGGCAGCAGATGGTGAACGTCGGCGTGTTCAAGATCAGCGGCAGCTCATAGCACGCGCTTTCCTCGTCGAACGCCTTTTGGTAGGCGATGTCGAGGCCGAGCCCGCCGTACTCGGTGGGGAAGCAGATGCCGGCGAAGCCGCCGTCATAGAGCCGTCGCTGTAACCGCCGCACGTGCTGCCAGGACTCTTCCTCGCCGCGATCGGCGTAGGGCGGATTGTTCGGGTCGGCGATCCGCGGCATGTTCTCCGAGAGCCACGCGCGGGCCCGCTCGGCGAACTCGGCCACCGATTCCGTCATATGACGCCTCCGAGAGTTCCATTAACGCAAACCGGTAATGACATTACCAGCAGCGCCGCAGCGCTGAACGGTCCCTGGGAGGCTCGCGGTCAGATCTTCACATACCCTTTGTCGGCGGGGATTTGAGCCGCGGTGACCAGCGACGAGGCGTCGCCGGCGAGCCACACCACGATGTCGGACACCAGGTCCGGGGCGGCCAGTGATTCGGTCGGAAGCGCGCCCGGCGAGAAGCTGTGGATGTAGTTGGGGTGGTCGGCGAACACCTGGTACATCGAGACGTCGTTGCCCATCGGCGTATCGGTGCCGTACGGGTGCACGGAGTTGACCCGGATACCGAACTCGCCGAGCTCGACGGCAAGTGAGTTGGTCAGGCCGACCACTCCGAACTTGGTAGCGCAGTAATGCCCGCAGCCGGGAACCGCCTTGATACCCGCCGCCGAGCTGATGGTGATGATCGACCCGCCATTACCCGCCTCGATCATGGCAGGCACAACGGCCTTGATGGTGTTCCACATCCCGGTCAAGTTCGTGTCGACGGTGTCCTGCCACTGCTGTGCCGAAATCTCCCACAGTCGGCCCCAGTTCAGCACGCCGGCGTTGGCGACCACGATGTCCAGGCGACCGAATTGTTCGATGGCTTCGCCGACGACGCGCTGCTGGCCGCCCAGGTCGCGCACGTCGACCTGCGATGCCAACATCTTGCGCCCTTCACCCTCCACGAGACTCACGGTTTCGGCGAGGTCTTCCGGGGCGGCCGGGGGATAGCCGTTATGGGCGGTCACCGGCGCGCACGCATCGATTGCGACGATGTCGGCGCCGGCCCTGGCCAGCCTGACGCAGTGCGAGCGGCCCTGGCCGCGGGCAGCGCCCGTCACGTAGGCGGACTTTGCCGGCCAGCGGGAGATCGGTAGCGGTCATCGCCTCAGCGTAGGAAAAGTTCAGCCCCTGCGAGGCCGAGTGAGGGTGAACTGTTCGACCACGCTGATCGCCCCGTAGGGTCCGTTGACCGCGTAATGGGTGGCCTTGATCGAGGTGTTGCCGCCCGGCGGACCGGGATCGACGTCGAAAGCGACGAAACCGTAGGGGTTTTGGCTGTCCCGAAACGCCGACCACGGCGCGTCCTCGA
Source organism: Mycobacterium sp. 1245111.1 (assembly GCF_001673405.1). GTDB lineage: Bacteria > Actinomycetota > Actinomycetes > Mycobacteriales > Mycobacteriaceae > Mycobacterium. The sequence continues at coordinate 4,006 of NZ_LZLV01000034.1, read as the reverse complement.
CGAGGTAGATCGGCACCTTGCGGCCGATCGCGTCCCGGGAATCGCCCACGCCGGTCACGACGCGGCACCTCGGCTGCGGGAAGAACAGGCCGTTCGACGGCGCCGATGTTCCGCCTCCGCCGATGACCAGGTGCACGGTCCCCTTCGACGTGTCGATCACGTCGCCGCCGTCTTGCACTGGGATCGGGGTTCGGGTCTCGGTGTCCTGCGCTCCGCGCAGCGGGTGGGAGCGCTCGTAGTGATGCTCGTGACCGCACACCACCAGGTCCACTTGGTAGCGGTCGAACAACGGCAGCCACTCCTGGCGGATACCGAGGTCGGCGCCGTTGGTGTGATCGGCGGTCGACACCGCGGTCTGGTGCATGCAGACAATCACCCAGTCAACCCGCTTGTCGGCTCGCGCGTTGCCGAGTTCGGTTTCCAGCCAACGCCTTTGCGCGCCACCGGAATAGCCGCGGACATAGGAGTTGCCGCCGTCCTGAAAGCAGATGTCGTCGTTGTTGAGGCTGATGATCCGCACCGAGCCGGCGGTGAACGAGTACCACAGCCCACGCAGCTCGGTGTCGGATTGTGCGTCGGGCAAGGCGAAATAGGTTTGATACGCCGCGTAGCCGATGGGGCCGTTGCCCAATTCATTCTCATGGTTACCCGCGGCCGGCATCCACGGCCGGTAGCGCGCCGAGCGGGTGTTGTTGTCGAACCAGTCCGACCACGTCCGGATCCGGTCGTTGGCCAGGTTCGCATAGCACAGGTCGCCGTTGACCAAGTTGAACAGCGGACCGATCCGCTCGATCGCGGTGGTGATGTCGCCGGCGGCCGGCGAACCCAGGTTGTCGCTGCGATAGCTTTCGTTCTTCAGTCGGCCCAGGGTCGGCGTCGCTTGGTCGCCAAAGCTGGTGAAGCGCAACGGACTCCGTCCTGACGGCGCGGTCCGCACGGTGCCCACTTCGGGGTCGGTGCCGTCGTGTACGGCGGCATACACATAGTCGCTATCGGGTGCGAGATTGTCGAGCTTCGCGTGGTGGACCCGGACCTCGGTTTTCGATTTCGCGTCGCGGTATGTCCGGGTTTCGGCGGGCACGGTGCGACCGAAGCCGCCGGTCGGCGTGCCGGCCATGACGCGCGGATTGCTCACTGGATCGGTGGTGTGCCACGACACCACGACTTCGCTGGAAGCATCTCGACCGAATTGCAGATGCAGACCGCCCACGGGCTGGGCTCCGCTGCGCGGGGGCCGACTCCACAGACTGGGCCCGCGCCGGGACGGCCCGAGCAGTGCGACGGCACCGGCGCCCAACCCGGCGCCGATGAGTGTCGTCGTCGCCCCGGTCGTCAGCAGTGTCCGACGGCTGATGCCCGGCGCCGGCTCGGCGCCCTCGCCCGAAGGCGGTTCTTCGACCATGTCTCTTTCATACCGCGCCCGTCCCGGGCGGCCCGGGGAGCGCGCTTATAAGGTAGCCGTCCAAGTCCGGGCTGAACATGGCAGGTTGGGCGTACTGTCGCCGCAGGGTCCGGCAGAAGCACAGCGGCGCCCTGCGCCCCGGAAAAGGGTCACAAACCCGATTCTTTTAAGCCTTTTCTCAGCTTCGTGATGAGCGCGAGATTTCGATCATGATGCGCGGACGCCGACCCAATACCAACGCGGCCAGTTCGGAATATCGGCGCCGCACATTGGTGCTCTCGCCTTTACCGGAGGCGGCTTACCGCCGGTGCCCGGGAGTCATTTGCGGTGCGATGTCGGCGCCCGCCCCGTGACGAGTTCAGAGGCCGGGGCGGGGGCGGTTCAGGCCGCGATATCTGCGGCCCCACGAGGCTTCGGGCACGGTGATCGGTGGATGCGACGCATTCCGGTCAATTGCTCTGACATCAAGGCATTTACGGTTCGGACGAAGTGGTGGGCCGTTAGCTGGGCGCGGCCCGAGTCCTTCGCCCCGGGCGGCGCCAGAATCGCCACGCCGACCCGGTCTTGGCTATCCCAGCCGGTTGGCGTCGGCAACCTTCTGACATACGTCTAATAGCTAGCGTGCGTTAGCGCGGTATTCACGTGGCCCGCGGGGCGCTGAGAACTCCGGTATGGGCGGCCGAAAAATTGTTGCCGGCGCAATGTCTCTTTGGTTTTTCTCAGCACACGATGCGCTTCTGTGATTTAAGATTGCGCAACTGTCAGACCTCGAACTTGGCTTCTTTGCGGATGAGTCAATTTGCACTAACTCACCCGGCGGCCGCAAGGGGTCTGACTCCTGTCTGAAGGAGGATCGGTGTCGTTCGTAACTGCGCAACCGGAGGACCTGTCCGGTGCCGCCGGCAGTCTGGCCGGCCTCGGCGATGCGATGGCAGCGAGAAACGCTGCAGCGGCGACGCCAACTACCAGTCTGGCACCCGCTGCTTCAGATATTGTTTCGGCGATGACGGCGGCACAGTTCGGTCAGCACGGTGCCGCTTATCAGCAGATTGCCGCCCAAGCGGCGGTGGTCCACGAACAAGTAGTAGCGGCGTTGCGTTCCGGGGCGGGGGCGTACGCGCTGACTGAGGTGGCGAATGCAGCTGCAGCAGCCGCCGACTAAGGGGGGCCTGGGTCGATGAGTTTCATGATGTTCCCGCCGGAGATCAACTCCAGCTTGATGTACAGCGGCGCGGGGTCTGGCCCACTGATGGCGGCCGCTTCCGCGTGGAGCGAGCTGGCTGCCGATCTCGAGTCCACCGCGGCCTCCTATCAGGCGGTGCTCGCACAGCTCACCGGATCGACATGGTTGGGTCCGTCTTCGGCGCGAATGGCCGCGGCAACGGCGCCGTATGTGGACTGGCTGTCGATGACCGCGGGCCAAGCCGCGCAGACTTCGGCGCAGGCCCAGTTCGCCGCAGCGGCTTATGAGGGCGCCTTCGCGTCGACGGTTCCGCCGGCGGTCATCGCCGCCAACCGGGCGCTGTTGGCCGCTTTGGTCGCCACCAACTTCCTGGGGCAGAACACCCCGGCGATCATGGCCACCGAAGCCCACTACATGGAGATGTGGTTCCAGGACGGCCTGACGATGGACACCTACGCGGCCGCCTCCGAGCAGGCCGTCGTGCTGCCGCAGCAGACCCCGGCGCCTTCGACGAGCGACGGTGGCCTGTCTGCGGATCTGGCCGCGGCGGTGCAGTCCATCGAGAATTCCATCAGTAGCACGGTGAACAATCTGGTCACGGCATTACAGGGACTGGTCAGTGGAAACACCACCGCCGGCGCCTCGACGAACAGCCTGACGTCCGCGTTGTCGTCGGCGGTGAGCAACCTGAGTGGTGCGAGCACGGCCGCGCAGTCCGCCGCCGCCACCTCGGGGGCCAGCTCGGCAACCACTTCGGCAGCAACCGCTGCGACCGGTTCAACATCCGGCGCGTTGTTAGCGTTCCAGGCGCCGTACTACTTGACGACGTTTGCCAGCATGCCTGCCAAAATGCTTATCAGCCTTGGCAATTCGATGAGTGCCAGCCAGGCGATGCAGGCGGGCCAGCAGGCGATGCTCGCGGACGTGCAGTCCCTGGTCGATGGCAAGCTGAAGGCCTTGATCACCAGCATCTCCGGCCAGATGCGTGGGTTCGGATCGCAGATCACCGCCCAACTCGCCGGGGCAGGCCGCATGAGCGGCCTGTCGGTTCCCCAGGGCTGGGCCCAGAACGCTCCGGAGATGGTGCGCGCGGCACCGGTGCTGCCGGCCAACAGCGTTGCGCCTCCACAGGTGGGGACCCCGCTGCCCAATAGCCCCTACACCCAAGCGCTCATGGGTGCGATGAACGGACGTGGCATGGGCACGCAGGCGGCCAAGACGGCGTCGGTGAAAGTTGAGACTCGCACGCCGGCAGGCGGATGAGAACCGGGGGGATGCCTTTGCTGCAGCACGCATTAACCCAAGACATGACAGTGAGATAAGGAGAAAGATATGCCTACGCGTTTTATGACTGACCCGCACGAGATGCGGGCGATGGCGGGCCGTTTCGACGTGCACGCCCAGACCGTTGAGGACGAGGC
>NZ_LZLV01000033.1 GCF_001673405.1 Mycobacterium sp. 1245111.1 | reverse complement strand
CTGGCCGGTCGTGGGCGGACATGTTGCGGCCACCAGAACCAACGTCCGAGCAGTGTGGCCAGCGACGGCGTCATGAAAGACCGGACGATCAGGGTGTCGAACAGCAGACCCAGCGCGATCGTCGTACCGACCTGACCCATCACCTTCAACGGGCTGAAGGCGAACGTGGCCATGGTGGCGGCGAACACCAGCCCGGCCGAGGTCACCACCGACCCGGAACCGGCCATCGCGCGGATCGTGCCCGTCTTGAGCCCGGCGTGGATCTCTTCTTTGAACCGGGATATCAACAACAGGTTGTAGTCCGAACCGACGGCAAGCAGCACGATCACCGACATCGCGAGCACCATCCAGTGCAGTTTGATACCGAGGAAGTATTGCCAGACGAGCACCGACATGCCGAACGATGCCCCCAACGACAGCGCGACCGTCCCGACGATCACCGCCGCCGCGATCAGACTGCGGGTAATGATCAGCATGATGATGAAAATCAGGCAGAGCGAACCGATTCCGGCGATCATCAGGTCGTACTTGGAGCCGTCCTTCCAGT
>NZ_LZLV01000032.1 GCF_001673405.1 Mycobacterium sp. 1245111.1 | reverse complement strand
TCAGCTGATCGCCGTAGCCGAGCGGGTGCTGGCCACCCAGGGCAAGGGCGCGGGAGCGTCGAGGGCCGGCGGCGGGGCGTCCGGTGCGGGCGCCGGCGCGTCAGCAAGCACGTTGCGCGGAGTCGCGGCCGACAGGCCCCGCCCGCAAACCGGCCAGGCGCCCTTGCCCTGGGTGGCCAGCACCCGCTCGGCTACGGCGATCTGCTGATCGCGGGTGGCCTGGTTGGCCGACGAGGCGTACTCGCCGCCACCGTGCGCCGCCCAGGTGCCTCTCGAGAACTGCAGCCCGCCCTGGTACCCGTTGCCGGTGTTGATGGCCCAGTTGCCGCCCGACTCGCAGGCCGCAACGCGGTCCCATTCGCTGTCAGGCGCCGCGGCCGCGTGGCCGGCGAGGGCTAGTGGGACCGCGCCGCCACTGCTCAGTACTGCGCCGGTGAAGGCGAGTTTCGCGACGCCGACGGTGGACGTGGTGGGTTTACGGTGACGACCGCTCATAGCCCTAGGGGATTCCTCTCGTATACGCCTACGAGGTCAGCTGTCGGGTTCGGGCGGAAGAGGTCGCCCGGCCGTCATGTCTCCTGTCGGAAACATTCCGGCTTCACCCCAAGGAGCCGCGGGCGGCTCCAAGTCCTTCGGCGGACCATTGGGTCCCCCGCCTCCATCCACGGGTTGTCGTTGCTCGCCTATTGGATGGAGCTCGGCGCTATAGGCGAGAAGGCCTACCGCGCAGGGAAACTCGGTGGGCCCGCGCACGACGCTAGCGGGAGTCGACGGCCGAGTCATTTTCTGGAAGAAGCAGCGTTTCGCGTGTCGCCGGTTGGGAAAATCCCAGGAGCGCCACACGTTTACGCAGGTTAAGAGCTTCGCAATCAGGCCGTTGCCGCGCCGTGACCAAACCGTTATGTGACTGAATTCACAACAGTGCAGGGGTTAATCGCAGGTCACCCGACCGGGCTTCCGGCACGAATTTCAGCGTCGAGACGAGGCGGCGCTGCCCCACGGCGCCGGATGGTCGACCGGAACGATCTCCTTGCCGAGGGGCACCAGCGACACCGGAATCAGCTTCAGATTGGCCAGCGCCAGCGGCAACCCGATGATCGTCACCGCCATCGCCACCGCGCTCAACAGGTGCCCGATCGCGAGCCAAATCCCGCACAACAAGACCCAGATGACATTGCCGACCAAGGCCCCGCTGCCTGCCCCGGGCTTCTCGACGATCGTGCGGCCGAACGGCCACAGCGCATACGACGCGATGCGCAGTGACGCGAAACCGAACGGGATCGTCACGATCAGCACGAAGCAGATCAGCGCGGCCAGCAAATATCCGAGGGCAAGCCACAGACCGCCGAAAACCAGCCAGATGACGTTCAAAATCAGGCGCATTGTCTCCTCCAACGGTGAACCCAGCTTAGGTGGGAAACTCACGCGCTAAGCAGCCCGCGTTCCGAGTAGGATCGGTCGTCATCGCGTCCTGCGCAGGCGGGGCGCTTCGTTGTGTAGGCCCATGTAGTTATCCGTAAGACAAGCAGGTGAGTCCGGTGCCGACTGGCAAGGTGAAGTGGTACGACGCTGAGAAGGGGTTCGGCTTCCTCTCCCAGGAAGACGGCGAGGACGTCTACGTCCGTTCTTCGGCGTTGCCCGCGGGCGTCGAGGGCCTCAAGGCCGGCCAGAAGGTCGAATTCGGCCTGGCCTCTGGGCGGCGGGGTCCGCAGGCGTTGAGCCTCAAGCTCATCGACCCGCCGCCGACGCTCAGTAGCCGTCCGCGCCGCGAAGGTCCGGCCGAGCACAAGCACAGCCCCGACGAGCTGCACGGCATGGTCGAAGACATGATCACGCTGCTCGAAGGCACCGTCCAGCCCGAGCTACGCAAGGGTCGCTACCCGGACCGCAAGATCGCCCGCAAGGTGTCCGAGGTGGTCAAGGCTGTCGCGCGCGAACTCGACGCCTGACCCTCAAACGCGTGTACCGCGCCGTGTGACGGGGAACACTCCGACCGAAACAAGCCGGTTCGAGTGAGGGAAGCCCATGGCACAGCAGGCGCAGGTCAGTGAGGAACAAGCCAGAGCCGTAGCGGAGGAGTCCCGCGAAAGCGGCTGGGACAAACCGTCGTTGGCCAAGGAGCTGTTTCTCGGCCGCTTTCCGCTAGATCTCATCCATCCCTTCCCCCGACCGGCCGACGCCGAGGCGGCTCGGACGGAGGAATTCCTGAGCCGGCTGCGGGATTTCCTGGGCACCGTCGACGGCGCAGTCATCGAGCGCGACGCGAAGATTCCCGACGAGTACGTCAAGGGGCTTGCCGACCTGGGGTGCTTCGGCATGAAGATCCCGTCGGAGTACGGCGGGCTGAATCTGTCCCAGGTCGCCTACAACCGGGCGCTGATGATGGTGTCCAGCGTGCACGCCAGCCTCGGGGCGCTGTTGTCGGCGCATCAGTCGATCGGTGTGCCCGAGCCGCTCAAGCTCGCCGGCAGCGACGACCAGAAGCGAAAGTTCTTGCCGCGCTGTGCCGCCGGGGCGATCTCGGCGTTTCTACTCACCGAGCCCGACGTGGGCTCCGACCCGGCACGGCTGGCGTCGACGGCGACGCCGGTCGAGGGTGGAGCGGCCTATGAGCTGGACGGGGTGAAGCTCTGGACGACCAACGGAGTCGTCGCCGAGCTCTTGGTGGTGATGGCCGCCGTGCCCAAAGGCGACGGCCACCGCGGTGGCATCAGCGCATTCGTCGTCGAGGCCGACTCGCCCGGCATCACAGTGGAGCGGCGCAACTCGTTCATGGGACTACGCGGCATCGAGAACGGTCTGACCCGGTTGCACAAGGTCCGGGTCCCCGCCGAGAACCTGATCGGCAGGGAGGGCGACGGCCTCAAGATCGCGTTGACGACGCTGAACGCCGGCCGGCTGTCGATTCCGGCGATCTGTGCGGGGTCGGCGAAGTGGTCGCTGAAGATCGCGCGGGAGTGGTCGGGTGAACGGGTGCAGTGGGGCAAGCCCGTCGGTGAACACGCGGCCGTCGCCGAAAAGATCTCGTTTATCGCGGCGACGAGCTACGCGCTCGAGTCGGTGCTGGAGCTGTCCGGTCAGATGGCCGACGAGGGCCGCAACGACATCCGGATCGAGGCGGCGCTGGCCAAGCTGTGGTCGAGCGAGATGGCCTGCCGGATCGGCGACGAACTGTTGCAGATCCGCGGCGGGCGCGGATACGAGACCGCCGAGTCACTGTCCGCGCGCGGCGAGCGGGCGGTGCCGGTCGAGCAGGTGGTCCGCGACCTGCGGATCAACCGCATCTTCGAAGGCTCCAGCGAGATCATGCGACTGCTGATCGCCCGCGAGGCCGTCGACGCCCACCTGAGTGCCGCGGGTGACCTGGCGAACGCCAAGGCCGACCTCCGGCAAAAGGCCAAAGCGGCCGTCGGCGCGAGCGGATTCTATGCAAAGTGGTTGCCGCAGTTGGTGTTCGGCGAGGGGCAACGGCCGACGGCGTATCACGAGTTCGGCAACCTGGCCAAACATCTGCGCTTCGTCGAACGCTCGTCGCGCAAGCTGGCCCGCAACACCTTCTACGGAATGGCCCGTTGGCAGGCCGCGCTGGAGCAGAAGCAGGGATTTCTCGGTCGGGTGGTCGACATCGGCGCCGAGTTGTTCGCGATCGCGGCGACCTGTGTGCGCGCCGAGGCGCAGCGCGCGGCCGACCGGGCCCGCGGCGAGCAGTCCTACGAGCTGGCCGAGGCGTTCTGCCAACAGGCCACCCTGCGAGTGGAGGCGTTGTTCGAAGCGTTGTGGACCAACACCGACGACGTCGACGCGAAGCTCGCTGCCAATGTGCTCAAGGGTCGCTACACCTGGACTGAAGAGGGGATAATCGACCAGTCCGAAGGCACGGGGCCGTGGATCGCGCACTGGGAACCCGGTGAGTCGACGGAGTCCGACCTGGCTCGCCGATTCCTGGCGAAAGCACAAACCTGACGGAGGTCGAGATCGCTTCCTACATCGCCGAGGCCGGCGAATTCGCCCGCGACACCAACTACATCGAAACGCGCATCACCGCCGACGGCCGTGACGGCTATCCGGTGGAGCCGGGCCGGTATCGGCTGATCGTCGCTCGCGCCTGCCCGTGGGCCAACCGCGCGATCATCGTCCGGCGGCTGTTGGGGCTGGAAGATGTTCTGTCCATTGGGTTTTGCGGCCCGACCCATGACCAGCGCAGCTGGACGTTCGATCTCGACCCCGGCGGCGTCGACCCGGTGCTCAAGATTCCCCGGCTGCAGGATGCCTATTTCGCCCGGTTCCCCGACTATCCCAAGGGCATCACGGTTCCCGCGATCGTCGATGTGCCGACCGGCGCGGTCGTCACCAACGACTTCCCTCAGCTGACGCTGGACCTATCCACCGAATGGACGGACTACCATCGCGACGGAGCCCCGCAGTTGTATCCCGAGCCGCTGCGCGACGAGATCGACGAGGTCAACAAGCGGGTCTACTCCGAGATCAACAACGGCGTCTATCGCTGCGGCTTCGCCGGCTCGCAGGAGGCATACGAGGCCGCCTACGACCGGTTGTTCGCGGCGCTCGATTGGGTCGGCGATCGGCTTTCGGGACAGCGCTTCCTGGTCGGCGAGACGATTACCGAGGCCGACGTCCGCTTGTTCACCACGCTGGCCCGCTTCGACGCCGTCTACCACGGCCACTTCAAATGCAACCGGAGCAAGCTCGCCGAGATGCCGGTGCTGTGGGCCTACGCGCGAGACCTGTTCCAGACGCCGGGTTTTGGCGATACCACCGACTTCGTCCAGATCAAGCAGCACTACTACATCGTGCACAAAGACATCAACCCGACCGGCATCGTGCCGAAGGGGCCGCAGCTGTCCAACTGGCTGACTCCGCATGGTCGGGAAGCATTAGGCGGCAAGCCATTCGGTGACGGCACGCCGCCTGGCCCGACGCGCGAGGGCGAACGGGTGCCGGCCGGCCACGGCGCGTAGGCGCTAGCTCCACACCGTTCGCACCGACCACTCGGCGTGCGGAACACCCTGCACCTCCCCGTTCGGGTCGACGAACACCGTCATCAACTGCACGGCGATCCCGGTCAGCCGGCCATGATGCGGATCGACGGTGGGAATGGTGACCGCCAGTCGGCTACCCGGCCGGTAGAACGTCGTCGCCGGAACGGCGGAGTCCTCGTACACCGTGAGCAACCACCACGGTGCCCGCCCGATCGTCGTCGGCACCGAAAGCTGAACGGGGGAGCGGGAATTCACCCGCAGTTCGCCCTCGGTCTCCGGGTTCTGGCAGTCGGTGAGGTCGATGACGTTGCAGTAGCGGTACGGACCCACCCGGGCCAGGTGGCCGTTGGAATACGCGCTGATCTCGGGACGCAGCGGGCCGGGCTCGCGGACCAACGCCCACGCGCCGATTCCGGCTACCACCGCCAAAACCGTCACAATCGCCAGCAGCACAAGCCGTTTCACGCTCGGGGCACCGCCGCGGCGTCGCGCTTGCTGTTGCCTTCCTGCTGCTCCACCATCACCGGGCGGTTGCCGCCCAGGCCGGGAATCAGCGAGTCACCGTGGAAGCTGACAATGGTCTGCGCCAGACCGAGAATCAGCACCGACGTCACCACACTGAACCCGATCCACAGGTCGGTGTAGAGCAGCACACCCATCGCGCCACCGAGCACCCACGCGAGCTGAAGCGTCGACTCTGAACGTCCGAATGCCGACGCGCGCGACTCCTCGGGCAAATCGTCCTGCAGCGACGCATCCAACGCGGCCTTGGCGATTGCGCTGCACCCCGACGTCACTAGCGCCGCGATCGCCGCCATCAGCAGAGTGCCCGCCACAGCCGCCGCGAGCGCGACGCCGGTCACCGCGAGCGCGCACCGCAGCACGAGCACGGCCGGCCGGCCCAGCCGCAACCGGGCGCTGGCGAAGTTGCCGGCGAAGTTACCGATGGCGGCCGCCGCGCCGATCATGCCGAGCATCGCCAATTGCTTCCAGCCGTTGGCCTGATGCGCCTTGGCCACGAACGCCGGATACAAGAACAGGAACCCGACCATGACCTTGATCGTGCAGTTACCCCACAGGGAGGTAATGATGTTGCGGCCCAACGGTTGTCGAAGCGCACCGCTGGCCCGGCGGACCTCCTCCGGCCAATTCCGTCGCTGCGTGCCCTGGCGGTAACTCAGGGTCGCCGGAACCTCGCCCGCGGTCACCTCGACCCAGCGCGGGATGCGCATCGACAGCGCGGCGCCCGCCACCGTGACCGCGACGACCACGAACAAGGCGCCGGGCAACTGGAGTAGACGGTCGCAGGCGTACTCGATGCCGCCCGCAATGCCACCCCCAACGATGGTGCCGCCCAGCAGACCGAACATCGTCAACCGGGAGTTCACCCGGACCAGGTCGATGGTCGGCGGCATCACCCGCGGGGTGACCGCGCTGCGCAGCACGCTGAACGACTTCGACAACACCATCATCATCAGCGCGCACGGATACAGCACCCACGACTGGTAGCCGCCGGTCGCGGCGTCGTAGTTGGCGATCAGCAGCACTGCCAGCGCGGTGCGCAGTGCGAACGACGCGGCCAGTGCGACCCGACGACCGTGCTGCAGGCGATCCAGTGCCGGCCCGATCAGCGGCGCGATCACCGCGAACGGCGCGATGGTGATCAGCAGGTACAGCGCGACCCGGTCCTTGCTCTCCCCGGTGGCCGCGGCGAAGAACAGCGTGTTGGCCAGGGCGACCGCCATCGCGGCGTCGGTCGCGAAGTTGGCGACCACCGGCCACGTCAGCGCGGTCAGCCCGGATTTGTCGGCGCCGTCGGCGGTGGCGGCCCGCTGCACCAGGTCGTACATCCGGGAACCCATTTCACGGCTGCGTTGAGCGGCGGCGCGCGTAACGGTGATGCGTTCGCCGGTGGTGCCGCCCGGCGGTGGCTCTCGCCGCGGCTCGGCCCGGGTATCGCGATTCAGCGGCGGTAGGTACCGGTTGGCGCTGGGCATCGCTGGCCCGCGCGGTGGGCGGCGGTAATCCGGCTGGTCGGCCGGGTAATTGGCCATGCCCGGATGCTCGGCGGGCACGGCACGACCGCGTCGGCCCGGCGCCGAGGGTCGCCGCGCATCCGGGTGTTCCCCGCGCCGTCCAGCCATGCATTGATTCTCACCCATGCCGGCCCCGGTGGTCTGCAGGCGACCGGTGTGGCCGGGCGCCTCGTCTGTGCGGCAGAATCGAAGGCCCATGGAAACAACGGACGACGTGACATCGACTGCGACCGAGTGGTCGCCTGAAATGGCGACGGTTCTCACCGGCGCGGTCGACGTGGCGCGCGCCGCCGTGGTCGAAGGCAGCGGTGACGACACCGTGGGCGACCACCTCGGCGTGGGTTACGAAGATCCGACCAGCGCCACCCACCGTTTCCTTGCTCATCTGCCCGGCTACCAAGGCTGGCAGTGGGCGGTCGTGGTGGCCAGTTACCCCGGCGCCGACCATGCAACGGTCAGCGAGGTGGTGCTGGTACCCGGGCCTGAGTCGCTGCTGGCCCCGGAGTGGCTGCCGTGGGATCAGCGCGTGCGGCCCGGCGACCTGAGCCCCGGCGACCTGTTGGCCCCGGCGTCGGACGACCCGCGGCTGGTGCCGGGTTTCATGGCGTCGGGTGATCCCCAGGTCGACGAAACCGCCGCCGAAGTCGGGTTGGGCCGTCGGCAGGTGATGAGCGCGTGGGGCCGCGACGACGCCGCCCAGCGCTGGCACGACGGCGACTACGGCCCCCGCGCGCAGATGGCGCAGTCCACCAAGCGGGTCTGCCGCGATTGCGGCTTCTACCTGCCGCTGGCCGGCTCGCTGGGAACGATGTTCGGGGTCTGCGGCAACGAGATGTCAGCCGACGGGCACGTCGTCGACTCCGAATACGGCTGCGGCGCGCATTCGGACACTCCCGCGCCCGCGGGCAGCGGTTCGCCGGCCTACGACCCCTACGACGACGGCGTGCTCGACGTCAGCGAGAAGCCTGCGGAAAAGCCCGCCGAAGAGGCGCCCGCGGAAGAGCCGGTTACTCCCGCGGAAGAGGCGGTCGCCGAGGCACCCGATCAACCCGAGGCGTCGACCGAGCCCAGCTAGCTACTCTCTGCTGCGGCCTTGATCTTGGCCAGCGAAGCGTTCATTCCCTCGACGAGTTCGCGCTCGAAGCTCTCGGTTCCGCCCATCAGCGCGTTGACGGCCACGGCGGATACCGGCTTGACGCCGTTCTCGGCATGCCGGCTCTCGATCACCCTGGTGCCGCCGGGGATCGGCTGCAGCTCGTAGCTCCACACCGTGTTGTTCATGTTGACCCGGAAAGCCAGCTTCTGCTCCGGCACCAGCTCGACGACGGTGGATGTGGTCGGCCAGACCATCAGGTTGCGCCGGTTGAGGTTGAAGGTCCGGGTGCCGGGGCGCACCGGCCCCAGCGGTCGCATCCAGCGGCACTGCGGACTCCACTGCCGCATTCGGCGGAAATCACTGATCAGCGACCAGACCGTCGAGACGGGTGCGTCGATGTCGACTTGGGCTTGCAATAGCGGCGCTGCCATGGCGTCAAACCTCCTGGCTGGTGGGCTTCGTGGGGATGAGTCCCGTCTGGGCACCGCGCGCGCCCCGCCGCGCGGCCGAGCGCTGGAGCAGGAAGATAGATGTGCCCAACACACCCACCGCCAGACCGGCAAGGGTCAGCGGGCGCCAGGTGGCAAGGGTCGGCGTGAGGAAGACGATAACTGCGGCGACGAGCCAGGCCAGCGCGCCGATCGCGATCATCGGCCACGGATCGAGCAGGAACGCCGGTAACGGCGGCGGTTCGATGGTCTCGCCAGGCTCGTCGGACATCGTGATCAAGATAGCTGGTGTGGGCCCGTCTCGGTGATTCGATGTTGACGGATCTGGGTTCTGTCGTAACCTTCGCGCTGTGATTGATGGCGATAGGCGACTGGCCAGCGACCTGTCGTTGGCGGTGATGCGGCTCTCCCGGCAGCTGCGGTTTCGCCGTCCCCAGTCCCCGGTGTCGTTGTCGCAACTTTCGGCGCTGGCGACGTTGGCCAACTTCGGGCCGATGACGCCGGGCGCCCTGGCGATCAGGGAACGGGTTCGCCCGCCGTCCATGACGCGGGTGATCGCGTCGCTGGCCGAGTTGGGATTCGTCGACCGTGTCGCGCACCCCGACGACGGCCGGCAGGTTTTGGTGTCGGTGTCCGAAGCGGGCGCCGAGCTGATGGAGGCCGAACGCCAGGCCAGCCAGGAATGGCTCACCCAGCGCCTGGAAACCCTCGGGGATTCCGAACGTGACACGCTACGGGTGGCCGCCGACTTGATACTCGCATTGGTCGACGAAAGCCCTTGACTGTCAACGTCATCGACATCGACGATCCCTCTGATGCGCGACTGGACAACTTCCGCGACCTGAACAGCATCGACCGCCGCCCGGATCTGCCCAGCGGCAAGGGCCTGGTGATCGCCGAGGGTGTGTTGGTGGTGCAGCGCATGCTGGCCTCGCCGTTCACGCCGCTGGCCTTCCTCGGCACCGACCGTCGGCTCACCGAACTCACCGCGGACCTGACGGGCAATCCCGCGCCCTACTACCGGGTTTCGGCCGAAGTGATGGCCGACGCGGTCGGCTTCCACCTCAACCGCGGCGTGCTCGCCGCGGCTCGACGGGAGCCCGAGCGCGCGGTCGCCGACGTGGTCGACGGCGCCCGGACCGTGGCGGTGCTCGAGGGCGTCAACGACCACGAAAACCTGGGCTCGATCTTCCGCAACGCGGCCGGGCTCGACGTCGACGCCGTGGTGTTCGGCAGCGGCTGCGCCGACCCGTTGTACCGACGCGCCGTACGCGTCTCGATGGGTCATGCCCTAGTCGTGCCGTTCGCCCGTGTCACCGACTGGCCGGCAGAGCTGAAGGCGTTGCAGCAGAGCGGTTTTCGATTGCTGGCCATGACGCCCGGCGAGGACGCTAAAACGCTGCCGGAGGCGATGGCGGCGGTACGGGGTGAACGGGTCGCGGTCCTGGTCGGCGCCGAGGGCCCCGGCCTGAGTTACGCCGCGATGAAAGCCAGCGACATGCGGGTACGCATCCCGATGTCCCGCGGCACCGACTCGCTCAACGTTGCTACCGCCGCGGCGCTGGCGTTCTACGAGCGGGCTAGGCTCGCCTGATGACCGACGAATCCACGCCGTGGGCAACGGGTTTGACTGTCGCGGGATTCGTCGCCGCGGTCACCGGGGTCGCGGTGCTGGTGCTGAGCCTGGGCTTGATCCGGGTGCACCCGTTGCTGGCCGTCGGGCTGAATCTCGTTGCGGCAGGCGGTTTGGCGCCGACATTGTGGGGATGGCGGCACAAGCCGGTGGTGCGCTGGCTGGTGCTGGGCGGCGGGGTGGGTGTCGCGGTGGCCTGGTTGGCCCTGGTCGCGATGGCGCTCTAGCGCTGCCCGCTGGAGCGGACACCCAGCAGCACGTCTTCCCACGCCGGCACCGGCGGCTTGCCGCGGCGGGCTCGGGCCGGCTCTGCCTTGGGCTCCGGGACGTCGGAGACGTCAGCGGCCTCGACGGGCGTCGGCGTGGGTTCGGGCTCGTTGAAGTCCAGTTGGGCGACGGCTGCCACCGGCCGCAGCAGCGGACGGTCGAAGTCGGGATCGATCAATTCTTTCGCCCCGTCGTCCAAGGCGGTGACGGTTCCGCCGTGCGCGCCGGGGCAGTACCGGAAGTGCGCGAGGTTGTCCGACCTGCCGGCCTTCCACGTCAGCTGAACGGTCCAGCGCCCGTCCTCGTTGCGCCACGCGTCCCACGCGGTGCCGTCCGGATTGAGGCCGCGGGACACCAGCGAGGCGGTGATCGTCTCCAGCAGCGTCAGCACCGCCGGGCCATCGGAGAGAACGGGATGGGCGGCGGTTGCCAGCTCGGCGGCTCGGGCGCGCTCCAGCAGCACCGGGTGGGCGAATCGCTCGACCTTCGAGATCTCCACCCCGGCGGACTCGGCAAGCTGCTCGACCGACGCGCCCGCGCGAATCCTGGCCTGAATCTCCTTGGGACGCAACATGCTGCTGACCTCGATGTCGATGTGGGTCTGATTCACCCGGGCTCCGTCGCCGCTGACCGCTGCGCGCAATCGGTCGTCGACGCGGATGCTGTACTTGTCGGCGGGGTTGTCGCCCTCGCAGATGATGTGTTTGCCGTCGACATCGAGTCCGACGATCTTGAGTTCCCGCATGGTGTCTCCTCGCAGGTTCCTCGCAGACCAGCGCGCCAGGCCTGTCACGGCGCACTGTAACTCAGGGGGCGGCCGCGGTCGGGGTGGACACGCGGTAACACCTGGGCTTTTTCTGCTCGCGGGCTAGATCCGCTCGACCACCCAGTCGACGCACTCGGTGAGTGCGCTGACGTCGTCGGGTTCGACGGCCGGGAACATCGCGACCCGCAGCTGGTTTCGACCGAGTTTGCGGTAGGGCTCGACATCGACGATGCCGTTGGCGCGCAGCACCTTGGCCACCGCGGCGGCGTCGACGTCGTCGTTGAAGTCGATGGTGCCGACGACTTGCGAGCGCAGCTTGGGGTCTGCGACGAACGGCGTGGTGAAGGCGCGATCCTCGGCCCAGCTGTACAGCCGGCCCGAGGAGTCGGCGGTCCGCTTGACCGCCCAGTCCAGCCCACCGTTGCTCAGTAGCCAGTCGATCTGCTCGGCCATCAGCACCAGCGTCGCGATGGCCGGCGTGTTGTAGGTCTGGTTCTTGAGGCTGTTCTCCACCGCGATCGGCAGTGACAAGAAGTCGGGCACCCACCGGTTCGACGCCGCGATGGCCTCCACCCGGGCCAGCGCCGCCGGGCTCATGATCGCCAGCCACAGTCCGCCGTCGGCGGCGAAGTTCTTCTGCGGCGCGAAGTAGTAGGCGTCGGTCTCGGTGATCTCGACGGGCAGGCCGCCGGCGCCGGAGGTCGCGTCGATCACGACCAGGGCGTCGCCGGCGTCACGCGGCCGCGCCACCGGCACCGCGACCCCGGTCGACGTCTCGTTGTGGGCCCAGGCGATGACGTCGACCGACGGGTCGCCCTGCGGGCCGGGGGCGCTGCCGGGATCGGCTTTGATGATGATCGGATCGCCGACGAAGGGGTTCTTGGCCACCGAGGAGGCGAACTTCGAGCTGAACTCGCCGTAGCTCAGGTGCAGCGACCGCTTGTCGATCAGCCCGAACGCTGCGGCGTCCCAGAACGCCGTCGCGCCGCCGTTGCCGAGAATCACCTCGTAGCCCTCGGGCACCGAGAACAATTCCCGCAGCCCAGTCCGCACCCGGCCGACCAGGTCTTTGACCGGTGCTTGTCGGTGTGACGTGCCGAAAAGCGCGGCGGCGCTGGTGGACAGGGCCTGTAGTTGTTCGGGCCGGACCTTCGAGGGGCCGGATCCGAAGCGTCCATCGCCGGGTTTGATGTTGTCGGGGATCGTGAGCTGGTCAGCCATATTCACCAGGTTAGTGACCGGTCGAGCGCCAGGATCAGGCGGTCGGACGTGTGCGCTGAGTGTGACGCGAGTCACAGTGCACACGTGTTCACGGATACAGCACAGTGGGCATTTCGGGTCTAGTAAGTTCCCGATACCTTGAGTACTGTGTTGGACATAGCACGTCCAAATGTAAACCTCATTGGGGAGGCACCCAGGATGGCTCAGACTGCAACTGCGAAGAAGCAGGCTAAGACCAAGTTCGTTCGTCGCTGGCGCAAGAACATGGACGTCCAGGACGACGTCAAGTACGTGGAGATGCTGAACACACTGTCCGAGGGGTCGGTGCGTCGCAACTTCAACCCGTACACCGACATCGACTGGAAGTCGCCGGAGTTTGCGGTCATCGACAACGACCCGCGCTGGATTCTGCCGGCCACCGACCCGTTGGGCCGCCACCCCTGGTACCAGTCGCAGTCGCAAGAGCGTCAGATCGAGATCGGCATGTGGCGCCAGGCCAACGTGGCCAAGGTCGGCCTGCATTTCGAGTCGATCCTGATTCGCGGTCTGATGGAGTACGCGTTCTGGGTGCCGAACGGGTCACCGGAATACCGGTACTGCTTGCACGAAGCGGTCGAAGAGTGCAACCACACCATGATGTTCCAGGAGATGGTCAACCACATCGGCGCCGACGTTCCGGGCATGCCGCGTCTGCTGAAGTGGATTCAGCCCTACATCCCGTTGGTTGCCGGTCCGCTGCCGATTCCGTTCTGGTTCGGCATCCTCGCCGGCGAAGAGCCGATCGACCACACGCAGAAGAACGTCCTGCGTGAAGGCAAGGAACTGCACCCGATCATGGAGCGGGTGATGGCGATCCACGTGGCCGAGGAGGCTCGCCACATCTCGTTCGCGCACGAGTATCTGCGCAAGCGTGTGCCGGATCTGCCGCGCCGCAAGCGGTTCTGGCTCTCGCTGTACGTGCCGCTCACCATGCGGCTCTTGTGTTCGGCGATCATTGTGCCGCCGAAGGCTTTCTGGAAAGAGTTCGACATCCCACGCGAGGTCCGCAAAGAGGTGTTCTTCAAGTCGCCGGAATCGCGGCAGATGCTTCGGGACATGTTCGGCGACGTCCGAATGCTGTGCCGCGACACGGGTTTGATGAACCCGCTGGCCAAGTTGATTTGGCGGATCTGCAAGATCGACGGCAAGCCGTCGCGCTACCGCAGCGAGCCGCAGCGTCAGCACCTGACGGTCGCTGCGTAGGGCCTTATGCCGCACGTCATCACCCAGTCGTGCTGTAGCGACGGGTCCTGTGTTTACGCCTGCCCGGTGAACTGTATCCACCCGTCACCGGACGAACCGGAATTCGCCACTGCGGAAATGCTTTACATCGATCCGGTGGCGTGTGTGGACTGCGGTGCCTGCGTCAGCGCCTGCCCAGTGGGCGCCATCGCCCCGGATGCACGTTTGACGACCGAGCAGCTTCCGTTCATCGAACTCAACGCGTCGTTCTATCCGGACCGGCCGGCCGACCAGAAGTTGCCGCCGACATCCAAACTGGCGCCGGTGATCCCCGCGCCGGAGGTGCACGGCAAGCACAGCGGTCCGTTGACGGTGGCCATCGTGGGGTCCGGGCCGGCCGCGATGTACGCCGCCGACGAACTGCTCACCCAGCAGGGTGTGCGGGTCAACGTCTTCGAAAAGCTGCCCACCCCTTATGGATTGGTGCGAGCCGGCGTCGCCCCCGACCACCAGACCACCAAGCGCGTCACCGCGCTGTTCGACCGGATCGCTCGGCGCCGCGAATTCCGCTTCTTTCTCAACGTCGAGGTCGGCAAACAACTGAGCCACGACGACCTGCTGGCGCATCACCACGCCGTAATCTACGCGTCGGGCGCCCCGAACGACCGTCGGCTCGACATCGACGGCATGGACCTGCCCGGTACCGGGACCGCCACCGAATTGGTGGCGTGGATCAACGGGCATCCCGAATTCGTCGACCTCCCAGTCGATCTCAGCCACGAGCGGGTGATTCTCGTCGGCAACGGCAACGTGGCTTTCGACGTGGCTCGCGTGCTGACCGCCGACCCCGACGAGCTGGCCCACACCGACATCTCCGATCACGCGTTGGCTGCGCTGCGCGACTCGCGCGTGCGCGAGGTCGTGATCGCCGCCCGGCGTGGACCGCAGCATTCGGCGTTCACCCTGCCCGAGCTGATCGGACTGACCACGACCGCGGAAGTCGTTCTCGCCGAAGCCGATCGCGACGCGGTGCAGCGCGACCTCGCCACCGTCACCGAGACGGTGACGCGGCAGAAGCTCCAGGTGCTGAGCACCCTCGGCCATGCCGAGTCGCCGGCGAGCCCGACGTCGCGCCCGCGGATCCGGCTGGCGTACAACCTGACGCCGCAGCGGGTGCTGGGCAAGCAGCGAGCGAGCGCGTTGGAGTTCGCCGTCACCGGCACCGACGAGGTGCAGACCATCGACGCCGGGCTGGTGTTGTCCTCAATCGGCTACCACGGCAAGGCAATCAAGGATCTGCCCTTCGACGACGAGGCCGGCGTGGTTCCCAACGACGGTGGCCGCGTCACCCAGGCCGAAGGCGCCTACGTCGCGGGTTGGATCAAGCGCGGGCCGACCGGCTTCATCGGCACCAACAAGTCGTGTGCGGCGCAGACCGTGCAGCGGCTGGTCGACGATTACAACGCCGGCCTGTTGCGCGACCCGATCGGCAAGCCGTCCACGCTGGACCGCCTTGTCCGGGAACGCCAGCCCGCTGTGGTCGACGCCAACGGCTGGCGCGCCATCGACGCCGCCGAGATCGCTCGCGGCCGACTCGACGACCGGCCGCGCAACAAGTTCACCTCGATCGCCGAGATGCTCGACGTCGCGGCGTCCGCACCGACGCCGTCGCTGCGGAGCCGCGTTGTTGGCCGGCTGCGGGAAATGGCGGACCTTTAGCCGGTGCCGATCGCGGCCGCGATCTGCTCCGGGCTGACCTCGCGCACGGGCTGGCCCAGCGACCAGTGGTGTCCGAACGGATCGGCGACGATGCCGTAGCGGTCGCCCCAGAACTGGTCACCGAGCGGCATGACCTCGCTCGCGCCGGCATCGAGCGCACGCTGGAATTTGGTGTCGACGTCGGTCACCGTCAGGTGGATGGTGACCGGGGTGCCGCCCAGCGACGTCGGCGTCATCGACTTGCCGCCGGACATCTCCGGAAAATCGTCGTTGAGCAGCACGGTGAAGCCGTTGATGCGCAGTGCGGCGTGGATCAGCTTGCCGTCGGGACCGGGGACTCGCCCGAGTTCCTCGGCGCCAAAAGCCTTGACGTAGAAGTCGATCGCCGCCGCGGCGTCGTCGACGACGAGGTGCGGGGACAGTGCGGGTTCGACGGCGATTGCCATGAGAGCCTCCTTGCTGACGGGTTGTGCCGCAAGTATTGACCTCGGGGGTGACAAAAACTCGTCGCGCCTGCTAACCCGTGTGAACTGCGGCCCAACCCTCGACGGATTCCGGGCTACGCGGCCCTGGACCGACGTAAATGGCCGCCGGGCGGACCAGCTTGCCGAGCCGCTTCTGCTCGAGAATGTGCGCGCACCACCCCGCGGTGCGGCCGCAGGTGAACATCGCCGGCATCATCCGGGCCGGCACCTCGGCGAAGTCGAGGATCACCGCGGCCCAGAACTCGACGTTGGTCTCGATCGCGCGGTCCGGACGCCGTTCCCGCAGCTCGGCAAGCGCGGCCTGCTCGACGGCCATGGCGACCTCGTAGCGTGGCGCGCCCAGGCGCTTGGCCGTGGCCCGCAGGACGCGGGCGCGGGGGTCTTCGGCGCGGTAAACGCGGTGGCCGAAGCCCATGAGCTTCTCACCGCGGTCCAGGATCCCCTTGATCATGCCGCGGGCATCGCCGGTGCGTTCGGCTTCTTCGAGCATCGGCAGCACTCGCGCGGGCGCGCCGCCGTGCAGCGGGCCGCTCATCGCGCCGACCGCACCGGACAACGACGCGGCCACGTCGGCGCCCGTCGAGGCGATCACCCGCGCGGTGAAGGTCGAGGCGTTCATCCCGTGCTCGGCGGCCGACACCCAGTAGGCGTCGACGGCCTCGATGTGCTTGGGGTCCGGCTCGCCCTGCCAGCGCGTCATGAAACGCGCTGTGACCGTTGAGCATTCGTCGATGAGGTGCTGCGGAACGGCGGGCTGGTAGATGCCGCGGGCCGACTGCGCGACGTAGGACAGGGCCATCACCGAGGCGCGGGCCAACTGGTCGCGGGCGGTGTCGTCGTCGATGTCGAGCAGCGGCTGGTAGCCCCAGATCGGCGCCAGCATTGCCAGGCCGGCCTGCACGTCGACGCGTACGTCGCCGCTGTGGATGGGCAGCGGGAACGGCTCGGCGGGGGGCAGCCCGTCACCGAATTTCCCGTCCACCAGCAAAGCCCAGACATCGCCGAAGGTGACGTGCTGAGCGACCAGGTCTTCGATGTCGACACCGCGGTAGCGCAGGGCCCCGCCGTCCTTGTCGGGCTCGGCGATCTCGGTGGTAAATGCCACCACGCCCTCGAGTCCGGCAACGAAATTCTCCGGGACCTTGTCCGAGATGACAGTCATGCTGAAATTCTCCCACGCGGCGCGGCGTGACTTGCTACCGGTCGGTAACTAAGGGCCGTGGCCGCAGCTCGGGTCAGTTGAGTGTGGGTGGTGGTTGGGGTTGGAAGGGGTCGTACCACCACCAGTCGGCGCGCTCGCCGGTGGGCCCGGGATACGGCGCCACCGCGGGTGGGGGTGTGGTTGGCGGGCGCGCCAGTGAGCCGGGGTTGAGTTGTTCTCCGTCGTTGTCGGTGACGGTGAGCTGGTGTGGGGGGCCGGTGATCGTGATAGCGCCTTGGTGGTGGAGCCGGTGGTGATAGGGGCAGAGCAGAACCAGGTTGGCTAAATCGGTGGGGCCGCCGTCTTCCCAGTGTTGGAGGTGGTGGGCGTGTAGGCCGCGGGTGGCGCCACAGCCGGGGACGGCGCACATGCGGTGGCGGTGTTCGAGGGCGCGGCGCAGCCGCCGGTTGATCAGCCGAGTGGCGCGCCCGGCACCGATGGCCTGCCCGTCGCGTTCGAACCACACTTCGGCGGTGGCGTCGCAGGTCAGGTATCGGCGTTCGGCGTCGGAGAGCAGTGGTCCCAGGTGCAACCCGGCGAGGCGTTGGGCGATGTCGAGGTGGACCACCACGGTGGTGTGCTGGCCGTGCGGACGGGCGTCGACTTCGGTATCCCAGCCGGCCTCGACTAGGCGCATGAACGCCTCCAGGGTGCCTGGCATCGGAGGTCTCTGCTCGGCGGCGCGAGCGGCGTTGTCGTGGTCGCGTTTCCACGCCGCGACCAGCGCGTCGCGATGCGAGGCCAGCGCGGCGTCGAACTTTGCGGCGTCGTGGTGGGGGAGTTTGATTCGCCACCAGCTGAACTGCTCATCGCAGCCCTGGGTGATCGAGGGCTGCGGTGACGGGCCGGGATCGGGGTCGGGATGTGGTTCGAGTTTGACCGCGGTGCGCAGCTGGTGGACCGAGGCCACCGCCGCCAGCTGCGCGTAATGCTCATCAGAACCCTCCGCGGCGCGGGCGGCGATGACCCCGACCTGATCCAGCGACAAGCGTCCTTCGCGCATACCGGCCGTGCAGCGGGGAAACTCTTTCCGCCGGTGCGCCACGGCGGCAATGGTGTGGGCGTTGGCCGATGACGCGCCCAGTTTCCAGGCCACCAACGCCGCGATCGACCGCGCACCGGTGGCCCCCCATAATTCGTCGCGATCGATCTCGGCGACGATGTCCACGATCCGCCCATCGATCGCATTGCGCTGACCGGCCAACTCCGCCAACTCGTCAAACAGCACCTCAAGACGCTGCGGAACGTTTTCCACCAGCGGAGGCGAAGCGATCGACGACATGACGCCATCATTACAGCCACCACCGACAAATCCGGGTGCCCCAATCTTCGCTGGTGACGCGGGTAGCGTCGGTGCGATGGCAGGACCCGACAACGAACACCTGGCAGCAATGCGCAAGGAGTACGCCTCGCGTGAGCGGGACGGCAGCCCCGATCTTGACGTGGACTGGCTCGACGATGGCTGGCTTGCCTTGTTGCGCAAGTGGATTGGCGATGCCGAACGCGGCGGCGTCGCCGAGCCCAACGCGATGGTGTTGGCCACCGTGAGCGAGGGCAAGCCCGTCAGCCGGTCGGTGCTGTGCAAGGGCGTCGACCAAGACGGGATTGTGTTCTTCACCAACTACGACTCGGCCAAGGGTGAGCAGCTAGCCGCGACGCCGTATGCGTCGGCAACCTTCCCGTGGTACCTGCTCAACAGGCAGTTCCACATCCGCGGGCCGGTCACCAAGGTCGAACCCGAGGCCACCGAGAGCTACTGGAACAACCGGCCGCGGGGTTCACAGCTTGGCGCGTGGGCGTCGCAGCAGTCGAAGCCGATCGAGTCGCGTGCCGCGCTGATCGACCAGCTCGCCGAGGTGACGGATCGCTTCGCCGGCGACGAACGAGTCCCGGTGCCGCCGAACTGGGGTGGGTACCGCATCGCCCCCGCAGAAGTGGAGTTCTGGCAAGGCCGAGAAGACCGGTTGCACAACCGAATTCGCGTCGTCGGCGGGCGCATCGAACGCTTACAACCCTAGGGTCGATCGAGTTCCTCGAAGCGGGCGAGCGCCGCGTCGAGGTCTGACTCGTCGAAGATTTCCAGGCGGTTGATCCGATCGCCTTCGACGGTGACGAGTTGGATCGTTCGCCACTCGGCGGCGAAGCCCTCTTTCGAAGTTCCGTGCGCGGTGTTGGTGATGACCGCGCCGAATTCACTGAGTCGATGCACCGTCTCGTTGTAGATATTGAGATCTGGCGTGAGGTCCCCGGAGAGCCGCATTGCGGCTGTGAGGTCGCCAGGACCGTACGGTGTGCCTCGGCGATGGTCCAGGGTGACAAAGTCCATTGCGGGAACTTCGTGCCGGTTGACCATGCTGTAGGTCCGCGCAATAACCGACCACGTGTGTGCTTGGGCTGCGGCTTCGCCAGCGAGGTAACGAGACTCGAGTTCCTCGAACGCGGCATCGATGTCGTCGGGGCCCAACACAACTCGTGCCGCGATCTGGTTCTCGGCGTTGATCTCGGAGACGCATAGCGCCGTCGACCCCGACCAGTTGTCCACGATGGAGTAGCGACCGAGGACGAGACGCGTTCCACGTGTGGCAATCACGGTTGGGGTCATGTTCGTGACTCCGACGGCGACGACCGCCCGCATGTTGGCGATCTCGGCATCTCGACCGTGCCGAGTCCCGACGTTAACAACAGGACGGCGATCGTCGACGGAAATGTTGTCGGAGAGTAACTCTGTTAGTGCATCCCAGTCGCGGGCTGCGAAGTACGTCGAGAAGCGTTGCTCCAGTCGGCTTGCCGCGTTCTCTGGACGAGGCGCGTGGCGGTGCAGCTCCTCGAAGCGGGCGAGCGCCGTTTCGAGATCTGCCTCGTCGAAGACTTCAAGCCGGTTGACCAGGTCGGCTTCGGTGGTGAGGATGTTGAGCCCCCGCCACTCGGCGTCGAAGCCTTCTTCAGAGGTTCCATGCGCCGCCCATGAGACGACCGCCCCGAGGGCGGTCAGCCGATGCACGGACTCGATGTAAATCTGGAAGGGTGCGACGTCCCACGTGGCGCGGAGGTAAGGAAGGGTTTCGCCTGGCGCGAAAGCGATTCCGCGCCGATGGTCGATGTTCACCCAGTCCGGTGTTGTCGGTGGCATCTCGCGCCGGTTTACTGCGGCGTAGCTTTTCGCGATCGCCGACCACGTCTGAGCGTGGACTGCGGCTTCGCCGGCGATATAGCGAGAGTCGAGTTCGGCGAAGGCGGCGTCCGCGTCGTCCAGTTCAAATGTGATGAACGCTTGTATCCTCTCGTCGGTGCAGATCTCGACGATGCAAAACGCTTCGGTGTAAAACATCTCAGCCGCCGGGTCATTGGGTGACCATCGGTAGCGGCCGAGAAAGAGGCGCTGTCCGCGAGTCGCGACAACCCCTAGATCCTCGAGCGCGAAATCATCGGTGGCACGGAAGTTTTCGATGAAGACATCACGGCCGCTCCAGAGTCCCGCGTTGACCGCACGACGGCGATCTTCAAGGCGGCTGTTCTCGGTCATGATCGCCGCTAGGGCGGCCCAATCACGTTTCGCGTAGTGCGCGAAGAAATGCTTGTACACCCTCACCGCCGCGTTTTCTAAGCGTCGGGCCGGCGGCTCTAATTCGTCGAAGCGGGCGAGTGCGGCGTCGAGGTCTGTCTCGTCGAACATCTCGAACCGGCATACCGTGTCGCCGTCAAATGCGAAAAGGGCGACCTCGCGCCACTCGAAATCGAAGCCCTCCTCTGAGGTCCCGGTGACCACCTCGGTAATGACCACTCCGACATGGCTCAGTCGGTGCACGGCCTCGATGTGACCCTTGATGTTCGGGACGACGTCGTACGTGGCATGCATGTACGGGATCATTTCGCCGGGTGCGAATGCCCTGCCCAGTCGATGGTCGAGATTGATCCAGTCTTCAGTCGTCGGGGGGAATTCGTGACGGTTGTACGCGACTTGCACCTGGGTCATGACAGACCAAATGTGCGAGTGGGCGGCGGCTTCGCCGGCCAGATAGCGAGTATCGAGTTCTTCAAACGCGGCATCGATGTCGTCGAGGGCGAACGCGATGCACGCCGCTATCCGGTTGTCGGCATCGATCTCGAGAACACGGAGCAACTCGATATAGAACGGTTCCGGCGCCTGGTCGCGGCCCGAGAGACGGAAGCGATCGAGTATGAGGCGTTCGCCGCGCGTCGCGATGACGGTCGACGTCATGTTGCCCATTCCGATGTCGAGGAAGGCCCGCATATCCGCGGCGTTCACCTCTCGACCCCGTTGAACCCCTGCGCCAACAACCGGACGACGATCGTCAGTGACGATGCGCTCAGCAGTCATGGCTAAGCGATGGGTCCGGTCGTTTGACGCCTGAAAATTTTCCCAGACTCGGCTTGCTACGTTTTCGAGCCGAGGTACCTGATGATGGAGCTCCTCGAAGCGCTCGAGTGCGGCGTCCAGGTCGGCCTCATCGAAGTACTCGACGCGGCTGAAGAGCTGCCCTTTGACTATGCCCATGGCGATCATCCGCACTTCGGCGTCAAGGCCTTCGGGCGTGACCGCTTTCACCACCGTGGTGGCGACGGCTCCGAGTTCGTCCAGCCGATGCACAGCTTCGACGTAGAAGCTGGAGGCCGAAGTGATGTCCCACAAGGCTCTTAATGACGCAGCCAAGTCAACACCCTCGATCGATACAAGCGCTCGGTGGTCGATGTTGACCCAATCCGTCCTCACCGGCGGCAGCTCTCGCCGATTAAGCATCGAATAGGCCTGTGTTACAACAGACCACGTTTGCGCGTACGCCGCCGCTTCGCCGGCGAGGTATCGGGCGTCGAGTTCCTCGAAGGCGGCCTCGAAGTCTTCGGGGTCGAACGACACGTACGCGACGAGAAGCCCGTCGGCGTTGATCTCCCCGATGGCGAGCATCTCCGTAAGGTATGCATCGGCTCGTTGATCACGATTCGAGAGGTTCAGCCGGGTGAGGGCGAGGCGCTCCCCACGCGTCGCCATTGGGGTCGAGGTCAGGTTGGCGCCAAATAACCCGGCGATCGCGCGCACGTCCGCAATCTGGGCCTCTCGACCACGTCGAACTCCCGCGCCCAGTACCCGACGCCGGTCATCCTGGATAAAATCGTCGGCCAGGATCTCCGCAAGGGCGTCCCATTTGGCTGCCGCAAAGTGTGCAACCACGCGCTCAGACATGTGAATTGCCGCGTTTTCCAGTCGCGGTGACTGCGGCTGTAGTTCCTCAAAGCGCGCAAGCGCGCCGCCGAGGTCGGCTTCGTCGAAGACTTCGCTGCGGCTGAGTCGGTCGCCCTCGAATATCACAATGGCGACCAGCCGCCACTCCACCTCGGAGCCTTCTTCCGACGTCCCACGAACCA
The DNA here is from genome assembly GCF_001673405.1 of Mycobacterium sp. 1245111.1. Classification (GTDB taxonomy): domain Bacteria; phylum Actinomycetota; class Actinomycetes; order Mycobacteriales; family Mycobacteriaceae; genus Mycobacterium. The sequence continues at coordinate 3,257 of NZ_LZLV01000032.1, read as the reverse complement.
CAAGGGTGACGACGGCTCCGAGGCTATTCAGCCGGTGCGCAGCCTCGACGCGCATGCTGACTTGGCGTGTGAGTTCCCATACGGCACCGAAGAATGCGGCCATATCAACCGTCTCGATCGATATCAGCGATCGATGATCGATAACAACCGAATCCGTCGTCATCGCAGGAAGTTCGTGCCGGTTGACCGTGGCGTAGAGCGAAGTAACACGCGACCATGTGTCTGCGTAGGCCGCCGCTTCGCCGGCGAGGTAGCGAGCGTCGAGCTCGGCGAAGGCAGCATCGACGTCGTCCACGTCGAACTGGATGTGCGCCTTGATCCGATCGTCGGCGTCGATCTCGGCGATAATGAGCCCCTCGGAGACGAACTCCCCTTCGTGCGGGTCGTGGTTCGGTGAACGCCGATGAGTGAGGACGAGGCGGTCCCCGCGGGTTGCGATGACGGTCAACGTTGTGATCTCCGGAGCCGCAGCGTCGGCCAGGGCTTGCATATTCGCGATCACGACATCGCGGCCGTCCCAGAATCCGACATTCGCCGCGTTGCGCCGAGTGTCGTCGATGAAACTGTCTTCGGCTAGCATCTCGGCCATCGCCGCCCAGTTGCGGGCCCCCCAGTACGCAAAGAAGCGTCTCTCTGCGCGGCTTGCCGCATTGTCCAACTGCGTTGCTTGCGGGTGCAATTCATCAAAGCGGGCTAGCGCGGCGTCGAGGTCTGACTCGTCGAACAATTCGCAGCGGCTGATCCGATCGTCCGCGAACATCAACACGTCGATCTGCCGCCATTCGGCATCGAAACCCTCAAATGAGGTCCCGTGTGTTGCGCTCGTGACCACTACTCCGAGGTTGCTCAAACGATGGACGGCCTCGAAATAGAAACTGGTGTTTGGAGCGAGTTGCCATGCGGCGCGGATATTCCGGCTCATGTCGCCGGCGACGAATGCTCGCCCACGCCGGTGATCAATGTTCACCCAGTCCGGCGTCGTCGAGGGCAGTTCGTGCCGGTTGATCAACGCGTATGCCCGTGTAAGGGCAGACCATGTCTGCGAGTGGGAGGCCGCCTCGCCGGCGAGGTAGCGAGCGTCGAGTTCGGCGAACGCGCTGCGGACGTCCTCCGGGTCGAATGCGACGTGTGCCACGAGTCGCCCGTCGGCGTCGATCTCGGCAATGCCGAGCGCCTCGCTATGGAATGCGTCGGGGCGTTGGTCTCTGCCCGACAATCGGATACGGCTGAGCGCCAGGCGCCCGCCCCGTGTTGCGATGACGCTCAACGCTGCGTTCGTCACCCCAATGTCCGCGAGGGCCCTCATGCTTGCGATGTCGAAGTCTCGACCGCGTTGGCTACCTGCGCTCACCACTCGGCGGCGATCGTCAGTGGAAATGTCGTCGGCGAGTAGTTCGGCCATGTTGTCCCAGTCGCGGGCCGCGAAGTAGCTCCAGTAGCGTTCTGCCACTTGGCTTGCCGCGTTTTCCAATCGCGGTGACTGCGGGTGCATTTGGTCGAAGCGGGCGAGTGCGGCGTCGAGGTCGGCCTCATCGAACATCTCGCAGCCGCTGATACAGTCTCCATCGACCGTGAAGATGTCGATCATCCGCCACTCGACTTCGAAGTTCTCGGACGACATGCCCCGCGCGGTGTGGGTGACGACCGCTCCGAGGTCGCTCAGTCGGTGCACGGTTTCCATGTGAATGCTTATCTCGGGTGTGAGTTCCCAGCCGACACTGATGAATTCGGGCAGATCACTCGCCTCGACCGATATTACTGATCGATGGTCGACATAGGTCCAGTCCGGCGTCGTGGCGGGAAGGTTGTGGCGGTTGAATCCGGCGTAGAGCCTTGAGATGACCGACCACGTGCGCGCGTGGGCGGCCGCTTCGCCGGCAAGATACCGCGCGTCGAGTTCTTCGAATGCGGAATCGATGTCTTCGGGGTCGAACACCGTAATCCTTGCAATCAACTCGTCGGCATCGACCTCGATGAGGACGAGCACCTCGGTGTGGAACGAATCGGGCGCTGGATCGCTGTTCGACCATCGCATGCGGCTGAGGGACAGCCGCTTCCCGCGGGTGGCGATAAACCCTAAATTCTCGGCTGTGAAGTCGCTGATCGCTCGCATGTTGTCGATCACGAGATCGCGACCTTGCCAAGAGCCGCCACTCACAACGGGACGGCGATCGTCGTAGAGAATCTCACCAGCGAAAATCTGCGCGATCGCCACCCAGTCGCCGATGGTGAAGTACCCGAAGAAGCGCAAATTGGCCCGGGTCGCCATGTTTTCCAGCCGTGGCCCCTGGGGGTGCAGCTCCACAAAGCGAGCGAGCGCGGCGTCGAGGTCTTCCTCGTCGAACACCTCGACGCGGCTGATCAGATCGCCTTCGACGGTAAACACCATTATCATCGACACTTCCGCGTCGAAGCCCTCGTGCGAGGTCATCTTCAGCACATAAGTGAAGACGGCTCCGAGTTCGCTCAGTCGATGCACGACTTCGATGTGGATGCTGGACCCCGAAGTGATGTCCCACACGGCGCGTACCGACGCGGCCAGATCAACCCCCTCGATCGATACAAGCTTTCGACGATCGACGTAAACCGGATCCGGTGTCGCCGCGGGAAGTTCGTGACGACTGAACCGCGCGGGCTCTCCTGCAATCACCGACCACGTGCGCGCGTATGGCGCCGCCTCGCCGGCGACGTAGCGAGCGTCAAGCTCGGCGATGGCGGCATTAACATCGTCCGGATCGAACTGGATCGCCGCTGTAATCCGGTTGTCGGCATTGATTTCGACGACGTTTAGCATTTCGACGCTGAACGCCTCCGGCAGCTGGCCGCCGCCCGATCCGCGGGTACGGCAGAGCGCGAGGCGTTCCCCACGGGTCGCGATGACGACTGACTCGAGCTTTCTGACCCCGACACCGCCAATGGCTCGCAAATTCGCAATCTGGGCATCCCTGCCGCGTCGGATGCCGCTGCCTACTACTCGACGGCGATCGTCCGTAGAAATGTCGTGCGCGAGCAGCTCCGCTATGGCGTCCCATTCGCAAGCCGCGAGGTACGCGTTAGAGCGGTCGTACATTCGGCTGGCAGCATTTTCCAGACGCGGTGTCTTCGGGTGAAGTTCGTCAAAGCGGGCGAGGGCCACATCGAGATCTGCCTCGTCGAAGAGCTCCGCGCGGTTGACCATGCCGCCGTCGAGTGTCAAAAGATGGACTCCGCGCCACTCGGCGTGCACGCCATCTTGTGAGGTCCCGTCCGCAGCATGA
>NZ_LZLV01000031.1 GCF_001673405.1 Mycobacterium sp. 1245111.1 | reverse complement strand
CTGGCCGGTCGTGGGCGGACATGTTGCGGCCACCAGAACCAACGTCCGAGCAGTGTGGCCAGCGACGGCGTCATGAAAGACCGGACGATCAGGGTGTCGAACAGCAGACCCAGCGCGATCGTCGTACCGACCTGACCCATCACCTTCAACGGGCTGAAGGCGAACGTGGCCATGGTGGCGGCGAACACCAGCCCGGCCGAGGTCACCACCGACCCGGAACCGGCCATCGCGCGGATCGTGCCCGTCTTGAGCCCGGCGTGGATCTCTTCTTTGAACCGGGATATCAAGAGCAGGTTGTAGTCCGAGCCGACCGCCAGCAGCAGGATGATCGCCATTGCCAAGACCATCCAGTGCAGGTTCATGCCGAGGATGTACTGCCAGAGCAGTACCGAGAGCCCGAACGATGCCCCCAACGACAGCGCGACCGTCCCGACGATCACCGCCGCCGCGATCAGACTGCGGGTAATGATCAGCATGATGATGAAAATCAGGCAGAGCGAACCGATTCCGGCGATCATCAGGTCGTACTTGGAGCCGTCCTTCCAGT
>NZ_LZLV01000030.1 GCF_001673405.1 Mycobacterium sp. 1245111.1 | reverse complement strand
CCTATTCGTGCAGCAGACCCATTCGGCGTCTAGTAGTCGCCAGCAATTCCAGCGCCGCTGTAGCGGATGGCGGTATACCCGGCGGACGGTTGCTGAGACAGACCAAGCGATGCATCGTTTTTCGGCTGAGATGTTGGTCGAGTTTTAGCGGTCCTGTCCGCAACCTCGCCTGCGATCCACCACGGCGCGCGCGCTGCAGTCCGTTTCGCGGGCTCTGTTCCGGTGTCATCCTGCCGTCAACGGTTCGTCCTCCCAGCACGCTCGCCAGTTGCGTTCTTCATTTTGTTTGTCGTGGTGTAACTGCTCGGAAGGTGGGCTGAGATGGATGGCTGGGTGCGGCAGGGCGAAGAAGTTCCCTTTGCCCAAAGCTGAAGTGCCACTCCCGGTGTCGAGGTAGCAGTAACCTTCGCCGGATAACGGGGTGTCGGTGTCTGTGATGCCCAGATGATGCAGGGCGTTCAGCGCGGCGGCTGTGGCGCCGTTTTTGGCGAAGATGGCGGCTTTGGGCAGCGGTCGTCCTGAGGGTGAGGTGATGACGGTGGTGTCGCCGAGCGCGAAGATGCCTGGGTGTCGGGTTTGCATAGTGGTGGCGTCGACCTTGATCCATCCTGGCTCATCCAGCGTCACAGCGGGTTCGTGCGGGGGTATGAACACGAGCAGGTCGAAGCCGGCGCGTGCGCCGTTACTGAAGTGAACTTGTTGGGCGTCGTCGATATCGACGACGGTGTGTTCGCCGAAGAATTTGATGTCGTGGGCGGTGAGCAGGGAGACCAGTTCTGGTCCGGCGAAAGGTCCCGCTGAGGGCATCGGTTGCTTTTCGGGGCTGTACACCGTGATGTCGGTGGCATCGCGTGCTCCGTTGTCGCGCAACAGATCCGCGGCAAGCATCGCACCTTCGTAGGGGGCGACGGGGCAGCGGTAGGGCTGTGAGGTGACCAGGAACACGAGCTTGCCACCGGTGAACGCCATCAGTGCTTCGTGTGCGTGCGCGGCGGCGTCTGCGCTGTAGTAGTGCACCGCGATGCCGCGGTGGGCCGCGTCGCGTAGTCCGGGAACGTTGTCGATGGCGTTGCGGGCGCCTGTCGCAATGATCAAGGCGTCAAAGGCGATGGCGCTGCCGTCGGTCAGGGCCACGCTGCGTGCCATGGGGTCGATGGCGCTGACGGTCCCGGTCACGCGGCGGACTCCAGCCAGGGTGCTGTCGCTGGGTCGGATCGAAATGCTGTCAGCTTCTCGCCAGCCGCGCATCACCCACGGCAAGGTGAAACCCAGGAAGTGTGAGAAGTCTTCATCGACGATGGTGATGTCGAGATCATTGGTAGTCACACCGGCTTTGGTGAGTTCCTTGATGACCGTGAGTCCGCCGATGCCGGCGCCAAGGATGACCAATTTGTTCGCCATTCTTCTTCCCTCTTCCTTCTGTTGGGTGTTTGCGGTGTGCTGAAGGTCGCGTGGGCACGCCTACCTGTGGCTTTATGTGGGACCGATGTGCAGTCGACGCGTTTGTTACGCGTGAGTGCGCGGGCGCTCTAGTTGTGTGAACTCCGATGTGCACACCAGGGTTGCGACTGCCTCGAAGAGGGCGGATGCCTCGTCCGAGGCAGGCACCGAGGTCAGGACTGGCCCGAACATGGTGTGCCCGTCGATCGTGATGATCGGACTGCCGGTCGCCTCGCCGAGCGCGTCTTGGCTGGCCTGATGAAGGTCGTTAATTATGCCATCCAGGCTCGCATCGGACAGTGCCGCAGCCGTCACCGTATGCGCTCCTGCCGCCGCGAGGACGTGTGTGACGAGGTCGTCGTCGATTGCGGCTGACTCGTCGAAGTATCGGTGGCCGAAGGCGAAATAGGCTTTGGCGACCGCGTCGGCGCCCAATTCCGCGCGCAGCGCGACCATCAGCCGGCCGACGTGTCGAGAGTCGTGCATCCGGGCCTGTTGTGGCGGCGGCAACTGACGTTGCGCGTTCAATATCGCCAAACTCATGAGGCGCCAGTCGATGTCGAGCGCCGCCGTCTCCGCGGCGGTGGACAACCAGCGCGCTGTGTTCCACGAGAACGGGCACACCGGGTCCAGCCAGATCGTCACCGTGCGGGAAGCTGTTTTCGACGGCTGCCGGTCGGTCATAGGTACTCCTCACCATCGAGAAAATTCCTGTCAGACAACACGTTTCTGGCGGCCGCTACCTGAAGATGCTGCGCCTTGCTATACCCCCCACCGTATAGAAGGTAGCGGGTGAGGGCAACCCATCGAGCGCCGAGGAGTCCTGAACCACACGTTAGGAACGAATACCGCCGGGGGTATGGTACAAAGATCGGCATGGCGAAATCTGCTGGCAAAACATCTGTGGCGCAGCCACGACCGGGGCACTCCAGCCAAGACATCGAAGCAACGCTGAATCGGTTGCGCAGAGCGCACGGGCAGCTGGGCGCTGTCATCTCGATGATCGAGCAGGGCCGCAGCTGTAAAGACGTCGTCACGCAGCTGGCAGCGGTGTCACGAGCGTTGGACCGCGCCGGCTTCAAAATCATCGCGTCCGGTCTCCGGCATTGTCTCGATACCCCCGGTGACAACGCCGGTGAACCAGCACCTTTGACGATCGAGGAACTCGAGAAGTTGTTTTTGAGCCTCGCCTGAGTCGTGACTCACGGACCCCGGGTGGTGGCACAGGTGCGCACCGAGCAATACCCTGGGGGGTATAGTACGGTGCCAGGGTCAGGGCACGCGGCCGAACATCGGCGCTGATGACTCGGGTGCCGCGAGGATCGGAGGCCAGCGCCATGTTGACAACAGTGAAACGTGCGTGGGTGCCGATTGTCGTGGTGGTCGTGATTACGCTCGGATCGATCGGAGTTTCCAAGCTGCGGAGGGTCTTTGGTTCGGATCCCATCTTTTCGGTGAAGGCCAGCCAAGCCCAGCAGCTACCGCAGACCAACGTCAAACATGTGACCTACGAAGTGTTCGGAGCCACCGGCACCGCCGGACGCGTGAGCTACGTCGATAAGGATTCGCGGCCCACGCAGGCGAATTTCAGCGCCTTGCCATGGCGATACGCGATAGCGACCACAATGTCGTCAGTCATCGCCAACGTCGTGGCCCAAGGTGACAGCGACACTCTCGGCTGCCGCATCACCGTCAACGGTGAGGTGAAAGACGAGCACCACGCCTCCGAGCACCACGCTCAAGTGTCGTGTCTGGTCAAGGCCGCATGACCGCCGGCACCCAGACGCGACCGCGGTTGGCGCGAATCGTGCGCCGATGTGCGGTGCCGATCATCCTGGCCTGGCTGGTGGTGACCGTCGCGGTCAACGTTTTCTGGCCGCCGATCGAGTCGGCCGCGCGCAACCACGCGGTCACGATGTCGCCCCAGGACGCGCCGTCGATGATGGCCTCCAAACAGATCGGCGCGACGTTTCACGAGTTCAACTCCGACAGCGTCGCCATGGTGGTGCTCGAAAGCGACACCCCGCTCGGCGAACAGGCGCACCGCTATTACGACGCGCTGGTGCACGAGCTGCAGAGCGACCGCAAGCACGTGCAGCACGTCCAAAACGTGTGGGGCAGTCCCCTGACCGCGGCCGGAGTCCAAAGCCGCGACGGCAAAGCCGCCTACGTCCAGCTCAACTTAGCGGGCAACCAGGGCAGCACGCTGGGCAACGAATCCATCAAAGCCGTGCATGTGGCCCTCGCCCGCACGCCCCCGCCCGCAGGGATGCGGGTGCACCTCACCGGGCCGGCGGCGCTGACCACCGACATGAACGAGGCCGCCGACAAATCCATGCTGACCATGATGGGCCTGACCGGGCTGGTCATCATGATCATGCTGTTCTTTACCTATCGCAAGGTGAGCACGGTGCTGCTCGTGCTTGCAATGGTCGGCCTCGAAATGGGCACCGCGCGAGGGGTCGTCGCGATCCTGGGCAACTACGACCTGCTGGGCTTTTCCACGTTCGTCGTCGCTATGTTGTCCTCGCTCGCTATTGCCGCGGGCACCGATTACGCGATATTTCTGATCGGCCGCTACCAAGAAGCCCGCCAAGCCGGCGAAGACCGAGAAACCTCCTACTACAGCATGTTTCGCGGCACGTCCCATATCATCCTGGGCTCAGGGCTGACGATCGCCGGGGCCACCTTCTGCCTGCACCTGGCGCGCCTGGCGTACTTCAAAGCACTGGGCATACCATCAGCTCTCGGTTTACTGATCGTGGTCGCCGGGGCGCTGACGGCTGCGCCGGCCATCGTCGCTGTCGCGAGCCGCTTCGGTTTGCTGGATCCAAAACGCCCGATCAATGTGCGCCATTGGAGGCGGGTCGCCACCGCGACGGTGCGATGGCCCGCACCGGTGTTCGCCGCCTCACTGGCACTGGCCCTTGTCGGCATTGCGATCATGCCGAGCATGAAAACCAGCTACAACGACCGCTTCTACATCCCCTCCGATCTGCCCTCCAATGTCGGCTACACCGCTGCGGAACGCCACTTCAGCGCTGCCACAATGAATCCCGACATCCTGATGGTCACCAGCGAGCACGATATGCGCAATTCCGGGGACATGATCATCCTGGACAAAATCGCCAAAGAGGTATTCCGAACGCCGCGGATCGCGATGGTGCAAAGCATCACCCGCCCCCTGGGCGGCCCGGTCGACCACACATCCATACCGTTTCAGATCAGCGCGCAATCGATCCCCATCCGGGAAAACCTGCAGTTCATGAAAGACCGGGCCGCCGACATGCTCACCATGAGCGACGACCTCGGCGCCATGATCGGCTCCATGCAGCGCATGTACGGCCTCATCCAACAGATGAGCGGCGCCACTCATCACATGGTCAGCGACATGAACACCATGAAAGCAACGCTCGACGACGTCCGAGATCACCTCGCCGATTTCGATGACGTCGCAAGGCCCCTCCGAAGCTACCTGCACTGGGAACCGCACTGCCTCAACATCCCGGTCTGCTGGGCGACCAAGTCAGTGTTCGAATCGATCGACGGCGTCGACAACTTCAGCGAGAACATGAAAACGCTACTGGGCGACGTCAACAGCGTCGACGCGTTGATTCCACAAATGGCGCAGCAGTTTCCGCCGATCATCGCGGTCGCCACAGCGATGCAAGCAAGCCTGCAGACGATGCATAGCAGCTTCGCCGGCCTCGTTGACCAAATCGCACGGATGACCGACACCGCCAGCGCCATGGGCGAAGCGTTCGACGCCTCGAAAAGCGGAGACTACTTCTACCTGCCGCCAGAAGCCTTCGACAACCCCGACTTCCAACAAGGCCTGAAACTGTTCCTCTCACCCGACGGCCACGCCGCCCGCTTCATCATCACCCACGACACCGACCCGGCAACCCCAGCAGGCATCTCCGCCGTTACCCCCGAACTCGACGCCGCACACCAAGCCGTCAAAGGCAGCAGCCTGACCGATGCACGGTTCTACCTCGCCGGAACCGCCGCGGTCTACCGCTGTCGCCCGCCACGGTGATGGGACCGGTTTGAGCAGGGTTTAGCCACGGTCATGGGACCACCCGTTTGCCAGTAATGGGACCACCCGGCGCGTCGCGCCTGGAGTCGCTCGATTGCTGGGTCGGATTACTGCACGTCAATCGATGTGGAGGTCCGCTGAAGTATCGGGAGGTTTCGGTGATCGAGGTTCGTGAGGTGCTGCGGGCGTGGCTGTCGGGTTCGGGGTATCGGACGGCGGCTGCCCAGGCTGGGGTGGACCGCAAGACGGTGCGACGCTACGTCGATGCCGCGGTGGCGGCGGGGCTGGATCGTGAGCGTGGCGTCGACCAGCTCACTGACGACTTGATCGGTGCAGTGGTCGCCGCGGTCCGCCCGGACCGCCCGCAAGGCCATGGTGTCGCGTGGGAATCATTGTGCGCCAACCATGATCAGATCAACGCCTGGGTCAAGAAGGGTTTGACCGGGGTCAAGATCGGTGATCTGCTGGCCCGCAATGGGGTGATCGTGCCGCAACGCACTCTGCACCGCTATTGCGTTGAGCGCACCGACTATAGGGGCCGAGGGGGCACGGTGCCCGTCGTCGACGGGGAACCCGGAGTGGAATGCCAGATCGACTTCGCCCGGATGGGCATGCTGTTCGACTCGGTCTGTGGACGCCGTCGGGTGGTGCATGCGTTGATCTTCACCGCGGTGTACTCGCGGCACATGTTCGTGTGGTTGACGTTTTCCCAGACGTTGGCGGCGGTCATCGACGGCTGTGAGGCAGCGTGGAGATTCTTCGGCGGAGTCTTCAAGGTCCTGATCCCCGACAACATGGGTACCGTTGTAGCCCATACTGATTCGGTCAACCCAAGATTCACCGTTGGTTGGCTGGAATACAGCCAAGCCCGCGGGTTCGTGACCGACCCGGCCCGGGTGGCCCACCCGCAGGACAAACCGCGTGTCGAGCGGATGGTCCAGTACGTGCGCAACAACTTCTTCGCCGGGGAGGACTTCACCGATCTGGCCGACGCCCAGGCCCGCGCCCAGTCGTGGTGCGCCGAGAAGGCTGGGCAACGCATCCACGGCACCACCTGTGCGCGTCCGGCGGTGGTGTTCGCCGAGGCGGAGGCAGCGCTGCTGCTCAAGGCGCCAGCCGCACCCTACGCGGTGCCGATCTACGCCCAAGTCAAAGTGCACCGCGACTACCACGTTCAGGTCGGCAACGCACTCTATTCGATACCCGAACAGTATCGGGGACAGACGGTTTCAGCCCGAGCCGACGGTGAACTGGTCAAGATGTTTCACCGCGCTCAGCTGATCAAGACCCACCCACGCCAACCCCCAGGCGGGCGCAGCACCGACCCGGTCGATCTGCCCGCGGCCAAGACCGGCTACGCCATGCGTGACCTGAACCGCCTGATCGCCACCGCCGCCGGGCACGGAACCAACATCGGCATCTACGCCGAGCGGCTGCTGGATCACAACCTGCCGTGGACCCGGATGCGTCAGGTGTATCGGCTGCTGGGGCTGGTCAAACGCTACGGCCCGGGCCCCACCGACACCGCCTGTGGGCGTGCCCTGGATCTGGACGTCGTCTCGGTGACCAAGATCGCCGCCATGTTGGAGAAAGCCACCGAGAACGCCGAACAGCCCCCACCACGCGCCGCCTCGGGGCTGGCCCCGGCCCGGTTCGCCCGCGACCCCGGCGAATACCGCACCAACTCGCCCGCGCCGGCCAAGGCGACCAGGCCGGACTGGCTGACCGTCATCGACGGCGGCGTCCTCGACGAGCCCGGACAGGAGCAACTGCGATGACCAAACCCACCAAAGACGTTCTCACCGATCCGGTCTCGGCCGATCTGAAACACGTGATGCGTCAACTCAAACTCGGACGCATGCTCGACACCCTGCCCGAACGGCTCATCCTGGCCGGGCAACGACACATGTCCCATGCCGCGTTCCTCGAACTCGTCCTGGCCGATGAAGCCACCCGCCGAGACACCAGCTCAGCAGCACGCCGCGCCCGCGACGCCGGCCTGGACCCGGCCATGCACCTCGAGGCGTGGGACGAGACCGCGGCCGTGCGCTACGACCGCACACTATGGGCCGACCTGACCAGCTTGCGGTTCCTCGACGGACCGCACGGGGCGCTACTGCTGGGTGCGGTCGGGGTCGGCAAAACCCATCTGGCAACCGCCCTCGGTCACATCGCAGTGCGCCGCAAGATTCCCACCCTGATGCTGCGAGCTGACTCGATGTTCAAACGGCTCAGGGCATCTCGACTCGACAACAGCACCGAAGCCGAGATGCGGCGTCTCGCTCAAGTCCGGTTACTGATAATCGATGACTTTGCCCTGCAGCCCATGGACGCAACCGCGACCGCCGACTTCTACGAACTGGTCGTGGCGCGCCACCAGAAGGCCTCCACGGTGCTGACCTCCAACCGAACTCCCGACGAATGGCTGGCCGTCATGACCGACCCACTGCTCGCACAAGCAGCGGTCGACCGCCTCACCTCCACGGCACACGAACTCGTCGTCGAAGGCCAGTCCTACCGCCGACGCCAGAAACCCTCAGTTGACAGCTGACCCAAGACGCCAGATCATGCCCCTTGAGCCAAACAGGTGGTCCCTACCCGCTGGCCAACCGGTGGTCCCATCACCGTGGCAAATGACAACCGCGACATCCAAGCCGGCTCCGCCTACGACCTGATGATCGTCGGACTCGCCGCCCTGACGCTCATCTTCGCCGTCATGCTGATCATCACCCGGGCCGCCATCGCATCAATCGCGATCGTCGGCACCGTGCTGCTCTCACTCGGCGCCGCCTTCGGGCTCTCAGTGCTGGTGTGGCAGCACATCTTCGGCCTGGAACTCAACTGGATCGCACCGGTTTTCGGCTTGATTATCCTGCTCGCTGTCGGCTCGGACTACAACCTGCTTTTGGTCTCACGTTTCCAAGAAGAAATCGCCGCCGGATGGAAAACCGGGATCATCCGATCCATGGGAAGCACCGGAGGCGTCGTCACCGCCGCCGGCCTGGTCTTCGCGTTCACCATGATGTCGATGGCCGCCAGCGACCTCATTTCTATCGGCCAGGCCGGCACCACCATCGGCCTCGGACTGCTCTTCGATACCCTGATCGTGCGGTCACTGATGACGCCCTCGATCGCGGCCCTTCTCGGCCGGTGGTTTTGGTGGCCACGCAACACCCGACCGCAGCTTTGCCTGGCTGAGACCGAATAGGCGTCGGTTCGCATGCTAGACGCGTTTCAGAAGATCGCCAGGCAGACTGCTACGAAGTGGCACATCGCAGCAAGTGCGGTCAATCCGTGGAATACCTCGTGATAGCCGAAGGTCGCTGGCCACGGATCGGGCCAACGTAGAGCATAAAAGACCGCGCCGATACTGTAGAGCGCACCGCCAACTGCGAGCAGAATGGCTGCGGCGACGCCGGCGTTGCTCAAGATCGTCGCTGCGTACCAAACGGCCACCCAGCCCAGGAGCAAATAGAGCGTTACGCCGAGCGCGCGCGGCGCGCTAGGCCACGCAAGCGTCAGCGCAACTCCGGCCAGCGCCCCTCCCCACACGATCGCCAACACCTGGTGCGCAATCGTCGGTGGCATATCCAGGAGCGCGAACGGGGTATACGTGCCGGCGATGAAGACGAAAATCATCGAGTGGTCCAACCGCCTCATCCAGCTCCTGGCGGCCGTCGACGCCCAGCTGACGCGGTGATAAGTAGCGCTCACGGCAAACGGGTCTGCTGCACGATCAGGTGACAGTTTCGGTCACGCGGCCTGACTGGCCGGTGTGGTCATGATTGCTTCGAATTC
>NZ_LZLV01000029.1 GCF_001673405.1 Mycobacterium sp. 1245111.1 | reverse complement strand
CGCGGCCCGGTGGGTCGCAGCATCGCGCTGGCCGGCCGTGGTCGCACCTTGATCGGCCACCAGAACCAGCGCCCCAGAAGCGAGGCGATGGACGGCGTCATGAACGAGCGCACCACCAACGTGTCGAACAGCAGGCCGAGACCGATGGTGGTGCCCACCTGGCCGATGATGCGCAGGTCGCTGACCACCATTGAGGCCATCGTGAACGCGAACACCAGACCGGCGTTGGTCACCACCTTGCCGGTGCTGCCCATCGCGCGGATGATCCCGGTCTTCAGCCCGGCGGGTATCTCCTCTTTCAAGCGGGATATCAACAACAGGTTGTAGTCCGAACCGACGGCAAGCAGCAGGATGATCGCCATTGCCAAGACCATCCAGTGCAGGTTCATGCCGAGGATGTACTGCCAGAGCAGTACCGAGAGCCCGAACGACGCGCCCAGCGAGAGCAGCACCGTGCCGACAATCACGACGGCCGCCACCACGCTTCGGGTGATCACCAGCATGATGACGAAAATCAAGGTGGCCGCCGCAATCCCGGCGATCAACAGGTCGATGTTGGAGCCGTC
>NZ_LZLV01000028.1 GCF_001673405.1 Mycobacterium sp. 1245111.1 | reverse complement strand
GGCGATCATGATTGAAACAGGATCCATCATCGGCTGCGGACTGCTGCTGGACACCTTCCTCGTACGCACCCTCACCGACCCCGCCACCGCCTACATCACCGCATACGACAGCGCCCGATTCGCCCTGGTTGGCCTGCTGGCCCAACAAGGCTTGCGCGCGACCCAACGCGGCGGCCACCTCGCCGTCGAACACGCAACACGAGCGCAGTTCGACACCCAATTCGCCGAATTCGCGACACTGCGCCGCCGGCGCGCCGAACTTGAATACCCGCGCTATGCAGGGGAGGTCGTCGAGCCATCAGAAGCCGGTGACGCGATCAAGATCGCCGACCAGATTATCGGCGACGCCGGGCTGCTGTTACCGCATCTGCCCCTGTTCTAGTACTTGGGCGACGTTACCGGAAGACAAAGAATAGAACCGCCGGGTCATGTTGCGCGGCAGGCGGTTTCAAGCCGCCACCCCCCAAAAAAAGAGCGCCAGAAGGCAAACACCCCATCAAGACCCGGTCGACTAGCGCGGCGGGGTCGGTGGTGGCGATTGTGCGTGCGGTGGCCAGCTTGGTTCGGGCATCGGCGATCCAGGCTTGTCCGGCGGCCTGGCCGCCGGACACCTTTTGAAGCTCGCCGGAGGTGAGTGCGGCGTTGATATCGGCGGCGCCGGCGTCCCAACTCATGCGGCCAGCTCGATGTCGACGACGGGGTTGGCTTTGATGTCGGCGATGAGTGCGTCGGTTTCATCGTGCCAACGTTGTGGGGACGCGATGACCGGGTGCACGGGTAGGCCGGTGACGCGTTCGACGGCGTCGGCGGCGGCGTAGACGGCTGTGCGTTCAGGTGTGCCGACAATGAGGATGTCGAGGTCGTTGGGTGGCGGTCCGGGTTGGCCTTTGTAGCGGGCGGCCCATGATCCATAGATCAGGACGCGGTCGATGTCGGCGACGGTTGCGAAGGCGTCTGCGACGGCCAGGTGTGGCCCCATCGTCGCGAGGACGATCTCGGACAATGGGGTGAGTAGTTTGTTGGCGGTGTTGGGGCGTAGCAGATTGGATCGGCCCACCTTGCGGGCAGTGAGCAGCTCCGCGTCAACGAGTCGGGCGACTTCATCGGATACGGTCGCCTGCGGCATGTCGAGTTGGCGGGACAGGTCGGTGACGGTGCGTTCCTCAGCGGGATGGAGGAGTAGGGCGGCGAGGATTTCGGCTTGAGCCGGGGAGCGGAAAATCGGAAAGAGCGCCGGAGCCATAGATCGCATAAAGCGATAATAACATCGGATTATGCGATGCGTGTGCGAGGATGAATGACCGCAGCGAGCCGGTTACGGTCGCTGACCGCGCCAGGACCGGGTAGTCATCAGCCCCGCGGGAGCAACTGACAGCTGGGAACGGCCGGGGTCGGAAACGAGGGCTCGGCCGTTTCGTCGCGGTCGCTCGCCCCGTTCACGGTCCGTGGTCGCGCGGGTTAACGGGATGTCCCAATCCTTGCCAGAAAGCTGAGGCTCGGTCGTGTAGCGAAACCATCTCGGGTAGTACTGGGTCGGCAGCCTTACCTCGGACCAGGATGTCGTCGAGCGAAGCGATGACGTCGAGTACAGACCGCGGCTCGAATTGTCCTGCGAGCTGTTTCGCCTTGACGCGCACGTTGTTTGGCGTTGGGCCGGCGTCGATGACGGAGTGGTGCCAGAGCCGGCTGTGGTGCGCACAGCGGTTACCGAGATAGACCAGCGCCCGCACGCGGTAGGCGAAGCCGCCTTTGGCGACGCCGACACTGGTCGCTACCGCATCGGCCAGGCTTCCGCGGTCGCCGCGTTCGATGCATCTGGATAGCGTGCCGAACGAAAAGGCCTCAACGGCCGACCAAACAGGCAGCGTGGTGAAGTCGGGCCTACCGGCACCGGTGGATGTGTATCGCAGGATGTGACGTTCCCTGCTGCGCTCGATGTCTTTTAAGCACGATTCGACGGTGGGTTCCGCGTTGGGAGCGTCGACGTAAAAACCCGCCTCCAGGTACCGCCCGGACGGCCCGTGCTCGTTGGCGACGACGTGCGCGGTGTGGGCGCGTAGTAGGACCTTGGCGCGACCGAGTCGACGGGTTAGTACCGATCGCAGGGCCTCGTCGGCGTCATAAATTGCTCGGATTTCGCCGAAGGTCGTGTCAGGCCGGAATGAGTTGTCGCCTGCGTGCGGCGCGTTCTGGAAATACCGCATATACCCGGACAGTCGGTAGTAGTTGTGCGCCGCGAGGAACGCGGCGCATGCATCCTCGTCGCTGATAGCGAGGCCCCGCTGGCGCAGAAGAGCGACCTGCGCGGCCCACGACAGGCTCGGCTTCAACTTGGTCTCCGAAAGAAAAAGGCCCCTCCCATTTGAGCATCGTGGAGAGGCTTGGGAGGGGGTCGATTGATACCACTGTAGCCGATTTCGCCGAAAGCCTGCAAACGGCGCGCACTCTGCTAGGCCGGACTGGCTCGCACGTAAGCCGCAGCAAGGGAGGTCCGCGGGTAGCGGCGGTGGTGTCGGAGATCGCGTGGTCGAAGCTGCAAACGATCAGGCGCTTCTCAGACGGTCCGCGGGTCGCCGTATTCGCGAGGTGGCAACAGCGGCGGGGCCGGCTTCTCCCTCGAAGAGCACGGCGAAGCCCGTGCTAGGCCCGGTGATGCCGGAGCGCCACGACGTGGGCGTCACGCAGAGGCGGTGGCCGGCGTAGAGCCATTGATCGACCGCTTGGAATACCGCCGGCAGTAAGCAGTCCAATTCGATTTCGCAGACGATGGTTTCGATGAGGTCGGGCTCGGGGTCTTCGTCCCAGAAGCGTTGTTCAGCCCGGATGAGCGCCGCGGTGAAAACGCTGCTACATGTTTCCTGCGAGAGTTCGCATCGCATGCTCACCTGGACGGCCGGGCCCTGGTTGTCAGCGTTGGGTGCGCCGTGTGCCGCGATGGTGATCATGGGGCGGCCCTCTCGTTTGCAAACGATGTGCGTTACGTGTGCAGCCTTCGGTGGCCCCTACACTGCCTTTGTTGGTGGTCTGTTCGCGACCCGTTGGAGTCCGATTTAGTCTTATGGGGTGTCCAAGATGGTCCGATAACGGGCGGGGAATGCGCCGTGGTCCCACTGTTGAAATCGCTCCTCACCGAGCGGCACCTGCACGAGTATTCAGCCTTTTCGGTCGAATACCGTCGTGTGGCACGGGAATTGGAGTTACCGCGATCAGCTGATCCGCCCACCAAAGCCACCTATTACAACTGGCTCAGCGGCAACCTGCGGGACTTGCCACGTGGATACCATTGCTTAGTGCTCGAGCAAATGTTCCCGGGTTGGACAGCCAAGGACCTCTTCTCCTCGGCGACATCCGTCGATCCCGGGCCAACTCGTCCCGCAACGGATTACTCGGCTCGATCGCACCCGCGCTGGCACCGGAGAAATTCGAAGGCCTCTGGTGCACCTCGTACATCTATGAAGACGCGCACCACGTCGACGTCACCTCCGTCACGGTCGCGAACGGAGCGCTGACCGCGCGCAATACACCGCCTGCCCCGCGCACCGAGGGCCGCGCGATGGGCTTCCATAACGACATCAACTTCAGCGTCGTAGGCCGCCATCTGATCGGCCAGTGGCTTAACACCAGCGACAGTTACTATTTCGGCTCTCTGCACCTGGCCGCGCTGCCCGGCGAAACAGTTCTCGACGGCATGTACAGCGCGATCGTCAGCGACTCCAAAGTCGTCGCCGGCCGCTGGCGCTGGGTACGCATCGAACCGCGCACCGCGCTGGGTATCGACCTGACCACTGTTTCGCTCGCCGATCCAAACCGGCTGCACAGCATGATCTTTGAGCACGACCCGTACAGTCGGCCGATTCCGCTCGCAGAGATACTCGAGGAGCCGTGATGAATGTCCAAGCAACGATCGACACTTACCTCAAGGCCTGGAACGAGCAAGACCCGGACCTGATCGTCACCATCTTCACCGACGACGCCACCTATCACGAGCGCGTGCTGCAGGAGCCGATCCGCACCCTTGCCGGCATCCGCGAGTACTGGCAGACCAAAGTCGTTGCCGAGCAGGCGAATATCGATGCCCGGCTGCTGAATCTCTACCACGCCGACGACGGCGCTACGGCGATCGCCGAGTGGGAGGCCACGTTCGACGATCTCGTGAAAGGCCACCGCAAGCGGATGCGCGAAGTTGCCATTCTCGAATTCCGCGGCGACCTGATCGCGAGTCTGCGGGAGTACTGGGCGAGCGAGAACGTCGACTGAGGATGGTTGCGCTATGACGACGGCGAGGGGCGCGTTTGCTGCGGTGGCGGCATTGTCGAGCATCCTGCTCGGCGTCGTGAGCTGTGGTGTTCTGCCGTCGAAAACCGTTGCAAGCCAGCCGCCGACTGCGCGCACCACGGAATCCTCAATTCCTGCGCTACCCACAATGGAAGGCGATTACCAGGTAATCGCTGGGCCTGCGGGCACTGCGCCTGTCACTTGGGTGTTCACGCCGTGCGGCGAAAGCTGCGCCCAGGTCGACATGAGCGGACCAGGAGCCGCTCAGCGGGCAACAGCGCGCTACATCAAGCTCGACTGGATCATCGACGCTCACTCGAACGCCGCAGTGCAGTGCGGCGACGGGACGTTCGTTCCCGGAACTGCGCACTACAGCTGGAACCCCGACACCCTCCAGGGCCGCTACTGGTCCACCGCGGACAGTCGGCCGTGCGGAAACGACGAATCGCTCGACACCTACCCCGTGCCGCTGACCCTGACCAAAGCCGCCCCTAAAGCTGCTCGTCCGATCGCCAAACGCGATACCTTGAACGCAAAGTTGCTTCGACAGCGCCCTTTTGAAGGAGATGTGTGTTCAGCAGGCCGATCATGTACGCAGGTGTGGCGGCCGTCCTAGCGCTCGCCGGGTGTTCGAGCGGCTCCGACAGGGCAGCGTCGACGTCAACGTCGACGGACACTTTTTCTGTGCAGTACTCGGCTCCCGCGGCGCCGCCTGAAGGAGCGCTGGGCCAACCGTTGACCACCGGCATCGGAGTCAGGGCGACGCCGTTTTCCTTCGAGAATCCGACCAGCAAGCAGCCGGACCCAGACTTCGCCCGGTTCAAAAAAGAGGCCCGGCCGTGGGCGCTGCTGGACGCCGAGTTGTGCGCCGGCCTCGAGTCGAAGCTGACGAAGACCGGCTACGGCTTCTCCCTGCTCGACGCAGACAACCGCGAATACAAGTCCTGCGACTCGACCGCGCAGCCGTTCACTCCGATCATCGGCTTGAGCGGTGACTTGGGCGTCGGGGAGTGCGCCCGCGGCTACGTGAGTTTCGCGCTGCCCGAGGGCGCGCAAATCGTGGCCGTCAGGTGGGACTATCCAGGTGGCGGCGGCCCGTTGCGCTGGACGCTGAAGTAGCAGCCAAACGCTCAACTGTGCCGGCGCAGGGTGGGCGGTCCGCCTGCCGGCGTAGGTCGTCGACGGAGTCTGTGCGTTGCACCTGAGTTGCTGATGCAATCAGCAACTGGCTGATCTCGGAGCTGGGCGTTTGTACTATTCGCTGCATGCCGTTGGGTCCTGGGCAGGTTTTCGCGGGTTACAACATCGTCCGGTTGCTTGGTTCCGGCGGGATGGGCGAGGTGTATCTCGCCGAGCATCCCAGGCTCCCGCGCCACAACGCGATCAAAGTCTTACCCGGTGATGTGTCGGCGGACCCGGAGTTCCGGGAACGATTCAACCGCGAAGCAGATCTGGCGGCGTCGCTGTTTCATCCGCACATCGTCGGAGTCCACGATCGCGGAGAGTTCGACGGTCAGCTGTGGATCGCGATGGACTACGTCGAGGGAACCGACGCCAGCCACCTGGTGACGGCGCAGTACCCGCAGGGGCTGCCCGTGAACGACGTGTGCGCCATCGTCGACGCGGTGGCCGATGCGCTCGACTACGCCAATCAGCGCGGCCTGCTGCACCGCGACGTCAAACCAGCCAACATCCTGCTCACCGAGCCCGCAGACGATGGGCGGCGGCGAGTCCTGTTGGCGGACTTCGGCATCGCCCGCCACCTCGCTGAGGTCAGCGGATTGACAGCGACCAATATGACCGTTGGCACCGTCACCCACGCCGCCCCGGAACAACTGATGGGGGAAACGCTCGACGGCCGTGCTGATCAATACGCGTTGGCGGCCACCGCCTTTCACCTGTTGACGGGCAGCCCGCCGTATCAGCATTCCAACCCTGTGGCCGTGATCAGCCAGCACCTCAACGCTGCCCCACCCAAGCTCGCCGACTCCCGTCCCGAACTGGCCGGCCTCGACGACGTGCTCGGTCGCGCGCTCGCCAAAAAGCCCGACGACCGGTTCGCGACGTCACGAGAGTTCGCGACCCAACTGCGTGACACGGCGCGTCCCGGCCAGCCCGGTCAGTACGCGACCGACGTGGGACTCACCGCCGCCGCTCCACGGCCGGGCGTACCGACGCAGGCCGCACTCGTGACCGCACGCGCCACCCCCCAGGGGACAGAAGCGACTGCGCCGCCGCCAGCGAAAGCCGACCCACGGAAGCGACGGGTTCGTCGCCGGGTACTTCTCGCAAGCGCTGCAGCGATTGTCGTAGCTGTCGCCGCAACCGCGACGATCTACATCGTTGAGCGCAAGGACATTACAGCTGTTGCGCCTCTCCCGCCGGGCGCCGTTCTCAACGGCACATACCGCGTTGACTACCACTCTTCGGAGAGCACGATCAACGGCTCACCCAACCCGCCGCCCGCCGACCAACCTCAGACCACCACTTTCTGGGTTGCCTATAAGTCGACGTGCACGACCACCGGCTGCGTTGCCGGCGGAACGCGCCTCGACGACAAGAACCACCAAATCGCTGCGCAGCCAACGGATGTGTCTCAGTACCAATTCGCGGATGGGCAGTGGCGGCGGGTGCAGAGCAAAGTGCGCATTCCCTTCGATCTGTGTTCGGTGGACGGAGACAGAGAAGTTACGGGATCCGAGACAGAGGTCATCGTCGGCTCAATGCAGCCACAACCAGACGGCACTCTGCGTGGTCTTCGAACGAGCACCGCCATCACCAGCGAATGCCGACGACAAGGAGCTGTCGCCCAAATCCCGTTTGTTGCAACAAGAGTCGGCGAGCTGCCGCCTGATGTCGCGATCTCCCAGCCGGCAGCCCTGGCGACCACCGCCCCGCCGACATCCAGCCCTGCGAAGAGTCCCGCACCAGCCGTACTTGATGGCGTTTACCGGCTGGACTTCAATGGGGATGAGGTCACGGTCAACGGTCGAAAGTCCTCTGGAGATATTGACACGCGGTGGTGGGCGTTTCGCTCTCTGTGCGGATCCGCGGGCGCCTGCGTCGCGACAGGCGCCGAGCTCGACGCGTCCAACCACCAAGAGGCCTCCGGCGCATCAGACGTTCTGCAATTCGCTGCCGGCCAATGGAAAAACAGTCCGATGAAACGCATTGTCGAATGCCGCGTTGTGGCGCGCGGCGCGCCCAACCCGGACGAAAAAGTCGTCGCCGAGCACCAGATGGAGTACACGCCTCAGCCCGATGCGACATTGCACGGCGTTCAAACGATCGATTCACCCGGAGGCTGCGGGGACATCCCGAAGGTGTTCAAGTACCCGTTCATCGCTACCCGGGTCGGCCCTATTCCTGAGAGCGTCATCGTGGCCGATCCAGCGCTCTTTCAGTCGTGATCAGGGCCGGCGTTTGTGGACGCGCAGCCGAAGGTTGGCAGGCTTGAGGGTGACAGCCTCATAGACCTCGAGTTCATAGTCCGGGTCCGGGGCGAGGTCGTACTGATGTAGGACGGTGGCCAGGGTCAAGACGATCTCATGCAACGCGAACTGGCGGCCGATACAGGCGCGCGCGCCGGTACCGAACGGCCTGTAGGTGTGCGGCGGCAGCGAGTGCAGGTTCTCGGGTAGGAAACGGTCCGGATTGAACTCGTCGGCGTCAGGACCCCACGCGGGGGACCGGTGCGCGGCGGTCAGTAGGACAAGCACCCAATCTCCCTGGCGGAAAACATATTTGCCGCCGAGGGTGGTGTCGCGGCGGGCTTGCCGGAAGTAGCCGGGAGCTGTCGGCCACAGCCGCAGGGTCTCGTCGACGACGCGGCGCAGATACCGCATTTTCGCGACGTCCCCGAAGTCCGGTGCCGGACATGCCGAGTCGGGCCAGATCTGGTCGACCTCAGCGCGGGCCTGTCCGGCCACCTCGGGGTGGGTGGCCAGAAAGTGCAGGGCAAAGGCCGTCGTGTTGGCAGAAGTTTCGCTGCCGGCGACCAGCATCGTGAGGACCTGGTTGACGACGTTGTCGTCGTCGAGCTGCTGGCCACTGTCGGGGTCGGCGTGGTGGAGCATGGTGTCGATGAGGTCGTCGGCACCGTCGGTGGGGTTGCGGCGGCGGCCGGCGATCAGTTCGGCGATGTGGCCGCGAATGAAAGCGGTGTCGTCGAGGTGCTGGCGCTTGCGCTTGTAGCCGATCGTGCCGTCGAAGAACGGTATCGAGTCGGTGCGGCGGTTGGCGTAGCGCAGCTCACGCGCGATCGCGTCCAAGACGCGGGCGCCGCCCGCGCTGTCGAAGGAGTGGGACAACCCGGCGCGGGCGATCACTTCGGTGGCCAGCCGGTTGGTGAACGTCGAGACATCAACCCACGACCCGTCGGCCGCGTGCGAGGTCCAGGTGTCGACGAACTCGCCGACGGCGGCCACCATGGCGTGGTGGTAGCGCATCATCGCCGACTTCACGAACGCCGGACTTAAAATGTTGTGCGCCCGTTGCCAATTCGGTTCGTCGTTGAAGGCGGTGAACAGCCCGTCCCCACCGAGCGGACGGAGCTTGCCGATCAGTCGCCCGTTGTGTTTCTCCCAGACGGCTTCGTTGTTGACCTCGTCGATCAACGCGGTGTCGGCCACGGCGGTGATCGACACATTTAACAGGCGTTCTTCGAAGATGTGGTCGCCGGCCTTGTGAA
This sequence comes from Mycobacterium sp. 1245111.1, assembly GCF_001673405.1. Lineage (GTDB taxonomy): Bacteria > Actinomycetota > Actinomycetes > Mycobacteriales > Mycobacteriaceae > Mycobacterium. Next base: position 4,673 of record NZ_LZLV01000028.1, on the reverse strand, counting down.
TCTCCGCGGTCAGCCCTTGGACCGGCCGGACGAAGTCGATCGCCAGGACGTCACCGAGAACGGGGAAGCGGTAACGCGGGCGCGGTATGGCGCTGACATCGATCGCGGTCACGGCGACACCTGGCCGCCGTGATCGGGGGGCTGTGCGGGCGGCGGTAGTGCGACGATGTTGCCGCCGGTATCTGCGGCATAGCGGGCCGCTTCACCCGCTTCGGCTTCAGTGAATGCACGTACGGCATCTGGCCGCCCCGGCACTGTCACCAGCGCGGTCAAATCCGAGATACCGCTGGTGTCCGCGCACCGGCGCGACTGCCGGATGCGCAATGGGGCTGTAACATCACCAGACACTAAAAACCGCCTCCGCTACGTCGCGCTGATCAAATCTAGGCACCATTGTCGCAGCCGGGTCGCCCCGCCCGGCTTCCGTTAGCCGCCGAGCTCGAGCTTGTTGCGGCGGCGCCGCATCGCGTTGAAGTAGGCGAAGGATTCGCCGAACTGGGACCGTACCGCCTCAACGACGGCAATGTGCCCGCCCTCAGATTTCGGTCGAAGCCCCTGCTGGACAAGCAGACTCGTCGCGGCTTGCCGGACGCCGTCGTAGGCGGTGACTGGATCTGACTCGGCGATCGCCGCGGCAGTCGCCGCCCGTTGATGCGCCTGGTCGAGCAGGTACTGGCCGTTAGCGGCCGCGCCGCTGATCCGCTCGAGATGACCCTGCCTGATGAGCAGGGTGATTGTTTCGCGGCCCTGCTGCCAACTCATTCGATGCTCCTGACCGGCTCAGTAGTTGACGTTCGGGCAGTACACGGTGATCGCGGCCGACACGATCTGCAGCGCCACGTCATAGGTGTAGCCGCCCTCGCTTTGAAGGTCACGCACGGCCGCCTTGCCGTTCCACGCCCGCCCGCTCTGCAGGTCGTCGCACGCGCGCTGGCCCTGCCATTTTTGGAGGCGGAAGTTGAACAGCGCACCATGTTGGTCGAGAAGATCGGCGAACGAAGAGTCTGGGTCGTCCGCCTGAACTGGTGCGGCCAACCCGACCGCCACCACAGCGCTAGCCGCCACCAGCAGTGCTCGCCGATTCATGCCGCGCTCGCTTCGCGCCGGTACACCACGGTGTACGGCCGCTGCTTGATCTCCAGCAGCAACGCCCATTCACCGGGGTCGGCCCACTGCGCCGGTGTGCACCGCACCGGGTTCACTTCGATGCCTATGCGGCGTTGGGCGCGGTCGGCGGCGGCGTAGAGCGGCAATTCGCTGACGCCGCCGACGACCAGGACATCGATGTCGTGGGGCGGGGGACCGGGTTGATCGACGTAGCGTGCGGCCCAGGAGCCGAAGATGATCACCTGCTCGGCGCCGTCGAGGGCGAACTCCTCGCCGATGACTTCCACTGGTCCGAAGCTCATCATCACGAGCTGGGTCAGCGGCGCGGTCGCCGGGTTGGCGGGGTTGGCCGAGACGAGCCGGTTGCGGCCCTGCTTGCGGTCGCGGATGAGCTGGACGTCGATGAGGCGCTGCGCTTCACGCTGAATGCTGGTCAGCGGTGCGCTGAGCTCGCCGGCCAACTCTGTGAGCGTGAACTCCCGGCCAGGGTTCAAGAGCAGCCGGGTGAGCAGCTCGGCCTGATGGCGCGAGCGGAAGATCGGCATCAGCGCCGGAGCGTCACTACGCATAAACTGAATATAACTACCATCTAAAGCAAGTGTCAATGATGGTGGTCGCACGATACTTACATCATTGCTTCCGTAATTAACGCCGGACGGTATTATTGTGTTGTGACTCGTAGTGAACGATACCTCCCGCTGGCGGATATCGCGTCCACTCAGTGGGGCATGATCACAACCGCCCAGGCCCGCCAGGTCGGCATCACCTCACAACAGATCGCCCGCCTGGCCGCCAACGGCGTCCTCGAACGCTTCCACCACGGCGTCTACATCCTCAACGGCGTCCCACGCGACCGCCTCACCGATCTGAAAGCCGCCTGGCTCGCCCTTGACGTCGACACCACCGCAGCCGACCGGCTCGCCAGCGACGACCCCGGCGCCGTCGTCTCCCACCGATCCGCAGCCCGCGCCCACGACCTCGGCGACATCGACGCCGACATCAACGAATTCACCACAACCGGACCGAAACGAAGCCGCCACAAAGACATTCGCCTCCACCGCCGCACACTGGACCGCGAAGACTGGACCATCATCGACGGACTACCGACCACCACCGTGGCAACCACTCTGGCCGACCTCGCCGCCGCCCACATCGACGGAGGCCACCTCGGCGCAGCGCTACGCGACGCACTGGTCCACGGACAAATCCGCACCGCCTCCGCCGTCACAGCGCTGCGCCCCTACGCCACCGACTACGACGCGCCACTCGGCGACGGCCAAACCCTCATACGCTCGCTACTCGTCCAAGCCGGCGGACTAAGCCGCACCCTCACGGCGGCACGAAGCCGCGAATTCGCTTGGCTCGCCGAACAACTCGACACCGCACCGGATTCGCTGGCTGACCACCATGGATGACCGCACCGAGGCGCGCCCGACCGAGGCGCTGGAATCCCAGGCCCAAGCCGCCGCTGACCAGCTGGCCTGGTCCACCGAGGAGCCCGGCGATGAACCGCTACACCCACGCACCTGGCGCTCCACGCTCGTGCGCGCGGGCGCCCTGATGGTCGTCGGCGGTGCCGCGGCAGCGGCTGTGTGGACGCTCGGCTGGCATCCAACCAGTCACCACGCGCCGCCCGCGGCGCCAAGCACGACGCACGCTCCGGCCGCCGAGCCGAAAACGCCACTCGCACCTACAGCTGTTACTCCGATCGAGACGGTTCCGCCGCAAGAGTCAGACCCGTTGACCCCCACCGATCACCGATTCATCGCCCAGCTGGGCCGCGACGGCATCGCGCCACGCAATCCTGGCACCGAGGGCGCAGCGGTGTTCACCGGCCACGCCATCTGCCGGCATCTGTCGGAGGGAATGAGCTACGCCGACGTGCAGAACTCCATGATCCAGTATCTGACGGCCGCCCAGGCCGACACCTACATCCAAGACGCGGCAATGTTCTACTGCCCCAGCGCGATCCCGTGAACCGCAATCCTATGCCGTTAAATCGGAGCACAGTCGGGGCGGCCCGGCGCACCGACGGCCTAATTGGCAAGAGACGATGAAGAAACCAAAACATCCGCTCCCGGCCTCGCGGCCAATCCCTTTGAGCAACCTATTGGGCGGTCTCGACCCGCTGGCCTTCAAACTGCACTGCGCGGTCTTCGACGGCACTGTCGAACCGATCACAGTCCTAACTAACGACTGGGACGAATGGGTCGGCTGGAGTCAGTGGCGCGGAGCCCGAGACCACTTCAACCGCGACTTCATCTTCACCATGGCTCGGGTTCCAAAGACGCCCAGCCACTGGCTATTTGGCGGTGTATTCCAAGTCACGGCGCGGCCACCGATACCCAATGCGCGCTCCTACAAACTGAAACTACGCGATGACCTCCTGGGCGAATACATCAAACGATTGGTCATCGACTTCCGCCCGACAGGCCGGGTCACGCGCCGCAACCTCGACACCGACCTCGGCCACATGACCGTCGCCGCACTCCACGAAAAACCGTACGCGGGAGAAGCATTCCCGGGCCACGACCTGATCAACCACACCCTGGGTGAGATCCGCACTGTCGTGCGCCAGAACCGCGCCGACTGGCGCAACGCGCTGGAAAGCCTCAAGGGCGTCTATGTGATCCACGACGACAGCACCGGCATGCCTTACGTCGGAGCTGCCTACGACGATGAAGGGATTTGGCAGCGCCTATGTGTTTACGCTGCAACGCTTCACGGCGGCAACGGGGTCCGTCAGATTAACGGTGTAAGCGGCATCCTCGGTTAGTTGGTTTCGCTTCCCGGCATGCGGTCGGCGAAGGTGATGGCGAACGCGTTCAAAGCTGGTTTCCAGCGCATGGTCCATCGCTTCTGGCCGGTCCCGGTCGGGTCCAGTGACCGGGTGACCAAGTATAGGCACTTCATGGCGGCTTGCTCGGTGGGGAAATGACCACGCACTCGCACCGCACGCCGGTAGCGGGCGTTCATCGATTCAATCGCGTTAGTCGAACAGATCACCTTCCTTATCTCGGTGTTGTAATCAAGGAACGGGATGAATTCCTCCCAGGCGTTGCGCCACAATCGAATTGCCGCCGGGTAGCGTTGCCCCCACTCGGCGTCGAAGGCCTCCAGTGCCTCTTTGGCAGCCGCGGCGTTGACCGCGGTGTAGATCGGCTTGATGGCCTTGGCGATCGCGTCGCGGTGCTGGCGCCCGGCGTAGCGGAACGTGCCCCGGATCAAATGGATGACACAGGTCTGCACGATGGTGTCAGCGAACACCGCGTTGACCGAGGCCGGCAATCCCTTCAACCCGTCACAGACCAGGAAGAAAATGTCTGCCACGCCACGGTTTTTCAGCTCGGTCAATACCGCCAGCCAGTACTTGGCCGACTCGCCGTCGCCCTCGCCGGCCCACATGCCCAGCACGTCGCGGTGCCCGGACAGATCGACTCCGATCGCGGCGTAGATCGGGCGGGGACCGACCTGGCCGTCACGGATCTTGACGTGCAGGGCGTCGATGAACACCGCGGCATACACCCGTTCCAGCGGCCGGGTGTGCCAGGCGGTCATCTCTTCGA
>NZ_LZLV01000027.1 GCF_001673405.1 Mycobacterium sp. 1245111.1 | reverse complement strand
CGATCGCGCTGATCGGCCTGCTGACCCTGCCGGGTTACCAGACCAGCTACAACGACCGGTTGTACATCCCGCACAACATCGCCGCGAACAAGGGATACGACGCCGCGGAGCGCCACTTCTCGCAGGCCCGGCTGATGCCGGAAGTCATGATGGTCGAGGCCGACCACGATTTGCGCGATCCCGCTGACTTCCTGGTACTCGACAAACTGGCCAAGGGCATCTTCCGCGTCCCCGGAGTCTCACGCGTGCAATCGATTACGCGCCCGGAGGGCACGGCGATGGAGCACACCTCGATCCCGTTCCAGCTCAGCATGCAGAACGCCGGGCAGGTGCAGACGATGAAGTTCCAGAAGGCCCGCATGGACGACATGCTCAAGCAGGCCGACGAACTCGAAGACACCATGAACCGGATGAGGCACATGTACGGCCTCATGCAGCAGCTCACCGGCATCACGCACAAGATGATCGGTGAGACACGCGAAATGCAGGCCGTCACCGAAGAATTGCGCGACGACGTCGCCAACTTCGAGGACACCTGGCGGCCGATCCGCAGCTACTTCTACTGGGAGAAGCACTGCTACGACATCCCGATCTGTTTTTCGTTCCGGTCCATCTTCGACGCGGTCGACGGCATTGACGAGATCGACGACAAGTTCCAGATACTGATCAACGACTTCAGTCAGCTGGATGCGCTGATGCCCCAGTTGCTCACGGACTTCCCGCCGATGATCGACAGCATGGAGAACATGCGGACGATGATGCTGACGATGCACAGCACCATGTCCGGGATCTTCAATCAGATGGACGACATGAGCTCCAATGCGAATGCGATGGGTCACGCGTTCGACAAGTCGAAGAACGATGACACGTTCTACCTTCCGCCCGAGGCGTTCAAAAGCCCGGACTTCGCGCGAGGTCTCAAACAGTTCATCTCACCCAACGGGCACGCCGTCCGGTTGATCATCTCGCACGAGGGCGACCCCGCCACCCCCGAGGGCATCAGCCACATCGCGCCGATCAAGAAAGCCGTGCACGAGGCGATCAAGGGCACGCCCTG